>NZ_AKJT01000093.1 GCF_000282195.1 Pseudomonas sp. GM18
AAACCGTCGACGGCAAAACCACAGAGTTTTTCTGGCAGGGCGACCACCTCGTCGCCGAACACAGCCAGGACCACCATCGCAGCTACGTCTACGAACCCGGCACCTTCCGCCCGCTGGCCATGCTCGACGGCAAAGGCCCGAGAAAAGCCTGTCCGTTCTACTACCAACTCGACCACCTCGGCACCCCGCAAGAACTCACAGACTACAGCGGCGACATCATCTGGGCCGCCCGATACACCGCATATGGCCGCCTCACCCGCCTCAACCGCGACACCCACCAGGTCCTCGATCAGCCACTACGCTTTCAAGGGCAGTATTTCGACGCGGAAACCGGCCTGCATTACAACCGGCATCGCTACTACAATCCGGATGTCGGGCGGTACCTGACGCCAGACCCGAGCAAGCTGGCGGGCGGGCTAAACGGCTATCAGTACACACGCAATCCGGCGGGTTGGGTTGATCCGTTGGGGTTGAGTGAGTGCCCTGGGGGGGATGGGTGTAAGAAGCCGTCGTTTGGGGATGAGGATCCGGCGGGTAAGGCTAGGGTTTATGAGGGGGGGCCCGGAACTCCAAGCCCAAAACGAGAGAACCATTACTTGTACCGTGGTGATGACCGAGAACCATGGGAAATTTTTGAGGCAGGATTTGAACCCCTGGGAGACAGTACAGATCTGTACATGCATGCATTGGATAATCGAAGCCCTCCTAGTTACTTTGTCAGCACTTCGACAAACGAAAATGAGGCAAAAAAATTTGCCACAGGCTACTGGCTTGACGATGGTTATGTATATGTACTGAAAAACATTAGCGGAATCGATGTAAATAAAGAACTTGGCATGATATCACCACATCGGCGTGAAGTTGAGATAGCGATCCCGGGAGGAGTAAAAAATCACGACATCGTCGGCGCCACCCCCGTCCGCGACGATGGTAGCTATAAGGGCTACTCAATACCCAACCCTTACAGGAAGCAGCCATGAAGCCAATAGAAATACTAATAAACAATCATGGTATCACAGAGACAGCCATAATCGAATGCAATAGAAAAAAACCGACACTCACATTTACGATGCGAAGTGGCTTAACCGAAACTTATACAGCCTATGACCTTTATGTATGCTTCGGCATGTTAAGAGCCGAGCACCCTGAAATAAAATTCCTATGCAAAGGAGCCAAACTAAATGTTCATCCTTCACGAATGTCTTCACAAATGTCTAGTGGCTTAGTCGCATACGAACTTAAACTTGGAAAACCCAGTGAAGAAGAAGACCTAGTACGAATCTTCGACTACGAAGACGAAAACATCACTAACAACATTGAAGAACAAAAAACCTTTTATCAAAACTGGATCGAATCATTGACAATTACAACACCAAACAAAACCTAAAGACAACAGCCGCAATTGATCACACCTAATAAAGTTTGGCACGCGGAGCAAATATGATGAAACACTACATAAAACTACAATCCGGGAACACTATCGAAACCGCAATTCTTGAAGAGCGCTTTAGTTCACTAACGTTCACAATGGAAAATGGATTCAGAAAAACCTACACCGACCATGATCTGTATTTATGCCTGGCACAAATCCGACGAGATTTTCCAGAAATAAAATTTCTTTGCAAAGGAGCAAAACTTAATGTTTTTCCTTCACGAATGTGCTCTCAGATGAGCAATGGAGCTGTAGCTTATGAGATGACACTGGGAGAAGCAGCATCACGAGATCATATTGTTCACATTTTTGATTTTGAGGACAAGAACATTACCAATGACATTTCTGAACAAATAGAATTTTATCATCAATGGATAAGCTATTTTCGACCAAAACAAACTAACCCGGTAAAACCCCAGCCCCAGCTTAAAGAAGACCAATCTATTTAACCTCCGAAAAAACCCTGACAGAGATCAAGGCAGGTAATCCAAGACAAAGTCAGCAGAACAGATACTCACAGCGTTACGCCCATCGTTGTGAATATTCACCCATCAGGTAACACAACCTTTAAATCCGAACTAGGAATGGAACGTGGTTAGCATAGAGATTGTGATAATCAAAAATGACGAGCGTCAATCCGCTGAGCTTCTCTGTGACTCAGAAAACCTGACCATTACTTTCGTCATGAAAAATGGATATCGAAAATCATACACAGGTGATAATTTCTACATTTGTTTTGGCCACATTAGGCAGAACCATAACAATGTAACCTTTTTGTGCAAAGGAGCAAAAATAAACGTACACCCTTCCAGCATGTCCTCACAGATGTCGCTTGGAGTAAAAGCATATGAACTCACACTAGGTAAGTATGCAACAAGGAATGACCTGGTAAATATTTTTGACTATGAAGAAAATAACCTTACCAACGATCCAGAGATTCAGAGAGACTTCTTTATGCGCTGGTTTGAATCCGATATTGAAGAGGAGTAGCGGTCGAAAAAAGAGGTCAGGGAACTTTTAACTCCTGTGCAAACACCAAACCCAGCTCGATGCTGGGCTCAGTGCAACGGTAAAGAATCTGGCTTCAGCCACCCGAATTACCGGTTTTATCTGCCCCGCCCCCACTCACCCCAGAACCACCTGATCCTCCAGACCCACCTCCAGAACCACTCCCCATCGAACTTCCACCACTCACCGACCCGCTCCCCTCCCCCTGGTTGATGCTGCTCCCATTCACATCACCACCATTCCCACCACCCATCTCGTCCGGCGGCAACGCCTTCCCATCCGAGGTACCCGCATTCATTTCCGAGTAAGGCGGCATCCCACCCTTATCGACCGGTGCGTCGCGACCAGTAGATTGAGCAAACGCCGCCAATGAGCTGATCGACAATAAGCCGACCATCGTCAGCGCCGTCCATTTTGATCTGATCATGGTGCATCTCCTTTAAAGAATGCTTTACCTGATCTCTGGCGGTGATCGCTTTTTAAAGGTGCCGCACAATCGACAAGCGGCGATGCACCACCGCACAGGCTTCAGCTCGGTTCGCCCGAGGCGTCATCACCGGCGATGTCCGGGTCTTCCGGGTCGGCTTCCACATTACCGCGCCTCACATCATCGGCGGGTACCTGTTCCACGGCGGTGTCGTCATCGTCGGGCGGGCGCTGGTCGCGGCGCAGGGAATTGGTGGGCGAAGGCAGTGGATATTCGGGGGTATCGTCGATATCGGTGTCTTTCGGATCGGCGTTCATAACGCACCTCTCAATGGAGCTGAAAAGCAGATCCTTGCCTTTCGAGGACAACACCATAGACGCGGGGATCGAGGTCGGCCCGACCGCAAAATCACTCGTCGTCTTCCTCGTCATACTCATCATTCTCTAAGTTGCCCACATCGCCCGCGTCATCGGCATCGTTGAGCGGCACCGTGGCGTCGTCCATCAGAGACCCCGGATCTTCATTGCCGGGATCGTTGATCGGGCCTTCTTCTTCCTTGTCTTCGGTTTCCGGAGTCATGGCATGCCTCACAACGTTCAGGGAGTCTATAAAGTTCGAGACGTCCTACGGCCAATCGTTCCAGAGTCCTATCGATAGAAACGAAAAACCCGGCACTCGGCCGGGTTTTTACTGTTACTCGATATCGAGTTAGTGATTCTTGTACTTATTTTTATGCTTGTGTTTGTAGTAGCCGCCACCGGAATGCGAACTGCCGCGGTCATCGCCCAGGCTACTGCCCACCGCGCCACCGGCTGCGCCGCCCACGCCTGCGCCAATGGCCGAACCAGTGGAGCCGCCCAGGCTGTTGCCGATCACCGAACCGCCCGCCGCGCCGAGACCTCCGCCGACGGCCGCTTCTGTGCGACTGCCCTTGCGCGCACCGACTGCACTGCCTGCCGCACCGCCAACGCCAGCGCCCACCGCAGCCCCGGTGCTGCCGCCTAACTGTCCGCCGACTACGCTGCCCAACACACCGCCAAGACCACCGCCGACTGCAGCGTCGCCGTTGCCGGCCGCCATTGCGCCCTGAGCGACCAAAAGCCCTAAAAATACCGTGGACAATGTCAAACGCATGATATGCACCTCTAATTTCCGCATGGGGGAAAAGAACATGCCGCGGATAGGCCTCAGCCTGGCATCTGCTATTGAACCCAGCCAATCGCGACCGTGGAACAGCAAATCAAATACCGACTGTATGGGATTTGAGCCACATGATGCAGAAACGTTCCAAAACGAAAAAGCCCGGCATTGAGCCGGGCTTTTTCAGCTGACCTTCAGGATCAGTGACCTTTTTTGGACAGGTTGCTGCCTACGCCGCCGCCCAATGCGCCACCCAGGCCTGCGCCGATGGTGGAACCGGTCTTGCCGCCCAGGCTGTTACCGATTATCGAGCCGCCCGCCGCGCCAACACCGCCGCCGATGGCCGCTTTGGTCCGGCTGCCTTTGCGCGCTGCAACAGCGCTGCCGGCTGCGCCCGCTACGCCAGCACCGATCGCTGCACCAGTGCTGCCGCCCATTTTCTGGCCAACCACATTACCCAGCGCGCCACCCAAACCACCACCGAGCGCGGCCGTGCCGTCACCGGCAGCCATCGCACCTTGAGCAACCAAAAGGCCCAGAACCAGAGCAGGCAGTGTCAAACGCATAACAAGAACCTCAAAAAAGGGGAAACGGAAAGGCCGGAGATTGAATGCTTTAGCGCAGGTAAAGTCCAGACACAAAACCGGAACAACCTCGCCATTGGCGACGGTTGGACAGCGTTTATGCAAAAGGTTTTATGACAGGCAAAAAAAAGCCCGCTGGGGAGACGGGCCAGGGTACTGCTTTCTAACGGATGAGTTGAGCCTACGTAGGCCGGTGTGAAAAGTTTGTGAAAAAAATACCAGCGCTCGCAAAGTTGTAGGACATTTCTCGGCATTGCCGCCGAGCCACGTTTCCTGCCCTTCAGAAACAAGAAACCCCGCTTAATGCGGGGTTTGTGCTGTTATCGGTTTACTTCCTGGAAGGCGCCCCCAGCTTGGGCATAAATTTCGATTTCGGCCCTCGGGTCCTAGGTACTGCAGATTTGATTTTGTTTATTTTGATACGGTCTTCGCCGAAGCTCGGCACATAGTCCGTCTGACCACACTGCACGCAATCATTGATTGGAAACTCTGCACCGTCGTCTTCGATATACGGCTCAGCCATATCTTCGCTCCTCTCAAAACGGGTCGATACCGGCAAGCCCTTTTTGCCTGAAAAATATCGACCACCCTGGTTTTTGAGACTAGCCGGTCATTCCCAGACTTGTGATTCAGATCGTTACATGCCCGACGAATGGCCGTTACCGCGCGACCTACCTCAGCTTGACCGCTGTCCCGGTCACAAACACCACCACCATCCCACCCTTGCCGGCCGGCATGCTGATCTCATAATCGAGCCCTACCACCGCATCCGCCTGAAGCGCCCGCGCCCGTTCCTTGATCTCGTCAGTCGCCTGAATCCGCGCCTCCTTCAATGCCCGCTCCAACGTCTGAGAACGCCCACCGAAAAAATCCCGCATCCCGGCGAACATGTCGCGGATCACGTTAACGCCCTGCACCGACTCGGCGCTGACGATGTCCAGGTAGGCGGTGATTTGTCGACCTTCGATGGTGTGAGTTGTGGTGGTGATCATGAGATGTCCTTTTTCATAGACGCGCGCATTATTCCTCGGTAGCCGCGATATCAGCCTTTCACAGCATCGAAAGAATCAAGGGTCAGAGCAGCTTGATCAACACCGCAGTGACAGTCGCCACCGTACCGATCAAGCCAGTTGCAACAGCTACCGGATACCAAAAAGTTTCACGGGTCATCTTGCCAGCTTCGGCGTTCAGCTTGCGCTGTTCAGCCATCAGCTTGACGATTTCCACGTGAACCTTTTCCAGCTCGGCCTGTTTCATGGTGAATTCCTGCATAACGTGCGTCCGTTCCGGATAAGGGGCGCGTCGTGTGCGCTGCCCTTTGGGTCATTTTGTACCTTACAGACGCAAAACGAATACCCCCTCCCGATGCAGCTCATGCGAGGTGCCAAAACCTGTGGAGGCCCCCAACCATCTGGCTTTCCAGCATTGCTTCCCACGCGCCTATCAATCGTCCTACATCAATTTCGGACCTTGCCCCTACAAAATCGTAGCCCCCTGCAGTCATCAACTATCCTGGAATTGGTTGATTTGATTACGACATGGCTCAACGCCCGCACTCACTATGGTCCACCCTGCAGAAAGGGGTGTATCGCTTTGGTTCGTCATGAACGTGGCTGCGATCGTCATGCCCAGCGCATGGGCTAGGCCATCTGATGGCGGGGGATGACGCTCGCTAAATCCAATGGACTGTAGCCGAACTGAACATTATCGAAATCGTGGTCGAGCTAATTACCAAACTTTCTGATGTGGTAAATGCGCTCGATAGAGTTGCACCTCATAAACCAGAAGGTCATTCGATGCATCGATATCAGACGCCAGAAACCACACCCCCCCTTCTTCTCTCGAAATCAGGGGTTTTGTGTACATCGAATTTGGCGGTGAAAGAGAGATTTGACTGCCTTCGCCCAACATCTCGGAGCCGCGACTCTGTCTGGGATCTGTGCTGTCCTCCTTGGTGTGGGGAGCGCAATTTATATGATAGAGGCTAGATAGGACTGAGCTTGAGGAAAGGGGCTTGCCAAAGCCCTCTCATCCAGCCCTTTCAATATTTGCCCGATCCAGATTGTTGTCGCTGGCTGCGCTCGACGCCTTGCTTGAGGGGCGCGTGAATATTTGTTCGAGAAGCCCCCCATCGTGGACCTGTGATCGCGTGATGATCTAACGCTCGTAGGTTATGTACTGCTCTGCACCTACGATGTTCTTCAAGCCCGATTTCGGTAACTCAAGCGTGTAGAACCCGACACCAAATTTATCGACATGACCTCGTTTGAGTAGGTAAATCATGTCGTCAGACTCGGCAACCTGACATCCCTCGTAACGATCAAGGTTCTGATAAACCAATGCACGGGCTGTGCATTCGGTAGCGGTTTTGAGCGCAGCGGATCGGCCTGTATCTGATGGTATCGTTACGAGGAGATACCACGTGCACCACATCAATAGCGCTACCATGCACAGGCACGCTACAAACTTAAACGCCATGCTATGTTCGATTGCTTGATTCCGAATGCGTGCCACCCATAACGGCAGAGCGATGGGTTGCTCCGTTTTTTTTCTTGGTTTCTCAAAAAGCACCAATAGGAGAGTCACCGTCCCCACCAACGCAACCGCGAATCCCAGGGCAGCGATATATGAGCCTAACCCAGCCGCTCCATAGGCCACGAATTGCTGTGCACTGATATTTATGCGCTCAATTGGCACATCTAACACTAGATAGTACTTTTCCAGATATGCGAACCCACTAAGGGTGAAGGCTCCGACCATGCTGGCTATGAATAGGGCCACATCGATACGTAGGTATTTTCTGTAACGGCTAAAGCTACCGTCCTGTATTGGGCTGTCAGTCAAACGGATAATCTCATTGAGAGGATAGGATTGCCGGATTGCCCGTGGTGTCTTTATTCTCGTAGTTGAAGTGTTGCTACCTTAGTAACTGCTACGGAAAGTTTGTACTCGAACAACTCCACGTCGTTCATGCTTGAGCAAGCTAGTCGCAGATCCTCGGACATACTGCGGCACACAATGATACCGCGTACCTTTTGGCCTAGCTCCGCGAGATCGCGTCGAACCCAGTTCATATAGCGCAGCAGTTGGCCGATCACGCGGTCGTAGCCCCGAGAGACCTTCAGCTCAATCACGACGAAGGCACCGTTACGGTCAACGGCGAGAATGTCGATACGTCTGCCTCCACCTGCTTCGTATTCGATGCCTCGCAGGTCTTCGTCTTCGTACAGTTTCAAGCCCGGCTCAATGCATCCCAGGTTTTCCGCCAAGTAGCGCTGCAGGTCTTTCTCCAGTAGAAATTCGGTAGAGCCGGGTAGATTGATTTCCTCCGAGCCGTCGCGATCAATATCAATATCTTCTATTTCTTGCTTGGCGATATCGCCCTTTACCATTTCACGAATTGGCGCCGGATCCTTGCCCGCTTCGTAGCGCCGAAACTCGCCAGGGGCAACCTTGAACAGAATGTCGTCAGTTATATTGGTCGAGGGATGATGTAAGCGACTAGGGTCGTTCGTGGCAGCCTGAACTAAATGCGCACGGATGCTGCCAGGCTTCAGTTTGGGATAGTTCGTCGCGAACCACTGTATTGCGCGAGCAGCAGTGAATACTTGGCCCGGTTGGAGGTTCCAGCTCACCAGCATGTCCTTGAGCAGCGCGCGAGTGGGCTTATCGTAAATCGTCTTGGCCATGAGGGCTTCCTTGCGGCGTTTCAGTTTGATGGTTTGCGCCACATACTGCCTTTACCGGCGCACTGACATCAACTCAGCTTGCATCGCCACGCCCTGTTAAGCAGAAAAGGAGCTCAACTTTTCGTTGCTCAACACCGCAAAAAAAGCCACCCGTGCTTCCATGTTATTCTCATATCGCCCTTTTCAGACGCCAAAAACCACAAACCCCCGACTTTCTCTAGGAAAATCAGGGGTTTGTGTTTGCAGAATGTGGCGGTGAAGGAGAGATTCGAACTCTCGATACAGTTTCCTGTATACACACTTTCCAGGCGTGCTCCTTAAGCCACTCGGACACTTCACCGTATCTCGTCAAACGCATTCAGTCTGTCGAGGCGCGCTAATGTAGTCGAAAGCATTTCTGATGGCAAACATTTTTTTCAGAATTTTCATGCGGTTAACGCGATTGGCCCTTTCTGGACGTTCAAGGGCATGGCAAACCTGCCAATCTCCGGCTTCGCCTCCCCTTCTATATAGAGGCCAATGCACGGTGGGCGGGGCGGGCTGTGCCTGGCGGGCGGGAAAAGGGTGACTGGCGGGTCAGTCACGGCGCTTTACCTGGCGTACAGCGGTGGGTAACGTCTGCCCTACTTTATTAGAAGGATTGGCGTCATGAGTGAGTTGATTTCCTACCATCTCGAAGACGGTATCGCGACCCTGACCTTGAGCAATGGCAAGGTCAATGCCATCTCTCCGGACGTGATTGTGGCGTTTAACGCTGCGCTGGATCGGGCGGTAGCGGATCGGGCGGTGGTGATCATTACCGGGCAGCCCGGGATTTTGTCGGGTGGTTATGACTTGAAGGTGATGACGGCCGGCCCTAATGAGGCCATGGCGCTGGTGGCTGCGGGTTCGACCCTGGCTCGTCGCCTGTTGTCGCATCCGTTCCCGGTGGTCGTGGCGTGTCCTGGGCATGCGGTGGCCAAGGGTGCGTTTCTTCTGTTGTCGGCTGACTACCGCATCGGTGTCGATGGCCCGTTCAGCATTGGCTTGAATGAAGTGCAGATCGGCATGACCATGCACCACGCCGGTATCGAGTTGGCCCGTGATCGTCTGCGCAAATCGGCGTTTCATCGCGCGGTGATCAATGCCGAGATGTTCAACCCACAAAGCGCCGTGGATGCCGGCTTCCTTGATGTGGTGGTGTCGGCCGAAGAGCTGCAAGGCGCGGCGCTGGCGGCGGCTCGTCAGTTGAAGAAGCTCAACATGATCGCCCACAAGAACACCAAGCTCAAAGTGCGCAAGGCGCTGCTGGAGACGCTGGACAACGCGATCATCCTGGATCAGGAGCATATGGGTTAAGCCCGAATGCGTTGCACCAAAAAGCCCGACCGTCGTGTCGGGCTTTTTCTTGGGTGTCTGGTTTAAAACCTTACAACCGCTCTAGGCCGCATCTGACCCACAAGTCGGAAACATGCACTCAAACATCGGCTATCTCCCACTTCTATAGCGGCAATTGCCGAAAACAGTGCACATCCGTACACTGCGCCACCTTTTGTCCCGGTGGGCCTTTAAATGCTGTTTGTGTTCCGTATGTTATTGATGGGCCTGCACTTTATTCTGGCCGGTGTGCTCGGAGTGATTCTCGGGCTGTGCCGCCCGTTCAACCCGGACAACAGCCGTTTGTGCGCGCGCCTGTATGCGTGGCCGGCGATGTGCATTTTGCGTTTGCGGGTGAAGGCCGATGTCGGGCCGTTGATGGATAAACCCGACAGCTGCGTGATCGTCGCCAACCACCAGTCCAACTACGATCTGTTTGTGTTCGGCAACGTGGTACCCCGACGCACCGTGTGCATCGGCAAGAAGAGCCTGAAGTGGGTGCCGCTGTTCGGGCAGTTGTTCTGGTTGGCGGGCAATGTGTTGATCGATCGCGGCAATGCGCACAAGGCACGTCAGTCGATGCTGACCACCACTCACACCCTGCAAAATGAAGATACCTCGATCTGGGTCTTCCCCGAGGGCACCCGCAACCTCGGTGAAGAGCTGCTGCCGTTCAAGAAAGGTGCATTCCAGATGGCGATTGCCGCCGGCGTACCAATCGTGCCGGTGTGTGTCAGCAGTTACGTCAAACACATGCGATTGAACCGCTGGCGCAGTGGGAAGATTCTGATCCGTTCGTTGCCGGCAATTCCTACGGCTGGACTGAGCCTGGATGACATGCCGATGCTGATCGCCCAATGCCGCGAACAGATGCGTGAGTGCATCGACTCAATGGATCGGCAGCTGCAAGCCGCCTGAATGAAACCCGCCCTGTGCGGGTTTTCTTTTGCCTGCGAACTCTACAGATTTTGCTGACTCTCAAGCAGTAGACAAGGTTAAGCTGAATCCTGCCTGGCACCGCCAGTCTTTACTATTAGAAAGCGGCCAATAAGAAGTGAATCACCATCATGGGTAGAGTCGTTGCTGCTGCGGTTTACAGCGCTGGTAAGAAAGTCACCAACATCACCCTTGACGAAGGCGCGGCCTGGGCTGCCAAGCCTGGCCACTTTGTGTGGATCGGCCTTGAAGAGCCGAGCGCTCAGGAGTTGTTCAATCTGCAACGCCAGTTCAACCTGCACGAACTGGCCATCGAAGACGCCCTGGAAAAACACAGTCGACCGAAGCTGGAAACGTTCGGCGATGCACTGTTTATCGTTACGTATTCGCCGATCCGCCATGAAGGCAAATTGCAGTTCATCGAGACGCATATCTTCGCCGGCAAGGGCTACATCATTACTGCACGTAATGGTCATTCGGCGTCCTACGCCCACGTCCGACAGCGTTGTGAGGCGCGCCCGCTGTTGCTGGAGCATGGGGAAGATTTCGTACTCTATGCCATCCTTGATTTCGTGATTGAAAACTACCAGCCGATGGGCGAAGCGATTCATGCCGAGATCGATGAGCTGGAGACCAATGTCCTCTGCGGTTCCCTGAACGAGCGCGATATCCAGAAACTCCACGGCCTGCGTCGCGATGTATTGCGCTTGCGCCGGTTTGCGGCGCCGATGGTGGAGATCGGTGAGGAACTGCAAAATTTGAGCTTTCCGTTCATCGACAAGAACATGCGCCCGTACTTCCGCGATGTGCAAATTCATGTCACGCGGCAGATGGAAGACCTCACGACCCTGGCGGACATTGCCAGCCAGACCATCGAGGTCGGGGTGTTGCTGGAGGCTTCGCGCCAGAGCGTGGTGCAGCGCAAGTTTGCGGCGTGGGCGGCGATTCTGGCGTTCCCGACGGCGGTGGCCGGGATCTACGGGATGAACTTCGAGGACATGCCAGAGTTGACTTGGCATTATGGGTATTTCGGGGTGTTGGGATTTATCACCGTTGGGTGCGTCGGTTTGTGGGCGAGCTTCAAGCGGTCGGGGTGGTTGTGAGTATGGTGTGACGCGGAGCGTCACGGGATGCATTCCCACGCAGAGCGTGGGAACGATCATTACGATCAATCCGACTAAGGCTTGTGCGCCACAAACCGCATCATCCACTCCGCAACGGTCGTGCCATGGTGTGGATGTTCTAGGCTTGCCACGCCCTTCTGATAAACCTGCTCGCCCAAATGCTCCTGACGGATATCCAGCAACGCCTTTGAGTAATCGTGAATGAACTCCGGATGTCCCTGGAAGCACAGCACCTGATCGTTGATGTGGTACGCGGCGAACGGACAGAAATCGCTAGAAGCAATCACCGTAGCGTTTTCCGGTAGCGCGGTGACCTGATCCTGGTGACTGATCAGCAACGTCAGTTCTTCCCTCACCGGGCTCATCCACGGCGCCTTGGCCGCGAGTTTGTATTTGTGGGTGCCGACGCCCCAGCCCTGGGTCGCCCGCTCGCTCTTGCCGCCCAACAGCAGCGCCAACAGTTGATGACCGAAGCACACGCCCAACAGTTTGTCGCCACGTTCGTAGCGCTTGAGCAGGTACGTCTTGAGGGTTTGAATCCACGGGTCGGTGCCGAAGGAGTCTGCCTTGCTCCCGGTGACCAGATACGCATCGAAGGTCAGGTCATCGCTGGGATAATTGCCCTGCATCACGTTGTACACGGTGAATTCGGCCGCGATGGGTTGCTGCGAAAACAGACGCTGGAACATCTGCCCGTAACCCTGATATTGATCGACCAGTTCCGGACGCAGGATGTCGGTTTCCAGAATGCAGATGCGTAACGACATAAAAAATACCTGACACATGGTGGGAATAATGCACACCCCAGAGCCTGCCTTGAAACACGGTGGCAAGGCAAGCCCCGGAAGGCGTCATCGGTCCCTTAGAACGTCCCCTTAGAACAGCGCGTCCTTGGCGGCTTTCTCCAGCAGCAGCGCAGGTGGCGTGAAGCGTTCGCCATATTGCTCGGCCAGGTACTGGGCACGGGCGACGAAGTCTTTCACGCCGTACTGATTGATGAATTGCAGCGCACCGCCGGTCCAGGCTGCGAAGCCGATGCCGAAGATCGAGCCGACGTTGGCATCCGCCGTCGAGGTCAGCACGCCCTCCTCCACACAACGCACGGTTTCGATGGCCTGGATGAACAGCAGCCGATCGCGCACGTCTTTCGGCGAAATCTGCCCGTCGGCCTTCTCGAAGCGGGTTTTCAGCTCCGGCCACAAATGTTTCTGCCCGGCGGCCGGGTAATCGTAGAAACCACCTCCAGCGGCCTTGCCCGGACGCTTGAATTCCTGGAGCAGCAAGTCAATCACGGCGAACGCCGGGTGCTCAATCAGCGGTTTCCCTTCCGCTTGCAGGTCTTTGGCAGTTTGCTGGCGGATATGGCTCATGAGGCTGAGGGAAACTTCGTCGGAGATCGCCAGAGGCCCGACGGGCATGCCGGCCTTGCGCGCTTCGGTCTCGATGATCGGCGCGCTCACACCCTCGCCGAGCATGGCGATGCCTTCGTTGGTGAAGGTGCCGAACACCCGCGAGGTAAAGAAGCCGCGACTGTCGTTGACCACAATCGGGGTTTTCTTGATTTGCAGGACGAAATCGAAACCACGAGCCAGGGTTTCGTCGCTGGTATGGACGCCTTTGATGATTTCCACCAACGGCATTTTTTCCACAGGGCTGAAGAAATGCAGGCCGATGAATTTGCTCTGGTCCGGCACGGCGGTGGCCAGGCCGCTGATCGGCAAGGTCGAGGTGTTGGAGGCGATCACCGCGTCGGGGCCGACAACGGTTTGCGCTGCCGATGAGACCCTGGCTTTAAGCTCGCGATCTTCAAACACCGCTTCAATGATCAAATCGCAACCGGCCAGGTCCGCATCGTTTTCGGTGGTATGGATCCGCGTTAGAATCGTCTCGCGCTGCTCCCGACTCAATTGGCCGCGCGCAACTTTTTTGTCCAGCAACGCCGCCGAGTGGGCCTTGCCCTTCTCTGCCGCGGCGAGGTTGATGTCTTTGAGCACCACGTCGATGCCGGCCGAGGCGCTGACAAACGCGATGCCCGCGCCCATCATTCCGGCGCCGAGCACACCGACTTTCTTCGTCACGTAAGGCGCTATGCCCTGAGGTCGCGAACCGCCAGCATTGATCTCATTGAGCTGGAACCAAAAGGTGCCGATGAGGTTTTTCGACACCTGGCCCGTGGTCAGTTCGGTGAAGTAGCGGGTTTCGATCAGGTGCGCCGTATCGAAATCCACCTGGGCGCCTTCCACTGCGGCGCAGAGTATTTTCTCCGGCGCGGGCAGGCAGCCCTGGGTTTTACTACGCAGGATCGACGGCGTGATGGCCAGCATCTGCATGACTTTCGGATCCGACGGCGTGCCGCCAGGGATCTGATAACCCTTCACGTCCCAGCGTTGCACAGCAACCGGGTGCGCGACAATCCACGCCCGCGCCTTGGCCATCAGCTCATCGTGATCGACGGCCAACTCATCGATCAACCGTGCTTGCAGCGCCTGTTGCGGGCGGATTTTCTTGCCTTCCAGCAGATACGGCAGGGCTTTTTCGATGCCCAGCATGCGCACCATTCGCACCACCCCGCCACCGCCCGGCAACAGGCCGAGGGTGACTTCCGGCAGGCCAAGCAGCACCGATGGGTTGTCCAGTGCCACACGGTGATGGCATGCCAGGCAGATTTCCCAGCCGCCGCCGAGCGCCGCGCCGTTAATGGCGGCAACCACCGGTTTACCGAGGGTTTCCAGGGTACGCAGTTGGCCCTTGAGGGTCAGCACCATGTCATAAAAGGCCTTGGCTTCGGGCTTGCCAACCTTGATCAGTTCATTAAGGTCGCCGCCGGCGAAGAAGGTTTTCTTGGCCGAGGTGATGATCACGCCGGCAATCGTGTCCTTGTCGGCGACCAGGCGCTCGACGCAGGTGGCCATGGCGTCGCGGTAGACCGCGTTCATGGTATTGGCACTCTGGCCCGGCATGTCGATGGTCAGGACGACGATCCGGTCTTGGCCCTTTTCGTAACGAATGGCTTGGGTCATGGCAATTTTCCTTGAGTCGGATTTTCTTAAAGGCAGGCTCAGAGGCGTTCGATGATGGTGGCAATGCCCATGCCGCCGCCGACACACAATGTCGCCAGGCCATAGCGCAGGCGCCGGGCTTCCAGCTCATCGAGCAGCGTGCCGAGAATCGCGCAACCGGTAGCGCCGAGCGGGTGGCCCATGGCGATGGAGCCGCCGTTGACGTTGACCTTGTCCGGGTCGATGGCCATGTCCTTGATGAACTTGAGCACGACCGAGGCGAACGCTTCGTTGACTTCGAACAGATCGATGTCTTCGACCCGCAGCCCGGCCTTGGCCAGCGCCTTGCGGGTCGCCGGCGCGGGGCCGGTGAGCATGATGGTCGGGTCGGTGCTGGTGACCGCCGTGGCGACGATTCGCGCCCGTGGTTGCAAGCCCAGCGCGCGGCCCTTGGCTTCGGAGCCGATCAGCATCAGCGCCGCGCCATCGACGATCCCGGAACTGTTGCCCGGCGTGTGAACATGGTTGATCCGCTCCACCTGGCTGTACACCCGCAATGCCGTGGCGTCGAAGCCCATTTGCCCGATCATTTCGAAGCTCGGCTTAAGCTTGCCCAGGCCTTCCAGGGTCGATTCGGCGCGAATGAACTCATCGTGATCGAGCAGGATGATGCCGTTCTGGTCCTGCACCGGCACCAGCGATTTGTTGAACGAACCGTTCGCCCGCGCCCGCGCCGCTTTCTGCTGCGAGTGCAACGCGAAGGCATCGACGTCTTGACGGCTGAAGCCCTCAATCGTGGCGATCAGGTCGGCGCCCACGCCCTGGGGCGTGAAATGGTTGTGCAAGTTGGTTGCCGGGTCCAGCGCCCAGGCCCCGCCATCGCTGCCCATGGGAACGCGGGACATCGACTCGACGCCACCGACCACCACCAGATCCTCGAAGCCGGAACGCACTTTCATCGCGCCCAGGTTCACCGCTTCCAGCCCCGAAGCGCAGAAGCGATTGAGCTGCATGCCGGCCACGCTGACGTCCCAATCGGCCACCTGTGTGGCGGTCTTGGCAATATCGGAGCCCTGATCGCCGATGGGCGTGACGCAGCCGAGCACCACGTCATCGACCTGACTGGTGTCCAGGGAGGTGCGCTGCTGTAACGCCGTCAGCAGGCCAGCCACCAGGTTCACCGGTTTGACGCTGTGCAAGGCGCCGTTGGCCTTGCCTTTGCCACGGGGCGTGCGCAATGCGTCGAATATCAAAGCTTGGGTCATGACATCCTCGAACCTGATGGTGATCTTTATGCCCTCACCTTATGCCGAGCAGCCGCGGATTCAATGACCACAGCGCTCATTGGCGTTGACGGTCACGCTCAGACGAACGGTAGTCAGCTATCGGATTAATCGATTCGTGTCACCAAGCTGTCTAGCCAACGGGCGCCCAAGAAGCTGGCCATAGGCCTCATGCCTTTTTAACAGCGATGGATGCTTAACACATACGAAATGGATCTAAGCCAAGCGTGACGTGGGCCCTAATGTAAACCTGTACGAAGTTGTCGTCGGGTTTTGCCGAGGCTCTCGTCCTACAGGAAGTGCAGCGCTCTGCCGTCATGGAGATATGCAGGCAGGCAACCAGGAAATAACAAAAAAGGCGGTCAAGCCATGTTCAAACATTCGAAAGTACGTCAAGCCGGGCTCATTCTATTTGCTACTACGCTGTTGTTGATTTTGCCGAACCTGACCAAGGTGCTTGGCTGATCGAGCAGCGGGGGTTTTCATTTCGCCTGATAAAAATGTGACTGGCTCGCTATCCGGGCCGGCGTGGCTGTGCCAACCTTTGCGGCACTTCCACGACATGGACGACGATCACTTGAAAGCGCTCATTCTGTTTGGGGCCTTGCTGCTCAGCACGCCTCTGTCTGCCGCGCAGCTGAATCTTGAGCTGGGCGCGAGTCCTCGCACCTGGCAGACAGAGGAATTGCTCAAGCATCCTCAGGCTCAGACCATCACGATCACTAACGACGTTTCCTACAAACGGGACATGAGCTATCGCGCCGTGCCGTTGGCAGCGTTGTTGACGGGCATCAAGCCTGACGACCACTTGCAAGCCGTGGCCCTGGACGGTTTTGCCGCCGAACTGGCCGCTGCGCCGCTGCTCAATACCCAGGGCGCGCGGGCCTGGCTGGCGATTGAAGACCCGGCCAAGCCGTGGCCACCGCTGTCGGAGGGCAAGCCCAGTGCCGGGCCGTTCTATCTGGTCTGGACCGATCCGCAGGCGGGCAATATCAGCCCCGAGCAATGGCCGTTCGAAGTGGCGAGCATCAAGCGCATGGCCCCGGTGGCTGAGCGCTTCCCTGCCCTGTTGCCCGATCCTGCGCTGAAGGCGGACGATCCGGTGAACAAGGGCTTTGCGCTGTTTCAGAAGAATTGCCTGGCCTGTCATCGACTCAATGGCGCGGGGGACGCGCAGTTCGGGCCGGACCTGAATATTCCGTTCAACCCGACCGAGTATTTCGGCGCGGACTTCCTCAAGCGTTACATTCGTGACCCGCAGAGCTTGCGCCAGTGGCCGCAGGCGAAGATGCCTGGGTTCTCGTCGACGGTGTTGCCGGAGGGGGATCTGGAGTTGTTGGTGGGGTATTTGAAGCACATGGCCGGGCGCAAGATTAAGCCCTAGGCAATGATCGTTCCCACGCTCTGCGTGGGAATGCCTCCACGGACGCTCCGCGTTCGGCTTTGGATGTGACGCAGAGCGTCACGGGCTGCATTCCCACGCGGAGCGTGGGAACGATCAGGTGAGAGATTACTGCTGCTGGACGGTAATCACTGGTGTCGGTGAGACCAACACCTTGGCATGCATCTGCTCGTACCCGCCGCCACGGCGCATGCCGCGCACCGGGCAGGCGTCGAGGTAGTCCAGGCCCACGGCCAGTTTCAGGTGACGCTCAGGGCGGGCCAGTTCGTTGGTCACGTCGAAGCTGTACCAAGCGTCATCCAACCAGGCTTCCGCCCAGGCGTGACTGGCCAGGTGCTCGCTGTTCTCGCTGTACAAATACCCCGACACATAACGCGAAGGAACGCCCAGGCTGCGGGCGCAGGCGAGAAACGCATGGGTATGGTCCTGGCAGACCCCGGAACGCCCGGCGAAAGCTTGCGCGGCGCTGGTCTCCACTTCAGTGGAACCCGGCGTGTAGGTCATGTGCTGGTTCAGGCCATGCATCAAATCGATCAGCGCCGTGCGATCCCGCCGTTGCTTGCACGCCTTCTCGGCAAACGCGCGCAGGGCTTCGTCAGGTTCGGTCAGCCGGGTGAACCGCAAAAACGGCAGCGCCGACTGGCTCTCGTGCTCGGCTTCGCGCAGCTCGTCGATGTCGACCTGGCCACGGGCGCCGATGATGATCGCCTCATGCGGCTCGTCCAGGGTCAGCACATGCAGGATGTTGCCGAACGGATCGAGTTGCGCGCGCACCGGGCGCGGCAGGTCGAGTTGCCAGCTCAGCACGTGTTGGCGCTCGCTGTCGTGGGGTGTCAGTCGCAGGTACTGGATGCTCGCCCGCACCTGATCTTCGTAGTGATAGGCGGTCTCGTGGCTAATGGAAAGTCTCATGCAGCCTCCAGATAGGAACTGTGTATGGCATTGCCCAACTGGCGCACCAGCGGGATGAACTCGGTCAGCCAGGTGTGCAGGCCTTCGTCGAGGATTTCGTTGATACCGGTGTAGCGCAGGCGCGCGTCCATTTCCGCCGCCAGGCGTTGTGCGGGACGGCCGTTGGCCCCGGGCAGTTGAGCGAGAATCTGGTCGACCTCTTCGGTGCAGGCTCGCAGGGATCGCGGCACATCGGCGCGCAGCAACAACAGCTCGGCGACATGCCGGGCGCCGGGGGCGTCGCGGTAGATTTCGGTGTAGGCCTCGAACGACGACAAGGCCCGCAACAAGGCGCTCCATTGGTAATAGGCGTGGGCCGTGCCGTCACTGACCGCTTCGGCCTGATCGCCGGCCATTTCGTAACGGGCATCGAGCAGGCGCAAGGTGTTGTCGGCCCTTTCGATAAAAGTGCCCAGACGAATGAAGCGGAACGCGTCGTTACGCATGATCGTGCCGTAGGAAGCACCGCGGAACAGGTGGGAACGCTCCTTGATCCACTCACAGAAGCGACTCATGCCGTAGCGACCCAAGCCCTGTTCGGCGATCCCGCGTATTTCCAGCCAGGTGGCGTTGATGTTTTCCCACATGTCGGCGGTGATTCGCCCACGCACCGCATGGGCGCTGGCTCGCGCGGCGCCGAGGCAGCTGTAGATGCTCGCCGGGTTGGCCGCGTCCAGGGCAAAAAAATGCAGCAGCCGTTCAGCATGCAGATCGCCGTGGCGCTCCAGGTAATCGTCCAGGGTGCCGGTGATCAGCAACGGCATGGCGAGTTCGTGCAAGCCGTCGCCACGACCGTCCTGGGGCATCAGCGACAGCGAATAACTGATGTCGAGCATCCGCGCGAGGTTTTCCGCCCGCTCCAGGTAACGCGACATCCAATACAGATCCGAGGCAGTTCTACTCAACATGGCAAGCTTCCTTCAATCCTCGACCACCCAGGTGTCCTTGGTTCCACCGCCCTGGGAGGAGTTCACCACCAGGGAGCCTTCGCGCAAGGCGACACGGGTCAAACCGCCGGGCACAACCCGGGTTTCGCGGCCGGACAATACAAACGGACGCAGGTCGATGTGGCGTGGTGCGATGCCGTTTTCGACAAAGGTCGGACAGGTCGACAAAGACAACGTCGGTTGCGCGATGTACGCGTGGGGCTTGGCTTTAATCCGCTCGCGGAAAGATTCGATTTCCGCCGCCGTCGCCGCCGGCCCCACCAGCATTCCGTAACCACCGGAGCCTTGGGTTTCCTTGACCACAAGCTCTGGAAGATTGGCCAGCACGTGGGACAGTTCAGAAGGATTACGACACTGCCACGTCGGCACGTTCTTCAGGATCGGCTCTTCATCGAGGTAGAAACGAATCATGTCCGTAACGAACGGATACACCGACTTGTCGTCCGCGACCCCAGTGCCGATGGCATTCGCCAGCACCACGTTGCCGGAGCGGTAGGACGACAGCAGCCCTGGAACACCGAGCATCGAATCCGGGTTGAACGCCAGCGGATCGAGGAAGGCATCGTCGAGGCGACGGTAAATCACGTCGACCGCTTTCGGCCCGTCCGTGGTGCGCATGAACACCTTGTCGTCGCGCACAAACAGGTCCGCGCCTTCCACCAGTTCAACGCCCATTTCCCGAGCGAGGAACGCATGCTCGAAAAACGCGCTGTTGAAACGCCCCGGCGTCAACACCACCACGCTCGGGTTGTCGATCGGGCTTGAGCTTTTCAGGGTGTCGAGCAGCAGGTTCGGATAGTGGTCGATCGGTGCGATGCGCTGGGCCGCGAACAACTCGGGGAACAGGCGCATCATCATCTTGCGGTCTTCGAGCATGTAGCTCACGCCGCTGGGGGTACGCAGGTTGTCTTCGAGCACGTAGTACGTGCCGTCGCCATCGCGCACCAGGTCGACGCCGGAAATGTGCGAATAGATATCGCGGTGCAGATCCAGCCCTTGCATCGCCAACTGATACTGCTCGTTGGCCAGCACTTGCTCGGCCGGGATGATGCCGGCCTTGATGATGCGCTGCTCGTGATAGAGGTCGGCAAGGAACATGTTCAATGCCTTGACCCGCTGAATGCAGCCGCGTTCGACGACCCGCCATTCACTGGCGGGGATGCTGCGGGGAATGGTGTCGAAGGGAATCAGGCGCTCTGTCCCCTGCTCATCACCATAGAGCGTGAAGGTAATCCCGGCGCGATGAAATAACAGATCGGCCTCGCGTCGCCGTTGTGCCAAAAGCTCGTCAGGCGTTTCGGCCAGCCAACGGGCAAACTCCCGATAATGCGGACGGACCTGGCCGCCGGCATCGTACATCTCATCAAAATAGGTGCGGATCATGCCGTACTCCTTGTCACCCGGACACCCAGACCATCGCAAGGCCCGTGCCATCGGCAGAAACGCTTTGATATCAATCAGTTGGATAATGTCGCTGCGCGCACCGCACCAATCCTGTGCGGTAAATGCCCCACCCTGATCGCCCCCGCTTCATGGCGAAGCAATGCTGTCGCCTATCAGCAGCATAGCCAGAGTTGATTTCACTGCTCGGGAGGGAGATGCGGATAATCCGTGCATTCGTTGCAAAACTTATCGTTCTTCCCTTTAGCCGCCTGTTCAGGTGGCTTTTTTTTTTCTGTCTGAAATGTTGTGAAATAAAAACAAAAACGGCCAACCCAAAGGTCAGCCGTTGCTAAGTGTCACTGTTCATAAGCTTATGCGAGTAGCCCTCGTACCTCCTGCTTGACACCCCATCCTTCGATGATGCCGCCCAGAGGCTCGACCACCGCCTCGAAGTTCTGCTCAAAGTCGCCGATCCCGTCGTAGGTGGCGTACATCACTTTGCTCAGTTCCAGCGACCAAGCGCCGTCGTCACGCACGCTGATCTGGGCATTCAAGGATTCACCACAAAAATGACCTGCTGCCCTGCGTGCCCGCTCCTCGTCCGGGAAAATGGCGTAGAACTCGATGGGATGGAATCGTGAAAAGTCGAAACCGCCTTCTTTCATGCGGCGCAGCACGCTGCTGCTGATGTCTTCTTGATAGGCTGTGCTCATGAAACGTCCCCCTCAGACTGATGGATAGACTTTCCGTATTCCCTGCACTTTCAATCGATTGATGAAAGCGATACAGCAACAGTGGTTGCCGCCGGGAAACAAGCATGTAGCTGACAAGACCAGACCTTAGCGAGTCATTCGCTGATCTCGGTTGCAGAGTAGCCCCAAGACAGAGCCGCTGCCAAGGCTTGGACGAGACAAGAGATGTATCAGATCGGAGTAATGCTGAGGATTTCAATGCTGTACTGGGATTTCAGACTTTTGACGGTCGGATCAGCAGTACGCCCCTCCAGATCATTGAGGTCCAGTTCGGCAGCGACCGGCAGGCGCCGGCCGCGAATGAGTTTGGCGGCTTGTTCCTTGCTTGGGCACTCCTCGCACTCGAAGAGTTCGTCGACTGATTCACCGTGATCATCCACGAAAGTGATTTTCCACTTTTGCATCGGTGCCTCCTCGGTAAAACCCATGGATGGGCTTACATCTATCTCGACTCACTTGTCGGCCGTTCGTTCCAAGGGATCCCATCTACGAGGTATGAAAAAGGCCGTAGCCCGCGTGTTTTCACACACCGGCGACGGCCTTTTCTTACCGACGAAACGTCAGTCGTTGCTTGGCTTGTTCACCGCTTGCAGCACGTATTGCGGCAAGGCGAAGGCTCCGATGTGGATTTCCGGGTTGTAGTAACGGGTGACGATGCCGCTGCCGGCGAAGCGCTGTTGCAGGGTTTCGCGGGACAATTTGCGATAGGCGGTATCGGTTGCGCCCCAGGCGAAGGTCATCGCACCGCCGATGTAGGTCGGCACCGCCGCTTGATAGAAGTGCCAGTCCGGGAACAGGCTGCGCAAGCGGCCGGCGGTGGTTTTGACCTCTTCGATTTGCATGAACGGGGTGCCGTTCTGGGTCACCAGAATGCCGCCTTCATTCAGGCAGCGGTGGCAAGCCTGGTAGAAGTTTTCAGAGAACAGCACTTCGCCCGGACCGATCGGGTCGGTGGAGTCGGAAATGATCACGTCGAACTTTTCGGTGGTGGTGGCGACGAAGCGCATGCCGTCGTCGATGACCAGGTTCAGGCGTGGATCATCGAACGCACCCTTGGAGTGGTTCGGCAGGAATTCCTTGCACATGTCGACCACGGTGCCGTCGATCTCGACCATGGTGATGTGCTCGACGCTGCGGTGCTTGGCCACTTCACGCAGCATGCCGCCGTCGCCGCCGCCGATGATCAGCACGCGCTTGGCAGTGCCATGGGCGAGGATCGGCACGTGGGTGAGCATTTCGTGGTAGATGAACTCGTCGGCTTCGGTGGTCTGGATTACGCCATCCAGCGCCATCACCCGGCCCATGCGCGGGTTTTCGAAAATCACCAGGTGCTGGTGTTCGGTGCGCACTTCGTGCAGCAGTTTTTCCATGCGAAAACGCTGGCCATAGCCTTCGTAGAGGGTTTCCAGGTACTCGCTGGTTGGGGTATTGCTCATGGGAAGTGCTCCGATGAATGCGGGTGGCAACGGACGGTTACCCGCCCATGATGGCCAATCGATCGCCTCGATTGACCGGGAAAGGCGCGCATTCTACGTCGCGGAACATGACAGGTCGAACCTTCTGATGCACACACCCGCCGCACCGCTCGCTCCTAGATTGAAGATCGTCAGATCCGCACATCGCCCCTTGGCCCGGCGATGGCCCAGATGATCAGGCCCAGCACCGGCAGCAGCAGAATCAACAGCACCCAGAGGACTTTCATCCCGGTTTCGGCGCCACTTTTAAGCACGTTGATGATGGCCCAGATATCCAGGGCAAAAATAATCAGGCCGATCAGGGTGTTGAACGTGGAACCCATGGTGTCGCTCCAAAAAAATGGTAGGCACTCTTAGGATAGTCGGGCCTGGCGAGGGTTCCGTTTTATTACCGTTGTAGACGGTTTCAGACGTGGATGGCCACTTTCAGGGCTTCCAGGGAGGGCGCGGCGGCGATGCCGACTTCGGCGCACAGTTCCAGCACCCGTGGCACGTCGTTGCCATAGACCAGCACCACTTGCAGTTCGTCGTCGAGCAACTGGCTGAAATTCATCAAGGTGTAGCCACCGTTTTCCTTGTTCAGGCTGCTCATCTGCACTTGAATGCGATTGAGCGCCGTCAGGGCTTCGGTTTTGGCCAGTTGCTTGGGCTTGATGTTGAACTCAACGCCGGGGCCGAACGAGGCGACGATCTGCGCGAACAGGTCCATGTAGGTGTCGGCCTGGAACAGCACGGTTTCCGGCAAACTGCCGACGACAACCCACTCACCCAACGGGATCGGGAAGGTGTCGTCGTAGTTGATGTCTGGATTGGCCGCCAGAAAAGCCTCGGGATCGGCGTAGGCCTGAGCCGCTTCGTCAGCGATTTTCAGGATTTCGTCCTCGCCCATGCACCCGGAGCTGATTTTGCTGATGAGTTCGACGAGTGCGGCTTTCATGAGGTGGATCCTGTAGCGAGGGAGTTTTGAGGGCGCGAAGGATAACGCAGGTTAAGCGCGAAAACGAAAAGATCGTCCGAAGGCTCGGGCCGCGTTCGGACGATCTTTTAATGCATTCAGCCAACCAGCTTCTGCAGCTGCGCGGTGGTATCCGCCGCGCCCATGGTCTTCGCCGCGTCCAGCGCGGACACACCGTTGGCGTCCTTGGCTTTCGGATCGGCGCCTTTGCTGATCAGGTAGTCGATGATTTCGACGCGGTTGAACATCGCCGCCATCATCAACGCAGTGCGTCCGTCGAAGGACGAACCTTCCACTTCAGCGCCACCCTCGACCAACGCCTTGACCACTGCCAGATCACCCTTGAATGCCGCGCCGGCAATCGGGCTCTGGCCGTTGTCGTTGCGAATCTCGGGATCGGCCTTGTGTTCGAGCAGGACTTTTACGGTGTCGACATGGCCGTGGTACGCGGCGAGCATCAGTAAAGTGTCGCCCTTGTGGTTGCGCAGGTTCGGCGGCAGGCCCTTGGTCAGCAGCGCAGCCATCATGGCCGCATCGCCCTCGCGCGCTTTGTTGAACACCTGTTCGGCAAATTCAGCAGCCTCTTCGGGGGTCATCTGGCGGCTTTTGTCTGACATTGGGGACTCCACATTCGGTCAATCGGAAAGCCGATAGTTTCCCGAGCAGCCCGGAACCTGTCACTTGTTTTTTCTCATGCAGAGCCATAGTCATATTCAATATCGGTACTTGCCGCCGCGAATATCCGCCAGCACCTGCTCGGTGACTTGCACGTAAGTCTCGGTGCCCGGCAGCCAGACATAGATCGGATCGCCGCCAGTTCTGTTCGGGTCGAAGGCTTCATCCTTGAGCCGGGTCTTCTGGTACTTGAAGGTGCCGGTGGTCTCCATTTTCACTTTCACCCGCAGGAACAGTGGCACCGCGTAGGCCGGCATTTGCTGCCTGGCGAACGCCAGCAACTCACTGAAATCCAGGGTCGCCAGGGATTCGGCCGGTGTAACGGCCGCCATCCCTGCCCGCCCGTTGGTGTTGGGGATTTCCACGCCATAGGCCACGGCTTCGGCAATGTGCGGGTGTTGCAACAGGATGTTCTCGACCTCGGTGGTGGAGACGTTTTCGCCCTTCCAGCGGTAGGTGTCGCCCAAGCGATCGACAAACTGCGCGTGACCGAAACCGATGTTGCGCAGCAGGTCACCGGTATTGAAGTAACGGTCACCCTTCACGAACACATCATGGAGCACCACTTTTGCGGTCTTCTGCGGATCGGTGTAGCCGTCCAGCGGCGCCTTGTCGTCGATTCTCGCCAACAACAGCCCCTGCTCGCCCTTGGCCACTTTGCGCATGAAGCCCTTGGCATCCCGCGTGGGGGCGCCGCTGTCGTGGTCGTACGCCACCAGCTCCCAGGACATCAGGGAAAAGCCAATGGTGTTGTCAAAGTTGAGGATGTTGGTGAAGCCGATATTGCCGTCGCTGGCGGCGTACAGCTCGCAGATATGGTCGACGGCAAACCGCGTCTTGAACTCGCTCCACGCGCCGGGACGCAGACCATTACCGATCATCTTCGTCACGCTGTGCCGACTGTCGTCGACGCTGCGCGGTTGATCCACCAGGTAGCGGCACAATTCGCCGACGTACCCAAGGGTAGTCGCCCGGTATTTGCGCACATCGCTCCAGAACTGGCTGGCGCTGAACTTGCGGCGGATGGCAAACCCCGACGCCCCGCTGATCGCCGAGCCCCAGCACACGCAGAGGCCCGTGGCGTGGTACAGCGGCAACGTGCAATAGACGACGTCCTGCGGCTGCATGTCCAGGGCGATCAGCCCGAAGCTGGCGGAGCTGCGCATCCAGCGGCCGTGCTTGAACACCCCGGCCTTGGGCAACCCGGTGGTGCCCGAGGTGTAGATATAGAAACAAGGGTCGTCGAAAAAAACCTGCCGGCTGCCGGCGGGATTGTCACTGGGCGCGTCGCAGCTGGCCGCCATCAGGTTAATGAAGCCATCGGGTGTTTTGCCCGGATCGCGGTAAGTGTCTTGATCGGCGACAAACCAGCTGCGCGCCGCATCGATGGCTATCCGCTCGCGGACCGCATTGAAAGCCGGAACCAGCTCTTCTCCAACCACAATCGCTACGGGCGCCACCAGGTTCAGGCTATGAGCCAGGGTGTCGCGGGTCTGGGAGGTATTAAGCAAGGCGCTGATCGCACCGACCTTGGCTACCGCCAATATCGTCACCAGCAGTTCCACGCGGTTCTCGATAAACACCGCGACCACATCGCCCTTGCCGATGCCTTGGGCAATCAGGTGATGGGCGATGCGATTGGCCCACTGATTGGCCTGTGCATAAGTCAGCGTCACCTCGCCCTGCAGCAATGCCGGGCCATCGGGGTTGCGCAACGTCGCCTGCTCGAAGCTCCAGCCGAGACCACACGGTTGGGTCGGGTCCTTGACGTTGGCGACTTTCATGCCCTTCACCACGCGGGGGATGGCTTTGGCAATGGAAGGCAGCTTGCGGAGCATCATGCCCCAGGTAATCGTGTCGTGCAGCGTGCGGCTCATGGTTGCTCCCGTTCGATCTTCTTATTGTCGGGTGGCGTTGATTGAGGCCGAAAATACGTCAGGGCTTCTTGAGCTGTACACGCGGTTTTTGCAATGTTTTGTATCCACGGCCGAAGCCTTCGCAAAGCGGAACTCCGGCGTTGCGATGGGTTCCGTCCAGTTGTCGCCGATCTCGCAAAATGCAGGATGCACGATGGCCATTCATGCAAATTGCACGAACCCCAAAAATCCTTAAAAACATAACTTATTGATTTATATGTATTTTTAAAAACTCAGGTGCTGGCACAATCACTGCAACTACCCCTCCATGTTGCCCTTCAAGCACAAAATGGAGCTGATAGACATGAGCCTGATCCAGGAAAAATTTTCGTCGCTGTTCTCCAACTTCGAAGTGACCACCCAGCTCCGGCCGGATGGCGGCATTCTGCTGACCCTGCGCAGCCACGACGGTAAAGTCTTCAAACGTTCGATTTCCTACCAGCAATTGCATGCCGGCGATCAGCTGTCATGGGTCATCAGCGCGATTCGCCGTGACGTAGCCGAACAGGCCAGCGAACTACCGCAGATTTCCATGCTGCAAAGCCAGCAACGGTTCGCGCTGCCGACCTATCACTCGGCATAACCCGTAACAGCGCTATAAACGATCAGGCCGTGAGAGCTTTCGCTTCACGGCCTGAGTTGTTTCTACGGCTGATGCTTAAAAGGCAGAAGGATTGATCCCGGCAAAACTGTCCACCGTCACATGCCCTGCCAATTCCCCGCCCTCACGAGCCAGGCCACAGGTTGCCATGCCGGCCGTGCGCGCCGCGTCCAGTTCCTGAACGATGTCGGACAGAAACAGGATCTGCGAAGCCTCGACGCCAATCGCCTGGGTGATGCGCTGGTAGGACTGCGCTTCGCGCTTGGGTCCTGAAGTGGTGTCGAAATAGCCGCTGAACAGTGGCGACAGATCCCCCGCCTCCGAACAACCGAAAATCAGTTTTTGCGCCTGAATCGACCCTGAGGAATAAACAAACAGTTGATAGCCTTCCTGATGCCAGTGCTTCAGCGCTGCAACGGCGTCCGGGTAAACGTGGCCCTTCAACTGCCCGGCCTGATAGCCCTGCTCCCAGACCATGCCTTGCAATGCCTTGAGCGGCGTGGCCTTGCGGTCTTCGGCGATCCAGCCCAAGAGGATTTCGATAACCCGCTCGACGTCGGCTTGCGGTTCACCGCCGTCACGACGAACAGCCGCGAGCTGTTCGGCAACGTCAGCACGTTCGGCATTTTCGCGAACGAAGTCCGGCAGGTGTTTGGCCGCGTACGGAAACAACACGTCGAACACAAAACTCACCGCGCTGGTGGTGCCTTCGATGTCGGTGAGAATCGCTTTGATCGGCATCGGTTCAGTCCTCAAGGCGCGGAAAGTGGCTGGCGATGTCATCGCCGGTGAAGTTGGCCACCCAGCCTTCGGGGTTGTTGAACAGGCGGATTGCGACGAAATGCGGGTTTTCACCCATGTCGAACCAGTGCTTTGTGCCGGCTGGCACCGAGATCAGGTCGTTCTTCTCGCAGAGCACGGCGTACACGTAATCGTCGATGTGCAGGGTGAACAAGCCACGGCCGGCGACGAAAAATCGCACTTCGTCTTCGCCATGACGGTGTTCATCGAGGAACTTGGCACGCAACTCGGCTTTTTGCGGGTGATCGCTGTTCAGGCTGACCACGTCGACGGTGATGTAACCGCGCTCGGTCATCAGCTTGTCGATTTGCTCCTGATACGCGGCGATCACTTCTTCCTGGCTGGCGCCGGGCTGGATTTTCGCTGCGGCTTGCCAACGGTCGAAGCGCACGCCCTGCTCGGCCAGGGTCGAGGCGATGTCTTCGAAGTGGGTCAGCACCTTGTTCGGCAGGTCGGGGCTGCTGACGTGGTAAACGGACAGGCTGCTCATGGGGCAATTCCTCGGTATCGGCGGCGCCTTCCGGCTTTTTACAGGCCGGTCAGGCAGCGCATTTCATCAGGCGATGGGGCGACTTCAGGCGAAGTAAGCCTTAACGGTTCAACACGCTGCGAGTCTTCAACTCGCACTCGAACAAAAATTCAAAAGCCTCGATCTGCCGCAGTGCATCGCTCATGCGCGCGCCCCATGTGTAAAGGCCATGGCCGCGGATCAGGTAGCCGACACAATCAGGGTGGGCGTCGAGCCAAGGCTGCACCTTGGCGGCCAGCCGCGCAATGTCCTGGTCATTGTCGAAAATCGGCACGCGAACGCAGGACTCATGGGTCGACACGCCGCTGAAGGCTTTTTGCAGTTCATAGTCTTCGAACTCGATGAAGTCTTCCGGCGTCAGGCGCGACAGTACCGTGGCGTTCACCGAATGGGTGTGCAGTACCGCGCCGATCTCCGGACGCCAGCTATAGAGCTGAGTGTGCAGCAGGGTTTCGGCGGACGGCTTTTTACCCGGTTCCAGGCTATTGCCCGACAGGTCGGTGGCCAGTACATCATCAAGGCCCAGCTGACCTTTGTGCTTGCCGGACACCGTCAGCAAGGCTTCGGTCGGCGACAGGCGGGTCGAATAATTGCTGCTGGTGGCCGGCGACCAGCCGCGGCCATACAGAAAGCGCCCGGCGTCGATGATTTCCTGGGCGAGGTGTTCACGGCTAAGGCTCATGGCCTGTCCTCTTGCATACGTGTGGCAATGATAACGGCAGCGGCGAAGGCTGCGAGACTGGCAATACTAAAGGTCAATGTGGCACCGAGGGCATTCCAGCTGTAGCCGGAATACAACGCGCCCAGCGCGCCGCCGGTGCCGGCCAGTGCGGCATATAGCGCCTGGCCCTGCCCTTGCTGGCGCGCACCGAAGCTACGTTGCACGAACTGGATGGCAGCGGCGTGAAAGCTGCCGAAGGTGGCGGCGTGCAGCACCTGGGCGAACAACAGCACCCAGAGGAATTCGGCAAACGAACCGAGCAATAACCAACGCAAAGCCGCCAGCAGGAAGCTCGCCAGCAGCACCCGACGCACCGAGAAGCGCGCGTGAATCTTGCTCATGAACAGAAACATCAAGACTTCGGCGACCACGCCGACCGCCCAGAGCATGCCGATCAGCCCGCGACTGTAACCGAGGCGCTCAAGGTGCAAGGTCAGAAAGGTGTAATACGGCCCGTGACTCATCTGCATCAGCGCCACGCACGCGTAAAACGCCAACACCCCGGGACTGCGCAATTGCTGGAGGAATCCCTCCCCCGTCAACCGTTCACCCTGAACCGGTTGCGCGTTGGGCACCCACAAGCTGCTGACCACGATACCGGCCATGATCAGCACCAGCGCCACCGGGTAAATGTCGAGACTCAGCCATTCGAACAATCGGCCCAGCGCGACCACGGTGATGATGAAACCGATGGAACCCCACAGGCGAATCTGACTGTAGCGCGACGTCTGCCCCTGCAAATGCGCCAGGGTGATGACTTCGAACTGCGGCAACACCGCGTGCCAGAAGAACGCGTGCAAGGCCATGACCATCGCCAGCCACGCGTAGCTTTTGCTGACGAAAATCAGTGAGAAGGTCAGCAAGGTGCAGGCGGCGCCGAAACGCACGATGGCCAGGCGGCGCCCGGTGTAGTCACCGAGCCAGCCCCAGATATTCGGCGCCACGCAACGCATCAGCATCGGGATCGCCACCAGTTCGCCAATGCGTGCGGCGCTGAAGCCCAGATGATCGAAGTACAGCGCCAGAAACGGCGCTGTCGAACCGAGCAAGGCGAAATAGAACAGGTAGAAACTGGAGAGCCGCCAGTACGGGAGCGCCGCCACCGCCATCAGACTGCAGCGGCTATCAGATCAGCCATTAAAGCTGCCCCAACACCGGAGTGCTCACGCGCACATCGGCATTCTGCCCGCGGTGACGCAGCAAGTGGTCCATCAGCACGATGGCCATCATCGCTTCGGCAATCGGCGTGGCGCGGATGCCGACGCACGGATCGTGACGGCCCTTGGTGACGACCTCCACAGGGTTGCCATGGATGTCGATGGAACGGCCCGGCGTGGTGATGCTCGATGTAGGCTTGAGCGCCAGGTGCGCGACGATCGGCTGACCCGACGAAATGCCACCGAGAATGCCGCCTGCATTGTTGCTGAGGAAACCTTCCGGGGTCATTTCATCGCGGTGTTCAGTGCCGCGCTGAGCGATGCTGGCAAAACCGGCACCGATTTCCACGCCCTTGACCGCGTTGATGCTCATCAGCGCGTGGGCCAGTTCAGCGTCGAGGCGGTCGAAGATCGGCTCGCCAAGACCGGGCATCACGCCTTCGGCGACCACGGTGATCTTCGCGCCGACCGAATCCTGGTCGCGACGCAACTGGTCCATATAGGCTTCCAGCTCCGGCACTTTGTCCGGGTCAGGGCTGAAGAAGGCGTTCTCTTCCACGGAATCCCAGGTCTTGAACGGGATTTCGATCGGGCCGAGCTGGCTCATGTAGCCACGAATGACGATGCCCTGGGTGGCCAGGTATTTCTTGGCAATCGCGCCGGCGGCCACGCGCATGGCGGTTTCACGGGCCGAACTGCGACCGCCGCCGCGGTAATCGCGCTCACCGTATTTGTGGTGGTAGGTGTAGTCGGCGTGGGCCGGACGGAACAGATCCTTGATCGCCGAGTAGTCCTTGGACTTCTGGTCGGTGTTGCGGATCAACAGGCCGATGGCGCAACCGGTGGTGCGGCCTTCGAATACGCCGGAAAGGATTTCGACTTCGTCGGCTTCCTGACGCTGGGTGGTGTGGCGGCTGGTGCCGGGCTTGCGGCGATCCAGGTCGCGCTGCAGGTCCTCAAGGGAGATCTCCAGGCCCGGCGGGCAGCCATCGACAATGGCGACCAACGCCGGACCATGGCTTTCGCCCGCGGTGGTGACAGTGAACAGCTTGCCGTAGGTATTGCCGGACATGCAGGACGCTCCGTGAAATCGAACCTAAAATACGTAATGCGCGCCAGTATACGCAGGCTACCCGACTAGTTCATCCTCGAACCTTATGGGTGCCTGCGAGTCCAACCGGCACCTTGTTGATGATGGCGTGATGATGCTGCGAGTTCTAGCCTTGAGCCTTACCTTGTTTACCGGCTTTGTACAGGCCTCCGTCCTGCAACGCCCGATCAGTCTGGACACGGGGAGCGGCGAGCTTTTCGGCTCGCTGTTGCTGCCCAAGTCCGACACGCCGGTACCGGTTGTCCTGATCATTTCCGGCTCCGGTCCTACGGATCGTGACGGCAACAACCCCGACGGCGGACGCAACGACAGCCTTAAACGGCTGGCGTGGGTGCTGGCCAAACACAACATCGCCAGTGTGCGTTACGACAAGCGCGGCGTGGCGGCGAGCCTTGCGGCCACGCCAGATGAACGCAATCTGTCGGTGGATGCCTATGTGGCCGATGCCGTGGCCTGGGGGCAGAAGCTCAAGGCCGACCCGCGTCTAGGCAAACTGATTTTGCTGGGTCACAGCGAAGGTGCGTTGATTGCCAGCCTGGCGGCACCCAGCGTTGATGCTGCGGCGGTGATTTCCCTGTCCGGCAGCGCCCGGCCGATCGATCAAGTACTGCGCCAGCAGTTGAGCAATCGCCTGCCGCCAGCCTTGATGCTGCGCAGCAATGAACTGCTCGACAGCCTCAAGGCCGGCCACGTCGACGACAACGTGCCGCCGCAGTTGCAGGTGATTTTCCGCCCCAGCGTGCAGCCGTACCTGATTTCGCTGTTCCGCCAGGACCCGGCGGCGGCCTTCGCCAAACTGAAGATGCCGGCACTGATCATTCAGGGCAGCAACGACATCCAGGTCGGCGTGGGTGACGCCAGGGCACTCAAAGCCGCCAAACCGGACGCCGAACTGGCACTGATCGAAGGCATGAACCACGTCATGCGCATCGTGCCTAATGACGTGAAGCGGCAATTGGCCTCCTATAAAGATCCGCAATTGCCCCTGGCGGCGGAACTCGGCGCGCGAATCCTCGGATTTATTGACGGACTTCGCCCCAGTTAAGCTCCAGTCCTGAAAAAAACGGCCGATAAGCCTTTGTCGCCAGCGCTATGACTGGCGGCAACAGAGCTTGGACAGGATCTCGCCGTTATGACTGATACCCAGACTTCACCCGACACCACCGCTGAAAAAGACGCACCGCCAGCGGTCGAGCTGCCGTGGGCGGATGTCCACGTCGAGCACCACAAAATGCTCCGCCTGGCGCCGCTGCAAACCGACCGTAACACCGGCGGCCGACCGTTGCGCTTTGTCGAATTCGGTTACGCCGAACGCAACAGCAAGGAGCACAGCCTGCTGCGCATGGCCATCAAGCTGCCAGGCCAACGAGTACGCAAAGAACAGAATCATTTGGACGTGTGGGTCGATCACGCCGCCAAACGCGTGCATTTCGCTCCGGAAAGCGGCTTGCAGGTCGAGCCGATGAACCGTGGCATCGGGCGATATATGGCATCTCAGGGTGTCACGTGGGCAAAGAAGAGATGGCCCGTCTACACCGTCGACGGCACCGACCTGAACAACAAGGATGCGCTGAACGAAGACACCCGTCTGCGCCGCGATCACTTTCTGCGGGTGCACGGTTTTGACGTGGTCTACGCCGATGCCCAGCATTTGAAGGGCAGCGTTAAAGCGGTGCAGGTCGGTGATTTGCTGGGTGACTGGAACAGCGAAAAGCTGCAACAGGTGGAAATCCTCGAAGCCGCGCAGATGCTCCAGCAAGCCGAGCAGAACCTGGCGGAACAGGAAGTCAAACTGAAGAAACACGAAGAAAAGGTCAGCAAGTACAAGCGTGAAGACGCCGGGCTGCGTTTTACCATTACGTGTCTGGTGGCGTTTGCGGTGTTTCAGGCGGGGTTGTTGATCTGGATTGCCACGCATCGGTAAGCGGAATCAAACCCAATTGTGGCGAGGGAGCAAGCTCCCTCGCCACAAGAATCGGGGTCAGACGCGGGAAGCGAACAGCGCCTGATGATCGCGGCACTGCTCTGCTGTCAGCATGAACACCCCATGCCCACCGCGCTCGAACTCCAGCCAGGCGAAATCGACTTCCGGGTACAGCGCCTCGACGTGAACCTGGCTGTTACCTACTTCGACGATCAGCAAACCCTTCTCAGTCAGATGATCCGCCGCTTCGGCGAGCATGCGGCGCACCAGGTTCAAACCGTCGTCGCCACAGGCCAGGCCCAGCTCGGGTTCGTGTTGATATTCGTCCGGCATGTCGGCGAAATCTTCCGCATCGACGTAAGGTGGGTTCGACACGATCAGGTCGAAACGTTGCCCCGGCAAACCATCGAAACCATCGCCCTGAACAGTGAACACGCGCTCGTCGACACCGTGGCGCTCAATGTTCTGGTTAGCCACTTCCAACGCTTCGAACGACAGGTCGGCCAAAACCACTTCGGCGTTCTGGAACTCGTAGGCACAGGCGATGCCGATGCAACCGGAACCGGTGCACAGGTCGAGAATGCGCGCAGGTTCGGCACCCAGCCACGGTTCGAAACGCTTTTCGATCAGCTCGCCAATCGGCGAACGCGGGATCAGCACGCGTTCGTCGACAATGAACGACAAGCCACAGAACCAGGCCTCGCCCAGCAGGTAAGCGGTCGGAATGCGCTCTTCGATACGGCGCTTGAGCAAGCTTTGCAGATGAGCCAGTTCGTCGTCTTCCAGACGGCAGTCCAGATAGCTGTCGGCGATTTCCCACGGCAAGTGCAGCGCACCCAACACCAGTTGACGGGCTTCGTCCCAGGCGTTGTCGGTCCCATGGCCGAAAAACAGATCCTCCCCATGGAAGCGGCTGACGGCCCAACGGATATGGTCACGCAGGGTACGAAGTCGGGAAGTGGTCACGGGATAAACTCCAGAAAAAACGACTGGCGATTCTAACAGCCAAAAGGCGCCACGACGACGCAGGAAAAACACCGTATCAGATGTAGGACTCTTCTATTTTTTTAGCGAGCTATTGAACAGAACGAGTATCTTGACAAGGCTGCAAGCCAGCAACGGCGGTGCCTACGATGGTAGCGATTCACAGAAGCGCTCAGCCAGAGGACAATGTCGCAAAAGCCCCACCCGAAGGAGCCCCAGAATGTCCGTTCCAAAAACGATGTTTCAACTCAGCGGCCGTGGTTACGCAGCGGCCAATCTGGGTCATGCGACCCTTGTCATCATCGATGCCCAGAAAGAATACCTCAGTGGTCCGCTGGCCCTGAGCGGTATGGATGCTGCCGTCGCGAACATCAAACACCTGCTGGCCGCTGCCCGTGCAGCCGGTCGGCCGATCGTGCATGTGCGTCACCTCGGCACCGTCGGTGGGTTGTTCGATCCACAGGGCGAACGCGGTGAGTTCATTCCGGGCCTGGAGCCACAGGGCGACGAAACTGTCATCGGCAAGTTGCTGCCAAGCGCGTTTCACGGCACCGAACTCTACGATCGCCTGCAACAACTGGGCTCGCTCGACCTGATCGTTTGCGGTTTCATGAGTCACTCCAGCGTCAGCACCACCGTGCGTGCGGCGAAGAACCTGGGCTTTCGCTGCACCCTGGTGGAAGACGCCTGCGCGACGCGGGATTTGCCTTGCAAGGGCGGGATCCTCAGCGCCGAACACGTTCAGCAGACCGAAATGGCGATCATGGCGGACAACTTCGCCACCCTCGCCCTGACCCGCGATCTGATCTGATCGACCGTCGATGAGCGGCCTATACCGCCGCTCATCCGCAAAAGCCTCTCATTTGCCGTAATTGCCCTAGCCTCAGGAACATCCCGGTCATCTCCCGGTCGAAGGGCCGATACCCATTGAGGAAGGTCGGAATGAAGTTATCCGATGGTTTTGATGCACGCCGCTTGCGGCCCAAGGGCCAACGCAACTGGCGATTTCGCTTCGGCGCAGCGTTCGCTGCCTTGCTGGCGATGTGCGGTGTATTGCTGGCGATGGCCGGCGCGGCCAGCCTGCTGGGGCGGCCACCGGCGTTGGGCGAGTTGAATGCCAGCCGGCTGGGCTCGTCGATCATTCTGGCGGTGGGCCTGTTCGTGCTGTACCTCGGCGTGATGCTGTGGCGCCGCTGCCGTCGCCGTGCGCGCCAGTCGCGAGAGCTGAACATGGCCCCGCACCTGATGAAAAAACACGACTGAATCAAAGGCCCGGCGTTTTGACGGGCCTCAATTGTTATGGATAGCGCTCCGACTTGGGTAAACTGCCCCCCCTTCGCGGAGGCTGACATGCAAGACGACGATTTTTCCCTGTTCAAAAGCGCGATCCAAGGCGTCAAGCCAATCAAGCACGATCGCGCCGAAACCGGCAAACCCAAGGCCGACCGCGCGCAAATCGCCAAGCTGCGCCAGGCCGCCACCGTGCGCACCGATGCCACCACCGTTGACGGGCTGTCCGATCAGTTTGTGATTGATGTCGGCCCGGAAGACGAGCTGATGTGGGCGCGCGACGGTGTTCAGGAAGGCCAGATGCGCAAGCTCAAGATCGGGCAGATTCCGTTCGAAGGCAGCCTCGACCTGCATGGCATGAACGTGGAAAAGGCCCGTGAAACCCTCTGGGCGTTTCTGGCCGAAGCAACCAAATTCGAAATCCGCTGCGTGCGCGTCACCCACGGCAAAGCCGTGCGCCTGGACGGCAAGCGGCCGATGATCAAGAGTCACGTCAACACCTGGCTGCGTCAGCACCCTCAGGTGCTCGGCTTCACCTCGTGCCAGCCGAAACATGGCGGCGCCGGAGCGGTTTACGTGATGCTTAAACGCACCATGATGGAAGGTCGTGACGAGTAAAGCTGTCGCTTCACGCTTGCAGCGCCGTGTTTGCCACCGTACCCTTGCCCTTTGCGTAAAATCCCACAGGTAGTTTCATGTCCCTGGAACAGAATTACACCGAGATTCTCGGCCAATTGGGCGAGGATGCCTCCCGCGAGGGCCTGCTCGACACGCCAAAACGTGCCGCCAAAGCCATGCAGTACCTCTGCCGCGGTTATGAACAGACGCTGGAAGAGGTCACCAACGGTGCCTTGTTCAGCTCCGACAACAGCGAGATGGTGCTGGTCAAGGACATCGAGCTCTACTCGTTGTGCGAGCATCACCTGCTGCCGTTCATCGGCAAGGCGCACGTTGCCTACATTCCGAGCGGCAAGGTACTGGGACTGTCGAAAGTCGCGCGGATCGTCGATATGTATGCTCGCCGCCTGCAGATCCAGGAAAACCTCAGCCGCCAGATCGCCGACGCGGTCCAGCAAGTCACCGGCGCCCTGGGCGTGGCGGTGGTGATCGAGGCCAAGCACATGTGCATGATGATGCGCGGTGTGGAGAAACAGAATTCGACGATGATCACCTCGGTGATGCTCGGCGAGTTCCGCGAAAACGCGGCCACCCGCAGCGAGTTTCTCAGCCTGATCAAGTAATTCGCAGCACGAAGAAAACCGGCACTGATCGCCGGTTTTTTTTCGCCTGCGAAAAATCAGGTAAGCTGCGCGCCTTCTGTTTGCCCTGAGAGACTTATACCGTGTTCGTCAAAGCGCTTCGTGTCGGCCTCGGCCAACTGATCATCTTCATCGACTTCATCACCCGTCCTGGCAAGAAGCAGCGCCCCGCCGCCGCTCAGGCCCAGGTCGAAGCGGCCGCCAAGGACCTGACGCTGTATCAGTTCCACGCCTGCCCGTTCTGCGTGAAAACCCGCCGCACCCTGCGTCGCCTGAACGTTCCGGTGGCCTTGCGCGATGCCAAGAACAACGAACAGGATCGCCAGGCCCTGCTGGAGCAAGGCGGCAAGATCAAGGTGCCGTGCCTGCGCATCGAAGAGAATGGCCAGACCACCTGGATGTATGAGTCCAAGGTGATCATTGATTATCTGGATAAGCGGTTTGCTTCGGTCTGATGGTTCTGGGGTATGAGGCTTGCCCGCGAAGGCGTCGGCACAGTCACCGCAAAACCCGAACAAAAATAAACCGGTCGATTGACCGGTTTATTTGTTTCTACACCCTCTCCCACCAGCAGCCTCAGGCCGCTTCTGCCTTCTGCGCCTGACGCAGCACCGCCGCCAGCCGCTTGAGCCCTTCGTCCAGCCGTGCCGGGTCGATATGGCTGAAATTCAACCGCAGATGGCCGGGGTTGTTATCCGGCTCGGGAAAAAACGGTTCGCCCGGCATGAACGCCACATCCGCCGCCAGCGCCGCTTTGAGCAGCGTGCGGGTATCCAGCGGCTGCTTGAGCGTCAGCCAGAAAAACAGCCCACCCTGCGGCACGTTCCAATCCGCCAGTTCGGAAAAGTGCCTTTCAAGTGCTGACTGAAACGCATCCCGACGAACCCGGTAGAAGTCCCGCAACTCGCCCAAGTGCTGCTGGTATTTTTCAGTGCCGATCCATTGCAGCGCTTGCCATTGCCCAATGCGGTTGGTGTGCAGATCGGCCGATTGCTTGAGCCGCAGCAAATGCGGGAACAGGTCCGGACTGGCAATCAAGTAACCCACCCGCAGGCCCGGCAACAGGGTTTTCGACACGGTGCCGGTGTAGATCCAGCTGGCGCTTTTCAAGCGGCTGACGATCGGCGTGGCACTACCGCCGTCGAAGGTCAGTTCGCGGTAGGGTTCATCTTCGATCAGGGTCACGCCGAATTCGTCGAGCAACGCCGCCACCGCATCGCGCTTGGCTTCGCTGTAGCGCACCGCCGACGGATTCTGAAACGTCGGAATCAGGTAGATGAACGCTGGCTTGTGCTGTTCCAGTCGGCTGCGCAGCTGCGCCAGATTCGGGCCATCGGCCTCCAGCGGGACGGTGATGCAGTCGGCGCCAAACAGCTGAAAAATCTGCAACGCCGCCAGGTAGGTCGGCGCCTCGAGCAGGATTTCGGTGCCTTTGTCGATGTGGAGCTTGGCCGCCAGATCGAGGGTTTGTTGCGAACCGCTGACCACCAGCACCTGACTCGCCTCGCACGGCACGCCCAACGCCCGGGCTTCGGCCGCCAACGCTTCACGCAGCGCCGGCTCGCCTTCGCTCATGCCGTATTGGCCCATGGACAGTGGCATGTCCGCCCACTCGACTTTCGGCAGCATGGCTTCGGCCGGCAAGCCGCCGGCGAACGACATCACTTCCGGGCGCTGGGCGGCGGCGAGGATTTCACGGATCAAAGAACTTTTAAGGCGCGAGACACGTTCGGAAAAAGCCATGGGGGTCACCGGTAGCGAGGCCTGAGGAAAATGAGTCAAACTGGTTGACCGAAATTACGACAGACCGAACGGATACGTCAACATGCTTGACCTTAAAAACCCCAGCACTCAGCAACAAGCCATGGAAGCGTTTTTCTTCGGCTATCAGGCCTTCACCGCCAAGGCTGATGAAATGCTCGAGCGTCGCGGCTTGAGCCGGGTGCATCAACGCATTGTGTTTTTCATCGCGCGTTATCCGAACCTGAGCGTCAAGGAGTTGCTGGCGTTGCTCGGCGTGACCAAGCAGGCGCTGAACATTCCGCTACGGCAGTTGGTGGAAATGCATTTGGTGAACAGCGTGGCGTCCGAGACCGACAAGCGTAAGCGGCTGCTGGAACTGACCGTGGAAGGCGCGCGGTTCGAGCAGTCGTTGCGGCGCGAGCAGGTGAAATTGCTCGAGCGGGTGTTTGCCGAGGCTGGAGAGACGGCGGTGAATGGGTGGTTGGCGGTAAATCTGGCACTTGGCGAGAACCAACAAAAAATCTGATCTCTGAAAACCCATCGCGAGCCTGCTCGCGATGGCCTCCTTCCTGGCGATATATCCCTATTGCCAAACATTTCGTCGACAATATCAAAAACATTATTTGCTTTATTTGTATACAAAAGCATAATTCGCTTCGTGCGAGTTCCTGACCATCAGGTCAACAAATTCGCAAGTACCTCAAAGGGTCGCTGCCACCCTCATGGGTCCGGCCCTGGAAATAACAATAAAACTCTTGAGGAGTACTCGCTGTGGAAAGCCGCAAATCCGAAGCCTCGACGCTGGAACTCTCGCCGCCATTACGCAATGGCTGGCTGGAGCGCATCTTCAAACTCAGCTTGCATGGCACCACGGTGAAGACCGAGCTGATCGCCGGTCTGACAACCTTCATCACCATGGCCTACATCATCTTCGTCAACCCCAACATCATGGCCGACGCCGGGATCGATCACGGTGCCGCGTTCGTGGCCACCTGCATCGCCGCCGCGCTGGGTTGCCTGTTGATGGGCCTGTACGCCAACTGGCCGGTAGGCCTGGCGCCGGGCATGGGCCTGAACGCATTCTTCACCTACACCGTGGTCGGCACCATGGGCTACAACTGGGAAACCGCCCTCGGCGCGGTGTTCGTGTCCGGTGTGTTGTTCATGTTCCTGACCTTTTCCCGGATTCGTGAATGGCTGCTCAATAGCATTCCGGTGAGCCTGCGCTTTGCCATGGGTGCTGGTGTAGGTCTGTTTCTGGGGCTGATCGGTTTGAAAACCGCGGGCATTGTCGTCGACAGCCCGGCCACCCTGATCAAGCTCGGTTCCCTGCGCGAGCCTGGTCCGCTGCTGGCTGCCATCTGCTTCCTGATGATCGCCGTGCTCAGCTACCACAAAGTGTTCGGTGCGATCCTCATCAGCATCATCACCGTGACCCTCGCCGGCTGGGGCCTGGGCCTGGTGCACTACGAGGGCATCATGTCGGCCCCGCCGAGCCTGGCACCGACCTGGATGGCCATGAACGTCGCCGGCGTATTCAACGTCAGCATGATCAGCGTGGTGCTGGCCTTCCTCTTCGTGCACATGTTCGACACCGCCGGCACCCTGATGGGCGTCGCCCAGCGCGCCAACCTGGTGAACGCTGACGGCCGGATCGAAAACCTGTCCCGCGCCATGAAAGCCGACAGTGCTTCCAGTGTTTTCGGGGCGGTGGTGGGTGTTCCGCCGGTCACCAGTTACGTGGAAAGTGCCGCGGGTGTAGCGGCGGGTGGTCGGACTGGTCTTACCGCAGTGACCGTAGGTGTGCTATTTATTGCCGCAATGTTTTTCGCACCGCTGGCTGGCATGATCCCCGCTTATGCAACCGCCGGTGCGCTGATTTATGTAGCGATGCTGATGATGGGCGGCATGGCGCACATCGAATGGGACGAAGCGACCGACAGCATTCCGGCGATCGTCACCGCGATCATGATGCCGCTGACCTTCTCGGTCGCCGACGGCATCGCGCTGGGCTTCATCACTTACGTGGCGCTGAAGGCCGGCACCGGTAAGTACAAGGAAATATCCGTCAGCCTGTGGGTGCTCTGCGCGATCTTCATCGCCAAGTTCATCTTCTTGTAAGCGTCACGCGGTACGCGTTTCAAACCAGCCTCACCCCGTCGGGTGGGGCTTTTGTGCATAGGGAGGAAAGTGATGAGTCTGGAAACCTGGCTGCTGTTCAGCGGCGCTGCGCTGGTGGTGATCCTGATACCGGGGCCACTGTCTTTGCTGATGATCAGCAACAGTTTGAACTACGGTTTGCGCCGTTCTTACCCGGCGTTTCTCGGGGGCGTGTTTGCCTCGATCTGCCTGCTCAGCGCTTCGGCGCTCGGCCTGGGTGCATTGCTGCTGGCGTCGGAACAGCTGTTCAGCGCCCTGAAAATCGTCGGCGCGATGTACCTGTTCTACCTCGCCTGGCAGAGTTGGCAGCAATCACGCCAACCATCCCAGGGTGCCAAAGTGCCCCAGGCTGCGCCGGTGCCGCGCTTTCGTGCACTGTTCGGGCGCGCGTTCATGCTTGGCGCCAGCAACCCGAAAGACATTTTGTTCTTTGCCGCGTTCCTGCCGCAGTTTTTGAGTGCCGAACAACCGTTCCTGCCGCAGTTGCTGGTGATGATTGCCACCTGGACCGTGCTGGATCTGCTGTGCAAATTGGCTTATGGGCTGGGGGCTCATGGCGCGGCGCGGTATCTGCGCAGTGGCAAGGGACAAAGTTGGTTTAACCGAGTGAGCGCAGGCCTATTCAGTGGAGCGGGCGCGGCCTCTTTATTAAGCAATCACTAATCAAACCCAATGAATCCCTCACGCTTCATTTCAATAATGACTTTATTGATAACACGACATTAAGGATTGTTTGCCAAGGATGGCAACAACCCACCCCACCTCGCAACAAACAGCAACACGCAATATAAATATATATACTCCCCCTTTCAGAGCCTCCTCTAACATGGCGCTGCGCTTTCGCACACAATACGCCTGGACAAGGAAGTTCTTATGGCAATCGTTTTCCAATCACCCGACACCGATCAATATAATGCCATCGAGATTACAGACATTGACCTACACGCCAATGAACGCTCACCGTCCACTATCGACTTCGAACAGAAAAGTAATACCCCTGCCCCCCAAGATACAAACACCAGTAAAAGTCAGTTAAGTGTTATAGATGAGCTTTTCGGCCCTATCAAGATAGGTTCCCATTCGATTACCCGACGCGCACTGGATGCATTGGGAGCGACATCAAACGGTCAGCGGTTGGATGGTAAAAATACGTTTTTCCGACACCCCAGGCGGTCTTTTGTCAATTCCTTACAGTTTGACCCTTCGTATATTGAAGCTCGTATGCGCTCTACCGGAACAAGAGACGACTACACGCTACCTTCATTACTCTTTGAGATGGCGACCCAGCGCCCACTAACAGCTCCCCCCCTGCTAAGCGACACTCCTGACACGCTTGCCGATCCTGAACAGTACCGACGTAAACTGGACAAACTTCTGAAATCGGCGCAGAAGCTTGATATACGCCACGCCCACTTGTCCAAAAATACACCTCCCTGGGTGAACCGTATCAAGAGTAGCAGCATGGTCAGCATGGGGGCCGGGCTTCAAGCCTTCGGCATTTATAGCGGTCTGCGCGGACTTCAAGACGCCATTGCACGAAAAGATCAAGGCGAAGTTGTATTCAACAGCTTAAGCATTTCAGCAGAAGTCACTTCGTTAGCTGTCGAAGTTGCCGTAACGAAGCAAGCAAAATACATGATCGAGGCGGGGCAAAAAGCCTACAAGGATTTTGCCAAAACCAGCTTCGGCGTTCGACTGGGGCGCGGTGCGGGTCTGATCGCTAGCGCCCTGACACTGCCCTTCGACATTATCTCCGCCGTTAAATCCTTTAACAGTGCAGCGGCGACAACAGGTAAAGAAGCCATGGATCACTATGTCGCCGCAGGCTTGAGCGTGACCAGCGCAGCAATGACATTGATCTTGGGCGCCGCGGCGTTGGCTGGCTTCTCCTTTGTCGGGCCGGTGGGCCTGGTAGCGGGGCTTATTTTAGTCGCGGGTTCCCAGGCCTATGCGGCGGTACGCGTTGTCGATGATATAGACGACTACATCGAACTCACTACCCACGAACGCCTGCGTACAGGCTGGTTCGCCTTTTGGGGGATAAGTCCCGACGAAAACATACAAACTCGCCATGCGATCGCCAAATCAACCATTGAACATTCAAAGTTGTTACAGGCAACCGCCAGAAAACTACTGGAAGGTCAGTTAAAGGACAGCACAGAGGTCATTGTAAACGGCAAGTTTGAGGTAGAGCTAAAGCCGACACAAGTACCCAGCTTCGATTGGGATGCCCAACAATACACGTATAAAACCGTCCAAAAACCTCGTGTTATTGACAGTAACGACACCCTTGATGCCCGGAACGGAGTGACTCCCGATATGCCCGGCGCCGAATTTGGAACGCCCGGAGAGAACAAAGGCGCGGTATGGTTCATTGGTGGTGGAAACGACACAATTGTTGGCATTGAAAAAAAGCCGAACAGATTCTATTACGGGGCAGGTATCAAACACCTTACCGGCGGTGAAAAAGATGATGAATTCGTCTTCGAGGGCGCCGCAGAGCTCCTCAAAAACGGCCCAAAAGACCCTCTACCCACTACATTGAAAGGTGGTCTGGGCAACGACACATTAGTCGTCACCGGTAGCTACCCTGAGCGCAACAGACAAAGATTTGGATACTTCATCGATTTAAACGATGGACGGCTGTCTATCATTACACGCGACCAGACCAGCGACAGCCGCTGGAATTACCGACACACGCTTCTAGAGGGCATCGAAAACGTAGAAACCCTGGCCGGCGCGGAAAACCAAGTCATAGGGACGGCCGGCCCGAATGTTATCAAGTCTCGGGGACACGATACCATTGAGGCCGGCGCCGGGGACGACCAAATCCATCTTCTGAACAATCATGGCTCGGCATCCGGCGGCCCCGGAAAGGATCACTATGCCATCGCCCACAAATCTGGCGGCATATATATCGCTGAAGACGGCGTGGACGAAAGTGTCATTGCGCTTGATTGGAGAATGGATCTGATTAAAAGCTGGAAAATCGAGGGACAGACACTGGTCATCACCTCAGGGTTTGATCTCGACGACGTCAGAGAAAGGGATGTATACATCAAAGACGTCTACAAAACCGTCAACAATCAACGACAACTACAGAATGGAAAACTGACCTTCATTACCAAGGATGGGTTTCATTTGATGCCTGAACTCCCTGAAAGCATTGAGACCGATGCCCCCTTTGACATTGAAACGGTGATCACCCAACAGGGAATAACAAAAAACCCGATCATACTCTATAACCGTGAATTCACGATCGCACACGACAAGGACACGAGCTACTGCATTTCGCGAATCAATGAGCATACGACGCTTAGAGTAAAACAACGAAGCACAAGTACTCTGACCACCCTTTATATGGATTACGCCAGTCATGAGCTGACTCGAGTCGAGGCTTACTACAACGTCGATCTGGTGCGCCAGCGAGATTTCGACCGCATCATGTATAAAGAATGCGGCCTGACCTTTCACTTTGACAGCAATCTGTTGACTATCAAGAATCTGGCCAGTTCTATCTGGAGCGGGGAACAAAGAATCACAAGCCGACTAACGCGCCCCGACAAAACGTTGAACCAACATTTTATTCTGATCATGAACGATGGCGTTTCTTATCGGGTCGACCAACCTGCCTTACCCGATACAACATTTTCAAACGATCAGTTCGAGATAAGCGGCCCGATGGCATGTACCAACGAGGTGCCATTGCCACTAAAGGCCAGAGAAGGAAAGCATATTTATCATCACCCCCTCGATAATGTCGCTCATCATCTAGGCACCCAAGAGAAATGCGTAAAACTCATCTCTTACCCCGAGCAAACAGCTATCGAAAACCTGGTCGGTGACGGCTCGACCTACCTTATCCACCTCAACGCCGAAATAACGTTAAATATTTCAACGCCAGGTGCTCGTGCGAACGCCACCATCAAATCACGATCGGCGTCTACCTGGGAGTTCGACGCAACGGGCCTCGCCTACACCAGGATCAAACGGGTGGATAATCATCTGCTGATTGGACACACCGTTATTCAGCTTCCTATTTACAACGACCCTCAAGACCTGACTGATCAAATACGCGTCATCACGCGAAACGGGGTTATTTACAAAGTCGATCTTGATTTTGACGAGGTGTACATTGACTCGCTGGATGGCAGGTACTTTAAAGGCCACCTTCTGAACGAAGCAGCCATAGCGGCAGAAATGACATATTTAGAAATAGAAGACATCCCAGTTCGAAATATCGCCATGAAAGACAACACGGCCGGCGTTCTTTCTTACAACTTGTCGGAACGTCGCTGGATACTTGACACCGACAAATCCCGAACGGTGCATTACGCCGACCTTATGCCTCTGAACCGGTGCGCACACCAACTGGAACATTGCTATGCACTAATGGAGTCCGGCATCACTTCTACCCCTCCTGTAAGCGCGGCCAACCTGCGAACTCTATTTGATGCCTGCAAAACCTTGTAAAACATAATCAAGAAGTCACCCCTTAATCTCACTATCAAGCAGAAGCCTTTTGTAGCAAATACACTTTCACCCTATAAATATTTATTGCACTTCAAAATCCTACTTAACGAAAACTAAACCGTAATTCAGGGCCGTGCCCCCTCACGCGCCCTACTTTCACCCTGCTACTTTTTCGTCTTCTTCAGGTGCACTTCCTGATTTAGATATTCACCAGATTATTTATCGGAACTACTGTCATGGCTAAACCGCCCAAGAAAGTTTCCAGCCCCAATACGCCGGGCCCTTCGTCGACACCTCCCAGACCCATTCCAGGGGATGACGTGGTCGGGGTCAACCCTTCCGGCCGTCCTGCCGTAGCGGTGCCTGGAGGGGAGTCAACGACGGACATCCATGCCTCAAATGCCTTGCCAGGCACGCCTGATCAACAGCCCGTCGTTGTAACCAACATGCCTGTTCGCACCTCCGGCCCCTTCGTGCAATCCGAAAACATGGTGTCCTGGCCCCGTGAACGGGTTGATCAACTGATTCGAATCGGTGACACAGGGCTCTTCATGAGCAAGGAGAACACGTTGTATGCCGACATTGAAAGAGCAGGCATTGGCAGAGTGGAACCCAACGTGAATGGCGATTATCGAGTCCATTTCCCTTTTGCGCCTGAACATCCAGGTCCGGTTTTGAGAAAGGTCGAAGGCAGGCCACTGTGGCGGGTTCTGCCGTCGACTCCAGACCCGCGAGCAGGTGTTTCGAACGTGACCGCCCCGGCCATCGTTGCGCCTGTCCATATCATTAAAAATCCGGTCGTGATTAGAAAACTACCAGCCGCCAATGAGCACGGAATACGCTGGTACAACCTGCGAAGTTATGTCGATTTATTAGACGAGGGCAGTGTTCAAGTTGCCAGAAACGCGAATGGCGATTATCAGGCGACCTTCGGCCAGGAATGGGCACCTTCCGGGCCCGTACTCGAGAGGATTGAACTGACTCAGTTCTGGCGGCGAAAACTACAGACCGTTGCGGTCACGGAAAGCAACAATCCACTGCCGGCTCATCAGCAATCATCTGCTGTCGAAGAGGCCGGACCGGGTCCGAGCAAGCGTCAGCGCCTTGAGGAAAATGAAGAGCAAACAGGTGCAAGCGCATCGACGGAGCAGATTATTTCTCTCTATCCAACCCACCCTGCAAATGAAAATCCCTACCTGTGGGTGTCATGGGGAAAGGTAAACAAACCCCTTGCAAATCAATCCATTCAGATCGGTGAACTTCATTATCAAACCGTGCCCGATGGAAAAGAACTCAAAACATTCTCGAACTACCTTCAGCACCCCGAATTCCCACCCTCGCGCTTCGACATATTTGAACAGATGTTGCAAACCAAACCATGGTTACAACCTGTACCGGCAGCGATGACCCTCGATGGAAAATGGTTGGTGAATAGTAGCCGCCGTCTGTTTGAAAAACCGATGACGCAATCTGTTGCGGATGTATTCCCGGATTTTTCACCGGTCACATCGCGCGCCGTCGCAAAGAGGCTATTTGAATATTCGGGGGATTCCGAAGTAATCGCTCGAGATGGTTTGTATACCACCACACTCACCCTTAATCACTGGAAGGAACGGGCAGGCATCTTTGATGCCCGGCTCGAAAATCCAATTGATTTACTGCCTGTGGCATCGCGCATCGATCACGAGGGAATAGTTATTTCCATGGAGGCTCCGACATTTGGCGAGCCGTTGCGCAGGCTTGACTTCCTCCCCGGACATTTCCAGATGGAATGGGACAGTTTTGTCGCGAATCGCACTGACCACAACCTCAAGCGTTTAGTCAGCACGGCGTTGATCCGCAGCGGGTACGAAGTATTTCCCTTACTGCATGAACACCGAAGTCCCAAGCTGGTCTTCAAACGTGCAGATCACGACAAGGTTTACTTTCTGAAACTTGGTATTGCAGAGCGAAATGCGATCAGAACAAACCCGTCTCCACCGCCGGAACTTTCTGATCCTTCTTTAGTTCCGCAAGTGGGCAATACCGCATTACAAGCGCTCGTGACTGCCAACCAGCAGAACAACGTTGTATGGCTATTAGGCGGGGTTCAAACAGCCCCATCGGGATGGCAATCCGTTTTTATTATCAGAGAGCGTTGATTCCAGTCATTTTCACCTACCGGCCTCGCCTTAAATTTATAAATAAATAATTCGATTCAGGAACATTACCCATGGCCAAACCGCCAAAAAGAACGTCAAACGCCCATCCGGCGACACCTCCAAGGCCTTCGTCAGGAGATAATCGGGTACGGGGCGATCACGCTGCAACAGTCGGCAGACCACTTGGAGACGGAGCGCCTGTTTCCGACACGGACGTATCAAGTACGTCACCACCTATCGCCCCTCGTCAGCCTGTAGTCGTAACCGACATGCCGGCTAACGCTACCAGCGCCGCCGATTTCGCTGCCAATATGATTTTCTGGCCTCGAAACCAGGTCGATCAATTATTCAAGATTGACGAAACCGGGCTTTTCATGAGTCACAGGCAACAGCTTTACGCTGATATTGGAGAAGGCATTTTTCTGATCAGAGCAAACGCGAAAGGCGATTATCAGGTCCCCTTCCCTTTTGCTCCTGACCAACCCGGGCCGATCCTCAGGAAAATTCCTGGCCAGCCACAGTGGAGAATAGTCCGGGAGGGCCTGGTGCCGACGGTAAGTGCGCCAACCAGGCTGGAAACGCTGGAGATCATTCCCCGGCATTTAGCCGACAAGCTGACAAAACCGGATGCCAACGGGATCCGCTACGACAAGCTCAAGAGAACCTATGTCGACCTTGCGGAAGAAGGCACCGTCATGGTCCGTAAAAATGCAGATGGGGACTATCAGACGTCCTCAGCGAGCGAATTGAGCCCTTCGGGCCCGGTTCTCGAAAGCATTGAAGGGATGACGCTTTGGCAACGTAAAGCACCCAGAACGAGAGACTCGGGCGATAGCGCTCAAATGAGCGGCCATCAGCCGTTACCCGAAGCCGAAGACTCCGGCCCCGGCCCAAGCAAACGTCCTCGACTGGATGACAATGTCGATGCGTCCGACGCGGTAGCAGGTACCCACCATAATCCTGCGACCTTGAACAGAAACCCCTATTTGTGGGCATCCTGGGGAAAAATAACCAAACCTGATTCGGTAGAATCCGTACAGATTGGTCAGCTGCATTACCACATTGTTCCAAAGGGGCCGCTGGCCGATCGACTGCCCATCGTTTTCCTTCAACACCCGGAATTTGCGCCCTCCCGCTTTGAGGTATTCGAACGCATGTTGCACGAAGCACCTTCGTTGCAGCCTGTAGCCACTAGCCACCGTGCCGGCACCAATACCCGGACAGTTGACGGCGCTGTTCGTCTCTTCGAGAAAACGCTCACACGCCATGTCGCAGATGCATACCAAGGTTTCACCGAGCCCACGGCGCGCGCCGTTGCCAAGCGATTATTCGAGCTTTCCAGTGGGTCGGAGGACATCAACGGCGGCGGGTTGGCCTCTATGACGCAAACCTTTCGCCACTGGGAGGGCAAATCGACCATCGGCGTGCCTGGACTCGGCGATCCGTTGGATATATTGCCCGTCGCTTCCGGCAGTGAGGGCCCCCGAAGGATAGTCCCTTTACACGCTCCGGATTCCCTGGTGCGCTTACAGCAGTTGAACTTCAAACCTGAGAGCGCTCCGGCCTGGCCGTTTTACACAGAGGGGCCGAATGAACCGGGCCGACTTCCGTTATTGCTCGCCTCGATACTGGGCCACAGCAATTACAAGGTCTACTTTCCTGTAAACGTGGACAACCTTAAGGCCCCCCCTCCCACGCTGGTCTTTAAGCGACCCAATCACAACAAGGTCTATTTCCTGAAACTGGGGCGTGTGGAGACTGACGCGATTGAGATCAAGCAGCCGCACGCGCCAGAGCTTGCAGACCCTCTGCTGAGAGCGCGAATTGGCGCCGAAGCCCATCAGTTGCTACTTGCTGCTGATGCGCGTGCTGATGTGGTATGGCTGATAGGCGGCGTCCAGCACCTGCCCGGTGGAAGTCCTACTGTGTTCATCATCAAGGAACGTTGATAGAGAAGCGTGTGCACCTCGCAGCCCGCTCGCGAGGTGCACCCCACGCATTTGCTCAAACAAGAAGCAAAAAAAAGCCCGCAGTGTGAGCGGGCAAAAGACCAAAGAAGCTATATGCGCAGCTTTTTTGAGAAGAATGGGCTTGGGGGGAAAGTCCTAGCTTCCTCTATAGGTCGAATAGCTATACGGCGAAATCAGCAATGGCACGTGGTAGTGATCCTGTTCCGCAGAGATGCCGAACCGCAGCACCACCACGTCGAGGAACGCAGGCTCAGGCAACTGAACGCCACGGGCGCGGTAGTAATCGCCCGCATGAAATTGCAGCTGATAGACCCCGGTACGGTAGTCATCGCCTTGCAGCAGCGGCGCATCGACCCGGCCGTCGCTGTTGGTGAGCGCCGTGGCGACCAGTTCCAGCTGCGAGCCTTCGACGCGGTACAGCTCGACCTTGATCGAACTGCCAGGGCAACCGTGTGCAGCGTCCAAAACGTGTGTAGTCAAACGTCCCATTGATTCTGCGCGCCTGCCTGCGTGGAGCAGTCAGACCTCGCGCCTCCCGAAGTCAGTTGAAAAGGAGACCGCACCGTTTCGGAGCACGAAAAGTTGCGGCGAGCGACTGATTAAGACATTTTTCAAAAAAATTGTACACAATAAAAACGACATTTTTACCGCCACCAACGTCATTCAGTGTTTGCAGGCGAATCTTTCGCCAAACCATAAGATCAGTGGACCTTCTATCCATTAGCTGACCAGTCAGGCAGGTTTCTTGCAGTAGCCTCCAATGAGAGCAGTCAGTGAAAAATGCAAAAAATCAGGCTTACAAAGTGAATATAAAGTTGTATACAATCACTCCATCGCTGTGACGCCAGCCTGCCCTCTCATCGCCAGGCCGCCACACACACCCTGACTTTGACCAAGTCGACACGAACAAGAAGGAAGACTGCAGTGAGCGCTGACTACCCACGCGACCTGATCGGTTACGGCAGTAACCCTCCTCACCCACACTGGCCGGGCAATGCCCGCATCGCCCTGTCCTTCGTGCTCAACTACGAGGAAGGTGGCGAGCGCAATATCCTTCACGGCGATAAAGAGTCCGAAGCATTCCTCTCGGAAATGGTCTCGGCGCAGCCGCTGCAGGGTGAGCGCAACATGAGCATGGAATCCCTATACGAGTATGGCAGCCGTGCCGGCGTCTGGCGGATTCTGAAACTGTTCAAGGAATTCGATATCCCGCTGACCATCTTCGCCGTGGCCATGGCCGCCCAGCGTCACCCGGACGTGATCCGCGCGATGGTCGAGGCCGGCCACGAGATCTGCAGCCACGGCTATCGCTGGATCGACTACCAGTACATGGACGAAGCGCAGGAACGCGAGCACATGCTCGAAGCAATCCGCATCCTCACCGAAATCACTGGCGAGCGCCCGCTGGGCTGGTACACCGGTCGCACCGGCCCGAACACCCGTCGGCTGGTGATGGAAGAAGGCGGTTTCCTCTACGACTGCGACACCTACGACGACGACCTGCCCTACTGGGAACCGAACAACCCGACCGGCAAGCCGCATTTAGTGATCCCGTACACCCTGGACACCAACGACATGCGCTTCACCCAGGTTCAGGGCTTCAACAAGGGCGACGACTTTTTCGAATACCTGAAAGACGCCTTCGACGTGCTGTATGCCGAAGGCGCCGAGGCACCGAAGATGTTGTCGATCGGCCTGCACTGCCGGCTGATCGGCCGTCCAGCGCGTCTGGCCTCGCTCAAACGCTTTATCGAATACGCTAAAAGTCATGAACAGGTGTGGTTCAGCCGCCGCGTCGACATCGCTCGCCACTGGCAGCAAACCCACCCGTATCAAGGGGCTGCCAAATGAGCCACTTCCAGACACTGAAGCCATCGACCCTGAGCCGCGACGCGTTTGTCGAAGCCTTTGCCGACATCTACGAACACTCGCCTTGGGTGGCTGAAAAAGCCTTCGACCTGGGTCAGGACGCTTCGTTCGACCAGATCGAAACCCTGCACCAGCGCATGAGCGACATTTTGTTGAGCGCCGATCACGCCAGCCAACTGGCCCTGATCAACGCGCACCCGGACCTGGCCGGCAAAGCTGCCGTCCAGGGCCAGCTTACCGCAGCCAGCACTGAAGAACAGTCTGGCGCGGGTATTCACCAATGCACGGCCGAAGAGTTTTCTCGCTTCACCGAGCTGAACGACGCCTACAAGGCCAAGTTCAAGTTTCCCTTCATCATGGCGGTAAAAGGCAGCAACCGGCATCAGATCCTCGCGGCGTTCGAAACGCGCATTCACAACTCGGTCGACACCGAATTCAAATGCGCGCTGGCGGAGATCAACAAGATCGCGTTGTTCCGATTACTGACCCTATAGCAAGCCTGGCCCGACGTTGACGAACGCAAAAAACGCTTCGGGCCCTGCAAGCATCCCAAGCCAACTTATTTAAAGGCAGACAAGAAGAATGAAAGCTTACGCCGTACCTTTCGAGAAGTTCGTCAACCTGGCCGACGCCCGTCTGGGCACCAAAATCATCTCGGTCACCGATGACTGGTTTGCAGACGCCAACCGTCTGTTCCAGCCGACCCCGGCCGTGTGGAAAGAGGGCGTGTTCGATGACAACGGCAAGTGGATGGACGGCTGGGAGTCGCGCCGCAAGCGCTTTGAAGGCTACGACAGCGCGGTGATCCGCCTGGGCGTACCGGGTTCGATCAAAGGCGTGGACATCGACACTTCATTCTTCACCGGCAACTACCCACCATCGGCCTCCCTGGAAGCCTGCTTCCTGGCCTCGGGCGAGCCAGACGAAAACACCCAGTGGACTGAAGTGCTGTCGGCCGTCGAACTGCAGGGCAACAGCCACCACTACCACGAAATCAATAACGACCAGGCGTTCAGCCACCTGCGCTTCAACATCTATCCGGATGGTGGCGTGGCCCGTCTGCGCGTGTACGGCATTCCGTTCCGCGACTGGTCGGCTGTTGGCGACAACGAACAAGTCGACCTGGCTGCAGCCCTGAACGGCGGTCGCGCCCTCGCCTGCTCCGACGAACACTTCGGCCGCATGAGCAACATCCTCAACCCGGGCCGCGGCATCAACATGGGCGATGGCTGGGAAACCGCACGTCGTCGTACCCCGGGCAATGACTGGGTGATCGTCGCGCTGGGCCATGCGGGTGAAGTCGAGAAAGTCATCGTCGACACCCTGCACTTCAAGGGCAACTACCCGGACAGCTGCTCGATCCAGGGCGCATTCGTGAAGGGCGGCACCGACAGCCAGATCGAAACCCAATCGCTGTTCTGGCGCGAACTACTGCCAAGCCAGAAGCTGGAAATGCACGCCGAACACACCTTCGCCGAGCAGATCAAGGCGCTGGGCCCGATCACCCACATCCGCCTGAACGTGTTCCCGGATGGTGGTGTGAGCCGCCTGCGCGTATTGGGCAAAGTAGCGAAGTAACACCGTAATGATCGTTCCCACGCTCCGCGTGGGAATGCAGCCCGTGACGCTCCGCGTCACAGATTGGACGCGGAGCGTCCGGTGAAGCGTTCCCACGCAGAGCGTGGGAACGATCAAACACAGAATTTGGATAAGAAGACCAGCATGCGCACATTGACGATTGAACCGCTGACCAAAGAAGCCTTCGCCCCTTTCGGTGACGTGATCGAAACCGACGGCAGCGATCACTTCATGATCAACAACGGTTCGACCATGCGCTTTCACAAACTGGCGACGGTGGAAACCGCCACGCCAGAGGACAAGGCGATCATCAGCATCTTCCGCGCCGACGCGCAGGACATGCCGCTGACCGTCCGCATGCTGGAGCGCCATCCGCTGGGCAGTCAGGCGTTCATTCCGCTGCTCGGCAACCCCTTTCTGATCGTGGTCGCGCCACTTGGCGATGCACCTGTATCAGGCTTGGTCCGCGCCTTCGTCACCAACGGCAGGCAGGGCATTAATTACCATCGCGGCGTCTGGCACCACCCGGTGCTGACGATCGAAAAGCGGGATGACTTCCTGGTGGTTGATCGCAGTGGCACAGGCAATAACTGCGATGAGCATTTTTTCCAAGAGGATGAGTGTTTGATCCTCGCCCCCCACCAATAAGAGAAGCGTCCGATCACTCGACAACAGAGTGACGGGCGAGAGGTAAAGACTGTGGAAGCACATCTGTTGGAATGGCTGAACCTGAGCGTGCGCTGGGTTCACATGATCACTGGCGTGGCCTGGATCGGCGCGTCGTTCTATTTCGTCTGGCTGGAAAACAACCTCAATCGGGTCAACCCGAAAAACGGGCTGGCGGGCGATTTGTGGGCGATCCATGGCGGCGGTATCTACCACCTGGAAAAATACAAACTGGCTCCACCGACCATGCCGGACAACCTGCACTGGTTCAAATGGGAAGCCTATTTCACCTGGCTGTCGGGGATCGCGCTGCTGTGCGTGGTGTTCTACTCCAACCCGACGCTTTACCTGCTGGCTCCGGGCAGCACCCTGAGCGGCCCAGAAGGCGTGGCCATCGGCCTCGGCTCGTTGTTCATCGGCTGGTTCATCTACTCCTTCCTCTGCGACTCGGCCCTGGGCAAGCGCCCTGCCCTGCTCGGTTTTATTCTGTTCGTACTGATCATCGGCGCCGCCTACGGCTTCAGCAAAGTGTTCAGCGGTCGTGGTGCGTACCTGCACGTCGGCGCGATCATCGGCACCATCATGGTCGGCAACGTGTTCCGCATCATCATGCCGGCCCAGCGCGCCCTGGTGGCGGCGATCGCCGAGAACCGCACACCCGATCCGGCGCTGCCGGCCAAAGGTTTGCTGCGTTCGCGACACAACAACTACTTCACCTTGCCGGTGCTGTTCATCATGATCAGCAACCACTTCCCGAGCACCTACGGCAGCCAGTACAACTGGCTGATCCTGGCCGGGATTGCGGTGCTGGCGGTGTTGGTGCGTCACTACTTCAACACCCGTCACGACAGCCACAAGTTCGCCTGGACCCTGCCGGTTGCGGCGGTCGGCATGATTTGCCTGGCGTACGTGACCGGTCCGGCGCCGATGTCCAGCGCGCCTGAAGTAGCCAAGGCACCAGGGACCATCGAGTACCAGCCGCTGCCGGAAACCGCCCTGGGTGGTGGTGCCAAACCTGAAGCGGCGAAACCGGATGCGCCTGCCGCCGCACCGGCCCAAGCCTCGAATCAGGGCCCGACGTTCGACAAGGTTCACAGCGTCATTCAGGAACGTTGCGCGGTCTGTCACTCGGCCAAACCCACCAGCCCGCTGTTCAGTGCCGCACCGGCCGGCGTGATGTTCGACACGCCAGAACAGATCCACCAAAACGCCGCTCGCATCCAGGCTCAAGCCGTCACCAGCCAGATCATGCCACTGGGCAACATCACCCAGATGACCCAGCAGGAACGTGATCTGATCGGCGCGTGGATTGTTCAGGGAGCCCAAACCAAATAAGCAATACAAAAGCCTGTGACAAACGGGCTTTTGTGGCGAGGGAGCTTGCTCCCTCGCCACAGGTCACCCTGATACAAAAATCACAAGAATAAAAAAGATCCGAGGTGTTGCATGTCCGAGCTATCCGAAGCGCGCATCCCCGACGCACCCGCCATTCAACGTTTACCCCTTGTGCAACTGATCCTGGTTGGTCTGCAACACGTTCTGCTGATGTACGGCGGCGCCATTGCAGTGCCGCTGATCATCGGGCAGGCCGCGGGCCTGAGCCGTGAAGAAATCGCCTTCCTGATCAACGCCGACCTGCTGGTGGCCGGCATCGCCACCATCGTCCAGTCGCTGGGCATCGGCCCGATGGGCATTCGCATGCCGGTGATGATGGGCGCCAGTTTCGCCGCGGTCGGCAGCATGGTGGCCATGGCCGGGATGCCCGGCATCGGCCTGCAAGGGATTTTCGGTGCGACCATCGCCGCCGGTTTCTTCGGCATGCTCATCGCCCCCTTCATGTCCAAAGTCGTGCGCTTCTTCCCGCCGCTGGTGACCGGCACCGTCATCACCTCGATCGGTTTGTCGCTGTTCCCCGTGGCCGTGAACTGGGCCGGTGGCGGTGCTGGCGCGGCTCAATTCGGTTCGCCTGTTTATCTGGCCGTTGCCGCACTGGTGCTGGCCACCATTCTGTTGGTCCATCGCTTCATGCGCGGATTCTGGGTCAACATCTCGGTGCTGATCGGCATGTGCCTGGGTTACGCAATTTGCGGCGTGATCGGCATGGTCGACCTCAGCGGCATGGACCAGGCGCCGTGGCTGCAGATCGTCACCCCGTTGCATTTCGGCATGCCGAAATTCGAACTCGCACCGATTCTGTCCATGTGCCTGGTGGTGGTGATCATCTTCGTCGAGTCCACCGGGATGTTCCTGGCGCTGGGCAAAATCACCGGCCAGGACGTCACGCCACGGATGCTGCGTCGCGGCTTGCTGTGCGATGCCGGCGCTTCGTTTTTCGCCGGTTTCTTCAACACTTTCACCCACTCCTCATTCGCCCAGAACATCGGCCTGGTGCAGATGACTGGCGTACGCTGCCGGTCGGTGACTATCGTCGCCGGCGGTTTGCTGATCGTGCTGAGCCTGCTGCCGAAAGCCGCGTTCCTGGTGGCGTCGATTCCTCCGGCGGTACTGGGCGGCGCGGCGATTGCGATGTTCGGTATGGTTGCCGCCACCGGGATCAAGATTCTTCAGGAAGCCGACATCGGTGACCGGCGCAACCAGTTGCTGGTGGCGGTGAGCATCGGCATGGGGCTGATCCCGGTGGTGCGTCCGGAGTTTTTCGCGCACCTGCCGATGTGGATGAGCCCGATCACCCACAGCGGCATCGCCATGGCCACGCTTAGCGCCCTGGCGTTGAACCTGTTGTTCAACATTCTCGGCGGTCACGAACGCGCAGCCGTCAACGACTGCCACGCCCACCCGCACTGACCCAGTAAAAGCACAAAACCTTGTGGGAGCAAGCCAGCTCCCACAAGGGCGGCTGCCTGCGCCTCAAACAATAAAAACAAGAGGGAGCAACAGATGATTCGTACCCCGACAAACCTGTCGTTCAGCGACGCTGGGCTGACCGCCCATAACTGTGCCCCATACCTGTCGCCGGTGCTCTGTTGCGGGGCACTTGAGACCTGGCCAAGGAGTCAGTATTCTCCGCGGCCGCCCGAATCCGATCTAAAAAAAAGCCCGGATTTAATTCCTGACCAGAAAGCCAACTTATCCCGGCTCTGGGCAGTACCAAGGCACTCAAAAATGACGCTCGATCGACTGTTTTCGAACAGCCGAACGGGCGTTTTTTGGCTTTTTGAAAGCCTTGGCTCAGCTCTTGCTAACAGCACCAAAGCTGACCGCATGGATGATTTTTTACAGCAGCAAGAAAAGGCGCCACACCAGAGCGCTGACCTTAGAAAAATAACGTGGAACCACCTACTTTTTGGGAGCAACCGAATGAAACGTACGTGCACCAGCCTGATGCTCGCGGGATCCTTGCTGGCCGGGGGCCAGGCCATGGCCGGCGACTTGCTGCAATGGCAGAACAACAGCCTGACCTACCTCTATGGCAAGGACTTCCAGGTCAACCCGCGCATTCAGCAAACCGTCACTTTCGAGCACGCCGATGCCTGGAAATACGGCGACAACTTCGTGTTCGTCGACAAGATTTTCTACAACGGCAAGGACGACCCCGGCGTCGGTTCGAACACCTACTACGGCGAAATCAGCCCACGCTTGTCGTTTGGCAAGATCTTCGACCAGAAACTGGAGTTCGGCCCGGTCAAGGACGTACTGCTGGCGATGACGTACGAGTTTGGTGAAGGCGATACCGAGTCCTACCTGATCGGTCCGGGCTTCGACCTGGCGATTCCCGGGTTCGACTACTTCCAGCTGAACTTCTACCAGCGTCACACCGAAGGCAGCCGCCCTGGTGACAACGTCTGGCAGATCACCCCGGTCTGGTCCTACACCATTCCCGTGGGCGATTCGAACATCCTGATCGATGGTTTCATGGACTGGGTGGTCGACAACGACCAGAACAGCAAAGGCACCTACCACGCCAACCTGCACTTCAACCCACAAATCAAATATGACTTGGGTAAAGCGTTGAACATTGGCGAGAAGCAGTTGTATGTGGGTGTCGAGTACGACTATTGGTCGGACAAGTACGGGATCAAGGACAGCCAGTACTTCAAGACCGATCAGAGCAACACGAGCTTCCTGGTGAAGTTCCACTTCTGATTTAAAGTCAAAAGATCGCAGGCTTCGCCAGCGCCTACGGACGTGCGCATCCGGGGTAGGAGCTGCCGCAGGCTGCGATCTTTTACTTTATGGCAACCCCAGAAACCGACACAATTCATCGCGCTTGGCCAACGCATCGCGCCGTCCCAGGTCAATCAATTCGCTGCAATACCCCGCCTCGAACAGCAGATAACTCAGCACCCCCGCCCCACTGGTCTTGGTCGCCCCCGGCCCGCGTAAAAACAGGCGTAAGGCCGCCGGCAATTCCTGGCGATGCCGCGCCGCAATTTCATCGATCGGCTGACTCGGCGAAATCACCAACACCTCCACCGGCGCCGCCCCCAATGCACGACTCGACGCGCCGTCGGGCAGCAGATGGCTGAACTGGTTCAGACGCTGCAACAACTCGATGTCACTTTCCAGGCTGTCAATGAACGTACTGTTGAGCATGTGCCCGCCGATTTGCGCCAGGGTCGGCTGCTGACCGGTGTAGGCACGTTGTAGCGGTTGTTGCGGATCGAACCCGCGCGGGTTGCCACTGACGCCCACCACCAGCACGCGACTGGCGCCCAGGTGCAACGCCGGGCTGATCGGCGCTGACTGACGCACCGCGCCATCGCCAAAATATTCTTCGCCGATTTTTACCGGCGCGAACAACAATGGAATTGCGGAACTGGCCAGCAGATGGTCGACGCTCAGCTGGGTCGGTACGCCGATCCGCCGATGGCGCAACCAGGATTCGATGGTGCCGCCGCCCTGATAAAACGTGACCGCCTGACCGGACTCATAGCCGAACGCCGTAACCGCTACGGCCTGCAATTGCTTTTGCGCAATCGCTTCGGCAATCCCGGGCATGTGCAGTTTGTGATTGAGCAAACGGCGTAGCGGCGAACTGTTGAGCAGGGCCACCGGCACCGGCGAGCCAATGCCCATCAGGTTGTGACTGATAAAACGGGTGGCCTGATGGATCACCCCCGGCCAGTCGCTACGCAACACCAGATGGCTGCGAAAACCTTGCCAGAAGGCCGTCAGACGCTCAATCGCGCCACGAAAATCCATCGCCCCACTGGCCAGGCTGACCGCATTGATCGCACCGGCCGAGGTGCCGACGATCACCGGAAACGGGTTCGCCGCCCCCATCGGCAGCAGCTCGGCAATCGCCGCCAGCACGCCTACTTGATAGGCCGCGCGAGCCCCACCTCCGGAAAGAATCAACCCTGTAACCGGTTCAGCAGGACTCATCGCAACACTCCATGGTGCTTAAAGGGATCGGTGACTCAACCGCGTTTGGCGTACAGCTTCGGCTCACCCGGTGGGCGGCTCTTGAAGCGGCGATGCGCCCAAAGGTATTGCTCCGGACATTCGCGCAACGCACCTTCCACCCATTGGTTGATCCGAATGCAATCGGCCTCTTCCGTCTCGCCGGGAAAGCCTTCGAGTGGGGCATGAATCACCAGTCGGTAACCGCTGCCGTCAGCCAGGCGCTCCTGGGTGAACGGCACCACCAGCGCCTTGCCCAGCCTTGCGAATTTGCTGGTGGCGGTGACAGTCGCCGCCTGAATCCCGAACAGCGGCACGAAGATACTTTGCTTGGCGCCGTAGTCCTGATCCGGTGCGTACCAGATCGCTCTCCCTGCCCGTAGCAGTTTGAGCATGCCGCGCACGTCGTCGCGCTCTACCGCCAGCGAGTCGAGGTTGTGTCGCTCGCGGCCACGGCGCTGGATGAAGTCGAACAGCGGATTCTTGTGTTCGCGGTACATGCCATCGATGGTGTGCTGTTGACCGAGCAACGCCGCGCCGATCTCCAGCGTGGTGAAATGCACGGCCATCAGAATCACGCCCTTGCCGTCCGCCTGGGCCTGTTTCAAATGCTCCAGGCCTTCGACATGGGCCAGTTTCGCCAGACGCTTGCGCGACCACCACCAGCTCATGGCCATCTCGAAGAAGGCGATGCCGGTGGACGCGAAGTTTTGCTTGAGCAGGCGTTTGCGCTCGGCAGCGGATTTTTCAGGGAAACACAGCTCAAGATTGCGCTTGGCAATGCGCCGTCGGTCGCCGGCCACCCGGTACATCAATGCACCCAGGGCGCGACCGATCGCCAGTAACGCCGGATACGGCAACTGCACAATCAGCCACAACAGCCCCAGGCCACACCACAGCGGCCAGAAACGCGGAGAAAGAAATGCTGTTCGAAATCGCGGGCGTTCCATTAAAGGTTCCGGAAAGTTAATGGCCGCGCATTCTACATCGTTCGACCCGGCTTGCGGCCTGCGGGCGTTCTCGTTATAAGTCTCGGCACTTTTAGTGACAAGCCGTTGTATGCCGACCATGAGCCAAACCGAACCGCTAGACCAAGATCCCGTGTTCCAGTTGAAGGGCAGCATGCTTGCCATTACGGTGCTGGAACTGGCCCGTAACGACCTCGAGAACCTTGATCGGCAACTGGCCGCCAAGGTCGCCCAGGCGCCCAACTTCTTTAGTAATGCGCCGCTGGTACTGGCCCTGGACAAACTCCCGGCCAGCGAAGGCTCGGTCGACCTGCCGGGATTGATGCGCATCTGCCGCCAGCATGGCCTGCGCACCCTGGCGATCCGTGCCAGCCGCATCGAAGACATCGCAGCGGCCATTGCGGTCGATCTGCCAGTGCTGCCGCCGTCTGGCGCGCGGGAACGCCCGCTCGACCCGCTCGAAGGCGTCGTAGCGAAAAAACCGGAAAAACCGCCGGAGCCGACCATCAAACCAACGAAAATCATCACGTCGCCCGTACGTGGTGGCCAGCAGATTTATGCCCAGGGCAGCGATCTGGTGGTGATTTCGTCGGTCAGCCCGGGGGCGGAACTTCTCGCCGACGGGAACATCCATGTATACGGCGCGATGCGCGGTCGTGTGTTGGCCGGCGTCAAAGGCGACACGAAAGCCAGGATTTTCTGTCAGCAAATGACCGCTGAACTGGTCTCCATCGCCGGTCACTACAAGGTTTCCGAGGACCTGCGTCGCGATCCATTGTGGGGCGCAGGCGTACAAGTCAGCCTGTCGGGTGACGTGTTGAACATCATTCGGCTTTAACGGATACTGCCGCATTTTCCAAGCATCTCTAAAACGTAGCGAAAACGGCTCAAACGAAGTAGGAAAAAGGCTAAAAGCAGTGTTTACCGGGGGTAAATACCGCTCAGAACCGGATTCCAGCCAAGGCTGTCCGACTGCAGTAGTTTTTCAAGAGATGTTTTTCAGGGGCTAAACGTCCTTTTTCCTTAGGGGTAAAACACCTTGGCCAAGATTCTCGTGGTTACATCCGGCAAGGGTGGTGTGGGTAAGACCACCACCAGCGCCGCTATCGGTACCGGCCTCGCTCTGCGTGGTCACAAAACAGTTATCGTCGATTTCGACGTCGGTTTGCGTAACCTCGACCTGATCATGGGTTGCGAGCGCCGCGTGGTGTATGACTTCGTCAACGTGGTGAACGGCGAAGCCAACCTGCAACAGGCCCTGATCAAAGACAAGCGCCTGGAAAACCTCTACGTGCTGGCCGCCAGTCAGACCCGCGATAAAGACGCGCTGACCCAGGAAGGCGTAGAAAAAGTCCTGATGCAGTTGAAAGAAGACTTCGAATTCGTGGTCTGCGACTCGCCGGCCGGTATCGAGAAAGGTGCCCACCTGGCCATGTACTTCGCTGATGAGGCGATTGTCGTGACCAACCCGGAAGTCTCCTCCGTACGTGACTCGGACCGCATGCTGGGCCTGTTGGCCAGCAAGTCCCGTCGCGCCGAAAACGGCGAAGACCCGATCAAGGAACACCTGTTGCTGACCCGCTACAACCCTACTCGCGTCGTCAACGGCGAAATGCTCGGCGTCGAAGACGTCAAGGAAATCCTCGCGGTGACCCTGCTGGGCGTGATTCCAGAATCGCAAGCCGTCCTCAAGGCCTCCAACCAGGGCGTGCCGGTGATTCTCGACGACCAGAGCGACGCCGGCCAGGCGTACAGCGATGCGGTCGATCGTCTGTTGGGCAAGACCGTGGACCATCGTTTCCTCGATGTCGAGAAGAAGGGATTCTTCGAGCGACTTTTTGGAGGTAGGTAATGAACCTTTTTGACTTCTTTCGTGCCAACAAAAAGCCCAGTACCGCCTCGGTAGCGAAAGAGCGTCTACAGATCATCGTGGCGCATGAACGCGGCCAACGCAGTACGCCGGACTACTTGCCAGCCTTGCAGAAGGAACTGGTGGAAGTGATCCGCAAGTACGTCAATATCGGGTCCGATGACGTGCATGTCGCTCTGGAAAACCAGGGCAGCTGCTCGATTCTGGAACTCAATATCACCCTGCCAGATCGCTGAGTCGATCCGGCGGGAGCCACGGCGGCTCAGGTCCCTTCCATGACTGGAGGGGACCTGAGTCGCCGTTGGCGTTTGTTACGAGGCTGTTTTAATGCCGTTGTCCAACATCCGCATCATCCATCAGGACGCCGCCGTACTGGTGGTGGACAAACCGACCCTGTTGCTCTCCGTCCCCGGCCGGGCCGATGACAACAAGGACTGCCTGATTACGCGCCTGCAAGAAAACGGCTACCCGGAAGCGCGAATTGTCCATCGGCTGGACTGGGAAACCTCCGGCATCATTCTGCTGGCCCGTGACCCCGACACTCATCGCGAACTGTCTCGGCAATTTCACGACCGCGAAACCGAAAAGGCCTACACCGCCCTGTGCTGGGGACAACCGGAACTGGACAGTGGCAGCATCGACTTGCCTCTGCGCTACGATCCGCCGACCAAGCCACGTCATGTGGTGGACCACGAATTCGGCAAGCACGCCCTGACCTTCTGGCGTGTACTGGAGCGTTGTGGCGACTGGTGCCGCGTCGAGCTGACCCCCATCACCGGCCGCTCTCACCAGTTGCGCGTGCACATGCTTTCCATCGGCCACCCGCTGCTGGGTGACGGGCTCTATGCCCATCCGCAAGCGCTGGCCGCCTGGCCACGCCTGTGCCTGCACGCGAGCATGCTGAGCTTCACTCATCCGCAAAGCGGCGAACGCCTGCGATTCGAGTGCCCGGCACCGTTCTAACGGTGGCGAACAGGCTTCTGTGTCTAGGGGGCTGTTGTGGCGAGGGAGCTTGCTCCCGTTGGAGTGCGAAGCGCTCCCAAGCCCAGCGACCGTATTCTGTCGGGCACACCGCACGAGCAGGATTTGCGGCTGCTACGCAGCCGAGCGGGAGCAAGCTCCCTCGCCACAGTAACCGCGTTCGACAGCAGCCCTTCACCCGCCGCACTTTGCGCTTTCAATACGTTAAACTGGCGCCACTGCTGTCTGGAGCTTCTTATGCGCGAAGAGTTGAACCAAGGCCTGATCGACTTCCTCAAGGCCTCCCCTACCCCGTTCCATGCCACCGCCAGCCTTGTCCAGCGTCTGGAAGCGGCCGGTTTTGTGCGCCTCGACGAGCGCGAGCCGTGGACCACCGAAGCCAATGGCCGTTACTACGTCACCCGTAACGACTCTTCGATCGTCGCGTTCAAAATGGGCCGTCATTCGCCCCTGCACCGCGGCATTCGCCTGGTCGGCGCGCACACCGACAGCCCGTGCCTGCGGGTCAAACCCCAGCCGGAACTGCAACGCCAGGGCTTCTGGCAACTGGGCGTCGAAGTCTATGGCGGTGCGCTGCTGGCGCCGTGGTTCGACCGCGATCTGTCTTTGGCCGGCCGCGTGACCTTCCGCCGTGATGGCAAGGTCGAGAGCCAGTTGATCGACTTCAAGGCACCCATCGCGATCATTCCGAACCTGGCCATTCACCTCAACCGTGAAGCCAACATGGGCTGGGCGATCAATGCCCAGACCGAGCTGCCGCCGATTCTCGCGCAATTCGCCGGTGACGAGCGTGTGGACTTCCGCGCCGTGCTCACCGATCAGTTGGCCCGCGAACATGGCCTGAACGCCGACGTGGTGCTCGATTACGAGCTGAGTTTCTACGACACCCAAAGCGCCGCGGTCATCGGCCTGCATGGCGATTTCATCGCTGGCGCTCGCCTGGACAACCTGTTGTCGTGCTACGCCGGCCTGCAGGCGTTGCTGACAACCGAGACCGACGAAACCTGCGTGCTGGTCTGCAACGATCACGAAGAAGTCGGTTCCTGCTCGGCCTGTGGCGCCGACGGTCCGATGCTTGAGCAAACCCTGCGTCGTCTATTGCCCGAAGGGGATGAATTCGTACGGACCATTCAGAAATCCCTGCTGGTCTCGGCCGACAACGCCCACGGCGTGCACCCGAACTACGCCGACAAGCACGATGCCAACCACGGCCCGAAACTCAACGCCGGCCCGGTAATCAAGGTCAACAGCAACCAGCGCTACGCCACCAACAGCGAAACCGCCGGGTTCTTCCGTCATTTGTGCATGGCCGAAGAAGTGCCGGTGCAGAGCTTCGTGGTGCGCAGCGACATGGGCTGCGGCTCGACCATCGGCCCGATCACCGCCAGTCACCTGGGCGTGCGCACCGTGGACATCGGCCTGCCGACATTCGCCATGCACTCCATCCGCGAGCTGTGCGGCAGCCATGACCTGGCACACCTGGTCAAAGTGCTGAGCGCGTTTTACGCCTGCCTGGAATTGCCATAACCCTTGTGATTAAAAGGCAACTTTTGTGGCGAGGGAGCAAGCTCCCTCGCCACAATGATCTTGCGATCCATTCCTGCCACACATCACCAACGCCCGTCCGAAAGCCGCCTAGACTTGCAGTAACCCCTCCGACAAGGCTGTCACCATGATCTCGATGTCTTCGTTTCACGCCATGCTGGTCCCGATTCTTTCCGGGATGATCATGTTGGCCATCGGCTTCAACTTTCGCGACAAGAACGCCGGCGTGTTCGCGATGTGGGTCGGCATGCTGATGATCCTCGCCACCGTGATCTACAAGATCCTCGCCAAACTCAACGAATAAATCCTTACGCCCGGCTCGCATTGATTTTGAGGGGCTCGTACACTCGGCCGATTCGCTCATCCGAGGTTGACTGCCTAGTGTTCGCTCGTCTTTTTGCCCTGCCGTGTTTGTTCCTTGTCTGCCTGATGACGCTGCTGCCGATGGCGCCTGCCCAGGCGGTCGGCTTGCCGGGGCTGCTCAACGGCTCGGCGAAAACCCAGCTGCAAGCCCAAGCGCCACTGGGGCAGTCGCTGGACGAAGTCATCAAGTCGCTGGAAAACGATCAGCAGCGAACCAAACTCCTGGCGGACCTGAAGAAGCTACGCGACGTCACCCAAAAAGCCCAACCGACCACCGAAGAAGGCGTGCTGGGCCTGATCGGCGGCACCCTGGCCAGTTTCGAAAAGCAATTTTCCGGCGCCGACAGCCCCCTCACACGCTGGTCTGAAGAAGTCGACCTGGCCAAGGATGAACTGGTGGCACTCATGCTGCCGGCCAATGAATGGCTGCCGATCATCTTTGCCTTCGCCATGATCCTGATGGTCTGGAGCTTGCTGGCCGCCGCCCTGATCTGGCTCGGCCACCGGGTGCGCATGCGCTTCGGCCTCACCGAAGAACTGCCGCAACACCCCAAGGCGCTGGACATGCTGCGCTTTGCCTTGCGCAAACTCGGGCCGTGGATGATCGCCTTGGTCATGACGGTTTACATGACCTACGCGCTGCCTTCGTCACTGGGCAAAAGCCTGGCCATGGTGCTGGCCTATGCGCTGGTGGTCGGCACCTGCTTCTCGGCGATCTGCGTGATCGCGTTTTCTCTGCTCGATGGCCCGCATCGCCATCGCGCCTTGTACATCCTGCGGCATCAGGCCTTTCGCCCGTTGTGGCTGATCGGCAGTTTCGCCGCCTTCGGTGAAGCCCTGAACGACCCGCGCCTGATCGCCAGCCTCGGCAGCCATCTGGCCCACACGGCGGCGACGTTCGCCAACGTGCTTGCGGCGATTTTCACAGGTTTTTTCATTCTGCGTTTCCGGCGGCCCATCGCACACCTGATCCGCAACCAACCGCTGTCCCGGCGCCTGACCCGCCGAGCCTTGAGCGACACCATCGAAATCCTCGGGACCTTCTGGTATCTGCCGGCGCTGGTGCTGGTGGGCATCTCACTGTTCGCCACCTTCATCTCCGCCGGCGACACCAGCACCGCCTTGCGTCAGTCGCTGATCTGCACCGTGCTGCTGGTGTTGTGCATGGTCATCAACGGGCTGGTGCGCCGTCATTCACTCAAGCCACAACGCGGCCCCAAGCGCCATGCGCTGTATTCGGATCGCCTGAAAAACTTCTTCTACACCCTCGCCCATCTGCTGGTGTGGCTGGCGTTCATCGAACTCGGCCTGCGGGTCTGGGGCATGTCGCTGATCCGCTTCACCGAAGGCGAAGGCCATGAAGTCAGCGTCAAACTGTTCAGCCTCGGCGGCACGCTGATTTTTGCCTGGCTGATCTGGATCCTCAGCGACACCGTCGTGCATCACGCCCTCACCCGCTCACGCAAAGGCCTGGCCAACGCCCGGGCGCAGACGATGATGCCGCTGATCCGCAACGTGCTGTTCGTGGCGATTTTCATCATTGCGCTGATCGTCGCCCTGGCGAACATGGGCATGAACGTCACGCCACTGCTGGCCGGTGCCGGTGTCATCGGCCTGGCCATCGGTTTCGGCGCGCAATCGCTGGTGGCCGACTTGATCACCGGGCTGTTCATCATCATCGAAGACTCCCTGGCCATCGACGACTACGTGGACGTCGGTGGCCACCTGGGCACGGTCGAAGGCCTGACCATCCGCACCGTGCGCCTGCGGGACATCGACGGCATCGTCCACACCATCCCGTTCAGCGAAATCAAAAGCATCAAGAACTACTCCCGGGAGTTCGGCTACGCGATCTTCCGGGTGGCGGTGCCCTCGAACATGGACATCGACGAAGCGATCAAACTGATGCGCGACGTCGGCCAGAAAATGCGCACCGACCCGCTGCAACGGCGAAACATCTGGTCGCCGCTGGAGATTCAGGGGGTCGAAAGTTTCGAGTCCGGCAATGCGATTCTGCGCGCGCGCTTCAAGACCGCGCCAATCAAGCAATGGGAAGTGTCCCGGGCGTTCAACCTGTCGCTCAAGCGGCATCTGGATGAGGCCGGGCTGGATCTGGCGACACCGCGCATGAGCATTCAGGTAATCACCCCCGGTGGCGAACAATCTGCGTAGGCGGGAAATATCGTGTGCAGGCGCAGCGTGGATTCAGACCACATCCACCCCGACATGAATCGCATCATGGCGCCAAAACTCCAGGTCACAATCGATCAGCCGCTGATGCTGATCGTAGTTGACCCGGGCAATCCGCAACCCCGGGCTGCCCACCGACACCCGTAAAGCTGCCGCCGCGTCCACCGACAGCGCGGTCGGCACGATCTCGAAGCGCACCCGCCCGTAGTGCAAGTCGTAATGCCGCGCATACAGTTCGGTCATCGACTGATTCAGATCGAAATCCAGAATCCCCGGAAAATACTGCGGGTTCAGGTAGTGCTCCACATACAGCACCAATCGCCCGTCAATCCGTCGCGAGCGGCAGATCTGGATCACGCTCGACAGCGCCGGCAACTGCAACCAGGCACACACTGCTGCCGATGCCGGTTGCAAACGCGCGGAAATCACCTCGGTGGACGGCACTCGCCCCTGGGCGCTGACCATCGCGTGAAAGTGGCTGCGCTGCATCAGGTTATAAGCCAGTCGCGGTGGCGACACGAACCAGCCGCGTCGCTCTTCGCGATAAATCTGGCCCTGGGCCTCCAACTGCAACAAAGCCTCACGCACGGTAATCCGCGTGGTACCGAACAACTCACTGAGCTTGCGCTCGGCCGGTAACTTGCTCCCGGGCGCCAACAGGCCGTGGTCGAGCTGTTCTTGCAGAACCTGCCCGATCGCTGTCACCGCTTTGGTTGTCTCGATGCGCATCAACGTTACCTATCTGGACTAGACCAGCACTGATTCAGGGCAGAACCGCGATTGAAACCGGGCTCCATCAATTGCCTGCAAGCCTAGGCACTGCAGATGACTGACAGATGACAAAGCCGCCGAACGGTTGCTTCAGACACCTGCAATTTTATGGCCAAGTCCCTTTCATATCAGCCCTTTAGCCATGGTCTACGCTTATCTCGCACCCCGCGTATCGGAGCGCAGAAAATTCAGGCCGACCGGTCGTCGACATCAAAATGTCATCCAGGACGCCTAAATTGGCTCAGGTATTGCTGACCTAGACCAACACAACCGCAATCGCAGCGTTGAAAACGCCCAAAGGAGCTTCGGATGAAACAGTTTTTCCTGGCATCACTGTTAGGCTCGACCATTGCCCTGTGCACTGCCGCCATGGCGGCGGATACCGATCTGAAAACACTCGAAGCCGCTGCGAAAGCGGAAGGCGCAGTCAACAGCGTCGGCATGCCCGATGACTGGGCCAACTGGAAAGGCACCTGGGAAGACCTGGCCAAGAAATACGGCCTGAAACACATCGACACCGACATGAGCTCGGCCCAGGAAATCGCCAAGTTCGCCGCCGAAAAAGACAACGCCACGGCCGACATCGGCGACGTCGGTGCCGCCTTCGGCCCGATCTCGGTCAAGCAAGGCGTGGTGCAACCTTATAAACCCACCACCTGGGCACAGGTTCCGGATTGGGCCAAGGACAAGGACGGTAACTGGGCGCTGGCCTACACCGGCACCATCGCATTCATCGTTAACAAAAAACTGCTGCACGGTTCCGAAGCACCGACCAAATGGGCCGACCTCAAGACCGGCAAGTACAAAGTCTCTATCGGTGACGTGAGCACCGCAGCCCAGGCTGCCAACGGTGTACTGGCCGCAGCCCTCGCCAACGGTGGTGACGAGAAAAACATTCAGCCAGCCCTGGCGCTGTTCGCCGACATCGCCAAGCAAGGCCGCCTGTCGATGGCCAACCCGACGATCGCCACCATGGAAAAGGGTGAAATCGAAGTCGGCGTGGTCTGGGACTTCAACGGCCTGAGCTACAAGGCCAAGATGGCGAATCCGGATGACTACACCGTGCTGATTCCTTCCGATGGCTCGGTAATTTCCGGCTACACCACCATCATCAACAAATACGCCAAGCACCCGAACGCCGCCAAGCTGGCCCGCGAATACATCTTCAGCGACGCTGGCCAGATCAACCTGGCAAAAGGCAACGCCCGTCCGATTCGCGCCGAGCATTTGACGCTGCCGGAAGAGGTCAAGGCCAAGCTGCTGCCTAACGAGCAGTACAAAAAAGTCACGCCGATCAAAGACGCGGATGCGTGGGAAAAAACCTCCAAGGCGCTGCCGCAGAAGTGGCAGGAAGAAGTCATCATCAATATGCCGTAATAAAACAGCCGTAGGAGCTGCCGCAGGCTG
>NZ_AKJT01000094.1 GCF_000282195.1 Pseudomonas sp. GM18
GGAAAAGCCAGTGGACATCGGCGGTTACTACCACGCCAATGCCGAACTGATCAGCAAGGCCATGCGCCCGAGCGCAACCTTCAACGCCGCGATTGCTGCGTTGGTTTAAGGTTGTAAGGGAACATCACAAACCCCGGCCATGTGCCGGGGTTTGTGTTTCTGACCACCTCCCCCCCTACGGACCCCATTGATGACCTGGCTACCCCACATCACCGTCGCCACCATCGTCGAAGACAACGGCCGCTTCCTGATGGTCGAAGAATCCAAGCACGGACGAACGGTACTCAATCAACCCGCCGGTCATCTGGATCCGGACGAAACCCTGATCGAAGCCGCCGTGCGCGAAACCCTCGAGGAAACCGGCTGGGACGTCGAGCCGACCGCTGTAATAGGCATTTACCTCTACACTGCGCCGAGCAATGGCGTGACCTATCAGCGGGTCTGCTTCAGCGCAAAACCCGTCCAGTACCACCCGGATTATCAATTGGACGACGGTATTGTCGGCGCGAAATGGCTGACGCGTGACGAACTGCTGCAACAGCGCGCAAACTGGCGCAGTGAGCTGATCATCCGCTGCATCGATGATTATCTGGACGGTAAACACTTCAGCCTCGAGCTGATCCGCCCTTCTCTTTAGCCTTGCAGGCTTGAGCCTGCTAGAATCGCGTCCTTTTTCAAGACACTCATTAAATCCCTATGCGTGATCCAGCCCCTTCTGCCACACAAAAGAAGCGCGTCATTGTCGGTATGTCCGGCGGCGTGGACTCTTCCGTTTCCGCTCTCCTGCTGATCGAGCAGGGTTATGAGGTGGAAGGCCTGTTCATGAAGAACTGGGAAGAAGACGATGGAACGGAATACTGCACCGCCATGGATGACCTGGCGGACGCTCAGGCCGTGTGCGACAAGATTGGCATCAAGCTGCACACCGCCAACTTCGCCGCCGAGTACTGGGACAACGTGTTCGAGCACTTCCTGGCCGAATACAAGGCCGGCCGCACGCCGAACCCGGACATCCTGTGCAACCGCGAGATCAAGTTCAAGGCGTTCCTCGATTACGCCATGATGCTCGGCGCCGACCTGATCGCCACTGGCCACTACGTGCGCCGTCGTGACATCGATGGTCGCACCGAATTGCTCAAGGGCCTGGATCCGAACAAGGACCAGAGCTACTTCCTGCACGCCGTCGGCGGCGAACAGATCGCCAAGACGCTGTTCCCGGTCGGCGAGCTGGAAAAACCCGAAGTGCGCGCGATTGCCGAGAAACACGACCTGGCCACCGCGAAGAAAAAGGATTCCACCGGAATCTGCTTTATCGGCGAACGCCGCTTCAGCGACTTCCTCAAGCAATACCTGCCGGCCCAGCCCGGTGAGATCAAGACCACCGAAGGTGAAGTCATCGGCCGTCACCATGGCTTGATGTACCACACCATCGGCCAGCGCCAGGGACTGGGCATCGGCGGCCTGAAAGACGCCGGTGAAGAGCCGTGGTACGTGCTGATCAAGGACCTGGAACACAACGAGTTGATCGTTGGCCAGGGCAATGACCACCCGTGGCTGTTCTCCCGCGCCCTGCTCGCCTCGGACATCTATTGGGTCAACCCGATTGATCTGATCGAGCCGCGCAGGCTGACCGCCAAGGTGCGTTATCGCCAGAGCGACCAGCCTTGCACGCTGGAAAAGACCGCCACCGGCTACCGCGCCACTTTTGATGACCCGCAACGCGCGGTCACTCCGGGTCAATCCGTGGTGTTCTACGACGGTGAAATCTGCCTCGGCGGCGGCGTGATCGAAGTGGCCGAGCCCTGGACCAGCAAGGGTCAGCGTTCATGAGCCCGACTCAGGAGCAACTGACAGCCTTGGGCGGCGTGTTTCTCGCCGCCGTACTGGTCGACAAGATCGCCAAGACCGGCCAGACCAACGAAGCCGGCCTGACTTGCATGCTTGGCAGCCTGTTGATTCGCGACCCCAAGGACACCCTGGAAGTGTACGGCGGCGACGACATCAATTTGCGCGAAGGCTATCGCGCATTGATCGGCGCCCTGGAGCGCGACCCCAGCACCCTTCAGCGTGAACCGCTGCGCTACGCCCTGGCGATGCTGGGGCTGGAGCGCCAATTGGCCAAGCGCAATGACATGCTGGACGTGATCGGCAAGCGCCTGCCGCAGATTCAGTCCCAGGTCGAACACTTCGGCCCGGCTCACGAAAACGTGATCGCCGCTTGCGGTGCGCTGTACCAGGACACCCTGAGCACCCTGCGCCAACGGATTCAGGTGCATGGCGACATGCGCAACCTGCAGCAGCCGAGCAATGCCTCGAAAATCCGCGCACTGTTGCTGGCCGGGATTCGTTCGGCACGCTTGTGGCGGCAGTTGGGCGGCCATCGCTGGCAGCTGGTGATCAGCCGGCGCAAATTGCTTAAAGAGCTTTACCCGCTGATGCGCAGCAGCTGAACCGCGCCCGCAATACCGTTTTGTAGTCAGTAACGCGTAATACGCCGGTCAGTTGGCAACGGACCGGCGGATTTTTTCATGTATGATACGCGCCCCATTTCGTTGCCCGACTGTCCGAGAACACCCCATGCAGCTCTCTTCGCTCACTGCGGTTTCCCCTGTTGACGGCCGCTACGCCGGCAAAACCCAGGCCCTGCGCCCAATTTTCAGCGAATACGGCCTGATCCGTGCTCGCGTTCTGGTTGAAGTGCGCTGGCTCCAGCGCCTGGCCGCTCACCCTGCCATCAGCGAAGTGCCGGCGTTCTCCGCCGAAGCCAACGCGGTGTTGAACACCCTGGCAGAAAACTTCTCTCTGGAGCACGCCGAGCGTGTCAAAGAGATCGAGCGCACCACCAACCACGACGTCAAAGCCATCGAATACCTGCTCAAAGAGCAGGCGGCCAAGCTGCCGGAACTGGCCAAGGTCAGCGAGTTCATCCACTTTGCCTGCACCAGCGAGGACATCAACAACCTGTCCCACGCCCTGATGCTGCGCGAAGGCCGTGATGATGTGATGCTGCCGCTGATGCGCCAGACCGCCAACGCCATCCGCGAACTGGCCATCCGTTTCGCAGACGTGCCGATGCTGTCGCGCACCCACGGTCAACCGGCATCGCCGACCACCCTGGGCAAAGAGCTGGCAAACGTGGTTTACCGCCTGGAGCGCCAAATCGCTCAAGTCGCCGCTGTTCCGCTGCTGGGCAAGATCAACGGCGCTGTCGGCAACTACAACGCTCACCTGTCGGCCTACCCTGAGATCGACTGGGAAGCCAACGCCCGCGCCTTTATCGAAGATGAGCTGGGCCTGGGCTTCAACCCGTACACCACGCAGATCGAACCGCACGATTACATCGCCGAGCTGTTCGACGCGATCGCGCGCTTCAACACCATCCTGATCGACTTCGACCGCGATATCTGGGGCTACATCTCCCTGGGTTACTTCAAACAGCGCACCATCGCTGGCGAAATCGGTTCGTCGACCATGCCGCACAAGGTTAACCCGATCGACTTCGAAAACTCCGAAGGCAACCTGGGCATCGCCAACGCACTGTTCCAGCACCTGGCGAGCAAGCTGCCAATCTCTCGCTGGCAGCGCGACCTGACCGACTCCACCGTCCTGCGCAACCTCGGTGTCGGCTTCGCCCACAGCGTGATCGCGTACGAAGCCAGCCTCAAAGGCATCAGCAAACTGGAGCTCAACGAGCAAAAGATTGCCGCTGACCTGGACGCTTGCTGGGAAGTATTGGCCGAGCCGATCCAGACCGTGATGCGTCGCTACAACATCGAAAATCCGTACGAGAAGCTCAAAGAGCTGACGCGCGGCAAGGGCATCAGCCCTGAAGCGCTGCAAACCTTCATTGACGGCCTGGACATGCCAGCCGCCGCCAAGGCTGAGCTGAAACTGCTCACCCCGGCCAACTACATCGGCAACGCTGTAGCACAAGCCAAACGCATCTGATCGACCGTTCTACCCGTTTGAGACGCCCGGCAGCGCCGGGCGTTTTTATTCCCGTCTGAAAAGTGCTTTTTTTCAATAGGTTACACATGAATCCTGACACTCCTCTTCAACTTCTGGGCGGCATCACGGCACGGGAATTCCTGCGCGACTACTGGCAGAAAAAGCCGCTGCTGATCCGTCAGGCGATTCCTGACTTCGAAAGCCCGATCGACGCCGACGAACTGGCCGGACTGGCGCTGGAAGAAGAAGTCGAATCGCGCCTGGTGATCGAGCACGGCGAGCGCCCTTGGGAATTGCGCCGCGGCCCCTTCGCCGAAGACGAATTCAGCAAACTGCCGGAACGCGAATGGACCTTGCTGGTGCAAGCCGTCGACCAATTCGTGCCGGAAGTTGCCGAGCTGCTGGAAAACTTCCGTTTTCTGCCGAGCTGGCGCGTCGACGACGTGATGATCAGCTTCGCCGCCCCCGGTGGCAGCGTCGGTCCGCACTTCGATAACTACGACGTGTTCCTGCTGCAAGGCCACGGCAAGCGCAACTGGAAAATCGGCCAGATGTGCAACTCCGAGAGCCCGCTGCTGCAACACGCCGACCTGCGGATCCTCGCCGACTTCGAAGCCACCGATGAGTGGGTGCTGGAACCGGGCGACATGCTCTACCTGCCGCCGCGCCTGGCTCACTGTGGTGTGGCCGTCGATGATTGCATGACCTACTCGGTCGGTTTCCGCGCCCCGAGTGCCGCTGAAGTGTTGACCCACTTCACCGACTTCCTCAGCCAGTTCCTGACGGACGAAGAGCGTTACACCGACGCCGACGCCCTGCCGGCGGTCGATCCTCATCAGATCCAGCACGATGCCCTCGATCGCCTCAAAAGCCTGCTGGCCGAGCACATGAGCGACGAGCGCCTGCTGCTGACCTGGTTCGGCCAGTTCATGACCGAGCCGCGCTACCCGGAACTGGTGGTCGGTCCGGAAGAGGTCGAAGAAGAGGACTTCCTCAGCGCCCTTGAAGAAGGCGCCGTGCTGATCCGCAACCCGAGCGCGCGCCTGGCCTGGTCGGAAGTCGACGACGACCTGCTGCTGTTCGCCAGCGGCCAGAGCCGTTACCTGCCGGGCAAGCTGCGCGAACTGCTGAAAATGATCTGCGCCGCCGATGCCCTGCATGTCGACAACCTCGGCCCATGGCTGAGCGACGAAGACGGCCGTGGCCTGCTGTGTGAACTGGTCAAGCAGGGCAGCCTGGGGTTTGCCGATGAATAAGATTCACGTACGTGTCGCAGACTGGCAAAAGGACAACGCCGAGATCCGGCGCATTCGTGAAGCGGTATTCGTCGCCGAGCAATCCGTTCCACCTGAACTGGAATGGGATGCCGATGACGCCACGGCAGTGCATTTCCTGGCCTCCGAAGGCGACTTTCCGATCGGCACCGCCCGCCTGCTGCCCGATGGTCACATCGGCCGGGTGTCGGTACTGAAAGACTGGCGCGGCCTGAAGGTTGGCGATGCGCTGATGCAAGCGGTGATCGGTGAAGCCGAGAAGCGCGGGCTGAAGCAGCAGATGCTGAGCGCGCAAGTGCAGGCCACGGCGTTCTATGAGCGCCTGGGCTTCAGCATGGTCAGTGAGGAATTCCTGGAAGCCGGGATTCCGCATGTAGACATGGTGCGTCACTCGGCTTGATACCCTGACAAAAGCCTTCAGGAACACCACAAAACGCCCCGCCATTCTCGGATGCCGGGGCGTTTTGCTGTCTGTGATTCAACTCGCACCACGCCAGGCCGACAAACTGGCAATATCATCAAGACTTTGAAAGCGGAGATAACGGACATGTCCCTACGCACCCTGCTCACCACGCTGCTACTGACCTGCAGTTTTTCGGTCATGGCCGCCACCGAGATCGTGCCCCTGAATTACCGCACCAGCGCCGACTTGCTGCCAGTGGCGCAGGACTTCATCGGCAAGGACGGCAAGGTCAGCGCCTATGGCAACCAACTGATCGTCAATGCTGACCCCGGCAAGATCGACGAACTCAAGGCTTTCCTCGCGCAACTGGACACCGCCCGCAAACGCCTGCTGATCACCGTCGACACCAACGAAAACAACTTTCAGGGCGATCAGGGCTACTCGGTCAACGGTGCCGCACCGAATCAGACCCGCATCATCAGTCGCAGCACCGACAGCCGTGACGGCGGCATCCAGCAGGTTCAGGCCAGCGAAGGCGCGCCGGCACTGATCCAGGTCGGCCAGAGCGTGCCGCTCACCAGCACCCAGACCGACGGCTATGGCGACCTGCGCAGCCAGACCGAATACCGCAACGTCACCCAGGGTTTCTACGTCACCGCCAGCGTCACCGGCGACATCGTTCATCTGGCCATCAGTACCAACCGTGACCGAATGAGCCAGGAACGTCCCGATGTAGTGAACGTGCAAAGTACCGACACAACTGTCAGCGGTCGACTGGGCGAGTGGATCACCCTGGCCGGCGTGAATCGTCAGACTCAGGCCGACAAACAGGGCCTGACCCGCAGCTACTCGACTCAGGGCCGGGATGACATGACTTTGCGGGTGAAAGTCGACACCTTGGACTAAAGCACCAAAAACTGACTGATTAGTCGTATTAGACCAAAGATGTAGTGCTTGAAAAAAAGCACTACAAAACGTTTGACGAGCCAAAAAAGCAAAGGCATGATGGCCTCGCTCCCGCTAATCAGAGGCCCTGGCAAGGGCTTTCGAGTCGCTGTTCGCACCCTACCCCGCGAGCCGATTCGTGTCTGTACCGCCCACAAGGTGTGTTTGACGAGGTTGCCGACTGGAACGAAGTTGTCCCGAGGGACGGAAGCGTAATTAGGTAACCCGGCTCCACACTGAAGTTCGCACCAAGGCCCACGACGCCCGAATGCGCCCGCCAGTTCGCCCTTACCTGCTCACTTCCCCTCGAGCCCATCGTTCATCCCGTCGCCATCCCCGCCGAACCCGACTTGACCGCCTAAGCTTCTGGTCAGCGAGCAGCCTCTTACGCCTGATTTGCGTAGTGGGCAGGAGCAGGAATTTTCCACCCCAGACCTATGCGACGAGGTTTATCTCCATGGCACTGACACGCGAACAGCAAATTGCAGCCCTCGAAAAAGATTGGGCTGAAAACCCACGCTGGAAAGGCGTGACACGCGCTTACTCCGCTGCTGACGTCGTCCGCCTGCGTGGCTCGGTTCAACCTGAGCACACCTTTGCAAAAATGGGCGCCGAGAAGCTCTGGAATCTGGTTACCCAGGGTGCCAAGCCATCCTTCCGCCCTGAGAAAGATTTCGTCAACTGCATGGGCGCCCTGACCGGTGGCCAGGCTGTGCAACAAGTCAAGGCCGGCATCCAGGCGATCTACCTGTCGGGCTGGCAAGTGGCCGCGGACAACAACTCCGCCGAATCGATGTACCCGGACCAGTCGCTGTACCCGGTGGATTCGGTTCCAACCGTGGTCAAGCGCATCAACAACTCGTTCCGTCGTGCTGACCAGATCCAGTGGAAAGCCGGCAAGAACCCGGGCGACGAAGGCTACATCGACTACTTCGCACCGATCGTGGCTGACGCTGAAGCCGGTTTCGGTGGCGTACTGAACGCCTACGAGCTGATGAAGAGCATGATCGAAGCAGGCGCCGCCGGCGTTCACTTCGAAGACCAACTGGCTTCCGTGAAAAAATGCGGCCACATGGGCGGCAAGGTACTGGTTCCTACCCAGGAAGCTGTACAGAAGCTGACCGCTGCCCGTCTGGCGGCTGACGTTGCCGGTACACCGACCATCATCCTGGCCCGTACCGACGCTAACGCAGCTGATTTGCTGACGTCCGATTGCGACCCGTACGACAAACCGTTCGTGACTGGCGAACGTACCCAGGAAGGCTTCTACAAAGTGCGCGCCGGTCTCGACCAGGCCATCGCTCGTGGCCTGGCCTACGCACCGTACGCCGACCTGATCTGGTGCGAAACCGCCAAGCCGGACCTGGACGAAGCTCGTCGTTTCGCCGAAGCGATCAAAAAGGAATACCCGGACCAACTGCTGTCGTACAACTGCTCGCCTTCCTTCAACTGGAAGAAAAACCTGGACGACGCGACCATCGCCAAGTTCCAGCGCGAACTGTCCGCCATGGGTTACAAGCACCAGTTCATCACCCTGGCCGGCATTCACAACATGTGGCACAGCATGTTCAACCTGGCGCACGACTACGCCCGCAACGACATGACTGCCTACGTGAAGCTGCAAGAGCAAGAGTTCGCTGACGCTGCCAAGGGTTACACCTTCGTGGCTCACCAGCAGGAAGTGGGCACCGGCTACTTCGACGACATGACCACCGTGATCCAGGGTGGTACGTCTTCGGTAACCGCGCTGACCGGTTCGACCGAAGAAGAACAGTTCCACTGATCTGCTTCGCTTAAACAAACGGCCCTTGCGGACCGAATAAAAAGCTAACCGCAAAGCCGCTCATCTGACGCCCCGACTGGTTCGGGGCGTTTTTTTTGCCTGCGATTTCACCCCTCAGCAGGAGCGGGTGCAGGGAAAAACCTTGATCCAGAGCAGTTTCGCGATCAGGAAAACAAGGTAAAACCACCCCGCGCGCTACTTGCAGTAACACGCATATAAGACAACTTCCCGAACCGCTACCCGCTAAACAGTTTGAAAACCACAGCAAATAATATTGATTATCATTTAGCGACAACTATGTTCGTTACATTCCCTACAAAACATATTTGACAAAACCCCCGCTAATGCCCGAACCGCATGGGCTACAGGGCTTTTGAGGTGCGCCATGTCCTTATTCCAATAAATAATTTCGCTATAGGAATTTTACTTGCAGGGTGTTTAGCCATAAAATCAGCGGGATTGATTGCTGCGACATATCGTCACTGCCTTATTTCTTTATCAAGCTCAGAGACCTTTGCTCTCTGTTAAGGATTACCAGCATGCCCGAAGCGACCGGACTCATGGCCCACAACTGGGGCTTTGCCATTTTCCTTCTGGGTGTCGGCGGCCTTTGCGCCTTCATGCTCGGCGTCTCCAGCCTCCTCGGGTCAAAAGCCTGGGGCCGCAGCAAAAACGAACCGTTCGAGTCCGGCATGCTACCTACAGGTGGCGCCCGCTTGCGGCTCTCAGCCAAATTCTATCTGGTCGCGATGCTCTTCGTGATCTTCGATATCGAAGCCCTCTTTCTCTTTGCCTGGTCTGTGTCCGTCCGCGAAAGCGGCTGGACCGGATTCGTCGAAGCTCTCGTTTTCATAGCAATTCTGTTGGCAGGTCTTGTCTACCTATTTCGAGTGGGCGCCCTTGACTGGGCTCCGGCAGCTCGTCTGAAGCGGCAAGCGAAGCTGAAACAATGAGGCTTTGGCAATGCAATACAATCTCACCAGGATCGACCCCGATGCTCCTAACGAGCAGTATCCGATTGGCCAACGGGAAACCGTTTCCGATCCGTTAGAAGATCAAGTCCACAAAAACATTTTCATGGGCAAGCTCGAAGACGTGCTCAACGGCACGATCAACTGGGGGCGCAAGAACTCCCTGTGGCCGTATAACTTCGGTCTTTCGTGCTGCTACGTGGAAATGACCACCGCCTTCACGGCGCCCCACGACATCGCGCGCTTTGGCGCCGAGGTAATCCGGGCATCACCGCGTCAGGCGGATTTCATGGTTATCGCCGGTACCTGCTTCATCAAGATGGCGCCGATCATTCAGCGTCTCTACGAGCAGATGCTCGAACCTAAATGGGTCATTTCCATGGGTTCGTGCGCCAACTCCGGTGGCATGTACGACATCTACTCCGTCGTTCAAGGGGTGGACAAGTTCCTGCCCGTGGACGTCTACGTGCCTGGCTGCCCACCCCGCCCTGAAGCTTTTCTGCAAGGCTTGATGCTGTTGCAGGAGTCGATTGGCCAGGAGCGTCGCCCACTTTCCTGGGTCGTTGGTGATCAAGGCGTTTACCGCGCCGAGATGCCTTCGCAAAAGGAACAGCGCCGCGAACAGCGTATTCAGGTAACCAACCTGCGCAGCCCCGACGAAGTCTGATCCAGATCTGCTTCTTTTATAGAACGAGAAACTGGCTTCATTCTTTACGTTGACCGAAAGCGATAAATAACCATGACTGCAGGCAGTGCTCTGTACATCCCGCCTTATAAGGCAGACGACCAGGATGTGGTCGTCGAACTGAACAACCGTTTTGGCCCAGAGGCGTTCACCGCCCAGCCTACCCGCACCGGCATGCCGGTGCTTTGGGTTGCCCGTGCCAAACTCGTCGAAGTCCTGACTTTCCTGCGCAACCTGCCCAAGCCGTACGTCATGCTCTATGACCTGCACGGCGTGGACGAGCGTCTGCGCACCAAGCGTCAAGGGCTGCCAAACGGCGTCGACTTCACTGTGTTCTATCACTTGATGTCGATCGAACGTAATAGTGACGTAATGATCAAGGTCGCCTTGTCCGAGAGCGACCTCAACCTGCCGAGCGTCACCAGCATCTGGCCGAATGCCAACTGGTACGAGCGTGAAGTGTGGGACATGTACGGCATCCACTTTGCCGGCCACCCGCACCTGAGCCGCATCATGATGCCGCCAACCTGGGAAGGTCACCCGCTGCGCAAGGACTTCCCGGCCCGTGCCACCGAGTTCGACCCGTTCAGCCTGACCCTGGCCAAGCAACAGCTCGAGGAAGAAGCCGCGCGCTTCAAGCCTGAAGACTGGGGCATGAAGCGTTCCGGCCCGAACGAGGACTACATGTTCCTCAACCTGGGTCCGAACCACCCTTCGGCCCACGGTGCGTTCCGTATCATCCTGCAGCTGGACGGTGAAGAGATCGTCGACTGCGTGCCAGACGTCGGCTACCACCACCGTGGTGCCGAAAAGATGGCCGAGCGTCAGTCCTGGCACAGCTTCATTCCGTACACCGACCGTATCGATTACCTCGGCGGCGTGATGAACAACCTGCCGTACGTGCTCTCGGTCGAGAAGCTGGCCGGCATCAAGGTGCCCGAGAAGGTCGACGTCATCCGCATCATGATGGCCGAGTTCTTCCGGATCACCAGCCACCTGCTGTTCCTGGGGACTTACATCCAGGACGTCGGCGCCATGACTCCGGTGTTCTTCACCTTCACCGACCGCCAGAAGGCGTACACGGTGATCGAAGCCATTACCGGTTTCCGCCTGCACCCGGCCTGGTACCGCATCGGTGGTGTCGCCCACGACCTGCCGCGCGGCTGGGAAAAACTGGTCAAGGATTTCGTCGAGTGGATGCCAAAGCGTCTGGACGAATACCAGAAAGCCGCACTGGACAACAGCATCCTGCGTGGCCGGACCATCGGCGTCGCCGCCTACAACACCAAGGAAGCCCTGGAATGGGGCGTCACCGGTGCCGGCCTGCGTTCGACCGGTTGCAATTTCGACCTGCGTAAAGCTCGCCCCTACTCCGGCTACGAAAACTTCGAATTCGAAGTCCCGCTGGCGGCCAATGGCGATGCCTACGACCGTTGCATCGTTCGCGTCGAAGAAATGCGCCAGAGCATCAAGATCATCGACCAGTGCTTGCGCAACATGCCGGAAGGCCCGTACAAGGCGGATCACCCGCTGACCACGCCGCCGCCCAAAGAGCGCACGCTGCAGCACATCGAGACCCTGATCACGCACTTCCTGCAAGTTTCGTGGGGCCCGGTCATGCCGGCCAACGAATCCTTCCAGATGATCGAAGCGACCAAGGGCATCAACAGTTATTACCTGACGAGCGATGGCGGCACCATGAGCTACCGCACCCGGATTCGTACCCCAAGCTTCCCGCACCTGCAGCAGATCCCTTCGGTGATCAAAGGCAGCATGGTCGCGGACTTGATCGCGTACCTGGGTAGTATCGATTTCGTTATGGCCGACGTGGACCGCTAAGCATGAACAGCCCGCTTATCCAGACAGACCGTTTCGCCCTGAGCGAAACCGAGCGCTCGGCCATCGAGCACGAGCTGCATCACTACGAAGACCCGCGCGCGGCGTCGATCGAAGCCCTGAAGATCGTCCAGAAGGAACGTGGTTGGGTGCCTGATGGCGCGCTCTACGCCATCGGCGAAATCCTCGGCATCCCGGCCAGCGACGTTGAAGGGGTGGCGACGTTCTATAGCCAGATCTTCCGTCAGCCCGTCGGCCGTCACATCATTCGCGTCTGCGACAGCATGGTCTGCTACATCGGCGGCCATGAATCGGTGGTCAGCGAAATCCAGAGCAAGCTGGGCATCGGCCTGGGCCAGACCACCGCCGACGGTCGTTTCACCCTGCTGCCGGTTTGCTGCCTCGGCAATTGCGACAAGGCGCCGGCGCTGATGATCGATGACGACACGTTCGGTGATGTACAGCCTGCCGGCGTTGCCAAATTGCTCGAGGGCTACGTATGACCCTGACTTCCTTTGGTCCTGCCAACCGCATCAAGCGTTCGGCCGAGACTCACCCGCTCACCTGGCGCCTGCGTGACGACGGCGAAGCCGTATGGCTCGACGAGTACCAGGCCAAGAACGGTTACGCCGCTGCGCGCAAGGCCTTCGCCGACATGGCCCAGGACGACATCGTCCAGACCGTGAAAGACTCCGGCCTCAAGGGTCGCGGCGGTGCAGGCTTCCCCACGGGCGTGAAGTGGGGCCTGATGCCCAAGGACGAATCCATCAACATCCGCTACCTGCTGTGCAACGCGGATGAAATGGAGCCGAACACCTGGAAAGACCGCATGCTGATGGAGCAACTGCCCCATCTGCTGATCGAAGGCATGCTGATCAGTGCTCGCGCGCTGAAAACCTACCGTGGCTACATCTTCCTGCGTGGCGAATACACCACCGCCGCCAGGCACCTGAACCGTGCCGTGGAAGAAGCCAAGGCAGCAGGCCTGCTGGGCAAGAACATCCTGGGCAGCGGCTTCGATTTCGAGCTGTTCGTCCACACCGGTGCCGGGCGTTACATCTGCGGTGAAGAAACCGCGCTGATCAACTCCCTCGAAGGCCGCCGCGCCAACCCGCGCTCCAAGCCGCCCTTCCCTGCCGCCGTGGGCGTGTGGGGCAAGCCGACTTGCGTGAACAACGTCGAAACCCTGTGCAACGTGCCGGCGATCATTGCCGACGGCGTGGACTGGTACAAATCGTTGGCCCGCGAAGGCAGCGAAGACATGGGCACCAAGCTCATGGGCTTCTCCGGCAAGGTCAAGAACCCGGGCCTGTGGGAATTGCCGTTCGGCGTCACCGGTCGCGAGCTGTTCGAAGACTACGCCGGTGGCATGCGCGACGGGTACAAGCTCAAGTGCTGGCAGCCAGGTGGCGCCGGTACCGGCTTCCTGTTGCCGGAACACCTGGACGCACAAATGTACGCCGGCGGCATCGCCAAAGTGGGCACCCGTATGGGTACCGGCCTGGCCATGGCGGTGGACGACAGCGTCAACATGGTGTCCCTGCTGCGCAACATGGAAGAGTTCTTCGCCCGTGAATCGTGCGGTTTCTGCACCCCGTGCCGTGACGGTCTGCCGTGGAGCGTCAAGCTGCTGCGTGCGATCGAGAACGGTGAAGGGCAAGCCGGCGATATCGAGACCCTGCTGGGTCTGGTCGGTTTCCTCGGCCCAGGCAAGACCTTCTGTGCTCACGCACCGGGTGCCGTGGAGCCGTTGGGCAGTGCCATCAAATACTTCCGTCCAGAGTTCGAAGCCGGCATCGCGCCTACCCGCGCCGTCGTCCCGCCTCTGGCAAAGCCGATCGTAGTCGGCGCTTAACGCTTTAAAAAAGGCGAACGGTCCGTGCCGTTCGCCTTTCGTCCGATGACGCCTTTCGAGGCTGTTTGGATTTGGACGGATAACAAGATTCCATTAGCCACGCCCGCTGACACCGGGCCAACGAAGAACTTTGAACCATGGCCACTATCCACGTAGACGGCAAAGAGCTCGAAGTCGATGGGGCAGACAACCTGTTACAGGCATGTCTGTCGCTAGGCCTCGATATCCCTTATTTCTGCTGGCACCCAGCCCTTGGCAGCGTTGGCGCTTGCCGCCAGTGCGCGGTCAAGCAGTACACCGACGAGAACGACAAGCGTGGTCGGATCGTCATGTCCTGCATGACCCCCGCCACCGACGGCAGCTGGATCTCCATCGACGACGAAGAAGCGAAAGTATTCCGCGCAAGCGTTGTTGAATGGCTGATGACCAACCACCCTCACGACTGCCCGGTCTGTGAGGAAGGCGGTCACTGCCACCTGCAAGACATGACCGTGATGACCGGCCACAACGAGCGCCGTTATCGCTTCACCAAGCGTACTCACCAGAACCAGCAACTGGGCCCGTTCATTTCCCACGAAATGAACCGCTGCATCGCCTGCTATCGCTGCGTGCGCTTCTATAAGGACTACGCCGGCGGCACCGATCTCGGTGTGTTTGGCGCCCACGACAACGTGTACTTCGGTCGCGTTGAAGACGGCACCCTGGAAAGCGAGTTCTCCGGCAACCTCACCGAGGTCTGCCCGACCGGTGTGTTCACCGACAAGACTCACTCCGAGCGCTACAACCGCAAGTGGGACATGCAGTTCTCGCCGAGCATCTGCCATGGCTGCTCCAGCGGTTGCAACATCTCCCCGGGCGAGCGTTACGGTGAACTGCGCCGCATCGAAAACCGTTTCAACGGTTCGGTGAACCAGTACTTCCTGTGCGACCGTGGCCGTTTCGGCTATGGCTATGTCAACCGCAAGGATCGCCCACGTCAGCCACTGCTGGCCGACGGCGCGAAACTGAGCCTGGACGAAGCACTGGATAAAGCCGCCGACCTGCTGCGCGGTCGCAACATCGTCGGTATCGGTTCGCCGCGCGCCAGCCTCGAAAGCAACTACGCGTTGCGCGAGCTGGTCGGCGCCGAGCACTTCTACTCCGGTATCGAAGCCTCGGAGCTGGAGCGCATTCGTCTGGTCATGCAGGTGCTCAAAGACAGCCCGCTGCCGATCCCGAACATGCGCGACATCGAAGACCACGATGCGATTTTCGTCCTCGGCGAAGACCTGACCCAGACCGCTGCGCGCATGGCCCTGGCCCTGCGTCAATCGGTCAAGGGCAAGGCCGAAGACATGGCCGACGCGATGCGCGTTCAGCCATGGCTCGACGCCGCGGTGAAGAACATCGGCCAGCACGAACTGAACCCGCTGTTCATCGCCAGCCTGGCTGAAACCAAGCTCGACGACATCGCTGAGGAATGCGTTCACGCAGCGCCAGACGACCTGGCCCGCATCGGTTTCGCCGTGGCTCACGCCCTCGACGCCAGCGCTCCAGCCGTAGAAGGCCTGGATGCCGAAGCGCTGGAGCTGGCCAAGCGTATCGCCGACGCCCTGCTCGCAGCCAAGCGTCCGCTGATCATCGCCGGTACCTCGCTGGGTTCCAAGGCGCTGATCGAAGCGGCGGCGAACATCGCCAAAGCCCTGAAGCTGCGCGAGAAGAACGGTTCCATCAGCCTGATCGTGCCGGAGGCCAACAGCCTCGGCCTGGCCATGCTCGGCGGCAACTCGGTCGACGAGGCGCTGCAAGCGGTGATCTCTGGCGGTGCCGACGCCATCGTCGTGCTGGAAAACGATCTGTACACCCGTACCGACAAATCCAAGGTCGATGCTGCCCTGAACGCTGCGAAAGTGGTGATCGTGGCGGACCATCAGAAGACCGCCACCAGCGATCGCGCGCACCTGGTGCTACCAGCGGCCAGCTTCGCTGAAGGCGACGGTACGCTGGTCAGCCAGGAAGGCCGCGCCCAGCGCTTCTTCCAGGTCTTCGACCCGACTTACCTCGACGCGAGCATTCTGGTTCACGAAGGCTGGCGCTGGCTGCATGCCCTGCGTTCGACCCTGCTGAACCAGCCGATCGACTGGACCCAACTGGACCACGTCACCGCTGCCGTTGCTGCAAGCACGCCGCAACTGGCGCGTATCGTCGATGCTGCACCGTCTGCTGCGTTCCGGATCAAAGGCCTGAAACTGGCGCGCGAACCGCTGCGTTACTCCGGTCGTACCGCCATGCGCGCCGACATCAGCGTGCACGAACCGCGTACTTCCCAGGATAACGACACCGCGTTCTCGTTCTCGATGGAAGGTTACTCGGGCTCCGTCGAACCGCGTCAGCAAGTACCTTTCGCCTGGTCTCCGGGCTGGAACTCGCCGCAAGCCTGGAACAAGTTCCAGGACGAAGTCGGTGGTCACCTGCGCGCTGGCGACCCGGGCACTCGCCTGATCGAAAGCACCGGTGATTCGCTGAACTGGTTCGCCAGTGTTCCGCGTGCGTTCAACCCGGCGCCAGGCACCTGGCAGGTCGTGCCGTTCTTCCATCTGTTCGGCAGCGAAGAGAACTCTTCCAAAGCCGCACCGGTGCAGGAACGCATCCCGGCCGCCTACGTGTCGCTGGCCAAGTCCGAAGCCGATCGCCTGGGTGTCAATGACGGTGCCCTGCTGAGCTTGAACGTTGCTGGCCAGACTTTGCGTCTGCCGCTGCGCATCAACGAAGAGCTGGGTGCCGGCCTGGTTGCATTGCCTGCAGGTATCGCCGGCATTCCACCAGCCATCTTTGGCAAATCCGTTGACGGTCTGCAGGAGGCAGCGCTATGACCTTGTTCACTCCTGAAGTGATCGACGTAATCATCGCGGTCCTCAAGGCCATCGTGATTCTGCTCGCCGTAGTGGTTTGCGGCGCGCTGCTGAGCTGGGTCGAGCGTCGTTTGCTCGCCCTCTGGCAGGACCGTTACGGTCCTAACCGCGTCGGCCCGTTCGGCGCGTTCCAGATTGCGGCCGACATGATCAAGATGTTCTTCAAGGAAGACTGGACCCCGCCGTTCGCCGACAAGGTGATCTTCACCTTGGCACCGGTCGTGGCCATGAGCGCCTTGCTGATTGCCTTCGCGATCATCCCGATCACCCCGACCTGGGGCGTGGCGGATATCAACATCGGCATCCTGTTCTTCTTCGCCATGGCGGGTCTGTCGGTCTACGCGGTGCTGTTCGCCGGCTGGTCGAGCAACAACAAGTTCGCCCTGTTGGGCAGCTTGCGGGCCTCGGCACAAACCGTGTCGTACGAAGTGTTCATGGGCCTGTCGCTGATGGGCATCGTGATCCAGGTTGGCTCGTTCAACATGCGCGACATCGTTGAATACCAGGCGCAGAACATGTGGTTCATCATTCCGCAGATCTTCGGTTTCCTGACCTTCTTCATCGCTGGCGTCGCCGTGACTCACCGTCACCCGTTCGACCAGCCGGAAGCGGAACAGGAACTGGCCGACGGTTACCACATTGAATACGCCGGCATGAAATGGGGCATGTTCTTCGTGGGTGAGTACATCGGCATCGTGTTGATTTCGGCGCTGTTGGTCACGCTGTTCTTCGGTGGCTGGCACGGCCCGTTCGGCCTGCTGCCGCAGATCCCGTTCATCTGGTTCGCACTGAAAACCGCGTTCTTCATCATGTTCTTCATCCTGCTGCGCGCCTCGATCCCGCGCCCACGGTATGACCAAGTGATGGACTTCAGCTGGAAGTTCTGCCTGCCGCTGACCCTCATCAACATGCTGGTGACCGCTGCGATCGTGTTGCTCAACACGCCCGCCGTCGCGGCTCAGTGAGGATAGAGAATCATGAAGTACATTTTTGACATCGTGCATGGCTTCTTCACCCAGCTTCGCAGCCTGGTGATGATCTTCGGCCACGCCTTCCGCAAGCGCGACACACTGCAGTACCCGGAAGAACCCGTGTACCTGCCGCCGCGTTTCCGTGGCCGTATCGTCCTGACCCGCGACCCCGACGGCGAAGAGCGTTGTGTAGCCTGCAACCTGTGCGCCGTGGCGTGCCCGGTGGGTTGCATCTCGCTGCAGAAAGCTGAAACCGAAGACGGTCGCTGGTACCCGGACTTCTTCCGCATCAACTTCTCGCGCTGCATTTTCTGCGGCCTCTGCGAGGAAGCCTGCCCGACCACCGCGATCCAGCTGACACCGGATTTCGAAATGGCCGAGTTCAAGCGGCAGGACCTGGTTTACGAGAAAGAAGATCTGCTGATCTCCGGTCCCGGTAAAAACCCTGACTACAACTTCTATCGTGTTGCAGGTATGGCGATTGCCGGTAAGCCAAAAGGTGCCGCGCAGAATGAAGCCGAGCCGATCAACGTGAAGAGCTTGCTGCCTTAAGGAAGAACGATGGAATTCGCTTTCTATTTCGCATCGGGTGTCGCTGTTGTGTCCACGCTTCGCGTGATCACCAACACCAACCCCGTGCACGCCCTGCTCTACCTGATCATTTCGCTGATCGCCGTGGCCATGACGTTCTTCGCCCTTGGCGCACCGTTTGCCGGTGTACTGGAAGTGATCGCCTACGCCGGCGCCATCATGGTGCTGTTCGTGTTCGTGGTGATGATGCTGAACCTGGGCCCGGCCTCGGTTCAGCAAGAGCGCGTCTGGCTCAAGCCCGGTATCTGGCTGGGCCCGGTCGTACTCGGCGCCCTGCTGCTGGCTGAACTGCTGTATGTGCTGTTCAGCCACTCCAGCGGCCAGGCCCTCGGCCACACCACCGTAGACGCCAAGGCCGTGGGCATCAGCCTGTTCGGTCCTTATCTGCTGGTGGTCGAACTCGCCTCGATGCTGCTGCTCGCCGCAGCCGTCACGGCGTTCCACTTGGGCCGCAACGAAGCCAAGGAGCAATGACGATGCCTGCTATCCCTTTGGAGCATGGTCTGGCGGTCGCCGGCATCCTGTTCTGCCTCGGTCTGGTCGGCCTGATGGTCCGGCGCAACATTCTCTTCGTGCTGATGAGCCTGGAGGTCATGATGAATGCCTCCGCGTTGGCGTTCATCGTTGCCGGTAGCCGCTGGGCGCAGCCGGATGGACAGATCATGTTCATTCTGGTGATCAGCCTGGCAGCCGCCGAGGCCAGTATCGGCCTGGCGATTCTGTTGCAGCTGTATCGCCGCTTCCACACTCTCGATATCGACGCTGCCAGCGAGATGCGCGGATGAACCTTCTCTATCTGACTTTCCTGTTCCCCCTGATCGGTTTTGTGCTGCTGGCGTTCTCCCGGGGACGCCTCTCGGAAAACCTCTCGGCGCTGATCGGCGTCGGCTCCATCGGCCTGTCGGCGATCGTCGCGGCCTATGTGATCTGGCAGTTCAACGTTGCGCCACCGCAAGGTGGTCACTACAGCCTGATGCTGTGGCAATGGATGGCGGTGGAAGGCTTTACGCCGACCTTCACCCTCTACCTGGACGGCCTGTCCGTGACCATGCTCGGCGTGGTGGTGGGCGTGGGCTTCCTGATCCACCTGTTCGCGTCCTGGTATATGCGCGGTGAAGCCGGTTACTCGCGCTTCTTCGCCTACACCAACCTGTTTATCGCCAGCATGCTGTTCCTGGTCCTGGCCGATAACCTGTTGTTCGTGTACTTCGGCTGGGAAGGCGTGGGCCTGTGCTCGTACCTGTTGATCGGTTTCTACTACAGCAACCGCAACAACGGTAACGCGGCACTCAAAGCCTTCATCGTGACCCGGGTCGGCGACGTGTTCATGGCCATCGGCCTGTTCATCCTGTTCCAACAGTTGGGCACGCTGAACATCCAGGAACTGCTGGTCAAGGCGCCTGAGCACTTCAAGGCCGGCGACTTCTGGATCGTTCTGGCGACCCTGATGCTGCTGGGCGGCGCTGTCGGTAAATCTGCGCAACTGCCGCTGCAAACCTGGCTGGCGGATGCAATGGCCGGCCCTACTCCGGTTTCGGCACTGATCCACGCCGCGACCATGGTAACCGCCGGTGTCTACCTGATCGCCCGTACCCACGGTCTGTTCGCACTGGCGCCGGACATCCTGCACCTGGTAGGTGTCGTGGGTGGCGTGACGCTGGTGCTGGCAGGTTTTGCCGCACTGGTTCAGACCGACATCAAACGTATCCTCGCCTACTCGACCATGAGCCAGATCGGCTACATGTTCCTGGCCCTGGGCGTGGGTGCATGGGATGGCGCGATCTTCCACCTGATGACCCACGCCTTCTTCAAGGCGCTGCTGTTCCTTGCATCCGGCTCGGTGATCGTTGCCTGCCACCACGAGCAGAACATCTTCAAGATGGGCGGCCTGTGGAAGAAACTGCCACTGGCCTACGCCAGCTTCATCGTCGGCGGCGCGGCCCTGGCGGCCTTGCCTCTGGTGACCGCGGGCTTCTACTCCAAGGATGAAATCCTCTGGGAAGCGTTCGCCAGCGGTAACGAAGGCCTGCTTTATGCCGGTCTGGTCGGTGCCTTCATGACGTCGCTGTACACCTTCCGCCTGATCTTCATCACGTTCCACGGTGAAGCGAAGACCGAAGCCCATGCCGGTCACGGCATTGCTCACTGGCTGCCGCTGTCGGTGCTGATCGTCCTGTCGACGTTCGTCGGCGCGATGATCGTTCCACCGCTGCACGGTGTGTTGCCGGAAAGCGTCGGCCATGCCGGCGGCGAAGCCAAGCACAGCCTGGAAATCGCTTCGGGTGCCATCGCCCTGTCCGGTATCCTGCTGGCCGCGCTGCTGTTCCTCGGCAAGCGTCGCTTCGTCACGGCCATCGCCAACAGCGGCGTCGGCCGCTTCCTTTCGGCCTGGTGGTTCGCTGCCTGGGGCTTCGACTGGATCTACGACAAACTGTTCGTCAAGCCATACCTTGCGATCAGCCACATTCTGCGCAAAGACCCGCTCGACCAGACCATCGGTCTGATCCCGCGTATGGCCAAAGGCGGTCACACCGCCCTGAGCCGCACCGAGACCGGTCAACTGCGTTGGTATGCCGCCTCGATGGCTGCTGGTGCCGTGCTGGTAATCGGCGCCGTCGTGCTGGTAGCGGTCTGACTATGAACCTTGCGAACTTGCGAAAGGAAACGAGCCCGTCATGATTCTGCCATGGCTAATCCTGATCCCCTTCATCGGCGGCCTGCTGTGCTGGATGGGTGAGCGCTTCGGCGCCACCCTCCCCCGCTGGATTGCGCTGATCACCATGTCCCTGCTGCTCTCCCTCGGCCTCTGGCTGTGGGCCAACGGTGACTATTCATTTGCTCCGGCACCGGGTGCCGATCCGACCTGGGTGATTGAGTTCAAACACGTCTGGATCCAGCGCTTCGGCATCAACGTGCACCTGGCCCTCGACGGCCTGTCGCTGTTGATGATCCTGCTGACCGGCCTGCTGGGTGTCCTCTCGGTACTCTGTTCCTGGAAAGAAATTCAGCGTCACGTGGGCTTCTTCCACCTGAACCTGATGTGGATCCTGGGCGGTGTCGTCGGCGTGTTCCTCGCCCTCGACCTGTTCATGTTCTTCTTCTTCTGGGAAATGATGCTGGTGCCGATGTACTTCCTCATCGCGCTCTGGGGTCACAGTTCTTCGGACGGCAAGAAAACCCGGATCTACGCGGCGACCAAGTTCTTCATCTTCACTCAGGCTTCCGGCCTGATCATGTTGGTGGCGATCCTGGGCCTGGTACTGGTCAACTTCAACGACACCGGCGTGATTACCTTCAACTACGCCGATCTGTTGAAAACCAAGATGTCGCAGACCACCGAGTACATCCTGATGCTCGGCTTCTTCATCGCCTTCGCGGTCAAGCTGCCCGTCGTACCGTTCCACTCATGGTTGCCTGATGCGCACGCCCAGGCACCGACCGCGGGTTCCGTGGACCTGGCCGGTATCTTGCTGAAGACCGCGGCGTATGGCCTGCTGCGTTTCGCCCTGCCGCTGTTCCCGAATGCCTCGGCCGAGTTCGCGCCGTTCGCCATGACCCTGGGTCTGATCGGGATCTTCTACGGTGCGTTCCTGGCTTTCGCGCAAACCGACATCAAGCGTCTGATTGCCTTCTCGTCCGTTTCCCACATGGGCTTCGTACTGATCGGCATCTACTCCGGCAGCCAACTGGCGCTGCAGGGCGCGGTAATGCAAATGCTGGCGCACGGTCTGTCGGCCGCGGCACTCTTTATCCTCTCCGGTCAGCTGTACGAGCGCACCCACACCCGTGATATGCGCGAGATGGGTGGCCTGTGGTCGAAGATCGCCTACCTGCCGGCCCTCAGCCTGTTCTTTGCAGCGGCGTCGTTGGGCTTGCCGGCGACCGGTAACTTTGTCGGTGAGTTCCTGATCCTGATCGGCACCTTCGCCAGCGCGCCATGGGTCACCGTGATCGCCACGTCCGGCCTGGTGTTCGGTTCGGTCTACTCGCTGATCATGGTCCACCGTGCCTTCTTCGGCCCGTCGAAATCCGACGCGGTGCTGCACGGCATGGACGGTCGCGAACTGATCATGGTGGTTGGGCTTGCGGCACTGCTGCTTTACATCGGCGTGTACCCGCAACCGTTCCTCGATACCTCTGCCGCGACGATGCATGGCGTGCAGCAGTGGCTCGGCACCGCCTTCACTCAACTCGCTTCGGCCCGGTAAGAGCGCTATGGAATTCACGACTCAACACTTTATCGCGCTTGCGCCGTTGTTGATCACCAGCGCCACGATCATCGTGGTGATGCTGGCTATCGCCTGGCGCCGCAACCACTCACAGACCTTCCTGCTGTCGGTGGCAGGTCTTAACCTGGCCTTGCTGTCGATCCTGCCAGCCCTGAAAGTCGCGCCACTGGCCGTGACTCCGTTGCTGCAGATCGACACCTTCGCCTGCCTGTACATGGCGCTGATCCTGGTCGCCACCCTCGCCTGTGTGACCCTCGCCCACGCCTACCTGGGCGATGGCGGTACGGGCTACCCAGGCAACCGTGAAGAACTTTACCTGCTGATCCTGATGTCCGCCGCCGGCGGCCTGGTGTTGGTCAGCGCGCAGCACCTGGCCGGCTTGTTCGTCGGCCTGGAGCTGCTCTCGGTACCGGTCTACGGTCTGGTGGCTTACGCCTTCTTCAACAAACGTTCGCTGGAAGCCGGCATCAAGTACATGGTGCTGTCGGCCGCCGGTTCCGCGTTTCTGTTGTTCGGCATGGCCCTGCTCTACGCCGAAGCCGGCAGCCTGAGCTTCAACGGCATCGGTCAGGCTCTGGCGGCCACCGGCCTGCCTAGCCCGATCGCGCAACTGGGCCTGGGCATGATGCTGATCGGCCTGGCGTTCAAACTGTCGCTGGTACCGTTCCACCTCTGGACCCCGGACGTTTACGAAGGGGCTCCGGCACCCGTTGCAGCGTTCCTGGCCACGGCCTCCAAAGTGGCTGTGTTCGCGGTGATGGTGCGTCTGTTCCAGATCTCGCCAGCGGCGAGCAGTGGCGTACTGAGCAACGTGCTGACCATCATCGCCATCGCGTCGATCCTGTTCGGTAACCTGCTGGCACTGACCCAGAGCAACCTCAAGCGTCTGCTGGGTTACTCGTCCATCGCGCACTTCGGTTACCTGCTGATCGCCCTGGTGGCGAGCAAGGGCCTGGCCGTGGAAGCCATCGGCGTGTACCTGGTCACCTACGTGATCACCAGCCTCGGCGCGTTCGGTGTGATTACCCTGATGTCCTCGCCGTACAGCGGCCGTGACGCGGATGCCCTGTACGAATACCGTGGCCTGTTCTGGCGCCGTCCGTACCTGACCGCCGTCCTGACCGTGATGATGCTGTCCCTGGCCGGTATTCCGCTGACCGCGGGCTTCATCGGCAAGTTCTACATCATCGCCACCGGCGTCGAGTCGCACCAATGGTGGCTGGTCGGCTCCCTGGTACTGGGCAGCGCCATCGGCGTCTTCTACTACCTGCGTGTGATGGTCACCCTGTACCTGATGGAACCGAACCTGCGTCGCCACGATGCGCAACTGCACTGGGAACAACGTGCAGGTGGCGTGATGCTGCTGGCGATCGCCGTACTGGCGTTCTTCCTCGGCCTGTACCCACAACCGCTGCTAAACCTGGTTCAACAGTCGGGGTTGGCGGGTTGATCGCATAGCGACACTCGGTAGAAAACAGAAACGGCACCTTCGGGTGCCGTTTTTGCGTTTGTAGGATTTGTTACTGCAGCCCTCCCCTCCTTCTGCAATCCCCGAAACCTCGCGCGGGAATGTCCGTTTCGTCCTACATCCAGCACTGCGCACTTGGCTCTATCTTGAATGACTGACTGGATCGATAAATCAACGCGAGAAATAACAATGAACCGTGACATCGTCGTTCCGTTGGCAGAAGCAAAAAACAATCTGTCCAAACTCGTCGATGACGCGGCCGCCGGGCAGATCATCACAATTGCCAAACATGGTCGGGCTCTTGCGCGTCTGGTTCCGGTAGGCAAAACCCGCAGTCAACGGTTCGGTGCGATGAAAGGCAAACTGGTGCTTCCCGAAGACTTTGACGCCTCACTGCCGGACGACATGCTCGATGCTTTTCAAGGCACTCAAAAATGAAGCCGTCACAGTTTCTTCACCATGGGAACGCAGGCCAGTTGAAGACCGGAGGGGGAATGGTAAACCGCAGTTTTCTCCCCAATGTAACCACAGCGTCGATAAAAATCGGCGGCATTCAAAGTCGCATCCAGACGGACTTCCACCAGGCCAAGATCCCGCGCCAGATCTTCGAGAAAGCTCACGACGCGCTTGCCCAAGCCTCGCTGCATAAAGTCAGGATGTATAAAGATTGCACCGATTTCGCGGTTCTCCAGATCCAGCATGCCTGTCGCCACGGGCTCACTCTCAACACACCCCAGATAGAAGTACTTTTCCATGAGTGCGCAGTAACCGTCCTCAGCTGACCCCGATGTCCAGGTCAGCATTTGCTTTTCGGTATAGGCACCGATGCATTGATGTCGGATGGCTAGCAGCCGTATGTCGAATGCAGTCTGGGCGTCGCTTTGGGTGGCTTTTCTAATTTCGAACATTTCACTCTCCATCAGCAATGTGCAGACGGAGAATCAAAAAGCCCCGTCCATCTCTGGCGGGGCTTTGGGTAACACGTCAAATGCCGAGCACGTATGACCTTATGGCCCGCCGGAAGCGGTCATAGAGGAACACATCATGTTCATTCGGCGTTGATCATTCATCGGCAGATAGTGCTGTGGGTGAGCCGATGAGTCAATTGCGAAGTCCCCTTCCCCCAGCATTACTCGAAAATTCTCACCGGCCTGGTCGCTTCGTCCTACAGGCGTTTTTACGACCGGGGTCTACCTTGAAAACGAGGGACGAAAAGGATGGCTTCGATGCCTTGACCTATTCGATTATCAAGACAACACTATACGCAGGTGACGTACAGAACATGGATGCTCTTTTTATCGAATTACCTGCGTTTCAGAAACACCGAGACGATTACCTGGATGACGATCTGTTCCGCAGCTTTCAGTTGGAGCTGCTGAAAAACCCTGAAGCGGGCGATCTCATTGAAGGTACGGGCGGGCTGCGAAAAATCCGCTTTTTCGATCAACGTCGCGGTAAAGGCAAGCGTAGCGGGCTTAGGGTGATTTATTACTGGTGGTCAGGTTTCGATCAATTCTGGCTGTTCACCGTGTATAGCAAAAATGAGCAAGACGACCTGTCGCCTTCCCAGAAAAAACTTTTCAGACAAACGCTGGATAGAGAAATCAACACGAGAACCCACTATGAAACGTGACATTTTTTCCGAACTGATGGAAGGCCTCGAAGCCTTGGCCGACGAGCGCCAAGGCAAGGTCACGCTGCGGACCCACAAGGTCAAGCTGCCGAAACTGGTACCCATCACTGCCGAGGAAGTGGTAGCCATCCGTCAACAGCTCAATCTTTCCCGGTCGGTCTTCGCCATGTATCTACGCACCAACACCCGAACTCTAGAGAACTGGGAACAGGGACGGGCAACACCAAATGCCCAAGCCACGACACTGATCCGCTTGGTTGAACGCTTTCCGCAGACGATCGAACAACTCGCAGCGCTGACCTGAACGTGCAGGTTGTCATTCCACGCACATGACGAAATTGTAATTCCAGCATCACCTTGGCGTTATCCGCAGCCTGCAACGATGTCACCCGGCGACCATGCCGGCGGGCCCTTGCCCGTCGAACAATAAAACCCACGCCGAAGCACGTTCCCGTTCTGCCGAACCCAAGGAGTGATTGATGGTTAACAATACAAAAATGTCGATAGCCGCTTTAGCTGTGGTTGTCGGGTCCGGGCCGTCCATGGTGTTTGCGGAAGAAAAACCCGAGGGGTTTATCGAGGGCAGCAGCCTGACGGTGCTCAACCGCAACTTGTACTTCAATCGTGATCACCGTGACGGCCAGTCGAGTCCCACCGGCAATGGTTATTCCGAGGCCTGGGCTCACGCGGTTATCAGCAAGTTCGAATCCGGCTTTACCCAAGGCACCGTCGGGGTCGGGGTCGATGCGTTTGCGATGATCGGCTTGAAACTCGATACCGGTGACGGGCGCAACGGTGGCCGTAGTTCTTTCGACGTGTTGCCGGTCGACAGCGATGGTCAGGCGCGGGATGAATACACCAAGGTCGGTGGCGCCGCCAAAGTGCGCGCCTTCGATACCGTGATCAAGGTCGGCGATGTGTTCCCCGCCAACCCGGTGGTTGCGGCGGGTGACTCCCGACTGTTGCCGGAAAGCTTCCGGGGTGTCACGGCCACCAACACCAGTATCGAAGGTCTGTCGGTACAGGGCGGTCGCCTGCATGCGATGAGCCAACCGGTGTCCAGCAACATGCGCGAAAACTTCGCGACCTTCTACGCCGGTCCAGTCAATTCACCGTGGGTCGGCTATTTCGGTGGCGACTACACGCTGAACAAAAACCTCAGTTTCAGCCTGTATTCCAGTCGCCTCAAGGACGCCTGGAATCAGTACTACGCCGGCACCGCATGGACTTATCCGCTGTCGGATGACCTGTCGCTGTTCGGTGGCCTGAACTATTACAAGGCGGTCGACGAAGGCAAACAACTGCTCGGCGAGTTCGACAACAACATCTGGAGCGGCCGCGTCGGGGTGAAACTCGGCGCCCACTCCGTTGCCTTGTCGCACCAGCGCAACAACGGTAACGACGACTTCGATTACCTGCGCCAGTCCGACTCGATCTTCCTCGACAACTCCATCCAGTACAGCGACTTCAACTCGCCCAAGGAACGTTCGTGGATGGTGCGTTACGACCTCGACATGAGCAGCTATGGCGTGCCGGGTTTGTCGTTCATGACCCGTTACGCCCGTGGCACCGACGCCGACTATTCCAACGCCAACGCCGTGTACATGCGCCGCGATGCCGACGGCAACCCGCTGACTGACCAGAAGCGCTGGGAGCGCGACATCGAAGTCAAATACGTGGTGCAGAGCGGCTCGCTGAAAGACATGTCTCTGCGTCTGCGCCAGGCCACCACCCGCGCCACGGCGTTTGAGTCGGATCTGGATGAAGTGCGGGTGATTGTCGAGTATCCGCTGGCGATTCTCTGACTTCACTGTTTTGCAAATTCACCTTTAGAAGCTCCTTGCTCCTTTGGTAAGAGGTGAATCTTTTGGCGCCCTTCGGGGCGCCTTTTTTATTTGCGCCTGAATGAAGTACCTGTAGGCGCTGCCGAAGGCTCGGGCCGCGTTCGGACGATCTCTTGATTTTGCTTTTCAAGATCAAGATCAAAAGATCGTCCGAACGCGGCCCGAGCCTTCGGCAGCTCCAGGGGTTGCGTTGCGGGAGAGTTACTCAGCCGGCTGGACGTTATCCAACGCCTGATTCACCGCCAACTCCCCCAACATCACCACTTGCGCAATGCCCAGCAAAGTCTTGCGGTGGGTGCCTTCCAGCAGTGCGGCGAAGTCACCGAGCATGACTGTGGCCGAGGACAATGACTCACTGGCATTGGCCAGCAGGGATTCGGTGTCGGCTTTGGGATTGGCGAAATACATCTGGTTGGGGGTGTAGGGCGTGGCCATGACGTGGGCGGTAGGGTTCAGGTAGTAATCGAGCGCACGTTCGGCAGCTTCGTGGAGTTTTTTGGAGTCGATGGTGGTGTAGGGGGATGTTGGGTCGGTGTCCGTAGCTGTGTTTGCTTCGGGAGGGTTCGGCGTTGGCTTTTTCATGTTGTTGTTACTCTGCTAGATGGTGAAGCTGCCCATTCGGTTCCAATCGAAAGGTGGCAGCTGTACGCAGGCTGGAACCCGGGCAACAGAGCAAACCCGACAGACTCGAAGTCTCCCGCGCACAGCCGCCATAACGGAGTGCACACCATGAAGGTGCGCAAGCATACGTCATGAAAGGTGCTTTTGCTTTCTGTTGAGCCGCGGGGTTCCAATCCCGATCGCTGAATTGGCAGCGACGAATACAGGCTAGAGAGCGGGCGTCCGACGGACAACCTGAAAACATTGTGGGAAGCGTCTGTACTTGCGCCACATCCGTTAAACATTCCGAATTGAAATACGCACTGTGTAGGAGCAGTGTCAGCTGCCGCCATTGCGGCAATCGCCAGCCACGGTGTATTTGATGGTGTTGAGTTGGCCCTTTGAATCTTCATAGGTCATGGCTGTAGGCACCACGGCACAAGCAACTTGCGGCCGCACAACGCTGACCACTTTGACCACATCCAGTTTCATCCCGTATTCGTAGTCTTTCACCACCGGCGCAGGTTTGCCCTGGTCGGCCGCGTATTGCTCCATGGCTTTGACGTTGGCACTCAACGCCCTCTCAAACGTCCGGTCACCGCCGCCTTCTGCCAGCGCACTCAACGACATCGCCATCACACCGACGAACGCCATCAACTTAAAAACTTTCATATCCAATACCTTCAAATCCAGGCTCAAAAAAAAGCCCACCATCGGCATTCGATGACGGGCTAGTTCAGGTGCGACACGCTTACAAGTCTTTGGTCTTGTCGTCCTTCTTTTCATTCAACACGACGGGGTTGCGCGCCTGTTCTTTGGCAACAAACGCCTCCATCGAACGGTCATTGGCCGCCATCATTTTTTCGAAAGCTCTGTCGCCGCCACCTTCAGCCAAAACAACAGAAGACATCACCAACGCCGCAGCAAACGCACTCAGTTGTACAAGTTTCATGTTTGATTCCTCGTTTAATTAACTAACGAGGTCAAGGTAACAATCCGAACCTTTCATGACGGTGGCGCGCAAATTACATATCCGTTATGTGGCCACAGGGGATATGTCTGAAACATTGGCTTATGGGGTGGGACTCACCTCCTCATCCCGCCGATGCGCCAACTGATACAGCGCGGGCAGTATCAGCAGCGTGAGGATGGTCGAGGACAGAATCCCGCCAATCACCACCGTCGCCAACGGACGTTGCACCTCGGCACCCGTGCCGGTCGCCAAAGCCATGGGAATGAAGCCCAGGGACGCGACCAGCGCCGTCATCAACACCGGGCGTAGACGCGTGAGCGCTCCCTCATTGATCGCATCACTGAGTGAACGCCCCTCCTCCCGCAAATTGCGGATAAACGCGATCATCACCAAGCCGTTGAGCACCGCCACCCCCGAAAGCGCAATGAAACCGACGCCCGCCGAGATCGACAGCGGAATGTCCCGCAGCCACAACGCCATGACGCCACCCGTCAACGCAAACGGAATCCCGGTGAACACCAGCAAGCCGTCCTTGAGGTTGTTGAACATCATGAACAGCAGCCCGAACACCAACAGCAAGGCCACCGGCACCACGATCTGCAAGCGCTTGGCCGCCGACTGCAACTGCTCGAACTGCCCGCCCCAATTGGTCCAGTAACCCGCCGGAACCTGAACATCGCGCTCGATCACCTCTCCGGCCTCTTTAACGAAGGAGCCAATATCCCGCCCACGCACGTTGGCGCTGACGATCACCAGCCGCTTGCCGTTTTCGCGGCTAACCTGATTCGGCCCGAGCACCAGATCAAGGCTGGCGACGTCCTTGAGGGCAATGAAACCAATCTGATCGGCCGCGCCATTCAGGGGCGCTGGCACCGGAATCAACAACGCCGACAAACCTTCGATGTCCTTGCGCATGGCATCGGACAAACGCACCACCATGTCGAAACGCCGATCGCCTTCATACAGTGTCCCGGCCTGGCGCCCGCCGACCGCCACCGCAATGGTGTCTTGCACGTCGCCGACGTTGAGCCCGTAACGCGCCGCCTTGTCGCGGTCGATGTTGATGGTCAGCACCGGCAGGCCGGTGGTTTGCTCGACCTTGACCTCGGATGCGCCGTTGACCTTCTGCATGGCGGTGGCGATCTTCGCCGCCGTGGCGTTGAGCACGTCCATGTCATCCCCGAACACCTTGACCGCCACATCGCTGCGCACACCGGAGATCAGTTCGTTGAAGCGCAACTGGATCGGCTGCGACAGTTCATAGTTGCTGCCCGGCAGCGTCGCGGCGGCTTGTTGCAGTTCGGCCATCAGAGTCTCGCGGGACTTGCCCGGATCCGGCCACTGCTCTTTCGGCTTGAGCATCACGTAGCTGTCGGAGATGTTCGGCGGCATCGGGTCGGAGGCGATTTCGGCGGTGCCGGTACGGGCGAACACGCGCTCGACTTCCGGCACCTTGTTGAGGATCAAGGTCTCCAGACGCTGCTGCATATCCACCGATTGCGTGAGGCTGGTGCCCGGCACGCGTAACGCTTGCAAGGCAAAATCGCCCTCACTGAGGCTTGGCACAAACTCGCTGCCCATGCGGCTGGTGAGCACGCCGCTGAGCACAATCACAGCCAGCGCCGCACTCACCGCCATGGCGCGATGGGACATCACCCACGCCAGCGCCGGCGCATAAACGCGACGCGCGACGCGCATGACCACGCCCTCTTCTTCCTTGACCTTGCCGGTGACAAACAGCGCGATGGCCGCCGGCACAAAGGTCACCGACAACAGCATGGCGCCCAACAGCGCGATGACCACCGTAAAGGCCATCGGGTGGAACATTTTTCCTTCGACACCGCTCAGGGCGAAGATTGGCAGGTACACGACCATGATGATCAACTGGCCGAAAATCAGCGGCCGCCGCGCTTCTTTGGCGGCCGCGAATACTTCGTGGAAACGCTCGGAGCGGCTCAGCAAACGCCCGTGATGTTGCTGCGCATGGGCCAGCCGTCGCAGGGTGTTTTCGACGATCACCACCGCGCCGTCGACGATGATGCCGAAGTCGAGGGCGCCGAGGCTCATCAGGTTGGCGCTGACTTTGTTGGTGAACATGCCGGTGAAGGTGAACAGCATCGACAGCGGAATGACCATCGCGGTGATCAACGCCGCGCGGATGTTGCCCAGGAACAGGAACAGAATCGCGATGACCAGAATCGCCCCTTCCACCAGGTTCTTTTTCACCGTGGCGATGGCCTTGTCCACCAGGTGCGTGCGGTCATACACCGGCACCGCGATCACGCCTTTGGGCAGGGAACGATTGATCTGTTCAAGCCTGGTCGCCACTGCCTGGGAGACCGTTCGGCTGTTTTCGCCGATCAGCATGAACACCGTGCCCAGTACCACTTCGCGACCGTTTTCGGTGGCGGCACCGGTACGCAGTTCGCGGCCGATGTCTACGGTCGCGACGTTCTTGATCCGGATCGGCGTCCCGTCGACATTGGCCATCACGATATTGGCGATGTCGTCGGTGCTCGCCACTTGCCCGGGCGCGCGAATCAGCAACTGCTCGCCGCTGCGCTCGATGTAACCGGCGCCGACGTTGGCGTTGTTGCGCTCCAGCGCCGTGACCAGATCGGTGAGGGTCAGTTTGTAAGCCGCCAGCCGTTTCGGGTCGGGGGCGATCTGGTATTCCTTGGCGAATCCGCCGATGGTGTTGATCTCGGCCACACCGGGCACGTTGCGCAATTGCGGCTTGATGATCCAGTCCTGAATCACCCGCAAATCGGTTGGCGTGTAGGCGGTTCCATCGTCCTTCAGCGCACCGTCCTGCGCCTCCACCGTCCACAGGAAAATCTCCCCGAGCCCGGTGGAAATCGGCCCCATCAGCGCTTGCGCACCCTCGGGCAATTGCTCCCTGGCGATCTGCAAGCGCTCGTTGACCAATTGCCGGGCGAAGAACAGATCGGTGCCGTCCTTGAAGATCACCGTGACTTGCGACAGCCCCGAACGCGACAGCGAACGGGTCTGCTCCAGCGCCGGCAAACCGGCCATGGCGGTTTCAATCGGGAAGGTGATGCGCTGCTCGGTTTCCAGCGGCGAGAACCCGGCCGCGCCGGTGTTGATTTGCACCTGGACGTTGGTGATGTCGGGCACGGCGTCGATCGGCAGTTTTTGGTAACTGGCGATGCCGAGGCCGGCCATGAGGAGAACGGCGAGCAGCACGATGATGCGCTGCTCGATGGCAAACTGGATCAGGCGTTCGAACATGAGAACCTTCCGGTCGAGGTTGACGGATCAGTGGGAGCCTTCAATGAGAGTGCTCGGCCGAGGCTTTGCCCAATTCCGATTTGAGGACGAAGCTGCCGGCACTGGCGACTTGCACGCCCGGCTCCAGCCCTTGGGTGACTTCCACCAAGCCGGCCGCGCGACTGCCCAGCTCCACCGCTTGCGCCTTGAAGCCGTCGTCGGTGCGCACGAACACTGTGGGTTTGTCCTCGACGGTCTGGATTGCGCTTTCAGGTACGGCGACCCTGGCCTGACGACTGTCGGTCGCAACCAGCGCGGTGACGAACAGGCCGGGGCGCCACGAGCCTTGCGGATTTTCCAAGGTCACGCGGACCGTTGCAGTGCGGGTCTGTTCACCGAGCAAACTGCCGACGTAGGCTACGGTGCCGGCGACTTCGGCATTGAGTTCCGGGGCGCTGACGGTGACCGGTTTGCCCACTTGCACCTTGGTCAGATCCTTGGGCGAAACGCCGAACGTCACCCACACCCGCGACAGGTCAGAGAGCGTAAACGCCGCCGTGGTTTCATCGACCACCTCCCCCGGCGTCAGGTGTTTTTCCACCACCACACCGTCGAACGGCGCGCGCAGTTCATAGCGATTGCCGCCGGTGGCGACCACGCTGCCACTGAGCACGCTGATTTTTTGCCGCGCATTGGTCAGGGCAATTTCGGCTTCTTCCAATGCTTGGCGTGCCAGAAGGAAATCCTGCTCGGCGGAGATCTTGTCCTGCCACAGTTTTTTCTCGCGTTCGTAGGTGGTGCGCGCCAAGGTCAGGCGACGCTGCGCGGCAGCCTGTTCGCTGCGCTGATCGGAGATCTGCTGACTGGCAATCACCGCCAGCAACTGGCCCTTCTTCACCGGCTGCCCAAGATTGACCGACACCGACTCGACCACGCCGGGCACCCGAGGCACCACGTGCGCGGTACGGTCTTCGTCAAAGCGCACTTCGCCAGGGAACGGCAAGCCGAGGCTGATGTTCTGCGCCCGCGCTTCGGCCAGTTGAATGCCCGCCGCTGCGATCTGTTCAGTGCTCAGCTCCAGGTGCCCCTCTTCTGTATGTTCACCGTCGGCTGCTGCGCCTTCTTCAGCATGACCGGCGTGTTCCGCCGCTTCATCGGCGTGAGCGTCGATGGACGCATTACCCGGCCACAGCGAGCCAATACCAATGCCCAGCGCCAACGTCGCCGCAGCCACCACGATCAATTTTTTTTCCATGGAAACTCCTCTGCGCCATGCCATCGCGCAGTGATTTGAAAGATGAAATTCAAGGGCTGACGGTGAGGTCGCCGAAGATCCGTTCGATGCGTACTCGCGCGTCCGTCGCCTCGCTGACGGCCTGGATGTATTGGCTGCGTGCGCTGATCAGGGTGCGCTGGGCGTCGAGCACGTCGAGGAAGCCGAACTTGCCCATTTCGAAGCCGCGCGTGGCGCTATCGACCGCACTTTGCGCGGCGGGCAGGATGGTCTGGTTGAACGCTTCGACTTCGCCGTTGGCGGTCTGCCATTGCTCAAGGGTGGTCTGGATTTCCGTGCGCAGACGCAGCTCGGTGGCGTTGCGCAGATCCCGCGCCTGATCGCTGCGCCGGGCTGCCGCCAGCACGTTGCCCTGATTGCGGTTGAACAGCGGAATCGGCATCGACAGCCCGACCACGTTGACCCGCTCGCGCTCGGTTTCGCTGTATTGGCTGCCAATGCTCACGGTCAGGTCGGGAAAGCGTTGCGACTTTTCCAGACCCAATGAGGCCTCGCGCTGATCGATCTGCAATTTGGCCAGACGCAGTTCGGCGGTCTCGTTCAGGCGCTCCAGCAATCGGCTCGCCGGTGGCACGGTGGGCATGCTTTGCGTGGCCGCTTGCACGGTGGTCGAGGTTGGCAACGGTGCGCCCATGACCTGCGCCAATTGTTGGTAGGCGTTGGCCTGATCGCGTTCGGCGCGGCTCAGCTCCAGGCGCACTTCGGAAAGTTGCACTTGCGCCCTGGTGCCTTCGACTGGCGATGATTTACCGGCCTCGATGCGTCCTTGGGCGACGCGCAAACCGTGTTCGGCGAGTTGCAGCGACTGACGGGACAACTGCAAGCGTTGTTGCGCGGTCCGGGCGCTGTTGAACGCCTGAATCACATCGGCGCGTAAGGCATTGCGCTTGCGCTCCCATTCGATCCCGGCGGCGTCCTGCGCGCGGCTGGCGACGTCGATCCGTGCGCCACGTTTGCCGCCCAGTTCGATCGGTTGGCTGAGCATCAGCGTGGTGGTTCGCGAATCGCGCCGGGTGTCTTCAGCCTCCCATGACACTTCGGGGTTGGGGATCAGACCGGCCTGTTTGCGCTCACCCTCGGCGATGCCGATTTCCCATTGCGCAGCCGCCAGATCCGGGTTACCGGCGAATGCCGTTTGCAGGGCTTGATCGAGGGTCAGGGTCGATGCATGCACAAGACCCGTGCCGGCCAGCAACACAACGCTGGCCGTCACTGTCCTCGCTGTTTTTTTCAGGCGTGATCGCGCCGTCCGTTCTTTTAAACCGGGCAATGGAAGACTTCCTTTATTCAAGAATCTTTGATGCCGCCACGGTAGGGTTTTGAACTTATCGGCAAGGTGACTGGAACATTACAAATCCGTTATCCGCGGCATGTAGAAGTTGTTTTGATTTAGGATGCGAAGTGCGAAAGGCGACATAGCAATACATGGAAACAAATACGCGGTAGTTATCTGCCAAACAGCACTTGCCTGAATGCGGCGCATGGGCATTCGGGCTTGCCTGCTGCGGCAGGCTGTCGCAGATCGCCATTTTAAGGGCTCAAGACCTATCAATTCAGTTGACCCTGTAGCCACTACAACCTTTACCTTGCACGCCATCACACAGGGAAACCGCTGTAGGAAACCAGCAACTCACAACCTCTAGTCGTTATTCAAATCCGTCCGGAAGCCCCTACAAAAACAACAACTTTCCCGGCCACCTTAATTAAATATCCATTAAATAAAAGTGGTGATAGATCATGCGAATCCTTGTCGTCGAGGACGAGCTTAAAGCTGCCGAATATTTGCATCAGGGACTGACGGAAAGTGGTTATATCGTTGACCACGCGGCCACCGGCGCCGATGGACTGCATCTGGCGCAACAGCAGGCGTATGACCTGGTGATTCTGGATGTGAACCTGCCGGAACTCGATGGCTGGGGCGTGCTGGAACAATTGCGTCGCACCCATTCCACCCGAGTGATGATGCTCACCGCCCGCGGGCGTCTGGCCGACAAGATTCGTGGCCTGGATCTGGGTGCCGATGATTATCTGGTCAAGCCTTTCGAGTTTCCGGAATTGCTGGCGCGGGTGCGCACGCTGATGCGCCGCAGCGAAAACATCCCGGTGCCGCAGGTGCTCAAAGTCGCCGATCTGGAACTTGATCCAGGGCGCCACCGTGCCTTTCGCGGCGAGCAGCGCATCGACCTGACCACCAAGGAATTCGCCCTGCTGCACCTGCTGATGCGCCAGTCCGGCGAGGTGCTTACCCGCACTCAGATCATTTCGCTGGTGTGGGACATGAATTTCGACTGCGACACCAACGTGGTCGAAGTGTCGATCCGCCGCCTGCGGGCGAAGATCGACGACCCGTTCGACAGCAAGTTGATCCATACCCTGCGCGGTGTCGGCTATGTGCTGGAGGCGCGGGAATGAAGCCGGCCAGCCTGTCGATGCGCCTCGGCCTGACGGTGAGTATTCTCGGGGCGCTGCTGGTAGTGTTTCTGGCGATCCTGGCTTATTTCGCCCTGACCCATGAACTGAACGCGTTATCCAGGGACAGCCTGGCCCAGAAGATGGAACAGGTGGAACACAGCCTGTCGCTGTATGCCGATCCCGCAGAAATTCGTTCGGCGCCGCACATTCTGCTCGATCAAGTCATGGGCCATGACAACCTCACCCTGACGATTTATGACCGCAGTAACTTGCGCACGCCTCTGTTGAAATCCGGCTCCGGCATGGCCGACCCGCGCCTTGAACGCAAGGCAGTGCTGGCTGCCGACGAACCATTGGCGTTCTCCGACGGTACCGACGATCAAGGCAAGCACTACCTGACGGCCTCTCGGTTGGTCCGCATCAAGGACGGCACCCGCGTCCCGGTGCTGCTGTCGATGGACGATGCCCACAATCAGGCGTTGCTCAGCGCCTATCTGCGCTCGACGCTGATTGCTTTGCCATTGCTGCTGATCTTCATCGGCCTCAGTGCCTGGGCCGCCGTACAGCGGGGGCTGATGCCGTTGCGCGAGTTTCGCAAAGTGGCGGCGATGGTCTCGACGCAAGACCTCGGCCATCGGTTGTCGGTGCTCGACATGCCCCAGGAACTCAGTGAACTGGCCCGGGGGATCAACTTCATGCTGGATCGCCTCGACAATGGTGTGCAGCAGTTGTCGCAGTTCTCCGATGACCTGGCCCATGAACTGCGCACGCCGATCAACAATTTGATGGGCAAGGCACAGGTCACGCTGTCCCGGGAACGCACGGCCGAGGCGTATAAAAACGTCTTGGTGTCCTGCACCGAAGAGCTGGAGCGCGTCGCGCGGATTGTCTCGGACATGCTGTTTCTGGCGCAGGCCAGCAACCCGGCAGCGCTCACGTCCTTCGAATCAGTCGCCCTGGAAGAAGAAGCCGAGAAAGTGGCCGACCTGTTTTCCTTGTCGGCGCAAGACAAGCGCATCAGTCTGAGCGTGACCGGCAGCGCACGGGTACTGGGCGACCGCCTGATGATTCAACGGGCGATCTCGAACCTGCTGTCCAACGCCCTGCGCCACTGCCCGGCCGGGCAAACGGTTTCGCTGCACATTGAGCAAGAGCCGACTCAGGTTGCACTGGAAGTCAGCAACCCCGGCGCAGGCATCGAAGCGCAGCATCTGCCGCACCTGTTCGACCGCTTTTACCGGGTCGACAGCAGCCGCTCCCGCTCACAAGGCAGCACCGGACTGGGCCTGGCCATCGTGCGTTCGATCATGAGTTTGCATCAGGGAGTGGCCGAGGTTGAAAGCCTGCCCGGTACGATGACCGTGTTCAGACTGATTTTCCCCAAAAACGAAAATGCAATGTAGGAGCTGCCGCAGGCTGCGATCTTTGGCCAGCGATTTCGCCACGAACCTGATCGGCCGGTAAACCGGCGGGGAAGCATATTCCCCCGCCGGTTAGGACCGTGTGTGCATCACGCTCTTTCGATATTGCGTTATCAACAACTCGACCCACTGGTTCCTTTCATAATGCACACCGTCAATGCCGCTGACTTCGGTGATCTCCATTGCTGTGCCACATAAGAAGGCGCCATCAAACTGGCCCAGTTCCGAGCTTGAAATGTCACGCTGTATCACTTGCAGATCCAGCGCCGGGGCTAGCTCGTCGATAATGACATGGCGGGTGATGCCCGCCAGTGCCATTTCGGTCGTCGGTGTAACGAGTTGGCTGCCCTTTACAAAAAAGATATTGGAACCACTGGACTCGCAGACCGTATCGCTGGTCGAGAGAAACAGCACGTCGTCAAACGCCTCATCCTTATCACGGAAGCTCAAAAAACTGATCGCATAGGTGGACGAGGTTTTGGCTTGATACGGATGGCAATCGGTCGGCGCGCGTCTCCAACTGGCGGTCGTGAGCCTATAAGGTGTGGTCGCTGCCTTCGGAGCAAATGGCAGGACGAATATCACCACTTTGCTATGGCAACCTCGCCCCATGAAACTGACGTCGGCTTCGTCATAAAACACGATTATTTTAATGTACGCGTCTTGCAGCTCGTTGCGCTTGAGCAGTTCATTGCACGCCTCAGTCAGCGATGCGTTTGTGTAATGCAGGTCATGTTTGAACAAACGGGCTGACTGTTGTAATCGTTGTAAATGCTCCTCACACTTGAATACCTTACCGCCATAGCTGCGCATGCCTTCGTAGACTGAGGAGGCATAGGACAGCGAGTGTGTGACGGGCGACAAGTTCATCTGGTCATACTGGAGATATTCGCCGTCCAGCCAAGCGAGAGCCGTGGTCATAATCTATTCCCTGATTGATATTCTTATGATGTTTTAGGACGAAGTGGGACGTTAATTTTTTATGATTTCTCGCGCGGTCAGCGCGTTGTAGAACTCACCCTTGATTAAGCCTTCACCTTCATAGCTATTGGGGCGTCTACCTTGACGTTCGAGTTCTTTGATGATGGATTCGTAGTCGTCCACCGGGACGATCCTGAAGTCCATGCTGACTCGCGTCATGTTTTCCATGTTTTCTGCGGTCCCATGCAGAATCCGGGGGTCAAACATCAAGCATTGACCGTAACGAAGGTTGGTTGGCATGGCGTCAGTGCGCAGGTCGGCCATCAGTTGCGGACGTTGCTTTGCATAGTCAAAAAAAGCGCCCCGACTTTCTTTGTATTCGTCATAGGTATAACCCTGCTCTCGGGCGAAGGCTTTAAGGGTGTTGATACTGGCAGTTTTCGAGCAAACGCTGAGCGCGCCGGTATTCTTCACGTCACAAAATGGCAGCCACATGTTGATTTGTTGAAAATAATCGCCCAGCAGCGTGTCCGAGTGATGGGTGAAAAGTTCGCCATCCGGCAACCTGTATCGATCATCCAGTTTGGCGGGGATGTGATAGCGGACCAATGGGTTGTGTTCGAATACGAAATCAAACCCCAGATGGTCGCTGAGCCAATGAACAAACTTGTAATACGCCTCGATCATCGGCGTCCCGAGTGTTTGCAGAGGGTCGTGCCAATGGCCGGAGTCCTCCAGATGCTTGTCGACTTCTTCCCGGCTCAGGCATTCATGTATTTTGTTCAGCGCAAAGTCGGCTTTGAGGTTGTAGCGACTGGCCAAGGTTTTCTGAAGTGTTCCTGCTAGGTCAAAGGTCGACGTTGAGTAATCCAGTACAGAGACGCCGCTCTCTATCCTGTGAACACTGTAAAGTTGCTTGTTGATATCGAAAAATGACATTAAAAACTCCTTATTAGCTGTCTCTCGCATTTGAAAATTCATGCATCTGATGCGGGTTGCTCGTTCGGATCGGAATCAGCCAGTTCTCCAGTTCCAACACCCGGTTGGCGCCCATCCGTATCTTCATATCGATTGCTCCCCGTCCCAGGCAGTTGCTCTTGAAGCCCAGTGACTCCGCTACTTTGTACAGTTGGTAGTAATCGCTGACGTACAGGTTCAGCCCCGTCGGAACCCGGCGTCGGTCTTGACCCTGAACCAGTTGTGAGAAAACCCCACGTTGTTCATCGGCGTAACTGAGCGAGCCGTAGACCGGTGCATCGGTCGTTTTGTCGTAGTTAATTTTGATGTAGTACTTTGAACCTTCCGTCGACCGTGCCAGTGCCTGCATTGCCTCCAGCGGATAGAGGTTTTTGACGTGCTGGTATTTATCCACATTGAAGGATTGAAGAAGTGAAAACGCCGCCAGCACCTCGCTGTTCTCGGACAATTCGTCAAGACGGTATACCTGCGTATGACAGATATCCTCGGCCCGGCGCGTCAGGCGCATCATCTCTTTGTAGTGTTTCCTGCCCATGGACGTGAGCAAACACTCATCCAGGGTTCCCTCAACCTGCAAGTAGGCGACTTGCATGAAGGGCACCGGGATAATTTTTTGTTCATATTGCAGCCGCATCGAATCTGTCGATTTCTCCATGGAGGGTACTAACAGCCAATCGGCCGTGTGTGCCTCTTGTGCAAGCGAGTTCAGGTGATGCGGATCGGGGCGTTCGGAAACCGGTAGATAAAAAAAACCCGGGGCTACATAAGCCTGTTCCTCATGCAGGGCGCTGTGTTGAACCACCGTTCCTTTGAGTGTTGCTTCCCAATGGGCTATTCCACACAGGGGTAGTTGTGGGCGAGAGACACCATAGCTGATACAAAACGCATCTCGTTGCGCGTGTAACTCCATGTTTACGATCCTTGTATAACCATTCTTGGAGATTTATTCGGGGGGCTTTTATGCCGTTTTTTCAACCAGCCGCTTTTCGTGATTGAAATTGAAGTTTCTGCTGCCAAGTGCGCAAAGCTCGGGGTTGTGAGTAATGATGAAGAACAGCGTATTCGGCAGAGCGGAAATGAGCTTGTGCATCAATTGAACTTCATCCGCGCTGTTCAGCTCTGAAGTCGCTTCATCAAGGATGACGATCGCTGGAGTGTTGAGGGTCAGGTCAAGCAATGCCAGTCGTTGCAGTTCTGATTTGCTCAGGCTTATTTCACCATTCCAGGGGATGTGTTGATTAAAGCCATCCTGCAATTGCTCGACAATATCCGAGAGCCCGAGATAAGCCGCGCGTTGATTGAGTTCTTCCAGTGACGGATTGTTGAAATGCAGCGCCAATGAACCTGGTTTAAACACGGGATTGGAGGTCAGTAGCTGGACCTCTTCCGCATGCTGACGCGCCAGATACCCATCGGTATCACCCAGTGTGGATATCTGCCCTTGGCTTGGGGCCAAACTGCCCACTACGAGGTCGGCAAACGTGGATTTGCCGACGCCACTGGCACCCATGATCACTACGACTTCATTCTCATGGAACGATTGATTGAACTGTTCGAGCACCGTTGAGCCGCTGTTCGGGTTAATGAATGTGACATCGGAAAAGGACACCAACGGGGCATTCAAATCGATCTTTGTTTGCACCGGCGAAGTCCGCGACTGAAGGCCAGCACCCACCAGGCGATCAGCACTGTCCAGGACTTGCCGGAGTTCAACGAGGCATCTGCCGAGTCGTGCAAAAATCGCAATCAGGCTGTAGGAGAGACTAACTGCCAAAACGTTCGCCATGCTGACCGTACCCGTTGCATGGAAGTAAATCGTTGAAGCAACGATGGCTGACAGGAAAAACACGCCCATCAAATCCAGCTTGTAGCTATACCGGCGACGTGTTGCTGCATTGTCCAGCGAGGCAAATGCCCGAGTGGCCAGGCTGGGTGACAACCAATCCAGAATCATCGAGTTGTCATGTGCATTATCAAATCGCCCCCCCGCCCAATTCAGTGCCTGAACACGTGAAAACAATGTGGAAGTGGCGTCGATTTCCCTGGTATTGGATCGCTGCAATAACTCACCGGATTGTCTTGCTCCATACCAGTAGCAAAGACCGATGACAATGAACGGCGGCAGTACATAGAGGTTGTTCAGCATGACGTAGCCGATTGTTATCGACAGCAAGGTTGCCGCGCCAACCGTTTCCAGCAGCAATACCGGCAGAACCTCGTCGACGCGACGCTGATCCCAGGTCAGTTTGTTGTGGCTGTCACGATTAACTTCTTGAGCCAGAGTATGGTCCAGGCCTGGATTCATCAAATTCGAAAAGTAATGAATGCATTGGGTTGAGGCCACATCAATACTTTTCCTGACGGTAATCAGCGCCCCGAAAATCGACAGGACCGCACTCACTACTAAAACACTGGCCAGCCCGATCAAGGACAGCTGCAAATGTGTCGTCAGGTAACCGCTGGCAATAATGTAATCACCCGCAATGGTAAACACCTCTTTAAGGGCGAATAGCACGAGGGCTATCAACGTGATTTTCCATAGGCCGAAATCCAGAAGGCTTCTTGTGATCGACCTTGAACGTGTCGCAGTAGGTTGTGATGGCTCGGGTACAGAGTGAGGCTCTGCTTCGTCTGTCGGAAAGTCCGGGGTGAGGTTTTCGGTACAGGTCTCAGCGAGTCCGGAATGCGCTGCAAGTTGATGGGTTTTCACGTGCGCAATGCTGCCGTCCGCCACTGTCCAGATCTCATGCGCGGCCGCTTTCTCTTCCTGCTTGTCCGTTACGAAAATGACGTTGGTATCGCGCCATGGACCTTGCAGAAGTGAAACAAGCAGGCCCGCTGCGAGGTCTTCGTCCAGACCTGAAGTAGGTTGGTCAATGAATATCCACTGCGGTTGTGCGACCAAAGCTCTGGCCAACTCAAGGCGCTTTCCCTGACCTCTGGAAACATCCCAGTTGGCCTCTGCGCCATGGGTGAGTTCACCCAGGTAATCGACGCAAAAGTGCTCGGGCAAGCGAGAGAGAGCGAGCGCGCGGCAGGCCTCGTCGCCTGAAAAATCTCTGCGGTAAAGACTCAGGTTCTCGCGAAGCCCACCGGCAAATATCCACGGCTCGTCCGGAATGAAAATTGCGCGGCCGTCAACGTCGTCAAGACATTGCGCCCGTGTTCGTAGCACGGAGGTCTTGCCGCTGCCTGCGGCTCCCACGATCGCAATATGTCTGGCATGAGTGGTGGGCAGCGGTACCGGTTCGAGGGGCAATGAGTCGGCGTGACCGGCGCAAAGGAAGTATTCGATGTTTTTGTGCCCGACAAATCCTTGAGAGATGCTTTGCACAATATCCGGAATGTTATTGGCGACGGATCTCAACCCGCCAATCAATGCGATGGCCGCCAACACTCCTGGCGCATCGATGTGACCCAGATAGACAAGCTGCAATGATGCCGCACTCAGCAACGCCACAATGGGCGTCATCGTCGAGATCAAGCTGATCGCCGCCACCAGGCGGGCTGCTTGTTTCAGCGACGCTGCTTCAAGGTTTCGTTTATCTGTGTAGTCACTTATCAGCGTGGCCTTCCAGTTCTTAAGCCAGGCCTGACGTCGATTTTTTGTGGCGAACGCGCCTATCTCGATACGTTGCGTGGCGTTCAGCGACAGTTGTGCGTAGGTCATGCTCAGTCGTTGAGCCATCCAGTACACGGCCAGTGAACTGACGGCAATAACCGCCAACGCGGCCAAGGCACTGACGCCCAGAGCAAAGAAGAAGAATGTTGAGGTAAAGATGACTGTGGCGAGTGCCAGCGAGATTGTTATAAGCCCCGACCATGAAGATTCGACACGTGCCGCTTCGCGGTCAAACAGCGTGGTGAGGTTGAGTGGAGACCAGCCACCCAATGCATTGTTCTTTTTGAGCAGAAGGCGTTGTTCCACATAGGAGCGACCGCCAACACCCACCAGTTCAGCCAGAAAAAACGTGTGGTTGAGCGCCAGCCAGGCGCAGTAGGTCAGCGCCATACAGGTGGCACCGAGTGCTACGTTCGACATGATTGCCGAGTCGCCCTGTATGAGCTGCGCCAGTAATGACTTGAGGGTTATGGCGGAAACAAATGCCGCCGCGGTATGCACACCGATGGCCACTAACGCCAATACGATATCTTTTCTGAGGGCTGCAAAAATCCTGAAGTGAAGCCTTTCCTCCCCCGCTTCTTTCCCCGCATCCTGTATCGCGGCGCCACGCCAGCGCTGCCAGCGGGACGCGTGAACGCAGCGCGCACCTCGATGGCGTCCGGGGTCAGGGGTCTGAAACCATAAAATTGTGCTCAGGAATTCTGCAATCTTCATGGGGGTCAGTTGTATGCCAGTTTGGTTTTGGTGCAGGTGCCCGTTGCACGTTGCGGGTGATTAGCGCAGGCGATGTCGGCGAACCGATCACAAAGCAGCGTGATCATGCCCCAACCTTCGCTCAGGGCTTCACGCAGTACTTCGATTTCCTTGGGCGATGCCTGGCTCAGCAGTTCTATTCCCATGCTGACGTGGCTGCCATCATCTTCACCGTGTTCCTGGAAGTGCGGCATGCCGGCGAATACATGGGACGCTTCGCTATGGAAAATTTCTCCGCTGCCTTCCAGCACAATGTGCATCAACAACGTCTTGACCATATCGTTTTTGTAAAGCATCTGATTCCTGAACCATTCCATCGTGGACAGGAAGGCCGCATCCCATATGGGCGAGTGATTGGTATGGCGCTGATTGCGTAGATTGTTGTTGTGTCCCAGTTCCTCAACCAAGTGTTCAAACGCGATTTTCTTGTGTGCAGGATCAAGCGTCATTGCCACACGTATATGCAGCAGGTCCTGAAACATGTCTGACCAGGTCTGTAGGCAATCGAGAAGCCTTTCGCGTACTTCGGGCTGATTGATCGACGGTGAATTGATCAGCGAAAGCAGCCGACTGTGCCTGAAGCTCTCCAGGTAACCTTCGTTATCTTTTAACAGCACATCCGCAGGATTGGCATTGACTGTTTCTTGATCCTTGAAGACAACATTCGGTTGGAGGGTGTCCTCGTACAAGGCCTTACCATTGAACTGAATGGAGAGTGCCCAGAAACCATCATTGGTGCCTTTAAAACCGTGCAGCGAGTGAGGCGGTACCAGCACCATATCGCCTGCTTCGATATCTCGTTCTGTATCGCCAAGGGTTTTTCCTGATCCGTCACAAATCAGGATCAGGCTCGCCTCGGGGTGTTGGTGAACCGACAATTCCTGGTCCTTTTCGAGCCTGACCCAGCTAAGGGCCAGCTCGCTTTTGGACGGAATGAACTGGGCCAGCGCGGGATGTTGGGAGAGTATTTTTACAATACCCAAGTCGTGTAAGGCGTCATTCACTATTACGCTATTGAGGGGAGCGATGTCGCTTCTAGAGATAACTTCCATATCGTCCTACTCCTGTTGCTGGCAATTAACTTTCGGAACTTAGTCTGTTCAGGTGATCAATGGCGGTATAGAATTTTTCGCGATCATTGCTGGCAATGACCACCAGTCCGATTTTGTCATCGTTGATGTGCGGTCTACCCAACGGGGGAATGGCTTCACCCATTACTAGCCTGATGATGTCCACTTCTTGCATGTAACCCCTGATCAGGTCCGGGTTCAGTGGTTGATAAAAAAGATGAGAGCCCGCGAATTGGTAGCGTGTCAATTGAGTCTCGGTAGTGTCTGATTCGGCTTCATGGCTATGAAGACGTAGTGTTTCTCTAAAAAGATCAACGCCTGTTGTGAGTTCAACCAACAAACCTATGTAATCGCCACCGACGCGGTTGTTGATCTCTATTAGATGGAAATCCCCATTCGCCATTGTTAGTTCAATATGGCAAGGGCCATGTGTGTGATTGATTGCGGTCAGCAGGCGCTCGCAATAACAGCTCAATTCGTTAAGTGTGTCGCTATCGAGATTGTCCGGCGAGATGATGTGCTGCTCTTCTGCGAGCGATGTTTTGTATAGTTTTTTATTCGTGACGGCGAGGACTCGGTGTTGTGAGTCGATGGTCAGTGTTTCGACACTAACCTCCCGTCCGCTCAAAAACTCTTCCGCCAACATGACGAAATCTTCCTGATTGAGTCTCTCCAGCGTATCAAGCAGGGACGCAGAGTCTTTGATGATGAAGACGTTTTCGCTACCAGAGCCCGTTGGGTCTTTTAAGACCATTCCGTTTGGATAGCCGTTGAAAAACGCTTCGACGTCCCTTCTGGTTTTACAGACCTTGCTGGCTACGGCGAACTCAGTATGTTCCAGCCTGGATCGCATCAAAGGTTTGCAGATGCATATTTCGCAGGTTTCGTAATCGATGCCTGGGATGGCGTAATGTCGACTGGCACGTGCGGCGGGTAGCAGTCCATCCTCCGTGAAGGAAAAAATGTAATCGACAGATTGAGTTTTTAGTATTTTATCCAGCTCTTCGAATATAGTGATTTCGGAAAAATCGTTGACGAGATGAATATTGTTGGTAAGCGCGGCAAGGTTTTTGCCCAGTGAATCAGGAAGTTGCAGGACGATGAAGTTAAAACCTAAACCTTCGAAATGCATGAAGGTTTCGTCATGTCCGCCTATCAGTACAATGTTTTTCATAGGGTTCCATTGTTGATGGTTAGGGGCGTTGTCGAGGCTGTTGTCTCATGCTTCCAGAATCGGCATGAGCTTGGTTTTGATGTGTGGAAATTCAGTTGCACATAACAAATTGGTTGAGTTGCTGGCGTGCGATAAGTGCTATCTATAACTGGATGTTAGCCCGATTAAAGTGAGTGGGAAATGGTGCATAAAAAAAACAGAGCATTCTTACAATGACTGAAGGGCATGCTTTAATTTAGTGAGAGATGCTTCCTAAAGGTGTGTAAGTTGTTTCCCTCAGAAATATTGATGTACGCATAGATATGTTTTCCTATAACTCAGTGATCGGACTTTAGATCCCGGGTTTTGGATAACGTCGATCCGCAGGGCTGGAGCTGCCCATTCCACACAGTGCAGTGGGAAAGGTTTACCGGTGGGTCCGGCCTATATCGCGGGCAAGCCCGCGATAGCGGAGGAACAGGCACAAAGTAAAACGGCACCTTTCGGTGCCGTTCGCGTTTCATATTACAGACGATTACTTACGCGCATCCGCCCACGATTTCAGCAGTTCGTTGTAGCTCACGGTTTCGCCCTTGGGCTTCTCGTTGGCCAGTTTCGGCTTCGGTGCGCCCGGTTGGTCGAACCAGTATTGTGCGTCGCGTTCCGGGTTCATTTTCGGCGCGCAAGTGGCCTGGGCCTTGGAGCGCTCCAGACGGGTCATGATCGCGTCCTGATCCTTGGCCAGACCATCGAGCGCCTGTTGCGGAGTTTTCTCGCCGCTGGCGGCTTCGGCGATGTGGCTCCACCACAACTGCGCCAGACGTGGATAGTCCGGCACGTTGGTGCCGGTCGGTGTCCATTGCACCCGCGCCGGGCTGCGATAGAACTCGACCAGGCCACCCAGCTTCGGCGCCAGGTCGGTCATGGCTTGAGAGTTGATGTCCGACTCGCGGATCGGCGTCAGGCCGACGATGGTTTTCTTCAGTGACACGGTTTTCGAGGTCACGAACTGCGCGTACAGCCAGGCCGCGAGCTTCTGTTTCTCAGGCGTGGACTTCATGAATGTCCAGGAACCCACGTCCTGATACCCAAGCTTCATCCCCTCTTCCCAGTACGGCCCTCTCGGCGACGGCGCCATGCGCCACTTCGGCGTACCGTCGGCGTTCACCACCGGCAGGCCCGGTTTGGTCATGTCGGCGGTGAACGCGGTGTACCAGAAAATTTGCTGGGCGATGTTGCCCTGGGACGGCACCGGGCCGGATTCGGAGAAGGTCATGCCCGCCGCTTCCGGTGGCGCGTACTTCTTCAGCCAGTCGACGTATTTGGTGGTGGCAAAAACCGCTGCCGGGCCGTTGGTATCGCCTCCGCGGGTCACGCTGGAGCCGACCGGATGGCAGTCTTCGACACGAATGCCCCACTCATCCACCGGCAAACCGTTGGGCAAGCCCTTGTCACCGCCGCCGGCCATGGAGAACCAGGCATCGGTAAAGCGCCAGCCCAGGGACGGGTCTTTCTTGCCGTAGTCCATGTGCCCGTAGACCCGCTTGCCGTCGATTTCCTTGACGTCTTCGCTGAAGAATTTGGCGATGTCTTCATAGGCAGACCAGTTCACCGGCACGCCCAGTTCATAGCCATACTTTTCCTTGAACTTGGCTTTCAGCTCCGGGCGCTCGAACCAGTCGGCGCGGAACCAGTAGAGGTTGGCGAACTGTTGATCGGGCAATTGATAGAGCTTGCCATCGGGCGCGGTGGTGAATGAGGTGCCGATGAAGTCCTTGATGTCGAGGGTTGGCGAGGTGAAGTTTTTACCTTCATTGGCCATCAGGTCAGTGATCGCCTCGGTCTTGCCGTAGCGAAAGTGCGTACCGATCAGGTCCGAGTCGTTGACCCAGCCGTCATAGATGCTCTTGTCCGACTGCATCACGGTCTGCAGCTTTTCCACCACATCGCCTTCTTGCAGCAGGTCGTGGGTGACTTTGATCCCGGTGATCTCGGTGAAGGCCTTGGCCAGCACCTTGGACTCGTATTCATGGGTGGTCAGGGTTTCCGAGACAACCTTGATGTCCATCCCGCGAAACGGCTCGGCCGCCTTGATGAACCACTTCAACTCCGCGAGTTGCTGATCGGCCGTCAGGGTGGACGGTTTGAATTCGCCGCCGATCCACTTTTTCGCAGCGTCTTCGTAGGCATCAGCCCAGGCCGATGCGCTCAATCCGCTGAGTGCCAGCATGGCTGCCAGTGAAATGCTATGTCGCAGCTTATTGTTTTTATCGAACATAAGACCTCCTTTATGGGTTTCGGAGCAACATTGCCGAGCGATTCGACTAGCCCCAACGCATCACAGCCAACAGCCACACCAGGGACAACGCGAACGCTATCCAGATGCTCCAGTCGGTGACGCCGATTACCAGCAAATGCAGGTAGGCGCTGCCGAGAAGACCGATAAACAACCGATCGCCACGGGTGGTGGTAATCGGCAGAAAACCTTTTCGAAGAATGCTTGGCGAACGCAACTCCCAGGTCGTCATGCCCACCAGGATCAAGGCAATGACGCCGAAGAACGCCGCCGTCGGGCTGGTCCAGCTCATCCATTCCATCATCAGTTCCTCATACCCGGCCCAGGGCAAAGCCCTTGGCCACATGGTTGCGAACAAACCAGATCACCAGCATGCCCGGCAGGATGGTCAACACCCCCGCCGCTGCCAGCACGCCCCAATCAATGCCGGACGCCGAGACCGTGCGGGTCATCACCGCGGCGATGGGTTTGGCGTTCACTGAAGTCAGGGTTCGCGCCAGCAACAGTTCGACCCAGGAAAACATGAAGCAGAAGAACGCCGTGACGCCGATCCCGGAGCCGATCAGCGGAACGAAAATCTTCACGAAGAACTTGGGAAAGCTGTAGCCATCGATGTAGGCGGTTTCGTCGATTTCCTTGGGAACGCCGGACATGAAGCCCTCAAGAATCCACACCGCCAGCGGCACGTTAAACAGACAGTGAGCCAACGCCACCGCGATGTGCGTGTCGAACAGCCCGATCGAGGAATACAGCTGGAAGAACGGCAGCAGGAATACCGCCGGCGGTGCCATACGGTTGGTCAGCAGCCAGAAGAACAGGTGCTTGTCGCCGAGAAAGCGGTAACGCGAAAACGCATAGGCCGCCGGCAGCGCCACGATCAGGGAAATGATCGTGTTCATGCTGACGTAGTACGCCGAGTTGAGGTAACCGGTGTACCAGCTCGGGTCGGTGAAGATCACCTTGTAGTTGGCGAAGGTGAAATCCTGGGGAAACAGCGTCAGGCCACCGAGGATTTCAGTGTTGCTCTTGAAGGACATGTTCAGCAGCCAGTAGATCGGCACCAGCAGGAACAGGATGTAGACCAGCAGCGGGATAAGCTTTCTCTTGCTCATGGCGGGCCTCACCGATTGGCGTCAGAGTGAGTCATGGCGGTGTAGAACAGCCACGACACCAACAGGATGATCAGGAAGTACACCAGCGAGAACGCCGCCGCCGGGCCGAGGTCGAATTGCCCTACGGCCATTTGGGTCAAGGTCTGACTCAGGAAGGTCGTGGCATTGCCCGGACCGCCACCGGTCAGCACGAACGGCTCGGTGTAGATCATGAAACTGTCCATGAACCGCAGCATCACCGCGATCAGCAGCACACTCTTAAGCTTGGGCAACTGGATGTGCCGGAACACCGCCCAGGCCGACGCCCGATCGATCCGCGCCGCCTGGTAATACACATCCGGAATTGCCCGCAGCCCGGAGAAACACAACAACGCCACCAGCGACGTCCAGTGCCAGACGTCCATCACCAACACCGTGACCCAGGCGTCCATGGTGTTAGCCGCGTAGTTGTAGCTGACGCCCATGGCATTGAGACTGGACCCGAGCAAGCCGATGTCGGCCCGGCCGAAAATCTGCCAGATGGTGCCGACCACGTTCCATGGGATCAGCAGCGGAATCGCCAGGATAATCAGCACCAGCGACGACCAGCGGCCCTTGATCGGCATGGTCAGGGCGATGGCGATGCCCAACGGAATTTCGATCAACAACACGCAACCGGAATAGATGAACTGGCGCAGCAGCGAATCATGCAGCCGTGGATCGAGCAGCACCTGTTTGTACCAGTCGGCGCCGACGAAGTAGCGGCTGGACTGGTCGAAGATGTCCTGCACCGAGTAGTTGACCACGGTCATCATCGGGATCACCGCACTGAACGCCACCAGCAGAAACACCGGCAACACCAGCCACCAGGCCTTGTTGTTCTGCACCTTGTTCATGGCTGCACCTCGTTAATGGCTTTCGCTTCCAGCAAATAATCATCGGCGTAGACCATCAGCCATTGCCCCGGGAAACTGATGTACGCCGTGCCGTCGGGCACCGGTTTGTCCTCGGCCAGGCGTACTTTCAGCAGCACGCCGTCGAGGTTCAGGGTCATGATTTTGTAGGTGCCCAGGTCCTCGACGTGTACGACCTTCGCCCGCAACGCGTCATCAAAGGCCTCCTCCCACACATGGACGAACTCCGGACGGATGCCGACCTTCAGGGTTTTCCATTCGCTGTCGGCGATGCGTTTCTGCATCGCGTCGGACAATGGCAAGTGAGTCCCGGCAAAACCGACACCGCCTGCCTGCGGCTGGACATCGATCAGGTTCATCCCCGGACTGCCGATGAAATAGCCCACAAAGGTGTGGCTCGGCCGTTCGAACAATTCCCGTGGCGTACCGAACTGCACGATCTGCCCGCCGTACATCACCGCGATCTTGTCGGCGAAGGTCGAAGCTTCGAGCTGATCGTGGGTGACGTAGACCATGGTGATGTTGAACTGCTCGTGGATCTGCTTGAGCTTGCGCCGCAGTTTCCATTTCAGGTGCGGGTCGATCACCGTCAGCGGTTCATCGAAGAGGATCGCCGACACGTCATCGCGCACCAATCCACGGCCCATGGAGACTTTTTGTTTTTCATCGGCGGTGAGGTTGCGCGCCTTCTTGTGCAGCAATGCCTGAAGGTCGAGGACCTCGGCGATTTCATGCACCTTGCTGTAAATTTTCGCTTCGACCATGCCCTGATTGCGCAGCGGGAAAGCCAGGTTGTCGAACACCGTCATGGTGTCGTAGACCACCGGAAACTGGAAAACCTGGGCAATGTTGCGCTTTTCCGGGGTCAGTTCGTTGACCACTTTGCTGTCGAACAGCACCTGGCCCTGGGATGGGCTGAGCAACCCGGAAATGATGTTGAGCAAGGTCGACTTGCCGCACCCCGAAGGCCCGAGCAGCGCATAGGCGCCGCCCTGCTCCCAGACGTGGTCCATCTCGCGGATCGCGTAATCCTCGGGGCCGGTAGGCGTGTGGGTGTAGCTGTGGGCAAGGCTCTGCAAACGGATTTCGGCCATCAGGCAACCCTCGCAATACGGCGACCGGGCGCCTGGACCAGCCGCCCCTGCATGTCGAACACAAACAGTTTATGGGTCGGGATATAGATGCGAATCGGTGCATCGACGTCGTATTCGTGCACCCCCGGCAAGTGCAGCACCAACAGGAAATACTCGTTGCGCACGTGCAGGAAGGTTTCCGAACCGCTGATCTCGGCCACCTCGACGGTCACCGCCAGTTCCAGATCGTCGTCGTTGCTCGGCACCAGCGAGATATGACTGGGGCGCACGCCGAAACGGAACTCGCCCTCGCCCACCGGACGCAGATCGACGTTCAACGGGAAGTGCACGAAATTGGCGAAACTGACTTCGTTGCCGGCAATGCGCCCCGGCATCAGGTTGATCGGCGGCTCGGAAAACAACTCCGCCGCCAACACGGTTTGCGGCTGGTGATACACCTCGGAGGACTTGCCGCTCTGAACCACCCGACCTTCGTGAAGAATCGTCGTGGTGCCGCCCAGCGCCAGAGCTTCGTTGGGTTCGGTGGTGGCGTAAATCGCGATGGTATTGCGCGCCTTGAACAGCTCGCGCATTTCCTGGCGCAGCTCTTCGCGCAGCTTGTAGTCGAGGTTGACCAGCGGCTCGTCGAACAGAATCAGCTCGGCGTCCTTGACCAGCGCCCGGGCCATGGCCGTGCGCTGTTGCTGGCCGCCGGAGAGTTCCAACGGATGGCGCTGGAGGAATTTCTCGATGCGCAGCATCTTCGCGGTTTCCAGCACTTTGCTCTGGATCAACTCATTGGCAACGCCGCCCTGACGCAGCGGCGAGGCGATGTTCTCGAACACCGTCATGGTCGGGTAATTGATGAACTGCTGATAGACCATCGACACGTTGCGCAAACGCACCGGGCGTTGGGTGACGTCGACGCCGTTCATCAGGATGCGGCCGCTGTCGGGCTTGTCCAGACCGGCCATCAGGCGCATGAGGCTGGTTTTGCCGGACAGCGTGCGACCGAGCAAAACGTTGAACGATCCGGGTTCGAAATTAAGGCACGCATCGTCGATCCAGGTCTGGCCTTCGATGGTGCGGCTGACGTGTTCCAGGATTAGTGACATGGCTCGGCCTTTTTTTATTTTTTGAGTCAAGCGACCGGAGCACTACAGCGACATTCGTGCCAGAAATTTCAAGCGCTTGATTTGGCTTGAAATCCCCTCAAACAAGACAAGAATCGCATTCGTTGCTGAACAGAAATGAACAACCACGAATGAACAATTGAACAGTTCAACGATTGACAATGAACAAATGTGAACAACACTCTACGGATGTTTTTTGCGTGGCCCTCACGTGATGCAAAACCCATAAAAACAATAAAAGCTTGCTCAGAGATCGACCGCCATGGCCGTACCTGCATCAAAGCTCTCCCACGACGCCATCATCCAGGACTCCTGGTCCCGCTGCCGCGCCTTCGGGCTCGATCATCAGAGCGCTCCGGCGTTCGATCAGCTGCCGGCAGACGGCATCGCCCAATTGCTGGAGAGCCAGCATTCCCTGGTGCAGACCACCCATCAGGAAGTCCTGCCGTATTACGAGAACATCCTCAGCAATTCCAATTGCCTGATCATGCTCGCCGACAATCACGGCCAGGTGCTGACGTCGTGGGGCACCCAGCGTTTCATCGAGCCGAGCCTGACCCGCGGTTTCAGCGCCGGTGCCAGCTGGATGGAGCATTGCAGCGGGACCAATGCGATCGGCACCGCATTGGCCTGCGAGCAGGCCGTGCACATCGAGCACGATGAACATTTCCTCAAGGCCAACCGCTTCATGACCGGTTCCGCCGCGCCGATTTTCGATGCCGAGCGCAAGGTGATCGCGGTGCTGGATGTGTCCAGCGACAGCTACTTGCCGCCCTCCCACACCCTGGGCATGGTCAAGATGATGAGCCAGACCGTGGAGAACCGGCTGATCCTCAACCTGTTCCACGGCCAGCATTTCCAACTGACCTTCAACACCGGGCTGAACAACCTCGACAGCCAATGGGCCGGGCTGTTGATCTTCGACGAGAGCGGTCAGGTGTTGTCGGCCAATCGCAGGGCCGACAATCTGCTGGGCATCAGCCTGTCGCGGGTCAGCGTCGAAAGCCTGTTCAAAGTCTCGTTGATGGAGCTGCTGAATCAGCCGGACGGCCTGCCATTTTCCCTGCAAGCCTCGGGACGCAACCGTTTCCAGTGCGTGCTGAAACGACCGAAACAGGCGTCGATTCAGGCGCGGTTGTTTGCAGAAATAAAGAGCACTGAAACGAAGAGCACTGAAACGAAAAGCCCTGAAATAAAGTGCACTGAACCCGCCCTGGCAGCACCCGCCGCAATCAGCCTCAACACCCTGCACTTTGGCGACAGCCGCGTGGAAAAAGCCGTACGCCAGGCCGAGCGCTTGCTGGAAAAGGACATTCCATTGTTGATCCACGGGGAAACCGGGGTCGGCAAGGAAGTCTTCGTCAAAGCCCTGCACCACGCCAGCTCGCGCAGCAAACAACCGTTCATTGCCGTCAACTGTGCAGCGATCCCCGCCGAACTGGTGGAGTCCGAGCTGTTTGGCTACGAGAAAGGCGCGTTCACCGGCGCCAACCAGAAAGGCAGCATCGGGCTGATCCGCAAGGCTGACAAAGGCACCCTGTTCCTCGATGAAATCGGCGACATGCCGCTACCGACCCAGGCCCGGCTGCTGCGGGTGTTGCAGGAGCGTTGCGTGCAACCAGTGGGCAGCAGCGAGTTGTTCCCGGTGGACATCCGGATCATCTCGGCGACCAACCGTTCGTTGCGCGAGCAGGTGCAGTTGGGGCGGTTTCGTGAGGATTTGTATTACCGCATCGGTGGTTTGACCCTGGAACTGCCACCGCTCAGGGAACGCAGTGACAAGCAGGCGCTGTTCAAGCGCTTGTGGGAACAACACCGTGAACCGTCGCAATGGGCCGGGTTGAGCCCTGAGGTGCTGGAACTGTTCAGCCGTCATCCGTGGCCGGGGAATTTGCGTCAGGTCAGCAGCGTGATGCAGGTGGCGTTGGCCATGGCCGAGGAACAACCCGTCAAGCCTGAGCATTTGCCGGATGATTTTTTTGTCGATCTGGAGATGGAGCCGGTGGATACGCCGGAGCCGATAGCCGTTGATTTGAATGATGCCGAGGCTTTGAATCGGCAATTGCAGGCGGCTGGAGGGAATATTTCGCACTTGGCGCGGCGGTTGGGGGTTAGTCGCAATACCCTTTACAAGCGATTGCGCCAGACAGGCGACTGATTGATCGTTCCCACGCTCCGCGTGGGAATGCAGCCCGGGACGCTCTGCGTCCCAAGAGCCGAACGCGGAGCGTCCGTTGAGGCATTCCCACGCAGAGCGTGGGAACGATCATCATCAGTCAGCCAGACGCCAGGTCGTGCCGCCCTTGCCGTCTTCCAGCACCACGCCCATGGCGGTGAGCTGGTCGCGGATGCGGTCGGATTCGGCCCAGTCCTTGTTCGCGCGAGCGGTCAACCGCGCCTGAATCAGCGCATCGACTTCAGCCGCATCCACCCGCCCTTCGGCGCCGGCCTGCAGGAAGTCATCGGCTTCAAGCTGCAACACACCCAGCACACTGGCCAGCTCTTTCAAACGCGCCGCCAGACCGGCCGCCGCATCCAGATCGCTCTCGCGCAGACGGTTAATCTCGCGGACCATCTCGAACAGCACCGCACAGGCTTCCGGCGTGCCGAAGTCGTCGTTCATCACCTGAGTGAAACGCTCGACAAAAGCTTCGCCGCCAGCAGGTGCAACGCTCGGCAGGCCTTTCAACGCATGGTAGAAACGCTCAAGTGCGCCCTTGGCGTCCTTGAGGTTGTCTTCCGAATAGTTGATCGCGCTGCGGTAGTGGCTCGACACCAGCAGGTAACGCACGACTTCCGGGTGGTACTTGTCGAGCACGTCGCGAATGGTGAAGAAGTTGTTCAACGACTTGGACATCTTCTCGCCATTGATGCGAATCATGCCGCAATGCATCCACGCGTTGGCGTAGGTCTTGCCGGTGGCCGCTTCGCTCTGGGCGATTTCGTTTTCGTGGTGCGGGAACTCGAGGTCGCTGCCGCCGCCATGAATGTCGAAGGTCTCGCCCAGGCAGCAGGTGGACATCACCGAGCATTCGATGTGCCAGCCCGGACGACCGTCGCCCCACGGCGATGGCCAGCTCGGCTCGCCCGGCTTGGCGCCTTTCCACAGCACGAAGTCCAGCGGGTCCTGTTTCGACTCGTCGACTTCGATCCGCGCGCCGATGCGCAGGTCTTCGATTTTCTTGCGCGACAGCTTGCCGTAGCCCATGAACTTGGCGACGCGGTAGTACACGTCGCCATTGCCCGGTGCGTAGGCGTAGCCCTTGTCGATCAGGGTCTGGATCATCGCGTGCATGCCGGCGATGTGGCCGGTGGCGCGCGGTTCCATGTCGGGCTTGAGGATGTTCAGGCGCGACTCGTCTTCGTGCATCGCCGCGATCATGCGCTCGGTCAGCGCTTCGAACGACTCGCCATTTTCACGGGCGCGATTGATGATTTTGTCGTCGATGTCGGTAATGTTGCGTACGTAGGTCAGGTCATAACCACTGAACCGCAACCAGCGGGTCACCAGGTCGAACGCGACCATGCTGCGGCCATGGCCCAGGTGGCAGTAGTCATATACGGTCATCCCGCAGACGTACATGCGCACATTGTTGCCATCCAGCGGCTTGAAGACTTCTTTGCTCTTGGTGAGCGTGTTGTAGATCGTAAGCACGACGGTTCCTTAAGACTTGATCACTGGCCCCACGAATCACGCAGGGTCACGGTACGGTTGAATACCGGAGCGCCCGGTTTCGAGTCCTTGATATCCGCGACGAAGTAACCTTCGCGCTCGAACTGGAAACGGTCTTCCGGCTGTGCGTTGCCCAACGAGGGTTCAGCACGACAACCGGTGAGGACTTGCAGTGAGTCAGGGTTGATGTTGTCCAGGAAACTGGCGCTGTCTTCGGCCTTCTCCGGGTTCGGAGAACGGAACAGACGATCGTACAGACGCACTTCGCACTCGACGCTGGCCGCGGCCGGCACCCAGTGGATCACGCCTTTGACCTTGCGGCCTTCAGGGTTTTTGCCGAGGGTTTCCGGGTCGTACGAGCAACGCAGTTCGACGATGTTGCCATCGGCGTCCTTGATCGCTTCGTCGGCACGGATCACGTAGCTGCCGCGCAGACGCACTTCGCCGTTCGGCTCCAGGCGCTTGTAGCCTTTTGGCGGCTCTTCCATGAAGTCTTCACGGTCGATGTAGAGCTCACGGGCGAACGGCAGCACGCGCACGCCCATGTCTTCTTTCGGGTGGCACGCCAGTTCGAGGTTTTCGACCTGACCTTCCGGGTAGTTGGTGATCACGACTTTCAGCGGACGCAGCACGCACATGGCGCGCGGGGCGCTGTGGTCGAGGTCGTCACGGATGCTGAATTCGAGCATGCCGAAATCCACCACGCCGTCGGAACGGTTGGTGCCGATCATTTCGCAGAAGTTGCGGATCGATTTCGGCGTGTAGCCACGGCGGCGGAAGCCCGACAGCGTGGACATCCGCGGATCGTCCCAGCCATTGACGTGCTTTTCATCGACCAGTTGCTTGAGCTTGCGCTTGCTGGTGATGGTGTAGTTCAGGTTCAGACGGCTGAACTCGTACTGACGCGGGTTGGCCGGCACTGGCAGGTTTTCGAGGAACCACTCGTACAACGGACGGTGGCTTTCGAACTCCAGGGTGCAGATCGAATGGGTGATGCCTTCGATGGCGTCCGACTGACCGTGGGTGAAGTCATAGTTCGGGTAGATGCACCACTTGTCACCGGTCTGGTGGTGATGGGCATGACGAATGCGGTACATGATCGGGTCGCGCAGGTTCATGTTCGGCGAAGCCATGTCGATCTTGGCCCGCAGCACGCGTGCGCCGTCCTTGAACTCGCCGGCCTTCATGCGGGCAAACAGGTCGAGGTTTTCTTCAACCGAACGGTCGCGGAACGGGCTGTTCTTGCCCGGCTCGGTCAGGCTGCCGCGATATTCCTTGGCCTGCTCAGGGGTCAGGTCGTCGACGTAGGCCTTGCCGGCCTTGATCAGCTCTACCGCCCAGTCGTGCAACTGGTCGAAATACTGCGAGGCATAGCGCACTTCACCGGACCATTCGAAGCCCAGCCATTTGACGTCGCTTTCGATCGCGTCGATGTATTCCTGGTCTTCCTTGGCCGGGTTGGTGTCGTCGAAACGCAGGTGCGTGACGCCGCCGAATTCCTGGGCCAGGCCGAAGTTCACACAGATCGACTTGGCGTGACCGATGTGCAGGTAGCCATTGGGCTCAGGCGGGAAACGAGTAACGATCTGCGTGTGCTTACCCGAGTCCAGGTCCGCCTGGATGATCGGGCGCAGGAAATTGACCGGCACGGCAGGGCCGGTCTTGGAATTCGAGGTAGGGTCGACAGTGGGCTTGCTCATAGGATCCTTGAACGTACAAGTGCGCGGCCAGTTGGCCAAATCAAAGCGGCTGTTATAAATCAAAGGGGCTTATCATAGCCGATGCTGTCAAGTGGCTGACAGAGCAGGCCGGCAATCGGTTGCATTTAATCGGCTGCCGATGAAAAACAGCCTCGAAATTCACGCCCGGCACGCTAAACTGCGCACCTTGGCCGACACTGGCCGGACCGGTTGAGGGTCAAAGCGCCCCAAAACCCACGAATTCCTAGAATGAGTACCCATCATGACCCAAGTCAAACTGTCTACCAACTTCGGCGACATCGTCCTGGAACTGAACGCTGAAAAGGCACCGCTGACCGTTGCCAACTTCATCGAATACGTCAAGGCCGGTCACTACGAAAACACCGTTTTCCACCGCGTCATCGGTAACTTCATGATCCAGGGCGGCGGTTTCGAGCCAGGCATGAAAGAAAAGAAAGACAAGCGCCCAAGCATCCAGAACGAAGCCGACAACGGCCTGCCAAACCAGAAGTACAGCGTGGCCATGGCCCGCACCATGGAGCCGCATTCGGCCTCCGCGCAGTTCTTCATCAACGTTGCAGACAACAGCTTCCTGAACCACAGCGCCAAGACCGTTCAGGGTTGGGGCTATGCAGTGTTCGGTAAAGTGGTTGAAGGCACCGACGTCGTCGACAAGATCAAAGGCGTGGCCACCACTTCCAAGGCCGGTCACCAGGACGTACCTGCAGACGACGTGATCATCGAGAAAGCCGAGATCATTGAGTGATACTGCTGATTTCAGACTTGCATCTGGAAGAGGAGCGCCCGGACATTACCCGGGCGTTTCTGAATTTGCTCGCTGGACGCGCCCGCTCGGCGAGTGCGTTGTACATTCTGGGCGACTTTTTCGAGGCGTGGATTGGCGACGATGCCATGACGCCGTTCCAGCGTTCCATCTGCCAGGCCCTGCGCAACTTAAGCGACAGCGGCACGGCCATTTTTCTGATGCACGGCAATCGCGACTTCATGCTCGGCAAGGCCTTCTGCAAAGCAGCCGGCTGTACCTTGCTCAAAGATCCGAGTGTCGTGCAGTTTTACGGCGAGCCGGTGCTGTTGATGCACGGCGACAGCCTCTGCACCCGCGACGAAGCGTATATGAAGCTGCGGCGCTACCTGCGTAACCCGATCACCCTGTTCATCCTGCGCCATCTGCCCTTGGGCACCCGCCATAAACTGGCGCGCAAGCTGCGCAGCGAAAGCCGTGCACAGACGCGGATGAAGGCCAATGACATTGTCGATGTCACACCGGAAGAGATTCCGCGGATCATGCAGCAATACGGCGTGAAAACCCTGATCCACGGCCATACCCATCGCCCTGCCATCCACAAGTTGCAGATTGGCGAGCTGGCGGCCAAGCGCATTGTGCTGGGGGATTGGGACCGTCAGGGATGGGCGTTGCAGGTGGATGAGCAAGGGTTTGCGTTGGCGCCGTTTGATTTCGTTACGCCATAAAAGCCAAAGATCAAAAGATCGCAGCCTCGCTCCGCTCGACAGCTCCTACAGGTGCATTGCCTAACGCGGTCAATGTAGGAGCTGCCGAGCGGAGCGAGGCTGCGATCTTTTAACAGGCGCCACTGAGTCAATGCCCAGCCGAAGCCGGCCCCGCCTTCGCCGCAAACGGCGGTTTCGCCAGCCACACCAGCAGAATCAAGCCCATGAACGCCCACCCCAGCAACGTGAAGTAATCCACGGTGGAGAGCATGTACGCCTGACTGGTCAGCACATGATCCAGCTGCGCATAGGCCGGGTTGCCCGCCCCGCCCAGCGTGTTCAACGCCTCCCGGGTCGCCGGCTCATAGGTGGTGATGCTTTCACTCAAATACGCGTGGTGCTGATCGGCCCGGCGAATCCAGATCCAGGTGGTCAACGACGCCGCAAAACTGCCGCCCAGGGTCCGCAGGAAGGTCGCCAGACCTGCGCCGTCGGCAATCTGACTCGGCGGCAGGTCCGACATCAAAATGCTCAAGGTCGGCATGAAGAACAGCGCCACGCCAATCCCCATGAACAGCTGCACCAGGGCGATGTGCTGGAAGTCCACTTCGTTGGTAAAGCCTGCGCGCATGAAGCAACTCAAACCGATGCAGAGGAACGCGCCACCGGCCAGCAGCCGCAAGTCGAACCGGTGCGCATACTTGCCGACAAACGGCGACAACACCACCGGCAGGATGCCGATCGGCGCCACTGCCAATCCGGCCCAGGTGGCGGTGTAGCCCATCTGGGTTTGCAGCCATTGCGGCAGGATCAGGTTGATGCCAAAGAACCCGGCGTAACCACCCACCAGAACGATGGTGCCGATGCGGAAATTGCGGTGGGCGAACAGCCGCAGGTTGACCACCGGGTGTTTGTCGGTCATCTCCCAGATCACGAACACCGCCAGCGCAATCACTGAAATAGCCGCGCCGATAATGATGAAATTCGACTCGAACCAGTCCAGGTCATTGCCCTTGTCGAGGATCACCTGCAACGCGCCGACGCCAATGATCAAGGTGATCAAACCCACGTAATCCATCGGCTGGTAACTGGTCACCACCGGACGCGCCTTGAGCTGCTGGCGCACTACCATCACCGCGAAAACCCCGATCGGCACGTTGATAAAGAAGATCCACGGCCAGCTGTAGCTGTCGGTGATCCAGCCGCCGAGGATGGGACCTGCAATCGGCGCCACCACCGTGACCATCGCCAACAACGCCAGGGCCATGCCGCGCCTCGCCGGGGGATAGACCGCGATCAGCAGCGTCTGGGTCATCGGGTACAACGGCCCGGCCACCAGGCCTTGCAGCACGCGAAAGCCGATCAGCTCCGGCATCGAGGTCGAGATACCGCACAGGAACGACGCCAGCACGAACAGCATCGTCGCCCACAAAAACAACTTCACCTCACCAAAGCGCCGGCTGAGCCAACCGGTCAGCGGCAGCGCGATGGCGTTGCTCACGGCAAACGAGGTGATCACCCAAGTGCCCTGCTCCGAACTCACGCCCAGGTTGCCGGAAATCGTCGGCAAGGCCACGTTGGCGATGGTGGTGTCGAGCACTTGCATGAAGGTCGCCAGCGACAGGCCAATGGTGCTGAGCAAAAGGCTGGGTGGCGAGAAAGAGGCGTTATTGCTCATCGCGAATCCTTTGAAGCGGGGATGGCGCTGCGCCCGTTACAGGCGCAGCTGACGGATTGGCGAATCAGCGTTGCGCGGTTTTGCTGACCGCGGCGCTGTTGTCGTGGATCAACTGGGTGATCATCGCGTCGGCTTCGGCCAACTGACGGTCGTAGATGCTGGTGCTGAACGAAGCCTTTTGCGGCGGCTGTTGCGCCAGCACCGGACCGCTCTGGTCGCGCAGGTTCACCTCGACCTGAGTCGACAGGCCGACCCGCAACGGGTGCTTGGCCAGTTCTTCGGCATTAATGTGAATCCGCACCGGCACCCGCTGCACGATTTTGATCCAGTTACCGGTGGCGTTCTGCGCCGGCAGCAAGGCAAACGCGCTGCCGGTCCCGGCGCCGAGGCTATCGATGGTGCCGCTGTATTTGACGTCGCTGCCGTAGACATCGGCTTCGATGTCCACCGGCTGACCGATGCGCATGTCACGCAGTTGGGTTTCCTTGAAGTTGGCGTCGATCCACAGCTGGTCCAGCGGAATCACTGCCATCAGCGCGGTACCCGGCTGGACACGCTGACCAAGTTGCACGGTACGTTTGGCGACATAACCGGTGACCGGCGCGATCAAGGTGCTGCGGGCGTTGTTCAGGTACGCCTGACGCAATTGCGCAGCGGCGGACATCACGTCCGGGTGCGACGACACCACGGTGTCATCGACCAGCGCGCTGGTGGTCTTGAGCTGTTGTTGGGCGTTGGCCAGGGCGTTCTGCGCCGAGGTCAGGTCATCACGGGCATGGGACAGTTCTTCCTGGGAAATCGCCCCGCCGGCGGCAAGGTTTTTCCGCCGATTGAAGTTGTCCTGGGCCTTTTGCACTTCGGCCTGCTGCGCATTGACCTGGGCTTTCATGCCGTCGACATTGCTGTACAAACCGCGCACCTGACGCACAGTGCGGGCCAGGTTGGCCTGGGCACTTTGCAGACCGACTTCGGCGTCGTTCGGATCGAAGTTGACCAGTACCTGGCCTTCGTGGACCAGATCGCCATCGTCGGCGCCGATGCTGACCACAGTGCCGGTGACCAGCGGAGTGATTTCCACCACGTTGCCGTTCACGTAGGCGTCGTCGGTGCTTTCGCTCCAGCGACCGAAGAATTGGTGATAACCCCAGACGCCGGCTCCGGCGAGGATCACCAGGATAGTCAGGACTAACAGCATCACTTTGCGCTTGCGCGGGTTGCTCGTGTCTTGAGTGTCGTCAGAGGTTGTATCTGCAGTGGCCATGACAAGTACCTTGAATTAGTTGTGCTGCGTGGCTGGGGATGCGTTGGCGGCGGTCAGGGTTTCGCCCTGAAAACCGCCACCCAGCGCCTGCATCAGTTGGATCGACAGGTCGATCTGCTCGGCATTCAGGTTGGCCAGCTGACGCTGGGCCTGGAGCAACTGCTGCTCGATGCTGAGCACGTCCAGGTAATTCCCGATGCCGGAACCGTAGCGCTGGACCACGGTGTTGTAAGAGTCCTGGGCAATGTCGGTGGCGTGTTGCTGGGCACCGATTTGCCGGCCGATATCGTGCAACTGGTTGATGGTGTCGCTGACATCGCCCAGGGCTTTCACCAGGCTTTTGTTGTACTGCGCCACCGCGAGGTCGTAATCGGCGTCGCGGGAATCGAGGTCCGCACGCAGGCGGCCGCCGTCGAAAATCGGCACCGAGATCGTTGGGGCGATGTTGAAGAAACGACTGGCGGAACCGAACATCGCATCCCCCAGCAACGACTCGACACCGGCCGCCGCGCTCAGGTTGAGGTTGGGGTAGAACCGGGTCTTGCTCGCCGCGATGTTTTTGCTTGCCGCTTCAACCCGCCAGCGTGCCGCCACCAGGTCCGGGCGACGACCGAGCAACTCCGCTGGCAGCACCGATGGCAACGCCACGGCACTGGCCTGAAGGACTTTCGGCCGGGCGATTTCGTTACCGCGATCCGGGCCTTTGCCCAGCAGCACCGCCAAGGCGATTTTCGCGCTTTGCAGGCGTTTCTCGGCATCGATCAGGCTGGCTTCGGCGCTGGCTTCAAGGCTTTCGGTTTGCTGGAACTGGTACTGACTGTCGATCCCCGAACTCAGGCGACGCTGGCTGAGGTCGAGCATTTGTCTGGTGCGTTTGAGGTCTTCACTGGCCAGGTCATGGATGATGTGCGCCTGCCCCAGATCGCTGTAGGCGCGGGCGACGTCGGCAGACAAGGTCAGTTGTGCGGCCTGCTGATCGACTTCGGCGGCACGGGCCTGGCCCAATGCGGCCTCCCAGGCATCGCGTTGCCCGCCCCAGAGGTCGAAGGTGTAATTGAAGCTGGCACCGAGATTACGCACGGTGGAATACGTTCCACCCTGCCCGCTCGGGTCTTTATCGCGAGCCAGACGCGAACGGCTGACACCGGCGTTGGCATCGAGGGTCGGCATGCGCGCGGCGTCGGCGGCATACGCGGCAGCGCTGGCTTGGTGAGCACGGGCGTCGGCGATTTGCATGTCGGGGCTGTCGTGCAGGGCTTCGCGGATCAGGCCATCGAGCTGCGGGTCGCCGAGGCTTTTCCACCAGTCGCTTTTCGGCCATGCGGCAGGCGACAGGGTCACGCCATTGAGGGACTGCCCGGCCTTGAGGTTCTTCGCATCGAGGCTGACGCCTTCAGTGTTCAAGCCACTGTAACTGGCGCAACCGGCGACGCTCATGGCCAACAGCACCAGGCTCAATCCGGTACGCAGGCGTTTACTGTTCATGGCCACCTACCCGCAGCAAGGTGATCGAGTCACCCGCCGCTACCAGGATTTTCTTCAGGATGTGTTCCAGGGTTTTCAATTCTTCCGGGGTGATGGCACCGGCCAGTTCATTCATGGCATCGGCGCCGATCTGCGGCAGCTGATCAGTCAACTGCTGACCTTGTTCGGTCAGCACCAACTGCACCTGACGGCGGTCCGCCTCGGAGCGTTGGCGGGCGAGGAAACCTTTCTGTTCCAGACGATCGAGCATGCGGGTCATCGAACCGCTGTCCAGCGACAGGTGACGGCACAGCTCGGCCGGGGTATCGACGCCGAACTGGGCCATGATGATCAGCACTTTGAACTGCGCGGCGGTGATGCCGTGGGGTTCCATGTGCGTGTCGATGATCCGGTCCTTGAGCAATGCGGCGCGGCCGAGCAAGAGGCCGAGATGGCAATTATGGAAATCGTATGAGGAGAAATGTTTCATCTGACCACCGATTAGCTGCCTAGGCAGTGAATGTATGTCGAGATATTACTGCTTAGGCAGCCAATGTCAACGCAATAGTTAGGATGCTTTGTATTCGGCTGATAAATGGCTCACGATCGATCGTCCCCACGCTCTGCGTGGGAATGCTTCAACGGACGCTCTGCGTTCGGCTCTGGAAGGGACGCGGAGCGTCCCGGGCTGCATTCCCACGCGGAGCATGGGAACGATCTTTAGATCTTGGGAGGCTAGAAATCCCGCTTGTAGAAGATGTCCAGCGAGCTGGCCACGCCGCTGGCGGCTTCGAGGTAGACCTTTTTGCTCAGTTTGTAACGCAAGGCGATGGTGTTGGCCGGTTCGAACACGCCTACGCCATAACGCAGGCTGAGTTTCTCGGAGATGTTGCCGCTGGCGACCACGCTGGTGGTGTTGCCGCTGCCTTGGGTATCGAGCTGGAAGTCCTGAATGCCCAAATCCTTGGCCAACCCGCTGGTCACGCCGGAACTACCCATCAAACCCAAGCCGAGGGCGGCTTGCGCGAGCATGTTGTTGTCTTCACCGGTGGTGCTCAGCGGACGCCCCAGCACCAGGTAGGACAACGCCTGCTCCTGACTCATCGCCGGTTCGGAAAATATCTGTGTGGTCGGCTGTTCGGCACTGCCGCTCAGGCGAATGCCGGCGATCACGTCGTCGGTTTGACGGATCGCTTCAATGTCGAGGTACGGCTGATCGATGGGACCGGCAAACAACAGGCGCGCCCGGCGCACCGTCAGCCGCTGGCCGTAGGCGCGATAACGCCCGTCGTTGAGCCACAGCTCGCCGCGCGTGTCCATGTTGTCACCAATGTGCACATGCCCTTGCAGGTTGGCGGTCAGGCCAAACCCGGCAAAGCTGAGTTTGTCTTCCCCGACCACCACGTCGATGTCCATCGCCATGGCCATCGGCGGCTTGCCCTCTTCGGTCTGCTGACCGACGATCACCGTGTCATCGGAGACCTTGACCGTCGACGGCGGTAGTTCGCGCACGGTGATTTCACCCTTGGGCACCAGCACCTTGCCGACGATTGCCAGTTTGTCGTCCTTCATGGAGATCTTCAGGTCCGGCGCGACTTCCAGCGCGGCGTAGGGTTCAACGGTGACCGGCAACTTCGAGCCCTTGAGCGCCAGATCAACCATCAGCGCCTGACCCCAGGCAATGTTGCCATTGAGGCTGCCCTGCCCGCTCTTGCCGCTTTTCCAGCCGCCGTTCAGTTGCACGGTTTCACCGGCAATCACCGCTTGCAGTTGCAGGGCCTGGAGCGCCATTGGCAGTTCCGGCCCGGAGATTTCACCGTCGCGCAGCTCAAGGTTGCCGTTGACCAGCGGCGCCAGCAACCCGCCAGACAGCGTGCCGCTGCCGTTCAAATGCCCGGTGAGTTTCTCGACCATCGGTACAAACGGCCGTGCCACCGACAAATCCAGACCGTTGAGACGGAATGAGCCGGTCAGCGGTTTGTTCTTCGGCAACGGGTTGATCTGCGCCTGAAGCATCAGCTCACCAAGCTTGCCGCCGACGAAGTTGAGGTCGGTGTCGATGCGTTTTGGCGTGAGTTTGCTGGTGAGTTTCAGGGTCTGGTACGGGAAATCCAGCCACTGATCCTTTTCCTTCATGCGCAACGTGCCGCCGCTGGCATCGACACTGATCTGGCCGTTCGGGCCGCTGGCCGGCAAGTCCAGTTGCAGGTCGGCGTTGAGCCGGCCCTGCCAGGCGAAATCCTTCGGCAGCCATTGCGCCAGGCTGTCGATCGGGAACTGCTTGAGGTGGTAACGCAGCTTCGGCTCCGGCATCAAGCGCTGGTCTTCGCCACACAGGCTGGCCGGGCCGGACATCCAGCAATGGGCGCCGAAGTTGATTTTGCCGTCCGCCAGCCGTTCGAGCTTCGCTGGATTTTGCAGCTTCCAGTCCTGACCGCCGGCCTGGATATCGCCACTGGCCAGACGCCCGCGCCAGTTGCCCTTATCCAGGGTGCCGTCGAGACCGAGCGCCAGTTTCAGTTTCGGCCCTTGCAGGTCGAGGGTCAGTTTCTGTTTTTTGATGTCGCCCTGGCCGCTGGCGGTCAACGTGCCCAGTGACGTGTCACCCGTCTGGATGCCACTGCCCTTGAGGTCGATGTTCGCCCGCTGGGCGCTGTCGAGAGTGGCATCCAGATTGAGGCTTTGCAGGCGGTTGTCTTCGAAGACCAGTTGCGTGCCTTGCAGGGCGAGCTTGCCTTGCGGTGCCTTGAGCGTGCCGGCGACATTGACCCGACCATTGAGCTGGCCGCGCAGTTGCGGCCAGAGTTGGGCCAGGCGCGGCATTTTGATGTCGATCTGGCCGACGAGTTTCTGTTGCAGGCTGCCTTGGCCATTGATGCTGTTGTCACCGAGGCGAATCTGCAACGCGCTGAGGTTCCATTGCTCGCCGCCACCATCGGCCTTGGCCTGCAACACCGCCGGTTGCCCGCGCAGTTTGCCTTTCAGATCCAGATCGGCGGTCAGGCTGAGCCTTTCGTTCTTCATCTCGCCTTTGCTGCGCAACGGACCAGCCAACGTACCCGGTAACTCCGCAAGCCAGTACGCCGGGTTGATCGCCGAGAGGTCCAGCGCGGTATCCCAGGCGATGCCGTCGGCAAATTGCAGGTTCAGGTGCCCTTCGGCCTTGCCCTGCCCGGCTTCGAGCTTGAATTGCGGCAGATGGATTTGGCTCAGGTCGCCGCTGAACGGGCTGTTCAGGCTGAACGCCCCGGCCGGGCCGTCCAAAGCAGCCTTGAAGTTACCGATGTAGTTGCCGTCGGTGTAGGAGACTTCGCCGTTGAAGCTGCGCAGTGCCACTTGCGGCTCGTCGATCAGCGGATAGAGGCGGTGCCAGGGGAAATCCAGCCAGTCGATTTTTGCATCAGCGCTCAGGCCTTTGCTCCAGTCCAGTTGCCCGGTGAGCTTGAGGCTTTGTTTGTCGTTGGCCGTCAGGTCGAGACCGGCGATTTGTGCGCCCTTGGCGTCGACCTTGCCTTGCAGCAACAACGCGACCGGGCCAAGCTCTGCGGGCAACGTGGCTTTGCCGAGCAACTGGTAGCCGTTTTTCAGATCGCCGTCGCCGGTGAGTTCCAGGTTATTGAGTTGCAGGGTGTCCGGCAGATCGGCGCTGGCCTTGAAGCCGTCAGCGGTGATGCGCAATTTGGCCGGCAGGTTTTCCACCAGCGGCTGCAATTCGCCGGTCAACTGCCCGTTGAGGTAACCGCTGCTGTCGGCTTTCAGCTTCAGGGTTTTCAGCAGATCGCCGTCGACCTTCAACACCAATGCCCAGGGTTCGGTGCCCGGCGCCGGCAAGGTCAGTTTGCCTTCGGCGGTCAGCGGCCAGTTGCCGCTCGGTTGCAACAAGCCGGACAGGTTCAGGCTCAGTTCATCACGCTGCAAGTGCACCGAGTCGATCTGCAAACCCTTTTCGGTCCAGTGCGCCACCAGTTGCAGGCCCTTGAGTTCTTCGCTGCCATTGAACAACAGACGGCCGACTTTGACGTCACCCAACTCGACGGCCAGTGGCAACTTCAAATCCGGAAGGCTGATCGGCCCGCTGCTGTGCTCTTCCGCGCCCGGCGGAAATTGCAGGCTGACCTGCTCGGCCTGCAATTGCTCTATGCACAGCGTCATGCGCGTCAGGCACAGCGGCGACCAGGCGAAAATCGCCTGGTTCAGCTCAACCCGGCTGTTGTCCTGCTGCCACAGCAGATGGTCGGCGCTCCACTGTCCACCCAAACGGCCCTGGAAATTCTCCACGGTCAAACCCGGCACAAACCCGAGCGCCCAGCGACTGCCCGTTGCCGTGCCCAGCACGGTGATCAACGCCAGTACGACCAGCATCAGCAGCGCCGGGATCGCCAGCAGCGTTACTTTCAAACCACGCTTCACAGCTCAGGCCCCATGGAAAAGTGCAGTCGAATCCCGCCGTCGTCGTCCATCGCGTGGGCCAGGTCGAGGCGAATCGGCCCCACCGGCGAAACCCAACGCACGCCAATACCGACGCCGGTCTTGAGGTTCGGCAGTTCGAGGGTGTTGAAGGAGTTGCCCTGGTCGATGAAGGTTGCGACCCGCCACTTTTCGGCGATGGAGTATTGATACTCGACGCTGCCGGCTACCATGTAGCGGCCACCGATACGGTCGCCCTCGGAGTTCTCCGGGGACAGGCTCTGATAGTCGTAACCGCGCACGCTCTGATCGCCACCGGCGAAGAAGCGCAGAGACGGCGGCACCGATTTGTAACCGTTGGTGGCGCTGCCGCCGACCTGCACCCGACCGAGAAAGCGGTGTTTGTCGAAGACCGTGGTCAGGCCTTTAACCAACGCCGTGCCATAGATCAGGTTGGTGTCCGAACCCAATCCTTCCTTGGCCACCTTGGTATCGAATTGCAGGCGATAGCCGTTGTGCGGGTCGATGCGATTGTCGCTTTTCAGGTACGAATAGCTCACGCCGGGCATCAGCAAGGTGCTGAGCCCCGAGTCGTCGCCGAGTGTGTATTCCTCGCGCTGCCACTTGAGCGACACCACCCGCTGCCAGCCACTGGGCAATTTGCTGTGCCACTCGGGGCCGAGGGTCAGCAGTTTGCTGCGGGAGTCGGTGCCAGCGATATCTTCATATTGATAGCCAGCGGCCCAGCGCAGTTTGTCGGTCAGAGGTGGGTCCAGGGGAATGTCGTAAAACACCCCGACGTTCTGCCGCGGCGCCGACAGTTCAGCTTCCCAGCCATAGCTGTCGCCTTGCGGGTTGACCCAGTGCCGGGTCCAGTTGGCCTTGATTCGCGGGCCGACGTCGGTGGAAAACCCCAGACCCAAGCCCATGGTCCGGGGCTTGCGGGTGTCGAGCTTGACCGCCACCGGGATCACGTCGTCCTTGGACGCGGTCGGCGCCGCGTCGACGCGCACGCCTTCGAAATAACCGCTCGATTGCAGCGCCTGGTTGAGTTCGGCGATCAGTTCGGAGTCATAGGGCGTACCGGCCTTGAACGGCACCATGCGTTGCAGCAGGTCTTCGTCGAACGGTGTGTCGCCTTCAAAACTGACTTTGCCCAGCGCATAACGCGGACCGCTGTCGTAGATCAACTCGATGTCGGCGACGCCCGCACGCGGGTCCACCAACAACTTCTGACGAGTGAAACGCCCACTGAAAAAACCGAAGCGCGAGGCCTGGTTCTGGATCATCCGCTTGGCGTCTTCGTAACGGCCATGGTTAAGCACCGCACCGGGTTTCAACAGGTCGCTTTTCGGCACACGAAAGGATTTGAGGTCAGCCGCAGGCCCCTCGACACGCACCGTGACGTTGCGCAAATGGATCGGCTCGCCGGGATCGATGTTCAGCACCAGGCGTGGCGTCTTGCCGCCCTTCACGTCGCTGTCGATTTGCAGCTGGTAATAACCCAAGGCCTGGGCGGCCTTGCGCGCCTGTTCTTCGGCGCCGCGACTGAAGCGCAGCAAGGCTTCTTCATCGCGATCGCCAAGGCTACCGATATAGCCCTCTATATTGGCCTTCAGTTCATCATTGGATGGTTTGATCCGCACATCCAATTCACTTTGCGCCAGCGCCGCGCAGCTGGATAACAGCATCAGCAGGCCGCTGGTCATTCTTCCTGGAACATTCATAGGCGCGGATGCTATCACGAGCTTGGGAGCCTGATAGAGCCGGACTTGTCCCAAAAAGTTCGACGATTACGCTGTTGCTGTTTGTAACATCTGCGGGTTGGCGTGGAAAAACACGTGCTCACGAATCGGTCCTACGGCCACCTCGCCGATTTCCTCATAGCCCTGACGCTTATAGAACTCCAGATAGCGAGGATTCCCGGTGTCGAGGATCACGCCCTGGGAGTGCTCATCGACCGCGCACCAGTTGTGCACCGCTTGCAGCAATTGTTCGCCGAAGTGCTTGCCCTGGAATTGCGGGTGAACCCCCAGCAACGGCAGGACGTGCACCGAATCGGACGGCACGCACGCCATCACAGCGGCGTGGTAATCGAGGTAGCGTCGGGTGCAGCGAAATCCGGTGCTGAGCACCATCCGCAAACGCCAGGCCCAGCTTTCGGTGATACCCAGGCGGCGTTGCGGCGGCGCGATCAGGGCGATACCGATCAAGCGGTCATTCACCAGCAGGCCGATGGCCGGTAAATCCTGCAGAAAGTGTTGTTTGATCAGTTCGCGCACCGTCGCCCGGACCCGCTGTTCATAACCGGGGCGTTCGGCTTCGAACAGGTAGCCGAACGTCGGCTCGTGCCGGTACGCCTGGTACAACAGGGAGCGTGCTTCGCGGGAATAGCCGCTGTCGAGCATGTGAATATCGGCGATGGCGGTCGAGGTTTCGGGCATAACGGCGGATCTCCCTGGGGCACAGCTCAGATGGCTGCGCTCTTCTTGGTACGAGCCTTGGGGTAGCTTCACAGTTCCCCAGACAGGTATAGACCAAGCGAGGAGCTTCATCGACTTGCCCACGAAGAGGCCGGATCTGCCAACACATCTCTGACAGGACACCACGAATCCCCTCACCCCAAAGCTGGCCCCATTCCCACATGTCAGCTAGCATCGCACTTTTGCCAGGACTGCCGACCATGAAGATCGTCTCCTTCAACATCAACGGGCTGCGCGCTCGCCCGCATCAGCTGGCGGCGCTGATCGAAAAGCATCAACCGGACGTGATCGGGTTGCAGGAAACCAAGGTCCACGACGACCAGTTCCCCCTGGCCGAGGTGCAGGCGCTGGGTTATCACGTGTATTTCCACGGGCAAAAGAGTCACTACGGTGTGGCCCTGCTCTCGCGCCAGGAGCCGATTGCGCTGCACAAAGGTTTCGCCACTGACGAAGAAGACGCTCAGCGGCGCTTTATCTGGGGCACATTCGCCGACGCCAACGGCGTGCCGGTGACCATCATGAACGGCTATTTCCCACAGGGCGAAAGCCGCGATCACCCCACCAAGTTCCCGGCCAAGGAGCGTTTCTACAGCGATTTGCAGCAATTGCTGGAAAGCCAGTTCAGCAACGATCAGCCGATCGTGGTGATGGGCGATGTGAACATTTCCCCGGAAGACTGCGACATCGGCATTGGCCCGGACAACATGAAACGCTGGCTGAAAACCGGCAAATGCAGCTTCCTGCCCGAAGAACGCGAATGGATGGCCCGCTTGAAGAACTGGGGGCTGGTGGACAGTTTCCGCCACCTGAACCCAGACGTCGCCGACCGTTTCAGCTGGTTCGACTACCGCAGCCGCGGTTTTGAAGATGAGCCCAAGCGCGGGCTGCGGATTGACCTGATCATGGCCTCCAACGGGTTGTTGCCGCGGGTCAAGGACGCGGGCGTGGATTACGAACTGCGCGGGATGGAAAAGCCTTCCGATCACGCGCCGATCTGGCTTGAGTTGAGCTGATCACTGTCATCGTTCAGAAACCTTACTGACTTATTCTCCCGGCACTTTCTTTGGCTTATAAGGTGCCGGCATGACCCTGCGCGTGTTGTTCCTGTTGCTGCTCGGCGCCGTGCTGCCGTTGACGGTGTCGGCCGGCGATTTGCCGACACCCGAACGCGGCCCGGTGCTGCGCATCCAGGGTTCCAACACCATTGGCGCGGCATTGGGGCCGGCGCTGGTCGAGGGGTTGATGCTTGAGCAGGGCCTGCTCAAGGTGCACCGCGAAGCCCCTGACAAAGCCAACGAACAACGCATCGTCGGCGTAACCGCTCAGGGCCGTCGAGTCGAGGTGGAAGTCGCGGCCCACGGTTCCAGCACCGGATTCAAAGCCCTGAAAAACACCGAGGCCGATCTCGCGGCCTCGTCACGGCCGATCAAGGACAGCGAACGGCTGGGTCTCGAACCGCTGGGCGACCTGAAAAGCCCGGTTGCCGAACAAGTCATCGCCATCGACGGCCTGGCGATCATCCTTCATCCGCACAATCCGCTGAAGCAACTCAACACCGAGCAACTGGCGCAAATTTTCAGTGGTGAAGCAAAAACCTGGGAAGAACTCGGCGGCACCGGTGGGACGATTCATCTCTACGCGCGGGATGACCAATCGGGCACCTACGACACGTTCAAGGAATTGGTCCTCAGCCCGCGGGGAAAAACCCTGAGCGGCAATGCGAAACGCTTCGAATCCAGCGAGCAACTGTCCGACGCGGTCAGTCTGGACCCGCAAGCCATCGGCTTCATCGGTTTGCCTTATGTACGCCAGGCCAAGCCCGTGGCCATTGTCGATGGCGACTCCCAGGCCATGCTGCCGCTCAATAGCCTGATCGCGACGGAAGATTACCCGCTGTCCCGTCGGCTGTTCTTTTACCTGCCGCCCAACGGGAAAAATCCCTGGGCCAAGGCGTTGGTGAAGTTCGCCCAGAGCAGCAAAGGCCAGGCGATTGTCGCGGCTAACGGCTTTATCGCGCAGACCGTTCAGGCCATGGCCGTCACGCCGAATGCGCTGATGCCCGAGGGTTATCAGGCACTCAGTAGGCATGCCCAGCGGCTGACGGTAAATTTTCGTTTCGAAGAAGGCAGCGCGACGCTGGACAACAAGGCCCGACAAGACCTGTCACGGGTGCTCGACTATATAAAGCAGCACGACAAAACCAATCGGCAGGTGACACTGGTGGGGTTTGGCGACGCCAAGAGCGACCCCGCGCGGGCCGACCTGCTGTCGAAACTGCGGGCCATGGCGGTACGGCGAGAACTGGTGAAAAGCGGTGTGGTGTTTCGCGAGATTCGTGGTTTTGGCGCTGAGATGCCAGTAGCGGCCAACAGCGGGGATGAGGGGCGGATCAAGAATCGGCGGGTTGAGGTTTGGGTGTATTGAATCAGATGTTGCTGTGGTGAATAGGCCGACGCCTTCGCGGGCAAGCCTCGCTCCTACAGATTGGTCTAAAAAAACTGGACCGCTACAGGCTTGCCCGCGAAGAACGATGACGCGCTTTTACTGCCCGTTGCGCATCATCTCTTTAGGCACATATTTGCCGATCTCGAACTTGCCGATCGCCGCGCGGTGCACTTCGTCCGGGCCGTCGGCCAGGCGCAGGGTGCGTTGCATGGCATACATGTAGGCCAGCGGGAAATCGTTGGACACCCCTGCCCCGCCATGGATCTGGATCGCCCGGTCGATCACCCGCAACGCCACGTTCGGTGCAACCACTTTGATCTGCGCGATCTCGCTCTTCGCCACCTTGTTACCGACAGTGTCCATCATGTACGCCGCCTTCAACGTCAGCAGTCGCGCCATGTCGATCTCCATCCGCGAGTCGGCGATCTTGTCGATGTTACCGCCCAGACGCGCCAGGGGTTTGCCAAACGCGGTGCGATTGACCGCCCGCTTGCACATCAGCTCCAGCGCACGTTCAGCCATGCCAATCGATCGCATGCAGTGGTGAATCCGCCCCGGGCCGAGGCGACCTTGGGCGATTTCGAAGCCGCGCCCTTCGCCCAGCAGGACGTTTTCGTACGGCACCCGGACGTTTTCGAACAGCACTTCAGCGTGACCGTGAGGCGCGTCGTCATAACCGAACACCGGCAGCGGACGCACAATCTTCACGCCCGGCGTATCCACCGGCACCAGAATCATCGAGTGCTGCGCATGGCGCGGGGCATCCGGGTTGCTCAGGCCCATGAAGATCAGAATCTTGCAGCGCGGATCGCAGGCCCCTGAAGTCCACCATTTCTTGCCATTGATCACCCATTCATCGCCATCACGCACGGCACGGGCAGCCATGTTGGTGGCATCAGAAGAGGCCACGTCCGGTTCGGTCATGGCGAACGCTGAACGGATCTCACCGCGCAACAGTGGTTCGAGCCAACGCTGCTTCTGCTCTTCGTTGGCGTAACGCACCAGCACTTCCATGTTGCCGGTGTCGGGCGCCGAGCAGTTGAACGGCTCAGGGCCCAGCAACGAGCGGCCCATGATTTCCGCCAATGGCGCGTATTCGAGGTTGGTCAGGCCGGCACCGAGTTCGGACTCCGGCAGAAACAAATTCCACAGGCCTTCAGCCTTGGCCTTGAGTTTGAGCTCTTCCATGATTGCCGTCGGCTGCCAGCGATCGCCCTCGGCGACCTGGCGTTCGAACACCGCTTCGGCAGGGTAAACGTAGGTGTCCATGAACGCAGTCACGCGCTCACGCAGTTCTTGCACTTTGGGCGAATAAGCGAAATCCATGGGCAGCTACCTTCTAAAGGGAGGTTGTTCAGGTCATGCATTCGATGCTAGAACAGCGTTGATAATTTACCTAGCCTATTCTCGGCGTGTATTAACATTCATCACCGATATATGATCGACTGATCGAGCCACCTTCCTATAACAAGAGCAGAGAGCGCAGCGCAATGAATCTGAGCAAGGTCGACCTCAACCTTTTCATCGTCTTCGACGCGATCTACACCGAAGCCAACCTGACCCGCGCCGGGCAGATTGTCGGCATTACTCAACCGGCGGTATCGAACGCTCTGGCCCGCCTGCGCGAAACCTTCAACGATCCGCTTTTCGTGCGCACCGCCCAGGGCATGGTGCCGACGCCGATGGCGCAGAACATCATCGGCCCCGTGCGCAACGCCCTCTCCCTGCTGCGGGTGTCGGTGCAGGAAAGCCGCATCTTCAACCCGTTGCAGGCGGTGAAGACCTACCGCATCAGCATGACCGACCTCACCGAAGCGGTGATCCTGCCGCCGCTGTTCCAGCGCCTGCGCCGCATGGCGCCGACGGTGATCATCGAAAGTTTCCTGTCCAAACGCCGCGAGACCACCAAGGAACTGGCGGCCGGGCGCCTGGATTTCGCGGTGGATGCGCCGCTCAACACCGATCCGCAGGTGCGTCACGTCAAGTTGATGGAAGACCGTTATGTGTGCGCCATGCGCAAGGGCCATCCGCTGGCGGGCAAAGAGAAATTCACCCTCGACGATTACCTGTCCCTGACCCACATCCATATCTCCAGCCGCCGCAGCGGCCTGGGCTATGTCGACCTGGCCCTGGGCAAAATGGGCATCCAGCGCAAGATCGCCCTGCGCTCCCAGCATTACCTGATGGCGTCCCAGGTGTTACAGCAGACCGACATGGTCATGACCGTGCCGGAACGCTTCGCTCGTCGCCATGATTTGTACTCGGTGAACCTGCCGGTCAAAGAAGTTCCGCCGGTGGAAACCCACCTCTACTGGCACGAAAGCACCGACCAGGACCCGGCCAACCGCTGGATGCGCGAGCAGATGATCGAGTTGTGCCAGCAGGTCACGGCGCATGAGAAGAAGCTGGATAAACAGGTGGTTTGAGGAAAGATCAAAAGATCGCAGCCTGCGGCAGCTCCTACGCGTCTGTGGGCGTTGCCGCAGGCTGCGATCTTTTCGCCCCTTGACGTAAACGTCAACCTGCCATTAGCTTAGCGCCATGACCTTTTTCGAGCGCTTCCATGAGCAGCCAGACTTATAGCATTTCCGACCTCGCCCGCGAGCTCGACATCACCACCCGGGCCATTCGCTTCTATGAAGAGCAAGGCCTGCTCAGCCCCGAGCGGCGCGGCCAGGAACGCATTTATTCACCCCGTGACAAGGTCAGCCTGAAGCTGATCCTGCGGGGCAAGCGCATTGGTTTTTCCCTGGCCGAATGCCGCGAGCTGATCGAGCTCTATGACCCCTCCAGCGGTAACACCAAGCAATTGCACAGCATGCTGGCGAAAATCGCCGAGCGCCGGGAACAACTCGAACAGCAATTGCTGGACATCGAACAGATGAAGCTGGAACTCGACACGGCCGAAGAGCGCTGCACCCAGGCGCTGGAGCAAACGATCAAGAGCCAGCAGCTCGTGTAGGGTTCTGTAAACATTCATACAATCTCAACAGGTCGATTCCCATGTCCCTCCCCACCCACGTACGCCTGGTCGAAGTCGGCCCCCGCGACGGTCTGCAAAACGAAGCCCAACCCATCAGCGTTGCGGACAAGGTGCAATTGGTCGATGCGCTCACCGCCGCAGGCCTCGGCTATATAGAAGTCGGCAGTTTCGTCTCGCCCAAATGGGTGCCGCAAATGGCCGGTTCCGCCGAGGTCTTCGCGCAGATCCAGCGCAAACCAGGGGTGACCTATGGCGCCCTCGCCCCCAACCTGCGGGGCTTTGAAGACGCTATCGCCGCAGGGGTCAAGGAAGTCGCCGTGTTCGCCGCAGCGTCCGAAGCGTTTTCCCAGCGCAATATCAATTGCTCGATCAGCGAAAGCCTGGAGCGTTTCGTACCGATCATGGACGCCGCCAAACAACATGGTGTGAGTGTGCGCGGTTACGTGTCCTGTGTGCTGGGCTGCCCTTACAAGGGTGATGTCGCGCCGGAACAAGTCGCGCGGGTCGCTCGCGAGCTCTATGCGATGGGCTGCTACGAGGTTTCGCTGGGAGACACCATCGGCACCGGCACCGCTGGCGCGACCCGCAAGATGTTCGAAGTGGTTTCGGCCGACGTGCCACGGGAAAAACTGGCCGGGCACTTCCACGACACCTATGGCCAGGCCATGGCCAATATCTACGCCAGCCTGCTGGAAGGCATTGCGGTGTTCGACAGCTCCATCGCCGGCCTTGGCGGCTGCCCGTATGCCAAGGGCGCCAGCGGTAACGTCGCGACCGAAGACGTGGTTTACCTGCTAAACGGCTTGGGCATCGAGACCGGCATCGACCTGGACGCCTTGATTCGCGCCGGCCAGCAGATTTGCGCGGTGCTGGGGCGCCCTACCGGTTCTCGCGTGGCCAAGGCCCGCAGCGCACAGTGACAACGTGGATGTGTCCGGGTGTTACCGCGTGTTCTGGCACGTGGGGCGGAAACGAGTAACACGGAAACAAATTGTCAGGTTTGGCACGGATGAAAAATCTCGAAAAAAAATCAAACCGTTGATTTTAAAGGACTTTTTAAAGTTGGCACGGCTTCTGCTATCTCTATGGCATAACAAGAATAAAAAGCTGCAAACCAATAAAAATAAGACGTAACGACTCTGACATAACAAGAACAACACGGCAGAGACGCAGCTAACAGATTTTTTTGGAGAAGGTGTGCTTTTCAGGGTGCTTTTCGGAGTAACCCGCAACCGGGCAGAGAACAATAAAACTACCTTCAGGTAGCTCCCGAACTGGTTGGATCGCTTGGCGAAAAAGTAGATCAGCGCTCAAAAAAATACGTTTGCTCTTGATCCCGGATGGGGATCGACAAAAACAGCGGTAAAGGGCCACGGTTGCCAAAAACAACAACAGACCGCCCCTCAATAATAAAAAAAGAGCACGTAACGACAAAATTAAAGGGGAGCTTCGGCTCCCCTTTGTGCTTTCCGGCATTCCACTTTCTCCTCAAAAGATCGCAGCCTTCGGCAGCTCCTACGGCTGCGATCTTTTGATCTTCAACGCATTGCTTTGAGCTCCTCGATGCTGATCTCGCGCATCCGGAACTTCTGGATCTTGCCAGTCACGGTCATCGGAAACTCCTCGACGAACTTGAAGTAACGCGGCGTCTTGAAGTGCGCGATACGCTCCTTGCACCAGGCTTGCAGCTCCTGCTCGGTGGCGCTGTGGCCGGGGTGGAATTTGATCCAGGCGACGATCTCTTCGCCGTACCGAGGGCAAGGAATCCCGATCACCTGCACATCCGCCACCGCCGGGTGGGTAAAGAAGAACTCTTCCAGCTCCCTTGGGTAAATATTCTCACCGCCGCGGATGATCATGTCCTTGTTACGCCCGGCAATGCACACATAGCCTTCGTCGTTCATGCTCGCCAGGTCGCCGGTGTGCATCCAGCCCGCTTCATCGATAGCCTCGGCGGTGCCCTGCGGGTTATTCCAGTAGCCGAGCATCACGCTGTAACCCCGAGTGCACAGCTCGCCAATGGTGCCGCGTGGCACCGGATTGCCCGCCTCGTCGATGATCTTGCTTTCCAGTTGCGGCTGGGTGCGGCCGACTGTGGTGACGCGCAATTCCAGGTCGTCTGACGGACCGGTCTGCAAAGACACGGGACTGGTTTCCGTCATTCCGTAGGCAATCTGCACTTCGCTCATGTGCATTTCGCTGATGACCCGGCGCATCACCTCGATCGGACACGTCGCCCCGGCCATGATCCCGGTGCGCAGGCTCGATAAATCAAATTCGGCGCGCTTGGGCTGATCGAGCATGGCGATGAACATGGTCGGCACGCCGTAGAGTGCCGTGGCCTTTTCTTCGGCGACGGTGGTCAGGGTCAGCAGCGGATCGAAGGCATCGTTGGGGTAAATCATGGTGCTGCCGTGGGTGACGCAGCCGAGGTTGCCCATGACCATGCCGAAGCAGTGATACAGCGGCACCGGAATCACCAGCCGATCATGGGCGGTCAAGCCGAGGCTTTCGCCGACCATGTAACCGTTGTTGAGAATGTTGTAGTGGCTGAGGGTTGCGCCCTTGGGGAAACCGGTGGTGCCGGAGGTGTACTGGATGTTCACCGCCTGGTCGAAATGCAGGCTGTCCTGGCGTTCGCGCAACTGCTCGACCGACACGCTGGCCGCCAGATCGGCCAGTTGCGACCACGGCAGGAAACCCGAGGGTGGCTGCGCATCCAGACTGATGACCCCACGCAGTTCCGGCAGGCGCTCGCTCTGCAAGCGGCCGATGGATTGTTCCGCCAACTCCGGCACCAACCCTTGCAGCATGCCGTGATAGTCGGAAGTCTTGAAGGCCCCGGCACAGACCAGCCATTGGCAACCGGACTGCTTCAACACGTATTCGAGTTCGGAACTGCGGTAAGCCGGGTTGATGTTGACCAGGATCACGCCGATTTTCGCGCTGGCGAACTGGCTGATGCACCACTGGGCACAGTTCGGGGCCCAGATGCCAAGCCGGTCACCGGTTTGCAAACCCAGCGCCAGGAATGCTCTGGCGTGCAGATCAACAGCATCCGACAGCTGCTGCCAGGTGTAACGCAGCTGTTGATGGCGCACGACCAGCGCCTCCCCGCTCGGGTATTGCGCGACGGTGTTATCAAACGCCTGGCCGATGGTCATCGCCAGCAAGGCTTTGTCCTGGGAACCACGGGTATAGCTGCGCTGCGGGTTTGCACTGGGTTGATCCATGACGACCCCTATTGTCTTTATTGTAGGAGCGAGGCTTGTGTGGCGAGCCACAGAAGGCGACGCTGGTCTTTCAGAACTGGCTCTACTCTCGCTCAAGTTGACGTTAACGTAAAGGGTGATTGACAGCCATTCGTCACAGGCTTACGTTAACGTAAAGGTGAGAGCCGAATCACTGCCCTCCCCACCCTACAAAAAAGCCAAAAGGTGCCCCATGAGCTACCCATCCCTGAACTTTGCCCTCGGTGAAACCATCGACATGCTGCGCGATCAGGTTCAGTCCTTCGTCGCCAAAGAGATCGCCCCGCGCGCCGCTCAGATCGACATCGACAACCTGTTCCCCGCCGACCTGTGGCGCAAATTCGGCGACATGGGCCTGCTGGGCATCACCGTGCCGGAAGAGTACGGCGGCGCGGGCCTGGGTTATCTGGCACACGTGGTCGCCATGGAAGAAATCAGCCGTGGTTCGGCGTCGGTCGCCCTGTCCTACGGCGCCCACTCCAACCTCTGCGTCAACCAAATCAACCGCAATGGCACCCACGAACAGAAAAGCAAATACCTGCCGAAACTGATCAGCGGCGAGCACATCGGTGCGCTGGCCATGAGCGAACCGAATGCCGGCTCCGACGTGGTCTCGATGAAGCTGCGCGCCGACAAACGCGGTGACCACTACGTACTCAACGGCAGCAAAACCTGGATCACCAACGGTCCGGACGCCAACACCTACGTGATCTACGCCAAGACCGACCTGGAAAAAGGCCCGCACGGCATCACCGCGTTCATCGTCGAACGCGACTGGAAAGGCTTCAGCCGCAGCAACAAATTCGACAAGCTCGGCATGCGCGGTTCGAACACCTGCGAGCTGTTTTTCGATGACGTCGAAGTGCCGGAAGAAAACATCCTCGGCGTGCTCAACGGCGGCGTGAAGGTGCTGATGAGCGGCCTCGACTACGAGCGCGTGGTGCTTTCCGGTGGCCCGACCGGGATCATGCAGGCCTGCATGGACCTGATCGTGCCGTACATCCACGACCGCAAACAGTTCGGCCAGAGCATCGGCGAATTCCAGCTGATCCAGGGCAAAGTCGCCGACATGTACACCCAGCTCAACGCCAGCCGCGCCTACCTGTATGCGGTGGCCCAAGCCTGCGAGCGTGGCGAAACCACCCGCAAGGACGCCGCCGGGGTAATCCTCTACAGCGCCGAGCGGGCCACGCAAATGGCCCTTGACGCGATCCAGATTCTCGGCGGCAACGGCTACATCAACGAATTCCCGGCCGGTCGCCTACTGCGTGACGCCAAGCTGTATGAAATCGGCGCCGGCACCAGTGAGATCCGTCGCATGCTGATCGGTCGCGAACTGTTCAACGAAACCCGCTAAACGGAGCTGTCCATGGCTATCCTGCATACCCAGCTCAACCCCCGTTCGGCGGAGTTCGCCGCCAACAGCGCGGCGATGCTCAAACAGGTCGACGCCCTGCACACCCTGCTCGCGCAAGTGCAGCAAGGTGGTGGCCCGAAGGCGCAAGAACGCCACACTTCGCGGGGCAAATTGCTGCCCCGTGAGCGGATCAATCGCCTGCTCGATCCGGGTTCGCCATTTCTCGAGATCAGCCAACTGGCGGCCTACGCGGTGTACGGCGAAGACGTTCCTGCCGCTGGTGTGATTGCCGGGATCGGCCGGGTGGAAGGCGTCGAATGCATGATCGTCGCCAACGATGCCACCGTGAAAGGTGGCTCGTATTACCCGCTGACCGTGAAAAAACACCTGCGCGCGCAAACCATCGCCCAGCAGAATCGCCTGCCATGCATTTATCTGGTGGACTCCGGTGGCGCCAACCTGCCGCGTCAGGATGAAGTGTTCCCGGACCGTGAGCACTTCGGGCGGATTTTCTTCAACCAGGCCAACATGAGCGCCATGGGCATTCCGCAAATTGCGGTGGTCATGGGCTCTTGCACCGCCGGGGGCGCTTACGTGCCGGCGATGGCCGACGAAGCAATCATGGTTCGTCAGCAGGCAACGATTTTCCTCGCCGGCCCACCGCTGGTGAAAGCCGCGACCGGTGAAGTGGTCAGCGCCGAAGACCTCGGCGGGGCCGATGTGCACTGCAAGATTTCCGGGGTCGCCGACCACTACGCCGAAAGCGATGAACATGCTCTGGCATTGGCCCGGCGCAGCATTGCCAACCTCAACTGGCGCAAGCTCGGTGAACTGCAGCAACGCACACCGATCGCGCCGCTGTACAGCAGCGACGAGTTGTACGGCGTGGTCTCGGCCGACGCCAAGCAACCGTTCGATGTGCGTGAAGTGATTGCGCGACTGGTGGACGGCTCAGTATTCGATGAGTTCAAGGCGCTGTTCGGGACGACTTTAGTGTGCGGTTTCGCCCACCTGCATGGCTACCCGATCGCGATCCTCGCCAACAACGGCATCCTCTTTGCCGAGGCCGCGCAGAAAGGCGCGCACTTCATCGAGCTCGCTTGCCAGCGCGGCATTCCATTGCTGTTCCTGCAAAACATCACCGGTTTCATGGTTGGCCAGAAATACGAGGCCGGCGGCATCGCCAAACACGGCGCGAAATTGGTGACGGCCGTGGCCTGCGCCAAGGTGCCGAAATTCACCGTGATCATCGGCGGCAGTTTCGGTGCCGGTAACTACGGCATGTGCGGGCGCGCCTACGATCCACGCTTCCTGTGGATGTGGCCGAACGCGCGGATCGGCGTGATGGGCGCCGAACAGGCGGCGGGCGTCCTGGTGCAGGTCAAGCGTGAGCAAACCGAGCGCAGCGGGCATCGTTTCAGCGCTGAGCAGGAAGCCGAAATCAAGCAACCGATCCTCGATCAGTACGAAGAACAGGGCCACCCCTACTACTCCAGCGCCCGGCTATGGGACGACGGCGTCATTGACCCGGCGCAGACCCGCGACGTGTTGGCCCTGGCCTTGTCGGCATCGCTGAACGCACCCATCGAACCGAGCCGCTTCGGCGTGTTCCGGATGTGATCTGGAGAAAACCATGAGTGACTTCAACACCCTCGAGCTGCAGACCGATCCGCGTGGTTTTGCCACCCTGTGGCTCAGCCGAGAAGAAAAGAACAACGCGTTCAACGCCGAAATGATCCGCGAACTGATTCTCGCGCTGGACAAAGTGTCGAGCGATGCCAGCCTGCGTTTTCTGCTGATCCGTGGGCGCGGCAAGCATTTCAGCGCCGGTGCCGATCTGGCCTGGATGCAGCAATCGGCCGAACTCGATTACCACACCAACCTTGATGACGCCCGGGAACTGGCGGAGTTGATGTACAACCTCGCCAAACTGAAAGTCCCGACGCTGGCCGTGGTGCAAGGTGCGGCGTTCGGCGGCGCGCTGGGCCTGATCAGTTGCTGCGACATGGCGATTGGCGCCGACGACGCGCAGTTCTGCCTGTCGGAAGTGCGCATCGGCCTGGCGCCGGCAGTCATCAGCCCGTTCGTGGTGCAAGCCATCGGCGAGCGCGCGGCGCGGCGTTATGCCTTGACTGCCGAACGTTTCGGCGGGCAACGGGCTCGGGAAATCGGCCTGTTGTCGGAGAGCTATCCGATGGCAGAGCTGGAGCAGAAAGTCGATCAGTGGATCGACAATCTACTGCTCAACAGCCCGGCAGCCATGCGCGCCAGCAAGGATCTGCTGCGTGAAGTCGGCAACGGCGCGCTGACCCCGGCGCTGCGCCGCTACACCGAGAATGCTATCGCCCGAATTCGCGTCAGCCCGGAAGGTCAGGAAGGCCTGCGTGCCTTCCTGCAAAAACGTTCGCCCACCTGGCAAGCCGAAATCACCCTCAAGGAGCCGCGTTGATGAGCGCACCTGTTCTCACCACCCTGTTGGTGGCCAACCGTGGCGAAATCGCCTGCCGGGTGATGCGCACCGCCAAGGCTCTGGGCCTGACCACTGTGGCCGTGCACAGCGCCACCGACCGTGACGCCCGGCACAGCCGCGAAGCGGATATCCGCGTCGACCTGGGCGGCAGCAAAGCCGCCGACAGTTACCTGCAAATCGACAAACTGATCGCCGCCGCGAAGGCCAGCGGCGCTCAGGCGATTCATCCCGGTTATGGTTTTCTCTCGGAAAACGCCGGGTTCGCCCGGGCAATCGAAGCGGCCGGCCTGATTTTCCTCGGCCCGCCCGCCTCGGCCATCGACGCCATGGGCAGCAAGTCTGCGGCCAAAGCCTTGATGGAAACCGCTGGTGTGCCGCTGGTGCCCGGCTATCACGGCGAAGCCCAGGACCTCGACACCTTCCGCGACGCCTGCGAACGCATCGGTTATCCGGTGCTGCTCAAGGCCACGGCGGGCGGCGGCGGTAAAGGCATGAAAGTGGTCGAGGACGTCAGCCAACTGGCCGAAGCCCTGGCCTCGGCACAGCGTGAAGCGCAATCGTCGTTCGGCGATTCGCGGATGTTGGTCGAGAAGTACCTGCTCAAGCCACGTCACGTGGAAATCCAGGTGTTCGCCGACCAGCATGGCAACTGTCTGTACCTCAACGAACGTGACTGCTCGATTCAGCGTCGGCATCAGAAAGTCGTCGAAGAAGCACCTGCTCCAGGCCTGACCCCGGAATTGCGTCGCGCCATGGGTGAAGCCGCCGTGCGTTCGGCTCAAGCGATCGGCTATGTGGGCGCCGGCACCGTGGAGTTTTTGCTGGATGCGCGCGGTGAGTTCTTCTTCATGGAGATGAACACGCGCCTGCAAGTTGAACACCCGGTGACCGAAGCGATCACCGGCCTCGATCTGGTGGCCTGGCAGATTCGTGTAGCTCGCGGCGAAGCGCTGCCGATGACGCAGGATCAGGTGCCGCTGATCGGCCATGCGATTGAAGTGCGGTTGTATGCCGAAGACCCGGGCAACGATTTTCTGCCGGCCACCGGGCGTCTGGCGTTGTACCGCGAATCCGCCGAAGGGCCGGGGCGTCGCGTGGACAGCGGCGTCGAAGAAGGCGACGAGGTATCGCCGTTCTACGACCCGATGCTCGGCAAGCTGATTGCCTGGGGCGAAGACCGTGAACAGGCGCGGCTGCGGTTGCTGAGCATGCTCGATGAGTTTGCCATTGGCGGTCTGAAGACCAACATCAACTTCCTGCACCGGATCATCGGCCACCCGGCGTTTGCCGCCGCCGAACTGGATACCGGGTTCATTCCGCGTTATCAGGAACAACTTCTGCCAGCACCGTCGCCGCTCAGTGATGCGTTCTGGCAAGCGGCGGCCCAGGCGTTTGCACAAAGTCAGCCGTCTGTTTTGCGCGCCGATGACCCGAGTTCGCCATGGGCCTTCAACAATGGTTTCCGTGCCGGGCTGCCGACAGAAATCACCTTGCATCTGAGTTGCGAAGGACAAGATCGGGCGCTGACCCTGGGCGATGCCGACGCGCATACCGCACGGTTTCAAGATGAATACCTGCTGACCGAACACCACGGTTTGCGCCGCCAGCACCGGGCCATCCGCCGTGGCGATACGCTGTATCTGCAATGGGACGGTGAGCTGCGTCGCATCGAGTCGTATGACCCGATCAGCGCCGTCGAAGCCAGTCACAGCCATCAGGGCGGGCTCACCGCGCCCATGAACGGCAGCATCGTGCGGGTGCTGGTGGAGGCCGGGCAAACGGTCGAAGCCGGGGCGCAACTGGTGGTGCTGGAAGCGATGAAGATGGAGCACAGCATTCGCGCGCCCCACACCGGGGTAATCAAGGCGTTGTATTGCCAGGAGGGCGAAATGGTCAGCGAAGGCAGTGCGTTGGTGGAGTTGGAACAAGCGTGAAATGAAGATCGGTCCTACGCGTTGCGAGGACCGATCCGATTAGAATTTGGCAGTCGCCTGAACCACCACGCCGATGATTCGGCATTCTTCGGTGTAAAGGGCTTTCGGATACGTCGGATTGAGCGGGACCAGATAACGCTGCCCGCCCTCTTCGATCAGCTTGCGAAAGACCGCCTCGGCGCTGCCGGGCCATTGGGCGATCACCAGTTTGCCAGGCTCCGGCACGATAGCCGGGTCGACCAGAATCAGCATGCCCTCGGCAATGCTCGCACCCGAGGGTGCCGTCATCGCATCGCCGACCACCACCAGCCAAAACGCCGCGCCCTGTGCGTGGTAATCGGACAGCTCGAAACGTGGCTTGCTGACAGCCAGCGAGGTGCCATAGGTCGATAGCTCTCCGTCGCGCACCTCCCCGGTTTCCCGCCAGTCACTGACCGGGTAGCGAAAGTACGGGTTGTACTTTTGCGTCAGAGAGATCTCCTCATCCTCAGAGGGCAGCGGCTCCCTGATCACCATCGCCACTTCCAGATAGTCCATGCCCAGCGCCCGCAAGACACGATTCATCTCTCCGATGCCAGGCTGACGACGTTTATTGAGCCAGTGGCCGACGCCACCCTGGGACATCCCGATGCGCTCGGCGAGTATTTCTTGAGTGACTTTGAGTTCACTCATTTTGGCCTTGACCAATTCAATCCATTTATCCATGTGCGGCACGATACGTGGGGTACTCCGACCATCAAAACACAAATTGTAGTATTAAAACTAAAGACACAAATACAGTACGTACTAAGCTGGGCTCACGGATTTGAATCTTTCACGGAGCTCGCCATCGCCATGACCATCCCCAGCAATACCTTGCCCGATATGCAAATCGACACCAGCCTCACCTCGCCAAAAGGCTCTGCCGCGGCGCAGCGGGCACTGGACTATTACTTGAAACCAGCTGTGTCAGAAGTAGCCAGCGAAGAACGTTTCTTTGATGTGAACCGTAACATCAGCAGCGAAGAGGCGCTGGTCCATGCTTCGGATCTGCTGCGGTGTGCTGTCGCCACCGCGCATGAGTCAGCCAACCAGCTGCAGGGCGCAAGCCGGGATCTGGCGTTTTCGACGGTGCACATGATCGACATGGCCAAGGCGATGGTCGACCGGGCCCTGGAAGGCAATCAGAACAATTGAGGCTGGAGCGAATTGGAGGAGGACAGGAAAAATTTTCCAATCGCGCAGGTAAAAACATTTGACTTGCAAATGATAATGATTATTATTGCATCAACTGGTCGCGAGATCAGTCGATAGACCAAGAGACCTTAGGTCGGACTCCTGGACTATCTCCTCATCAGGCTAATCACGGTTTTTGACCCGGCTTTTTGCCGGGTCTTTTTTTTGCCAGTTAATCTGGCTTTGGCTTCAGGCTAATGAAGTCTGTAGGTACTGCAAAATTCGATTGGCGCGGATGATATCAAAAGAATATCTGCTGGCAAGAGAAGCCCGGCAGCACTGGGCGAAACTAACGGAAAATAGCACTTGAGAATCAATCGTGCAGTCTCTAAGCTGCATCGGCGTCAAGGAGGACGCCCCCCCTTTTTCACCCCCGTAATTTCCCCCGGTTTCTCCCCCTCTTGCGTGTAAAGTAGCAGCCATAAAAATCGTATTCAGGAATTGATTATGGCCGGGGCTAAATCTTCTTTCGACATCAGCGCTAACTTCGACAGCGGCAACATTGATGTGCTGGACATCAGCAATCCTCTGCAAGCGTTGCTGGCCATCAGGCCAGACACCCGAAGCCAGCATTTCCAGTGGTTCCACTTCAAGGCCAGCGGCCTGCATGTGGGTCAGGAGCATTGGTTTCGCCTGAACAACGCCAGCAAATCCTCATACAACAAGGCCTGGGATGGTTATCAGGCGGTGGCGTCCTACGACCACGTCAACTGGTTCCGGGTGCCGACCATCTTCGAAGGCGACTGTCTGCGTTTCAGCCTTGAAGCCACCGCCACCCATGCCTGGTTCGCCTATTTCGAACCTTACAGCCGTGGCCGTCATGACTGGCTGATCGAACAGGCACTGACCAAGGCCGGCACCGAACTGCTGGCCACCGGCAAGAGCATTGAAGGTCGCGACATCCAGCTGTTGCGCAAAGGGACTGGTGCCGAAGGTCAGCGCAAGGTCTGGATCATCGCCCAGCAACACCCCGGCGAACACATGGCCGAATGGTTCATGGAAGGCGTGATCGAGCGCCTGGAAAAACACGACGACCCGGTACTGAAAAAACTCCTGGCCAGCGCCGACCTGTACCTGGTGCCGAACATGAACCCGGACGGCGCCTTCCATGGTCATTTGCGCACCAACGCCATGGGCCAGGACCTGAATCGCGCCTGGCAGAACGCCAGCCAGGAAATCAGCCCGGAAGTGCTGTTCGTTCAGCAGCAAATGGAAAAATACGGCGTCGACCTGTTCCTCGACATCCATGGCGATGAAGAAATTCCCTACGTGTTCACCGCCGGTTGTGAAGGCAACCCTGGCTATACACCACGGATCGAAAAACTCGAAGAGCACTTCCGCAGCCATCTGAAGCACCTGACCAAAGACTTCCAGACCAAACACGGCTACACCCGCGACGAGCCGGGCAAAGCCAACATGACCCTGGCCTGCAACAGCGTCGGTCAGAAGTTCGATTGCCTGTCCTTTACCATTGAAATGCCCTTCAAGGACAACAACGACGCGCCGAATGCGCTGACTGGCTGGTCCGGCAAGCGTTCGAAGCAGTTAGGTAAGGATGTGCTGACGACCATTGCCGACATGGTCGATACCCTGCGTTGATTGCCCTTAAGATCAAAAGATCGCAGTGTAGGAGCTATCGCAGGCTGCGATCTTTTGATTTTGGGGAATCCTTCGATGTTTAAGATCAAAAGATCGCAGCCTGCGGCAGCCCCTGCGCCTATCGCATAGTTCCGCTGCTACCGATCCCTGCCCCGCAACATGCTGTCCAGCACCTCATCGCGGCGCACCCAACCGTGAAACAGCGCCGCCGCCAGGTGCAGCAGCACGGTCAAAAACAGCAGATACGCCAGATACCCATGCGCCTTGCGCAAAAGCGCAAACACCTGCGCATTCGCCGGCAGGATCGACGGCAGTTGCAACGAGCTGCTGAGCATCACCGGATCGCCAGCCGCCGAAATCATCGCCCAGCCCAGCAGTGGCAAAATCAGCATCAAGGCGTACAACAAAACATGCGAGGCCTTCGCCGCGAGCACTTGCCAACCCGGCAGGTCCGCCGGCAGCGGTGGTTGCCGGGTCGAAAAACGCACGGCCAGACGCACGACCACCAACAGCAGAATCGCGATGCCCAAAGGTTTGTGCAGGTGGATCAACCACTCATGGCGCTCGGACACCGAGGCCACCATGCCCGCTCCAATAAACAGCATCGCAATGATCATCAGCGCCATCAGCCAATGCAGCAGCCGCGCCAGGGGAGCGAAATGATTCGGTTGAGCGCTCATTGTCGAGACTCCTGTTTGGCGTTGGGCAACTGCTTCACTTCGCTGGTGCGACGCAGGTAGGAACTGGCGTAACCCGCTGAACGGGCGGCGAGCAACGGGTCGTCGGAGCCTTCGATACCGCTGGGCAATACCAGAGGGTCGTAGTTGATGTCGCGGCACTCGCCATTGAGTTGCGGCTGGGTACTTTCAAGCACCAGCGTGCCGGCGTTCAGCACTTTTCGGTCGCCGGGCCAGGCCTTGCTCGCGTCGTTGACCGGGTCCCCGGGGTTCGCCAGGGTGACGTTCAACTGCCAACGCAGCGGTCCGGCGGACAAGCGCTGAACCAGATCTTTCTCCAGAAAGTCAGCGCCCTCCGGTGCTGACGCGCCCGCCGCGTCCTGAGCAACCGGTGTCATGCTCCAACGCACCGCTTGCCGCTGCCCCGCTGCATTCACCAGGTAAAACGCATTGACGCTGTTATATGTCTCGGTCACATAACTGGCAGAAGGTTTGGCGGTCTTGATCCAAGCCAGAAACGGCGCAGCTTCGGGGTGAGAACCGAAGAACGCCGGCACCGCCGCAGGATTCGGTTTGCCGGTGGCGGGGTCCGGTGACTGCGCTTGTTGCAACTGATAGAACGCCTCAGGCGTGCCCACCGGGAACACCGGCATGCTGTTCATCCCGGTGCGCCACTGCTGACCGTTGGCCTGGGTAAAGCGCAACGCCAGGCTGCGGATCGGCACGCTGTTGTCCGGCGCGTAAGGGTTGCCGGCAGGCAGTGCGAAACGCCCGACCACCGGGGTCCGCGCTTCACTGAACACTTGGGCGCTGGAATACTCGCGCACTTGGCCGCTGCTCTCGAAATGCCCGATCACGCACACCCCTTTGGCGTGGTTACGACGGAACCCCGGGTGCACGCCGTTGTTTTTCTCCAGCACATTGATCAACGCTTTCGGCGTCAGGCGCTGTGGGTCGAGTGTGCCGTTGACGTAGGCAAAAGCCCCGGCCAGCGCGGCGACCACCACGGCAATGCCGGTCAGGCGCAACGTCAGGCTCGCGGTGCTCAGGGGCGGCCGAGACGGCCCTGTTGTAGATGAGCGATCAACCATGAAAGTCTCCGGGGCCGAGGGCCACAGGGGAAAAGAGCTATGAGACGTACGTCACGCAGGATTATTCCCCCTGTACTGTAGTTTCTTTCAAAGCACCGCTAGCGACGAATCCCCAAGGTTGGTCAAACCGGGTTGAAAGACGGCTCACGCTTCTGCAAAAAAGCCTGCATACCTTCCTTTTGCCCCACCGTGGCAAACAAACCATGAAACACTCTTCGCTCGAAAAGAAGGCCATCACGCAATCCTGACTCCAGTGCCCGGTCCACTGCTTCTCGCGCAGCCAGTGTGGCTGTTTTGGCGAAACCGGCAATTATCTGCGCCGCAGCCAAGGATTGCTCCAGTAGATCGCAGGCAGCGATTACGCGCGACACCAACCCTGCCCGCTCGGCCTCTTCGGCCGACATCGAGCGTCCGGTCAGAATCATGTCCATGGCTTTCGACTTGCCGATCAGGCGTGTAAGACGCTGTGTCCCGCCCATTCCAGGCATCACCCCCAGCCTGATTTCCGGTTGGCCAAAGCGAGCGGTATCCGCCGCAAAGATCAGATCGCACATCATGGCCAACTCACAGCCGCCACCGTATGCATAACCGGCAACAGCGGCCAGTTTTGGCGTACGTAACGCAGCAAAGGCCTCCCATTCAGCAAAATAGTCCTCGTGGACCATGTCCAGATAAGACTTTTCGTACATCTCCTTGATGTCCGCGCCCGCCGCAAAAAAATCTGCCGTCCCGGTGATCACGAAACAGCCGACCCCGGGATCACGGTCCAGCCGCTGCAACGTATCCAGCAGTTCGCGCATCAGGGCCGAGCTCAAAGCATTCCTGGCCTGCGGGCGATTAAGACGAATCAATACGACTCGATCATGACGTTCGATCAGTGTGTGCATGGTGACCTCATTGAATACGGTGAAATGTTTGAATGAAAAAGCGCTTGGCAAGCATCAGGAATCCCAGATGGCGCCATATGCCGGAATGCCCCGCCCCTCCATTTCCTCGACCACTCGCTGAGTGAGCGTCTGGTTCGAAATGCAGATCACCGCTTCGGCACCGAACGTTCGAACCGCGTCATAGGCCAGTTGCACGAGGTCTGGCTTGCCGAGTACGTCGGTGTCCCAGATCAAGGCATCGGGATTGGCCTGCAGGATCTCCTCCACCAGCGCATCACCATAGGTGATTCGGGGGCTGCGGGTGGACCAGACCAGATGTATCGGTACCTGTCTGGCCAGCAAATGGGGCAACACCGGGCCGATGCCGCTGCCCGTGGCGATGTACACCACCGATTTGAACAGAGTCTCGATATGCGCCACTCCGGCGGTGGTAATGCCTTTGACCCAGACATGCGTCGGCATTTGCTCGATGAACTCGCCGGTCCAGTCACCTGCGCGGGAAATGATCAGGCGAAAACCCGCTTCACCCGGTGTGGGAATATTGGCAAAGGAGTGCCACTCCATCAGCGGGTGGAGGCTGATGGCGTTGGAGGAGCCGGCAAACGGCGTGGTATGGCCAAAGCGCGCTATCACCGCATGAGAAGAAGGCCTGATCAGTTGCACCGGCACTTTGCGCAGACGAAACCATGGCAAGGCGATGCTGAACGTCAGCACAATCAGCATCCAGAATGCCGCCGACGTCCACAGCGCCTCATGCACGGGAATCTGCAGATTCTGGTCCCGGACAAACAGAACGGTCCATACCCAGAACAGGGCGAGTGCGGTCCATCCACCAAAGCGGTGCATGCGCTCGAACCCGTTGTGAAAACGTGCGCGAATCCGTGGATGAGCCATGATCGCCACCAACAGCAAGGTGCCCAGCAACCCGGCGCTCACCCCTAGCAGCGCCAGAGAAACCCCATTCAGCCCCGCAATCCAATGCCAGCTCAAGGAGCCACTCAACACCGCGAACCAGCCAATGGCTGCCAGCGCGCCGCCGCTGTGCAAGCCGCCGAAGTGGTAAACCTTGGCCAGTGAGCGGCGTATCGCAAGCGGCCAGCAAGTGGGCGCCCGGGTTGCCAGCCAGAACAGCAGATTGATGATGTATTGCTGGCGAATCAAAATCGCCATCGACAGATTCGCCACCACTAATCCCGACAGCGCCTCAAGAACAATCCCCGAGGATGTCCACCACTGCCCGGCGGTCAGCCCATGCGCCAGTGCCGCAATATTGAGTGCAAGCACCAGGGCTAGCAGGCGGTTGTAATGAGAAAATATTGGCAACGTTCCCCATCGCAGCCACAGCGCGCGCCTGGCGGGCAGCGAGGTATCCGGATTCGCCCCCCTCATGCGTTTACCCCCTGCCTGTTTGCCGCGGCAAGGTCGGCCTGATGCTCCGCCGCCCATCCCAGCAACATGCGCTTGTCGACCTTGCCGCGTGATGTCAGCGGAATGTGATCCACGGCGAGGATCAGCGAAGGGACGCAATAGTAGGCAAGCCGTTCTTCACAGCGACGCCTTGCGGCATCGATGTCCGTGGTGAGGGGATAGACGAAGGCCACCAGATGGCGACTGTCGAGTTTCAACGTGACCGCCCGCTCGCAGCGATCAGATGACTCCAGAGCCGCAGAAACAGAGTCGAGCTCCACCCGAAACCCTCTGACCTTGACCTGGTCATCGACACGTCCCAGGTGTTCAAGTTCGCCGTTCGCTGTCCAGCGCCCCAGATCACGTGTGCGAAACATCATCCGGCCCTGCCCCAGAAACGGATCGGGTCGATAGCGTTCAGCCGTCAACGCAGGGTTACCCAAATAGCCCGCTGTCACACAGTCGCCACCGGCCCACATCTCGCCTTGCTCACCCACCTTGCAAAGCTGGCCCGCCTCGTCCAGCACGTAAACCGTGTTGTTGGGCGTGGGTTTGCCAATCGTCAACGCACCTGCGCCCCTGTAATGCTGCATGGTGTTGACGATCGTGGTTTCGGTCGGGCCGCAGGCATTGTAAAAAGTGCAGAACGAGGACCAGCGATCAGCCAGGGGCTGCGGGCATGGCTCCCCTGCAAGGGCCACGACCTTGACTTGCTGATACCGCGATGGATCGAGTGTGCCGAGAATCGAGGGTGTGGCGATCAGCACATCGCATTGTTCGGCAGTCTGGCCGATGTCCTTGCCACGGATCATCAACGTCGCGCCATGAACCAGACAACCGAGTATTTCCCAGGCCGCCATGTCAAAGGCAATGTTCAGTATCTGTCCGACCTTGAGCCCAGGCCGTATGCCGAGATTGCCCGGGGCTGTCAGCAAAATATTGCACACATTGCGGTGGGTCACCCGAACCCCATTGGGCAGGCCGGTGGTGCCGGAGGTAAACAGAATGAAACACAGTCGGTCCGGGGTCGACGACAGCAAACCGGCCACGTTCAAATCGTCAGCGGGTGTTGACGCAACCTTCATGAACTCATCGAGGCAAATGCTGTGTTGCTGCGCCGTCAGGGGAATTAGCGATTCGAGGCTCGACAGTGTCAGCACCACCCGCGTCGAGGCCACTTCCATGATGTGGCGCAATTGCGCAGTGGGAGTAATCCCTACGTGCTGAGGGATGTAGGCAGCACCCACTTTCAATGTGGCCAACATTCCCACCAGCATCGGAATCGAACGTTCCACAAACAAGGCCACGTGATCACCCGGGGCGACGCCCTGCTGACGCAACAGCGTGGCCAGTCGGTTGGCCTGCCGGTTCAGCTCACCATAGGTGATGGTTTCGCCCTCACAATGGGCGGCAACGCCCTGAGGTCTGGCGGCGGCTTGCGCCTCGATGGCGCGATGGATCAGAAGATACTCAGGCGCAACCGTCGGCCCTCGACCGAATTGTGGCCACACGTCCTGGGCATTGTTTGGAAGCGGCGAACAAATCGGTGCCGACTCAAGGGAAATTTTGCACTCTTGCATGTTAAAAAATTCTCTTCAGGCTCAATATTTACGTTCAAGCACGGGTGGTTCTGCGCAGCCTGGTGAGAGGCTGGGCTGACTGCCTGAGCTTGCTGCATGGGTTGAGCCGCGAAGTTCGATGCCATTACATGGATTACAACCCCCTCAGAAATCTCCTACACAAATAAGTAATGGTTTTCCCCGACGAAGGAATAAACCACGGTGGCCGGCGTCCTTCTTGTCAGTGCCATTCATCACAGCCAGAGAACACGCCTTCTCCATGAACAACATCGACGGACAATTGCGTGAAATCATTCCCAGGCTGCGGCGCTTCGCCGTGTCGCTGACGCGCAACCCCAGCAGTGCCGACGATCTGGTGCAGGCCTGCCTTGAGCGAGCGCTGTCGAATTGGGGTGGCAAACGTCCCGAAGGCGACTTGCGGGCCTGGCTGTTTTCGATTCTTTATCGGCAGTTTCTCGACGCCCACCGCCGCTCCCGGCGGTATGCGCGGATGCTCGAGTTCTTTACCGGGCGCGACGATGCGCAGCCTTCGGTAGAACGCACGGTAATCGCCCAGTCGACCCTGCAAGCCTTCGATCAACTCAGCACCGAACAGCGCGCGCTGCTGCTCTGGGTGTCGGTCGAAGGCTTGAGTTACAAGGAGGTCGCCGAGATTCTCGACGTCCCCACCGGCACCGTAATGTCGCGCCTGTCCCGCGCGCGCCAGGCCTTGCGCCAACTCAGCGACGGCGAAATCACCCGCCCTTCTCTGCGGAGACTCAAATGATCAGCATGCCACCCAGCGAGCGTGACCTGCACGCCTACGTCGATCACCAACTCAGCGATGCCGACCGACAACAGATGGACACTTATCTGGCCAGCAACGCCGAAGTCGCCGCGCAAGTGCGCGCCTGGCAGCAGGATGCCCAGCAATTGCGCGCGGCCCTGAGCGGCGCCTTGCAGCAACCGGCCAACCCGGAACTCGATCCGGCGTTGATTCGCCAGCGCCTCAAACGCCAGTCTCGCCGTCATCTGGCCAGTGCCGCAGTGTTGCTGATCGCGGTCAGCGTCGGCGGATTGGGCGGTTGGCACGCACGGGAAATGACCCTGGTCAGCGCCGCGCTGCCGATGACCGATGCGATGCAGGCCTACCGGCTGATTGCCCTGCAAGGCATTCTGCCGGCGGATTACCAAGTCAGCGACGATGGCGACATGCAGGGTTGGCTCGACCGCTATTTCAGCCAGGCCCATCGTTTGCCGAACCTGACGGTTTCTGGATACAAACCCATTAGCGGGCGGCTGCTCAGTACCGAACAAGGGCCGGCAGCGATGGTGGTTTACGAAGATCAGGGCGGCCATAAAATCAGCTTCTACGTCCGTCCGCCGGGACCGAAAAACTTCCTCCTGCCCCGCGGCAGCCGCAGCGACGGCGAACTGCAGGCCGAGTATTGGTCGGATGCCGGGTACAACTACGCGATGGTCAGCCCGAGTGACACGCCGGCGGCGCAGATGCTCAAGCAGACCGCGCAGTTTTAATCCCCCCCTGTGGGAGCGATCATTTGGAGATTGTGGTCACCCCTGCCCAAACACCTGCGAAGGCCTGCGCAACAGCGGATCAAACGGATTGATCCGCGGCCCGATCAACGCCGCTTCGCGCTTGAGCATTTCCACCACTGTCGGTAAACGATCCGGCCCCAGGCGGTCGCTGATCGTGGCCACACTCAGCGCCGCCACCGCCCGGCCTTCGCGGTCGAGGATCGGCACCGCCACGCCGGCCATGCCTTGCAACACGCCGGTGTTGCGCCCGGCGTACCCGAGAGCGCGCACATTCTCGACTTCCGAGCGCAGGAACACCTCGTCATACAGATGAAAATCCTTGAGCCGTGGCAAGTTGTAACGAATCACCGTTTCACGCTCTTCTTCTGGCAGAAACGCCAGAATCGCCAGGCTGCCCTGCCCCACGCCAAGCGCCACCCGACCGCCGATGTCGCCGGTAAACGTGCGGATCGGAAACGGCCCTTCACTGCGGTCCAGACAGATCGCATCAAAGCCGCTGCGCGCCAGTAAAAACAGCGAATCGCCCAACGATGCCGACAACCGCAGCAACGCCGGCCGCGCCAGTTCGCGCAAGTTGCCGGTATTGCCGGCACGGGCCGCCAAGGCAAAAAACTCCAGGCTCAGGCGATAGCGTTTGCTGCGGGCGTCCTGCTCGACCATGCCCTCGTCCATCAGGCTGCGCAGCAAGCGGTGGGTGGTCGGTTGCGACAAGCCGATGCGTTGCGCCAGTTGCGTCACGCGTTCGCCGCCCTCGACGGTGTCCCCCAGGCTGCGCAGCACCGCAAACAGTCTCGAGACCGCACCGACTCCGACTTCATTTTTGTTTTCATTCCAATCAGTGGAATCAGGCATGTGATTTCTCATCAATAAATTTACTCACTGAATAAAACTGAAAATAGTCATCGCTTCAGTGAAATAGGTTATTGAGCCCATCCTATTCTTCGTCCTACTCTGCGTCCATACAGGGGCGATTCGAACAACAACGGCAGCCGACGCACGTCGAGCGCCAACACCCCCCGCGACATCTTTTCGTATCTGCCCATACAAAAAAGCGCGCCAATGGCGACGCATAACAATCTCAGGTGGAGCGCAGTCATGGCTTTTGTGCAGCTTGAAAACCTCGGCAAACGATATGGCGAGATCGACGCAGTCGTCGCCACCAACCTGTCGGTCGAAAAAGGCGAGTTCGTCTCACTGCTCGGCCCCTCCGGCTGCGGCAAAACCACCACCCTGCAAATGATCGCCGGCTTCGTCGAAGTCAGCAGCGGACGCATTGTGCTGGACGGTCGCGACATCACCCATGCCAAACCCGCCAGTCGTGGTCTGGGCGTGGTGTTCCAGAGTTACGCGCTGTTCCCGCACATGACCGTGCAAGACAACGTCGCCTTCGGCCTGCGCATGCGCAAAGTGCCCAACGGCGAGTTGCAGCAACGGGTGGACCGGGTGCTGAAACTGGTTCGCCTGCACCAGCACGCCGAGCGTTACCCGCGGGAGCTTTCCGGCGGCCAGCGCCAACGTGTTGCGCTGGCCCGGGCGTTGGTGATCGAGCCGCCGGTGTTGCTGCTCGACGAACCACTGTCCAACCTCGACGCCAATTTGCGCGAAGAGATGCAGTTCGAAATCCGCCGCATCCAGCGCGAAGTCGGCATCACCACGCTGATGGTCACCCACGACCAGTCCGAAGCGCTGTCGATCAGCGACCGGGTGGTGGTGATGCAGGCCGGGCGCATCACTCAGATCGACGCGCCCTACACCCTCTACGAACACCCGCGCACCGAGTTCATTTCCGGGTTCGTCGGCAAAGCCAATCTGCTGCCCGGTGAGCGAGACGGCGCCGGTGTGGTTCAGGTGTGCAACACCGGCAACGGCGAACTGACGCTGAGCCTGCGCCCGGAAAAAATCGATCTGCGGGAAAAAGGCCATGGTCGTTTGCAAGGCAAAATCGCCAGCCGCTTCTTCCTCGGCAGCCAGTGGCTGTACGGCGTAACAACAACCCTGGGCGAACTCTGCGTGGTGCGTCGCAACGACGGCTCGGCGCCACTGGCCGAAGGCACGCCGGTCGGCCTCGACTGGGACGCGGCACTGCTGCGGGTGCTGAGTGTCGACGAGGTGTCGGCATGAGTACGCTCGCCTCCATCCGCCAGGGACGCCAAGGGTATGTGTTGTCGGCACCGGCCCTGGCGTTGTACATCGGCCTGCTGGCGATCCCGCTGCTGCTGACGCTGGTGTTGTCGTTGAACGTCTTCGACTACAGCTCGGGGATCAACAGCGACGCCTACACCTTCGCCCACTACAGCAGCCTGCTGGGCGACCCGTACTTCTACGAAATCTTTCTGCGCACGATGTGGATCAGCGCCCTGACCACCCTGCTCTGCGTGCTGATCGGCGTGCCCGAGGCCTACATCCTCAGTCGCATGGGCGCGCCGTGGCGCTCGATCTTCCTGATTCTGATCCTCACGCCGCTGCTGATTTCGGTGGTGGTGCGGGCGTTCGGCTGGAGCCTGTTGCTGGGCGCCGACGGGCTGGTCAACCAGACCCTGCAAGCCTTCGGTGGCTCGCCGATGAAGCTGCTCTACACGCCGTTCGCGGTGGTGATCGCGCTGGTTCACGTGATGCTGCCATTCATGATCATTCCGGTCTGGACCTCGCTGCAAAAACTCGACCCGGCCGCCGAGCAGGCTGCGCTGTCACTGGGCGCCAGCCACTTCACGGTGATACGCAAAGTAGTGTTGCCGCAGGTCATGCCCGGGGTGCTCTCCGGCACCTTGATCGTGTTCGGCCTCGCGGCCAGTTCCTTCGCCATTCCCGGACTGCTCGGCGGACGCCGGCTGAAGATGGTCGCCACGCTGATCTACGACCAGTACCTGTCGGAGCTGAACTGGCCGATGGGCGCCGCGATTGCCGTGGCCCTGCTGTTGCTCAACCTGCTGATCATGCTGTCGTGGAACCGGATGATCGAAGGCCGCTACAAGAAGTCATTGGGATAATTCGTCATGTCCAGAAACGGTCCTTTCGCCCTGCTGTTCCATACCCTGGTGGTGCTGTTCATGCTCGCGCCGCTGGTGGTGGTGTGCCTTGTCGCCTTCACCCCGGAAAACACCCTGAGCCTGCCGACCACGGATTTTTCCCTGCGCTGGTTCCGCGCCGTGTTCGAGCGCGCGGACTTTGTCGATGCGTTCTACAACAGCCTGATCCTGGCGTTCAGCGCGGCCAGCCTGGCGACGCTGATTGCGGTACCGGCGGCGCTGGCGATCACCCGTTTCGAGTTCCCCGGACGGGACTTTTTCAACGCCCTGTTCCTGTCGCCGATCATCATTCCGCACCTGGTGCTGGGGGTGGCGTTGCTGCGCTTGTTTGCGCTGATGGGCGTCAACGGCAGCTTCGCCTGGCTGATCTTTGCCCATGTGCTGGTGATCACGCCGTATGTGCTGCGGCTGGTATTGGCGTCGGCCATCGGCCTGGACCGCAGCGCCGAACACGCCGCGCAATCCTTGGGTGCCGGGCGCTTCACGCTGTTCCGGCAAATCACCTTGCCGATGATTCTGCCGGGGGTCGCCGGTGGCTGGCTGCTGGCGTTCATCAACAGTTTCGATGAGGTCACGTTGTCGATCTTCGTCACCTCGCCGGCTACTCAGACGTTGCCGGTGCGCATGTACGTATACGCCACCGAATCCATCGATCCGATGATGGCGGCGGTGTCGGCCCTGGTGATCGCGCTGACCGCGCTGACGATGATTCTGCTCGATCGGGTCTATGGCCTGGATCGGGTTCTGGTGGGTAAACAATGAGGGCGCCATGGCTCTGCTGAAACGACTGGCCGAAGGCGACCGCCCGGCCCTGGACTTTACCCTCGACGGCGTGCCTGCCAGTGGCTTGCTCGGCGACACCCTGCTGACCGCCGTGCTGACCTGCAGCGAGCACCTGCGCGGCAGCGACTTCAGCGCCGAACCCCGCGCCGGCTTCTGCCTGATGGGCGCCTGTCAGGACTGCTGGGTACGCTTGGGCGATGGCCGCCGGGTGCGGGCCTGCTCGACCCTGCTTGAAGCCGGACAGCACGTCAGCCGCGAACCGGGGCGCTTGGTATGAACGCTGTGGTGATCATCGGCGCCGGCCCCGCCGGGATTCGTGCGGCACAGACGCTAGTGGCGCATGGCGTGCGCCCGGTTCTGCTGGACGAAGCCGCACGCGGTGGCGGACAGATTTATCGGCGGCAACCGGCCAACTTCAAACGTTCGCCCGTCAAGTTGTACGGCTTCGAAGCCGCCAAGGCCAACGCGCTGCATCAAACCATCGACGAACTGCGCGAGCAACTCGACTACCGCCCCGACACGCTGGTGTGGAACGCCGAGGCCAACGCGCTCGACACTTTGCGCGAGGGCCGCGCCATACGTGTGGCGTTCTCCCGGGTGATTGTCGCCACGGGCGCCACCGACCGGATTCTGCCGGTGCCGGGCTGGACGTTGCCGGGGGTGTACAGCCTCGGCGCGGCGCAGATCGCCTTGAAGTTTCAGGGCTGTGCCATTGGTGAACGCGTAGTGTTCGCCGGCAGCGGTCCGTTGCTGTATCTGGTGGCCTATCAATACGCCAAGGCCGGAGCCAACGTGGTCGCGGTGCTCGACAGCTCGCCGTTCAGCGCTCAGGCCCGCGCCCTGCCCGGCCTGTTGTCGCAACCGGCCACCCTCGCCAAAGGTCTCTATTACCGCGCCTGGCTGACCGCCCACGGCATCCCGGTGCATCAGGGCGCCAGCCTGTCAGACATCGATGGCCAACAGCGTGTGCAATCGCTGAACTGGCGCAACGCAAAAGGCCAACATCGAATCGACTGCGACGCCGTCGCCTTCGCCCATGGCCTGCGCAGCGAAACCCAACTCGCCGACCTGCTGGGCTGCAAATTCACCTGGAACCCGCTCAACCGCGCCTGGCTGCCACAGCGCGACAGCGCCGGGCGCAGCAGTGTCGCCGAGGTGTACCTGGCCGGTGACGGCGCCGGCATCATGGGCGCCGACGCGGCGGAAATGGCCGGTGAACGGGCAGCCCTCGCCTTGCTCGAAGACAGCGGTTACCTGCTCCCGCCGCAACGTGCCACCCAGCTGGAACAGTCGCTGAAAGATATCGGCAGATTCCGCCGGGGTCTTGAGCGTGCCTTTGCCTTCCCCGAAAGCTGGGCCGCCGACGCTGCGGATGACCTGATGATCTGTCGCTGCGAAGAAGTACGTGCCGGCGACATCCGCCAGGTAGTGCGCGACGGTCACTGGGAGATCAACCGGGTCAAAGCCCATTGCCGGGTCGGCATGGGTCGCTGTCAGGGCCGGATGTGCGGGGCCGCCGCTGCGGAAATCATTGCCTGCGAAAGTCAGCGTTCAGTATCCGACATCGGTCGGTTGCGGGCTCAGGCACCGATCAAACCCTTGCCGTTCGGTCTGGAGGTCGAGCCATGATCGAGGTTGAGGCAGTCATCATTGGCGGTGGCATTGTCGGGGCTTCCGCCGCCCTGTTTCTGAGCAAGGCCGGCCGACGCGTGGCGCTACTGGAACGGGATTTTTGCGGTTCGCATTCCAGCGGCGTGAACTATGGCGGCGTGCGCCGTCAGGGCCGGCCGTTGTCGCAATTGCCGTTGTCGCAACGGGCCCACGAAATCTGGGGACAGCTGCCGCAACTGATCGGCATCGACGGCGAGTACCAGCGCAGCGGTCACCTGAAACTCGCCCGCAGCCTCAACGATCTGCACGCCTTGCAGGACTACGCTGCCAGCAGCCAGGGGTTCGGCCTTGATTTGCAGCTGTTTGATCGCAATGAGTTGCGCGCACGTTTTCCATGGGTCGGAGACATCGCGGTCGGTGCCTCGCTGTGCCCGGACGATGGCCATGCCAACCCACGTCTGGTGTCGCCGGCGTTTGCCCAAGCGGCACGTCGGCATGGCGCGCAGGTGCATGAGCAATGCGCAGTCACGGCGGTGGAACATGATGGTCAGCGCTTTCGCATCAGCACTCAAACCGGCCTCGAATTGCACGCGCCCTGGCTGCTCAACTGCGCCGGCGCCTGGGCCGGCAACCTTGCCGCGCAATTCGGCGAAGCAGTGCCGATGCACGCCGGGCACCCGGCGATGCTGGTCACCGAGCCATTGCCGCTGGTGATGAATGCCAGTACCGGTGTCGAGGGCGGCGGCATCTATGCCCGTCAGGTCGCGCGGGGCAATTGCGTGTTGGGCGGCGGCCAGGGCTTTGCCCTCGACGGTGCCCGCGCCCGGCCTGGTCAGAGCGCGGTGATCGAGATCCTGCGTCAGGCCGTCGAGCTCTACCCGTTTCTTGAAGGCGCCCAGGCGATTCGTACCTGGAGCGGCACCGAAGGTTATTTACCCGATCGTCAACCCGTGATCGGCCACAGCAGCACGCAACCCGGTCTGTTGCACGCATTCGGCTTTGCCGGCGCGGGCTTTCAGATCGGGCCTGCGGTGGGCCAGGCGCTCACCGAGATCATCTGTAGCGGCGCGTCAAAGACGCCGCTGGATGCGTTTTCCATCACCCGGTTTCACTCCATTTCCGTAGCTTGATAGAGGAAGGTCGCGCCAATGAATAACTTCAAACGCACTGCACTGCTCGGATTTTCATGCCTGAGCGCTCTGCTCACGGTCACTCAGGCCCAGGCCGAACCGACGCTTTACCTGGGCATGAACGGCGGAACCATGGAGCGGCTCTACGCCGACAAGGTGCTGCCGGCTTTCGAGAAAGCCAATAACGTCAAAGTGGTGATCGTGCCGGGAACCTCGGCCGATATCCTGGCCAAGGTCCAGGCCAGCAAAGGCAACCCGCAATTGCACGTGATGTTCCTCGACGACGGCATCATGTACCGCGCCATTGCCATGGGTTTGTGCGACAAACTCGAAGACAGCCCGACCCTGGCGCAGATTCCGGCCAAGGGCCGCATCAAGGATCAAGCGGTGGCGGTGAGCCTCGGCGTTACCGGGTTGGCGTACAACACGCGGCTGTTCAAGGAAAAAGGCTGGAACGCGCCGACCTCCTGGATGGACATGGCCGATCCTCGATACAAGGACAAGGTTGTGTTCCAGTCGATGGCTTCCTCGACCTTCGGCCTGCACGGTTTCCTGATGTTCAACCGGATTCAGGGCGGCAGCGAAACCAACGTCGAACCGGGGTTCAAGGCCTGGCCGAACACCGTCGGGCGCAACGTGCTGGAGTACATTCCGAGCTCGGCGAAAATCTCGGAAATGCTCCAGACCGACGAAGCGGCGCTGTTCCCGTTGACCCCGACCCAAGTCACCGCGCTGAAACTCAAGGGCATGCCGGTGGAGTATGCGCAGCCGAAGGAAGGCTCGGTGGTGCTCAACGTGGCCGAATGCGCCATCGCCAACAACACCCAGCCGGAACTGGCGCAGAAACTCGCGGCCTTCTTGCTGACGCCTGAAGCACAGGCCGCGGCGCTTGAAGATGGCGATCAGATTCCGTCCAACCCGAATACACCGACCACCGACAAGACCCGCGGTCAGGTCGAGGCGATGAAGCACTATCTGGAAACGGCGATTGCCATCGATTGGGATCAGGTCAACGAACAGCGCCCGGCGTGGAATGACCGGTGGAATCGCAGTATCGAGCGCTAACGAAAATCCTGTAGAAGCGAGCGGTGCGGCGATCCGACTTGCCCGCGAAGAATGCACCGCGGTTTTTCAGGGACCGCGCGTCATCGTTCTTCGCGGGCAAGTCGGATCGCCGCACCGCTCGCTCCTACAGGCCTTGGGATTTCATCGACACCAGTGGAAGGAAAATTCCCCATTTGGTTAAACTACGCCGCCGCAGCTCGGGGAGCCGGCCTGAAGATTACGGGGTGACATCACAGTGGCCGTTCGACCTCCCAACCGTGCGCGACTCACACCACGCTGGCCCGCGCTGCGCCGTTTCTTCGGCAAGGCATTCTCGGCCCCGACCAGTGGCAGCGCGCAGGATAGGGTGATCCACGACTACTTCCACCACAAGGCCCATGCCCAGGGCTATACCCTCAGCCACAGCCAGCAACGCGTGATCGACTGCATGGCGCAGCACGCTTCGACACTGCTGGGCCCATCGGCGCCAACACTTCCTGGTCTGTACCTCTACGGTGCTGTCGGACGCGGCAAGAGCTGGCTGCTCGACGGTTTTTTCCAGGCCATCCCTGTCGCGGAAAAACAGCGCCTGCACTTCCATGAGTTTTTTGCGCAATTGCACCAGGGCATGTTCAGCCATCGCGATCAGCCTGATGCGCTGGCAAGTACCCTCGACGAACTGCTGCACAACTGCCAGGTGCTGTGTTTCGACGAATTCCATGTGCATGACATCGGCGATGCGATGCTCATCACGCGGCTGTTCAAGGCGCTGTTTCGCCGGGGGATTCTGCTGCTGGTGACCTCAAACTACCCGCCGGAAGGCTTACTGCCCAACCCGCTCTACCACGCCCGCTTCAAACCGGTGATCGACCTGATCAACACGCGCATGCAGGTGATGGAAGTCGGTGGCCCCCATGATTATCGCAGTCAGGCGCGATCCCATGCGCAGCAGCTGTTTACCCAGGGCCAGTACGTCTGGCCGGCCACGGTAGCCCAGCGTCAGGCGCTGCACCTGCTCGAACACGATGCACCGGCCATTCGACTGCCCGTCGGAACACGACACCTTCAAGCCCGATACTGCGAAGGGCGAACCATCGGCTTCACCTTCGCCGACCTGTGCGAACACCCCACCGCCGTCATGGACTACCTGGAACTGTGCCGACGGTTCGACCGCTGGATCATCGACAAACTGCCCAGCCTCGCCGACTGTTCAATCGCCGCCCAGCAGCGTTTCATCAACCTGATCGACGTCTTGTACGACCAGGACAAACACCTGATTCTGCTCGGCCACCAATCATTGCGCGAATGCCTGGATGGCGATGCCATCGACCTGGCGCGTACGCGCAGCCGGTTGGGGCAGTTGGTGGAAGTCAGGGAACTCGCCTGACAGCCACCACCACTTTCCCGCTATCATGTCGCCCATTTCCAGGCCCCTGCGCCCTCCCACTGATCAATAGCGAACCTGCCTATGCACACTCTCGCACAACTGCGCGCCGGCCAACTGTCGGGCATCACCCGCCTGGACCTGGTCTGTGGCCTGAACGAATTCCCCCGGGAAATCTTCGACCTGGCGGACTCGCTGGAAGTGCTCAACCTCAGTGGCAACGCCTTGCGCAGCCTGCCGGACGATCTGCACCGCCTGACCCGTTTGCGCGTGCTGTTCTGCTCGGACAATCAGTTCACCGAACTGCCCGCCTGCCTTGGCCAGTGCGCGGCGCTGACGATGATCGGCTTCAAGGCCAACGCCATCGAACACGTGCCGGCCGCCGCCCTGCCGCCGCTGCTACGCTGGCTGATCCTGACCGACAACCGCATCACGGAGCTGCCCACCGAACTGGGCGAGCGCCCGCATCTGCAAAAACTCATGCTCGCCGGCAACCGGTTACAGCGTTTGCCCGAGAGCCTGAGCCGCTGTCATCGACTTGAGCTGATCCGCATTGCCGCCAATCAGCTCACCGAGCTTCCCGAGTGGCTGCTGACCCTGCCGGGCCTGACTTGGCTGGCGTACGCCGGTAACCCACTGGAAACCGAAGCCGATGCGGCGGCACTTGAAGCCACGACGAGCATTCCATGGTCCGAGCTGAGCCTGGAGCAGAAACTCGGCGAAGGCGCGTCGGGGGTCATTCATCAGGCGGTGTGGGAACAGACGAAACAGGTCGCGGTAAAACTCTACAAAGGCGAGATGACCAGCGACGGCTCGCCGCTGCACGAAATGAACGCCTGCATCACCGCTGGCCTCCACCCCAACCTGATCCGGGTCGAAGGGCGCATCGTCGGGCATCCACAGGCGCAGGCCGGGCTGGTGATGCAACTGATCGATCCGAGCTACCGTAACCTGGCCAGCCTGCCGAGCCTGGCGTCCTGCTCCCGCGACATCTATGCCGACGACACCCGGTTCAGCGCCGGCGTGGCAATGCGCATCGCCAGTGGCATCGCCTCGGTGGCCGAGCACCTGCACTGTCAAGGCATCACCCACGGCGACCTCTATGGCCACAATATTCTGTGGAACGAGCATGGCGATTGTCTGTTGGGGGATTTTGGCGCGGCATCTTTCCATGCCACCTCGGACAGCCTTGAAAGCCGCGCGCTGCAACGGATCGAGGTGCGGGCGTTCGGGATTTTGCTGGGGGAATTGCTGGAACGGATCGACTCGGGGTTGAGCGATGAACAGCGGGTCGCGTTAGAGGATTTACAGCAGCGCTGCTGTCAGCCGGATGTGCTGGCGCGGCCGGGGTTCAGTGAGGTGGTGCGGGAGTTGGCCGCGTTCAACTAGCGGCAAATATAGAACTTGTGGCGAGGGAGCTTGCTCCCTCGCCACAAGTCAAATCACAAACTGCAGAACCGCTTAACCCGCCAACCCGACAAACATGTCCTGCACGTCATCGTGGTTATCCAGGCCTTCGAGGAACGCTTCGACTTCCGCCATCTGCTCGTCGCTCAAGCCGCTCACCGGGTTCTTCGGCTGGTAACCCAACTTGGCCGACAACACGGTGAAGCCTTGCTCCGGCAGCGCTTTCTGTACCGCGTCCAGGTCCGCAGGGTCGGTCAGGAACAGCGTCGCGCCGTCTTCGCCCGGCTCGAAATCCTGGGCACCGGCTTCGATCGCGGCCATTTCCGGATCGGCGTCAGGGCTGTCCGGGGACGCCTCGATCATGCCGACGTGGTTGAAGTCCCAGGCCACCGAACCGGAAGCGCCCAACTGGCCCTTGCGGAACGCGACGCGGATTTCAGCGACGGTGCGGTTGATGTTGTCAGTCACGCATTCAACGATCAGCGGCACCTGATGCGGTGCGAACCCTTCATACGTCACGCGATGGTATTGCACGGTTTCGCCGAGCTGGCCGGAGCCTTTCTTGATCGCGCGTTCCAGGGTTTCGCGGGGCATCGAGGCTTTTTTCGCCTGTTCGACCACCAGACGCAGGTGTGCGTTGGTGGCGGTATCGGCACCGTTGCGTGCAGCAATGGTGATTTCCTTCACCAGTTTGCCGAAGATCTTGCCCTTGGCGTTGGCTGCCGCTTCTTTGTGTTTAACCTTCCACTGTGCGCCCATTACTCACTCTCTTGATCTGTGGCGCCGAGACATCTATTGGCCGACGCGTAGCGCAAGTTTATACGGCCTAAAGATGCCAATCGACCAAAAATTCCAACATCTTCAGCCCATGACCGGTCGACATCTTCACCAGTGCTTGTAGGGCGATTCTGAAAAGTCGATTTGCGGTGACGCTTCGGGGCTGTGGTTTCGTACCCTCTGCGCCCGTTCTCCAAGGCAGAAGCGCGTTCGATGCACAACGACAAGGAAAACCCCTACACCCTGACACTCCTCGACGGCGGTTTGAGTTTGCAGGTGTTGCAGTTCAATGGCCGCGAAGGCCTCAACCAGCCCTATCGATTCGACATCGAGGTGATCGGCCTCGCACCGGCAATGAACCTGGATCGGTTGCTGCAACAACCGGCGTTCCTGAGGCTGTCGGCTGATCAGGGCATTCATGGCGTGATCCACAGCGTCAGCCGCGAACATCGCGGCCCGCATCGGGTCGGCTACTCGCTGGTGCTGGCGCCCCATGTTCAACGACTTCAGTTGCACAGCTCGCGTCGGGTATTTCATCGTCTCAGCGTGCCGGCGATCGTGCGTCAGTTGCTGGAGGAGCATCAGCTGCCCGAGCACAGTTATCGCTTCGACCTTACCTGCGGCCACTACCCGCTGCGGCCCTTTTGCATTCAGTACGATGAGAGCGATCTGGTCTTCATGCAGCGGCTGTGTGAAGAAGAAGGCATCCACTTCCACTTCGAACATCAGCACGACGGGCACGTCCTGGTCCTGGCCGATGACAGCCTGAGTTTCCCGCAAGAACCGCTGCTGATGCCGTTCCATGCCGACGCATTCAACGACCCGCTCTTGCCGGTGATCAGCGAACTGTTCCAGCGCCATGACCCGGCCCCCGCCCCGGCACAATGGGATGCCAGAAACCGCGGCACGCAGGTGATTGGCGACGGCGCGGCCAACCACCCGCTCGCCAGAACAGGCCCGATGACGGCAAGACCTGCACCCGAACAGCTTCATCGCGAGCAGCTCGGCCGCCGCTTGCTGGAACGCCTGCGTTGCCAGCATCGGCAGATCCACGGCCAAAGCACCCAGAATGAGCTGCGCAGTGGACGAATCGTGCAAGTGGCGCAGCACCCGCTCTCGAGTTTCAACGATCAGTGGCTGCTCACCGACATCCAGCACCAGGGGCAGCAGCCGTCGATTCTCGTCGAAAACAAGCCCGGCCATGGCATCGCCCGGCGCTACAGCAATCAGTTCAGCGCCATTCCCTGGTCAACGGTGTTCAGGCCCGCGCTCAAACAGGCCAGGCCGAGCATCCCGGGCTATCAGACCGCCCGGGTGCTGGGCCCTGTCGGGCAACCGGCGGCGCTCGATGAGCAAGGCCGAATACAGGTCTGCTTGTGGCCGAAAGCCACGCTCGAGGCGGATGAGTCCGTTGGGCTTTGGCTACCGGTCGCCCTCGCAGCACCGGACGGTCGGATCGATCCGTCCAGGCTGCCCATCGCCGGCAGCGAAGTGTTGGTCAGCTTTCTCGACAGTGATCCGGACCGGCCGGTGTTGTGTGCCGGCATGGGCCGCCTCCAGCCTTCCCGACCCGCTCCCGAACCACGCCGCGATACCCGTCTGCTGCTCGATTGGCTGATCAACCGCTCGGATCTCATGCCGTGATTTTACCGGGCCTCTTCGCGGTCTATCGGACAGGCGCCAACCCAAAAAACGCCTGTATCAAGCGCAAATCCCGCCGCCGCTCCATGCAACCGATCATGTGCCGATTGACCAACCCCTCGCCAATGATCGGCACCGCCGCCACCCGCGGGTCGTGGCTGACTTCCACCGACGACACCACACCCACGCCCAACTCGGCGGCCACCGCCTCGGTCACTGCCTCGCGACTGTCCAGCTCCAGCAACACCCGCGGATTGACCCCGGCCTGAACGCACGCCTCGTCGAACGTGCGCCGGGTAATCGAACTCGGCTCGCGCAACACCATGATCACCTGATCCAGCTCCTTGAGCGGCAGCCCTTTCGACTTCTGCGCCCACGGATGGCCAGCGGGCACCAACGCGCAAATCCTCGATTCGCTCAACCCTTGCAGGTGCAACCCCTTACGCGGCTCGACTTCGGTCAGCACCGCCACATCCGCATGCTCCGACAGCAGCGCCGCGAGGGTTTCCCGGGCATTGCCCAACCGCAAATTCACGGTGATCCCCGGATAACGCGAGCGCAGGCTGGCGAGCATCGGCATGACCATGTGCGGGCCGTCCGCCGCCACTTCCAGGCGCCCGGTGAGTAACTGCCGATTGGCCTCCAGCATCGCCTGCGCTTCTTCGGCCAGGCCGAACATCGCCCGGGTGATCGCCGCGAGTCTGGTGCCCTCTTCCGTCAGTTCGACCCGCCGCGCGGTGCGCCGCAACAAGGTGATCTGGTAGTGCTCCTCCAGCGCCTTGATGTGCCCGGTGACCGCCGGTTGGCTGATGAACAGGCGCGCTGCGGCGCGGGTGAAGCTGCCCTCGCGGGCCACGGCGTCGAAGGCGCGCAGCTGGAACAGATTCATGGATAACCCTCACTGATAGCTGGCATAACAACAAACAATTTGATTGATAGGACGCCGAATTGCAATTTATGCCCCGTAGTTTCATCCCACTGAGCTTTTGCAAGGACACAAGAATGCGTATTGCCGAGCCCACCCTGCTCACCCCCGGCCCATTGACTACATCGCAGCGCACCCGTCAGGCGATGATGGTCGACTGGGGGTCATGGGATGACCGCTTCAACCAGCTGACCGCCAGCCTGTGCGAGCAATTGCTGGCGATCATCAACGGCGGCGACAGCCACCACTGCGTGCCCCTGCAAGGCAGCGGCACGTTCGCGGTCGAAGCGGCGATCGGCACGCTGGTGCCTCGGGACGGTAAAGTGCTGGTGCTGATCAACGGCGCCTACGGCAAACGCCTGGCGAAAATCTGCGAAGTGCTCGGCCGTTCGTTCAGCACCTTCGAAACCGCCGAAGACGAACCGACCACCGCCGCCGACGTCGACCGCTTGCTGCGGGGCGACGCCAGCATCACCCACGTCGCATTGATTCACTGCGAAACCAGCACCGGCATCCTCAACCCGCTGGCGGAAATCGCCCACGTCATCGAACAGCACGGCAAACGCCTGATCATCGACGCGATGAGCTCGTTTGGCGCGCTGCCGATCGATGCGCAACAGGTGCCGTTCGACGCCCTGATCGCCGCCTCGGGCAAATGCCTGGAGGGCGTGCCGGGGATGGGTTTCGTCTTCGCACGCAAAGAAGCGCTGGCGAAGACCGCCGGTAACTCGCACTCGCTGGCAATGGACTTGTTCGATCAGCACACCTACATGGCCAAGACCGGTCAATGGCGCTTCACCCCGCCGACCCACGTGGTCGCGGCGCTGCACGAAGCCTTGCTGCAATACAACGAAGAAGGTGGTTTGCCGGCCCGGCATCAGCGCTACGACAACAACTGCCAGGTGCTGCTCGATGACATGGCCAAACTGGGCCTGCGCAGCTTCCTGCCCGCCGCGATCCAGGCTCCGATCATCGTCACGTTCCACGCACCGAAAGACCCGCGCTATCAGTTCAAGGAGTTCTACGAACGGGTCAAGGCCAAGGGTTTCATCCTCTACCCCGGCAAACTGACCCAGGTCGAAACCTTCCGCGTCGGCTGCATCGGCCACGTCAACCAGGCCGACATGCACGCAGCAGTGGCGGCCGTCGCCGAGGTGCTGCGCGAGATGGAAATCCTGGAAATCTGATCCACCACGATCCGTAGCAGCTGCCGAGCCTGCGAGGCTGCGTTCGGCTG
>NZ_AKJT01000095.1 GCF_000282195.1 Pseudomonas sp. GM18
TCACAACCACCGGCGAACCGGTGACCGGCGCCGACACGGAAGCCGTGTAAACCACGGTCCCGCCTTCAGCCACACTCGAAGTTGCGGTCAGATTGACGGTCGAAGCATCGATGGTGTCGGTGACGCTGGTGACTGCCGGGGTGGCACTAGGAACCAGGTTCTCGAAATTGCCACCAGTGGCGGTGGAAATGGTCGCCTGGACTGTGCCGGCGTCTTTGTATACGTCATCGGATGGGGCCGGGACAGTGACGGTGCCGGTGGTTTTACCGGCGTCGATGGTGATCACGGCGCCATTCGACAGGGTCACAGTGACCGGCGTGCCGGCCGCATTGGTCAGGGTCGCGGTGTAAACGATGGAGCCACCTTCAGCCACCGAGTCGGTCGCGCTCAGGCTGAGGGTGGTGGTGTCTGGAGTATCGGTTACCGAGGTGTCGGCCGACTTGCCGTCGACTTCCAGCTTCTCGTAGTTGCCGCCCTTGGCATCGTCGATCTTCACGCTCAGGGAGCTGCCGCCCGCCAAGGCATCGTTTGGCGCAACAAAGTTGACAGAACCGCTGCTCGAGCCGACCGGAATGGTAATGGTCTGGCCGTTGGACAGGGTCACAACCACCGGCGAACCGGTCACCGGAGCAGTGACGGAAGCCGTGTAAACCACGGTGCCTCCCTCAACGACGCCCGCAGTAGCAGTCAGCGAAACAGTGCTGGTATCAATGGTATCAGTCACGCTGGTGACCGCGGCCGTCGAGTCGGTCACCAGGATTTCAAAGTTGCCGCCCGCGGCATCCTTGATCGTAACTTCGACTTGCCCGGCATCTTTATAGACGTCATCGGCAGGGGCGGCGACGGTCACACTGCCGCTGGTCGCGCCAGCGGCGATGGTGATCACCGCACCGTTGCTCAATGTCACGGTGACTGGCGTGCCCGCCGGATTGGTCAGGGTCGCGGTGTACAGAATCTGACCACCTTCGGCCACTTCGGTGGACGCCGACAGGCTCAGGCCGGTGTCGTCTTTCGAATCGGTGATGGTGGTGAGCGCCGGTTCGGTGCTCGGGGTCAGTTGCTCGAAATTGCCGCCGGTGGTGCCGGTGATTGTAGTGCTGACGGTGCTGCCGTTGTTGTAGACGTCGTTGGCCGGGGTATCGACCGTCACGCTGCCGGTGGTCTTGCCCGCTTCGATGGTAATGACCGAGCCATTGCTCAAAGTCACGGTCATCGGCGTGCCGGCCGGGTTGGTCAGGGTGGCGGTGTAGGTGATCTGGCCGCCTTCGACAACGCTGCCGGTGGCGCTGAGGCTCAGGCCGGTGTTGTCGACCGAATCGGTAATGGTGGTAACGGCTGGCGTGGTGCTTGGTACGAGGTTCTCGAAGTTGCCGCCGGTAGCGCCAGTGATCGTGGTGCTGACGGTGCTGCCATTGTTGTAGACGTCATTGGCCGGGGTGTCGACGTTCACGGAACCGGTGGTTTTACCGGCTTCGATGGTGATGGTCGAACCGTTGGACAGGTTGACGGTGACCGGCGTTTGCGCCGGATTGGTCAGAGTGGCGGTGTAGGTGATCTGGCCACCTTCAGTGACGCTGCCGGTGGCGGTCAGGGTCAGGCCGGTATTGTCAACCGAGTCGGTAATGGTGGTGACGGCCGGGGTCGGGTTCGGCACCAGGTTTTCGAAGTTGCCGCCGGTAGTCCCGGTGATCGTGGTGCTGACAGTGCTGCCGTTGTTGTAGACGTCATTGGCCGGGGTGTCGACGTTCACGGAACCGGTGGTTTTACCGGCTTCGATGGTGATGGTCGAACCGTTGGACAGGGTGACGGTAACCGGCGTCTGCGCCGGGTTGGTCAATGTTGCGGTGTAGGTGATCTGACCGCCTTCGGTGACAGTCGAGCCCGCTGTCAGCGTGATGGTGGTGGTGTCGACCGAGTCGGTAATCGTGGTGACGGCCGGCGTCGGGTTCGGCACCAGGTTTTCGAAGTTGCCGCCAGTAGCCCCGGTGATCGTGGTGGTGACGGTGCTGCCGTTGTTGTAGACGTCGTTGGCCGGTGTCGGAACGTTCACGCTGCCGGTGGTGTTGCCTGCGGCGATGGTAATAGTCGAACCGTTGGACAGGGTCACGGTAACCGGCGTTTGCGCCGGGTTGGTCAATGTCGCGGTGTAGGTGATCTGGCCACCTTCGGTGACAGTCGAGCCCGCTGTCAGCGTGACGGTGGTGGTGTCGACAGTGTCGGTGACCTGGGTCACGGCCGGAGCAGTCGGCAAGGTGACCACGATACCGCTGCCGCCCGTGGTGCCGGTGACGGTCACGTCGATCTGGGTCGGATCGTTATAAACAGTGTCGTTCGGCGCCAGCGGAACGCTGACGGTACCGGTGGTCTGGCCGGCTGTGATCACGATCACCGAGCCGTTGGACAGGGTGATGGTCAGGTCGGTCAGCGGTGCCTGGGTCAGGGTCGCGGTGTAAACCAGCACGCCACCGGCCTCGGTGATGGTCGGCGTGGCGCTCAGGCTCAGGGTCGATCCGAGCAGAGCGTTGGCGCTGGTGTTGGCCGTCTGGCCACCGGTGGTGTTTTGTGTTGCCGAAGCGGCAGTGGCGAGGCCTGCTGTCTCGAAACCAATGGTCGGGTTGACCCGGGCCGCGGTTGCCGCCAGGTCCACGAAGCTGTGGCCGCCACCGGCAGAGCCGCCCGCGCTCGCGGCAGTAGGGCCGGCTGCGGTGGCTTCAAGAGCGGTGGTCGGGTCGACACCGGCAGCGATGGCTTGCTGCAATTCGTCAACTGATGGCGCGGCTTGTGCAGTGGCTTGCGCAAGGTCAGCGCTGGAATCCGGATCGCTGCCGCTCCACTGAGTGTCGCGGCCCAGGTCCAGGGTCCGGCCGTCAGCCAGTTCAAGGGTGATGGCGCCGGCGGCACCCGTGTCCACCTGGTCGCCTACCAACAACCGGTCGCCTTCAACGAGTACGCGGCGGATGCCCTCTGGGGACACCGCGAAAACCTGACCAACAATGCTTTTGACGATGGCAACAACACTGCTCATTGAAGACTCTCCGGGTGTCACGTTCAGTTGACTTCCATGAACCGCTCGGGCGTGTTCGCCGGTCGGGGCTGGACGTTCTTACAAAATTCGATACATAACTTTGACGCGCGAAGCGTCAATATTTTGGCTATATTTTTTAGAAATTAACTTTATGCCAAACTATTGACCTTATGGGAGCCATCCTAAACAATCGCCCAAGTAATGTCACATTGATATTTAAGCGGCGACCTGTCCTGTAGCGTGTGATCCAGTTCCGATTTTGAACTTTCCGACATACGGTAATTCCGGTTGCCATCATGCGATGCAGCGCCACGTTCTGCAGTGATTCAAGACAAGAAGTCCCGGGAAATTCCAACTATGCGTTTGCACCTGTTCAAGGTTCTACCCTTCGCCCTTGCCGCCAGCTTTGTTCAGGCTCAGACCCTTCCGCAGGCCATGCAACAGGCACTGGATGTCCATCCGGAAATCCAGGCAGGGGTCAACAATCGGTTGGCCGCGGATTATCAGTTAAAGGCTGCAAAAGGTGGATACCTGCCACGGGTCGATCTGCTGGGCGGTTATGGTCGCGAAGGCACCGACAACGTCTCCACCCGTGCCGCTAGCGGCAGCAACCACTGGGAAACGCTGAACCGGAGCGAGTCAAGTTTACGTCTGTCGCAGATGGTTTTTGACGGTTTTGCGACGTCCAGCGAAGTGGGGCGTCAACAAGCCACCGTTAATTCCCGTGCTTATTCCTTGCTGGGCACCTCGGAACGCACAGCGCTGACCGTCGCTCAGGTCTATCTCGATGTGCTGACCCGCCGCGAATTCGTGCGTCTGGCCGAAGACAACCTGAAAAACCACGAACGGATTTTTGACCAGATCAAATTGCGCACCCAGCGCGGCGTGGGCAGCGGCGCCGACCTCGATCAGGCCGAAGCGCGTATGGCCCAGGCCCGCAACAACCTGATCACCGAGCAGACCAACCTGGCAGACGCCGAGACCAACTTCCTCAGTGCCGTCGGCCAAATGCCCGATCAACTGGAGCGGCCTGCCGATTTTATGGCGCTGTTGCCGGCCAACCTGAATGAAGCACGGGCGCAGATGCTGGAAAACAGCCCGATCCTGCGTTCCGCCGAATCCGATATCGCCGCCGCCGAGAAACAGTACGAAGCCGCCAAGTCGAGCTTCTACCCGCGCTTCGATGCCGAACTGGGCCGCACCGCCGACAACGACCTCGATGGTCAGAACGGTCACAACAACGAATGGCAGGCCATGCTGCGCATGCGCTTCAATTTGTTTGCCGGTGGCAGCAACAAGGCCGATCTGGAATCCAAGTCCTACCTGTCGAACCAGGCGCTGGATATTCGCAACAACGCTCTGCGCGTGTTGAATGAAGAACTGGGCCTGGCCTGGAATGCCTTGAACAACGCCAACGCCCAGGTGCCGATCGCCCAGCAATATGTCGATCGTAGTGCCAGCGTGCGTGGCGCGTATCAGAAGCAGTTCAGCCTCGGCGAGCGGACATTGCTCGACCTGCTCGACAGTGAAAACGAGCTGTTCACCGCTTCCCGTCGGCTCGCCGAGATCAAAAACATTCAGTTATTTACTCAGTACCGAATCAAGGCGACCATGGGCGAATTGCTCAAAAGTCAGGGCGTGGTCGCACCGTTGGCCTCCGTTGTGCAAAATGACGTGAAGCCCAAGGTCCAGCTGCCTGGGATGAATTGAGTCCTGCCCCATTTCAACTGTTAGCCAAGAGTGTCGAGCGTGGAATCAGAAGTCAGTCGAGTTCAACTCATTCATGATCCACGCGCGCTGCATGACGATCCATTACTGGACGGTCTGCTAGCCCTTTGCACGTTGCACCAGAAGCCGGCCAGCGCGGCAATGCTGACCACCGGCCTGCCGTTGCCCAAGCAGCGTCTGAGCGTCGAACTGCTGCCCCGCGCGGCCGCTCGCGCCGGGCTGCAAGGGCGGGTGCTGCAACGCAAGCTGGAGCAGATTCCGGCGATCGCCATGCCGGCGCTGTTGTTGCTCAAGGATGGGCGCAGTGCGGTGCTGCTCGGTTGGCACGGTGAAGACCAGGCCCGCTTGCTGCTCAGCGAGAGCGATGGTGGCGAAGTTTGCGTCAGCCGTGAACTGCTCGCTGACGACTACAGCGGCAAAGTGTTCTTCGCTCAACCCCAGCACAAATTCGACGTCAACCACGGCACGCTGATCCCGCGCGCGCGTTCGTGGTTTCGCGACACCCTCAAGCGTTCTCGCTGGCTGTACGTCGACGCCATCGCCGCCAGTTTACTGATCAACATCATCGCCATGGCCGCGCCGCTGTTCGTGATGAATGTCTACGACCGCGTGGTGCCGAACCAGGCCGAATCAACCCTTTGGGTGCTGGCCATCGGCATCACCGGCGCTTATGTGTTCGACCTGATCCTCAAGAGCCTGCGCAGCCTGTGCCTGGACCTGGCCGGCAAGAAAACCGACCTGATCATTTCAGCGACGCTGTTCGAGCGCATCGTCGGCATGGCCATGAAGTACCGTCCGGCCAGGGTCGGCAGCTTCGCCCAGAACATCCATGAGTTTCAGAGCCTGCGCGACTTCCTCGCGTCGCTGACCCTCACCAGCCTGATCGACTTGCCGTTTACGCTGTTGATCTTCCTGGTTATCGCGATCCTCGGCGGGCATCTGGTGTGGATTCCGGTATTGGCGTTCCCGATTGCCTTGCTGATCGGTTATGCCTTGCAGAAACCGCTGGTGGCGACCATGGAACGAACCATGGCTCTGGGCGCCGAGCGCCAGTCGAGCCTGATCGAAACCCTCGCCGGTCTTGATGCGGTCAAGGTCAACAATGCCGAAAGCGAACGCCAGTATCAGTGGGAGCAGACCATCGGCACCCTCAGCCGCCTTGAGCTGCGGGTGAAAATGCTGTCCGGCCTGGCGATGAACATCACCTTGCTGATTCAGCAACTGGCCGGGGTGATCATGATCGTCTTCGGCGTGTACCAGATCATCGCCGGCAACCTGAGCATGGGCGGTTTGATCGCCTGTTACATGCTCAGCGGTCGTGCCCTCAGCCCGCTGGCCTCGCTGTCCGGCCTGTTGACCCGCTACCAGCAGGCCCGCGTGACCATGACCTCGGTCGATCAGATGATGGAGCTGCCCCAGGAGCGCAATTTCGACGAGCGCCCGCTGAGCCGCAAGATCCTGCAAGGCGCCATTGAATGCCGTCAGCTGACCTTCACCTATCCGAATCAGCAGAATCCCGCGCTGAAGGGCATCAACCTGATCATCAAGCCGGGCGAGAAGATCGGCATCATCGGCCGCAGCGGCTCGGGCAAAAGCTCCCTGGCCAAACTGCTGGTGGGCCTCTATCAGCCGGACGACGGTGCGCTGCTGGTGGATGGTGTGGATATCCGGCAGATCGACGTCAGCGAACTGCGCCACAACATCGGCTACGTGCCCCAGGACATCCAGTTGCTCGCCGGTACGTTGCGCGACAACCTGGTGTCGGGCGCGCGCTACGTCGAAGACGAACTGGTGCTGCAAGCCGCGGAACTGGCCGGTGTCCACGAATTCGCCCGCCTGCACCCACAAGGTTATGAACTGCAAGTCGGTGAGCGTGGGCAGAACCTGTCCGGCGGTCAGCGCCAGAATGTCGCCCTGGCCCGAGCGCTACTGCTCAACCCGCCGATCCTGTTGCTGGACGAACCCACCAGCGCCATGGACAACACCGGCGAAGAGCGCCTGAAACAACGCCTCGCTGCCGTGGTGGAAAACAAGACCGTGGTGCTGGTGACGCACCGGGCTTCGCTGTTGTCGCTGGTGGATCGCCTGCTGGTGATCGACCGCGGGCAGATTCTCGCCGATGGCCCGAAAGCCGCCGTGATGGAAGCGTTGAAAAAGGGGCAAATCAGTGTTGCTTAAGTCCGGGGTCAAAGAATCCATCCGCCGCTACTTCAAAGGCTCCGCGTCGCTGCAAGGCCAGCCCCTTCCCGAGGTCAACAAAGCGCTGATCGAAGACGCCCCGCGCGTGGTGCGGTTGACGATCTGGGCGATCATCGGTTTCTTCGTGTTCCTGATGCTTTGGGCCAATTTCGCGGTGATCGATGAAGTCACCAAGGGCGATGGCAAGGCGATTCCGTCGTCGAAGATCCAGAAAATCCAGAACCTTGAGGGCGGTATCGTTTCCGAGCTGTTCGTCAAGGAAGGGCAAATCGTCGAGGCTGGCGCGCCGCTGATACGTCTGGACGACACACGGTTCGCCTCCAACGTTGGCGAAACCGAGGCCGATCGGCTGTCGATGTTGTTGCGCGTGGAGCGCTTGAGCGCCGAGGTCGAAGACCGTCCACTGAATTTCCCCGCCGATGTGCTCAAAGCCGTTCCCGGCCAGGCCGCCAGCGAAGAATCGTTGTACGTCAGCCGTCGTCAGCAACTGCACGATGAGATCGGTGGTTTGCAGGAGCAGTTGATCCAGAAGCAGCAGGAGCTGCGCGAGTTCACCTCCAAACAGGCCCAGTACCGCAGCGGTCTGTCCTTGCAGCGTCAGGAAATCGCCATGTCCGAGCCGTTGGTGGCTCAGGGCGCGGTGTCCCCGGTTGAGGTTTTGCGCCTCAAGCGTGCCGAGGTCGAAACCCGCGGCCAACTGGACGCCACCACCCTGGCGATCCCTCGCGCCGAATCGGCGATCAAGGAAGTGCAGCGCAAGATCGACGAGACTCGCGGCAAATTCCGCAGCGAAGCCCTGACTCAACTCAACGAAGCGCGTACCGATCTGAACAAGGCCCAGGCGACCGGCAAAGCGCTGGAAGACCGGGTCAGCCGGACGCTGGTGACATCGCCGGTACGCGGCATCGTCAACAAGTTGCTGGTGAACACCATCGGTGGCGTGATTCAGCCGGGCAGCGACCTGGTGGAGATCGTACCGCTGGACGACACCTTGCTGGTGGAAGCCAAGATTCGCCCGCAAGACATCGCCTTCCTGCATCCGGGACAAGACGCCACGGTGAAGTTCACGGCTTACGACTACACCATTTATGGTGGGCTGAAAGCCAAGCTGGAGCAGATCGGTGCCGACACCATCACCGATGAAGACAAGAAGACCACTTACTACATCATCAAACTGCGCACCGAGCGCAGCCACCTCGGGACAGATGAAAAACCGTTGCTGATCATTCCGGGGATGGTGGCGTCGGTGGATATCATTACCGGCAAGAAGACTATACTCAGTTATCTGCTCAAGCCGATTATCCGGGCTCGCGCCGAGGCGTTGCACGAGCGGTAGTTTTCGGGTGAGGCTGATTTTGATCGTTCCCACGCTCTGCGTGGGAATGCCGCCATGGACGCTCCGCGTCCACTGTGACGCAGAGCGTCACGGGATGTATTCCCACGCAAGAGCGTGGGAACAATCGGTGGTAGATAAAAGCCATATAGTTATTCGCTAACGGTATTTAAATTTCAATTCTTATACCTATAAAGTCACTTCCCTGCGTACCTGCCGACCAATCGGCGCGCCGCACGACACGAACCAACACGGGACCTCCGTGAGTTTCTGATCGACGCGCGCCCTTTGAGCGTGCTGTGCGTGGGAGTGATTTTTATGTCAGCCGTCTCTTTTTCTCCAAAGCCTGAGTCAACCAGCGCCGCCACCCTCGCGTCGCAAGCCTTCGACATCCGCCCGTTCAGCGGCGCCGTCGGTGCCGAAATCATCGGCCTGGACCTGTCCTGCCCGATCAATGATCAGGACTTCACCCGCATTCACCGTGTGCACCTGGATCATCACGTCGTGGTGTTCCGCGACCAGCGCATCACCCCCGAACAGCAGATCGCCTTCAGCCGCCGTTTCGGCGTGTTGCAGATCCATGTACTCAAGCAATTCCTGCTGGCCGGGCATCCGGAAATTCTCATCGTTTCCAACATCATCGAAAACGGCCAATCCATCGGCCTCGGTGATGCCGGCAAGTTTTGGCACTCCGATCTTTCTTATAAAGAACTGCCGAGCCTGGGCTCGATGCTGCATGCCCAGGAGCTGCCCTCTGAAGGCGGCGACACGCTGTTCGCCGACATGCACAAAGCCTGGGACAACTTGCCCGAGGCGCTGGGTAAAGCCGTCGAAGGTCGTTCGGCCGCGCATTCCTACACGGCGCGCTACAGCGAAACCAAATTCGAGGGCAACTGGCGCCCGACCCTGACGCCGGAGCAACTGGCTCAGGTCGCTGAAGTCGTTCATCCGATCGTCCGCACCCACCCGGAAAACGGCCGCAAGGCGTTGTTCGTCAGCGAGGGCTTCACCACCCGCATCGTCGGTTTGCCGGAAGACGAGAGCAAACAGCTGCTCGACGAGCTCTACGCCCACAGCGTGCTGCCGCAAAACATTTACCGCCATCAATGGCAGGCCCACGACCTGGTGTTCTGGGACAACCGCTCGCTGATTCACCTCGCCGCCGGATGCCCCAGCCATCTGCGCCGCAAGTTGTATCGCACCACCATCCAGGGCGACGCGCCTTTCTGATTTCGGAGAACCCTCATGTCCAAACGTCTTCCATTTGCACCGTTGGCCGCTGCTATCGGCCTGGGTTTCAGCCTGCTCGCCGGCAGCCTGGTGGCGCCGACCGTGGCCCACGCCGAGGGTGAAATTCGTATCGCCGAACAATTCGGCATCGTTTATCTGCTGCTCAATGTGGTGCGCGATCAGAACCTGATCGAGAAGTACGGCAAGCAGGAAGGCATCGACATCAAGGTCGACTGGACCCAGCTCTCCGGCGGCTCGGCGGTCAACGATGCGTTGCTCTCCGGTTCCATCGACATTGCCGGTGCCGGCGTCGGTCCGCTGCTGACCATCTGGGACCGCACTCACGGCAAACAGAACGTCAAGGCCGTGGCTTCCCTGGGCAACTTCCCTTACTACCTGGTGAGCAATAATCCAAAGGTCAAAACCATCGCCGACTTCACCGAAAAGGACCGCATTGCGGTGCCGGCGGTCGGGGTTTCGGTGCAGTCGCGCTTCCTGCAATACGCGGCGGCCAAGCAGTGGGGCGACAAGGAATTCAATCGCCTCGACAAGTACACCATCGCTGTTCCGCACCCGGATGCCACTGCGGCACTGATCGCTGGCGGTACCGAGTTGACCGGGCACTTCTCCAACCCGCCATTCCAGGATCAGGCGCTGGAAAACCCCAACGTGCACGTGGTGCTGAACACCTATGACCTGCTCGGCCCGAACTCGCCGACCGTGCTGTTCGCCACCGAGAAATTCCGCAACGAGAACCCGAAAACCTATAAAGCCTTTATCGCGGCGCTGACCGAAGCGGCCGAGTTTGCGCAGAACGACAAAGGTGCGGCGGCCGACACTTACATCCGTGTCACCAAGGCAAAAATCGATCGCGCGGCGTTGCTGAAAATCATCGACAACCCGCAGTTCGAATTTACCGTCACGCCGAAAAACACTTACCCACTGGCCGAGTTTCTCTACCGCGTCGGCGCGATCAAAAACAAACCGGATTCGTGGAAGGACTACTTCTTCCAGGACACTAAACCGCTGCAAGGGAGCTGATCGACATGAACGCCCCTTTGCAAGGCCACACGGCCAGCAATCCGATCGCGGCCGCTCAAGCGCTGCTGTCGGTCGACAAGGTCAGCCTGGAATACCGCACGCCTGCGCGTGTGGTTCGAGCGACCCATCAGGTCAGTTTCGAGATCGATCCGGCGGATCGCTTTGTGTTGCTCGGTCCGTCCGGCTGCGGCAAATCGACGTTGCTCAAGGCGGTCGCCGGGTTCATCCCGCCCTGTGAGGGCGAGATTCGCCTGCAAGGCCGGCGCGTCGATACGCCGGGGCCGGACCGGATCGTGGTGTTCCAGGAGTTCGATCAGCTGCCGCCGTGGAAAACCGTCAAACAGAACGTGATGTTTCCGCTGCTCGCTTCCAAAACCCTCAAGCGTAAAGAGGCTGAAGAGCGGGCGCTGCACTATCTGGACAAGGTCGGTCTGGCGGCGTTTGCCGATGCCTATCCGCATACCTTGTCTGGCGGCATGAAAGCTCGGGTGGCGATTGCCCGGGCGTTGGCGATGCAACCGAAAATCCTGTTGATGGATGAACCTTTCGCCGCCCTCGATGCGCTGACCCGACGCAAGATGCAGGAGGAGTTGCTGCTGCTCTGGGAAGAGGTGCGTTTCACGTTGCTGTTCGTCACTCACTCCATCGAAGAGGCGTTAGTGGTGGGCAACCGGATTCTGCTGCTGTCGCCTCATCCGGGTCGGGTACGGGCCGAAGTCCACAGCCATCAATACGATTTGCACAGCCTCGGCGGTGTGGCGTTCCAGGAATCGGCGCGGCGGATTCATCGGCTGTTGTTCGATGAGGGCCAGTCCCCGGAAACCGAACGTGCGCTGGATTTTGCCGACATTCGCATCGCTTATTGAGCCATTGAGAGGAGTGCCCGATGAGCCCGTTATCATCTGCGCGTAAAGAGTACGAAACCGTTTTGCAGCCCCTGACGAGCGTCCCGCTGGAGCTTGAATTAGCCCTCGGTCAGCGTCTCTGGCAACAGGGCTGGTTGCGTAAAAGCCTGATCCTGATTGTGCTCGCGGTGCTCTGGGAAGCCGTTGCCCGTTACCAGAATAACGACCTGCTGCTGCCGGGTTTTTTGCAAACCGCCAGCGCGTTGTACGACGGCCTGCTCAGCGGTGAACTGCTGGGTAAGGTGTGGATTTCGCTGGTGGTGTTGTTGAAGGGGTACCTGATCGGGATTGTGCTGGCGTTTGCCCTGACCACGCTGGCGGTGTCGACGCAATTGGGTCGCGATCTGCTGAGTACGCTGACCTCGATGTTCAACCCGCTGCCGGCGATTGCGCTGTTGCCGTTGGCGCTGCTGTGGTTCGGGCTGGGGCAGAACAGTCTGATTTTTGTACTGGTGCATTCGGTGCTTTGGGCGTTGGCCTTGAACACTTATGCGGGCTTCCTTGGCGTTTCGGAAACCTTGCGCATGGCCGGGCGCAATTACGGCCTCAAGGGCCTGCGTTTGGTGTTGTTCATCCTGATCCCGGCCGCGCTGCCATCGATCCTCGCCGGTTTGAAGATTGGCTGGGCATTCGCCTGGCGCACGTTGATTGCCGCTGAACTGGTGTTTGGCGCCACCAGCGGTAAGGGTGGATTGGGCTGGTACATCTTCCAGAACCGTAATGAGCTGTACACCGACAAGGTGTTTGCCGGGTTGGCGGTGGTGATCCTGATTGGGTTGCTGGTGGAGAATCTGGTGTTTGACACATTGGAGCGGGTGACGGTGAAGCGTTGGGGGATGCAGCGCTGATCTTTTGCTAGCATTGCGTCTGAATCAATCCAGATCAGACACGAGTGCTCAGCATGCAACTCCCGGACATGAACCTGTTGGTCGCCCTCGACGCCTTGCTCGATGAGGGCAGTGTGGTGGGTGCTGCGCGGCGGATGAACCTCAGCCCGGCGGCGATGAGCCGGACGCTGACGCGGATTCGCGAGGCCATCGGCGATCCGATTCTGGTACGCGCCGGCCGTGGCCTGGTACCCACACCCAAGGCACTGGAGTTGCGCGAGCAGGTGCGGGATCTGGTGGAGCAGGCCGCTTTGTTGTTCCGCTCCGCCGATGACGTGGACTTGGGCAGTTTGCGCCGGCGGTTCAGCATTCGCGCCAACGATTTCTTTGTGGGCGTCTATGGCGGCAAGCTGTTTGACACAATGGAACGCCAGGCCCCGCATTGTGAGTTGCGCTTTGTTCCCGAGGGCGACGGGGATGACGAAGCCTTGCGCGAAGGACGCATCGATTTAAACGTCAGCAACAATCGTCCGCTGATGCCGGAAGTGAAGGTGCAGAACCTGTTTTCCACCCACTTTGTCGGGCTGGTGCGCGAGGACCATCCGCTGTTCGATGACGAGATCACCGCCGAGCGTTACGCCGGGTTTTCCCATATCAGCATGTCCCGTCGCGGGATCGCCCGCGGGCCGATCGACACGGCGCTCAACGCCTTGGGGCTGGAGCGGCGGGTGGCGGTGATTGCGCCGAGTTTCCATGCGGCGATGTTCGCCTTGCCGGATTCCGACCTGATTCTGCCGGTGCCCAAAGAAGCGTTGCTGAGCGTGCGGCGCCTGGGCTTGAAACTGCGCTCGTTCAACCTGCCGATTCCGCTACCGACCATCATGCTGACCCAAGCCTGGCACCCGCGCTTCGACAAAGACCCGGCGCACCGCTGGATGCGTGAGACGCTCAAGGCTTGTTGCGATGAGACCTGGTTGGCTGCGCAGCCGGTTTGAATTAACCATTGCGTATAGCGCACTTATAAGCTGCCAATAAGTCAATTTTCGTAAGGCATCGTACTTCCTAAAATGCTTCGGTATCCCCCTTCCGGAGCGTGCAGTACATGACTTCCCTCGCGGCCACGGCGCCTCTCGCCGCGGCTAAACCAGCGGCCGCCGTCGCACCACCGGTGTTCGGCCCGCGAATCATTATCGGCCTGCTGGGTGTGTTGCTGGCGGTGCTGGTGTCGGGCCTGAACGAGATGGTGACCAAGGTCGCCCTGGCCGACATTCGCGGCGCGTTGGCCATCGGCTACGACGAAGGCACCTGGCTGGTCGCCAGCTACACCGCCACCTCGGTGGCCGCGATGGCATTTGCCCCTTGGTGTTCGGTGACGTTCTCGTTGCGGCGCTTCACCCTGTGCGCCATCAGCGTCTTCACCCTGTTGGGCGTGCTGTGCCCGTTTGCCCCGAATTATGAAAGCCTGCTGGTCATGCGCACCCTGCAAGGCCTGGCCGGTGGCGCGTTGCCGCCGATGCTGATGACCGTTGCGCTGCGGTTCCTGCCGGCCAACGTGAAACTTTACGGTCTGGCCGGTTATGCCCTGACGGCGACCTTCGGCCCCGGTCTTGGCACACCGCTGGCCGGGTTGTGGACCGAGTACGTCGGCTGGCAATGGACCTTCTGGCAAATCATCGTGCCGTGCCTGATTGCCATGGTGGCGGTGGCTTACGGTTTGCCTCAGGATCCGCTGCGTCTGGAACGCTTCAAGTCATTCAACTGGTGTGGCTTGCTGCTGGGGTTTCCTGCGATCTGCATGTTGGTGATCGGCATCCTGCAAGGCAATCGGCTGGACTGGTTCGAGTCGAGTCTGATCTGCGGGCTGCTCGGCGGCGGGTTGCTGTTGCTGGTGCTGTTTTTGATCAATGAGTGGTCGCAACCGATTCCGTTCTTCAAATTGCAGATGCTCGGCATCCGCAACCTGTCGTTCGCACTGTTGACCCTGGCCGGCGTGTTGGTGGTGTTGCTCGCGGTGGTCATCATTCCCTCCAGTTACCTTGCTCAGGTCCAGGGTTATCGCCCGCTGCAGACGGCGCCAATCATGCTGTTGGCGGCGTTGCCACAGTTGATCGCGCTGCCGTTGGTGGCGGCGCTGTGCAACCTGCGTTGGGTCGATTGCCGCTGGGTGCTGGGGATCGGCCTGAGCATGTTGGCGTTGTCTTGCACCGGCGGCTCGCAGCTGACGTCGGCGTGGATTCGTGACGATTTCTACGTCCTGCAATGGCTGCAGATTTTCGGTCAACCCATGGCCGTGCTGCCGTTGTTGATGCTCTCCACCGGCAGCATCACCCCGATGGAAGGGCCGTTCGCCTCGGCCTGGTTCAACACGGTGAAAGGCCTGGCGGCGGTGATCGCCACCGGTGTGATCGACGCGCTGACCACCACAAGGCTGCATTTTCACTCGACCATGCTGGTGGACAACCTCGGTAACTCGCCTCTGGCTGATGGCGCCAGCGCGGGCCTCGCTCACCGACTGCATCAGCAGGCCGTGGTGCTGACTTCTTCCGATCTTTATCTGTGCATGGCCGGCGTCGCCGTGGGGCTGATCCTGCTGATTTTCTGGCTGCCGACGCGGATCTATCCACCGCGTGCGCCGACTTGAACGCTTCACTGAAACAGAAGGTTTTTATGACGACTCAATCAAAGCAAAAAATCGCTGTCGGTGTTGCCGCAGTGATGGCGGTCGGCGTGTTGATTTACCTGCTGGCGCCGGGTGTGTTCGGCAAGCGTACACAGCAGAGCACCAACGATGCCTTCGTCTCGGCGGACTTCACCCTGGTGGCGCCGCGCGTGGCGGGTTTCATCAAGGAAGTGCTGGTGGAGGACAACCAACAGGTCAAGGCCGGGCAACTGCTGGCGTTGATCGACGACCGTGACCTGCGCGCTGCCGCTGAGGCTGCCGACGCTGAAACTCTGGTGGCCAGGGCGCAGCTGCAAAACGCCCGGGCAACCCTGGAGCGCCAGACGTCGGTGATCGCTCAGGCCCAGGCTACGGTGGTTTCGGCGAAGGCGGAAATGGCCTTCGCCGAACATGAACTGAACCGCTACAACCACCTCGCCGGGGTGGGCGCCGGCACCGTGCAGAATGCCCAGCAGGCGCGCACGCGCATCGATCAGGCCACCGCCCGGTTGGCCAATGCCACAGCGGTGCTGGCGGCGGAACGCAAGCAAGTGGAGATCCTGACCGCCCAGCGCGATGCCACCGAAGGTGGGCTGAAACGAGCGCAAGCGGCGCTGGAAATGGCCAGTTATGAACTGTCCTATACGCGCATCGTTGCCCCCCTGGATGGCATGGTCGGCGAGCGTGCGGTGCGGGTCGGCGCCTATGTCACGCCGGGCAGCAAGATTCTGGCCGTGGTGCCGTTGGAACGGGCGTATGTGGTCGCCAATTTTCAGGAAACCCAACTGACCGACGTGCAGCCGGGGCAGGACGTGCAAGTGCATGTCGACAGCCTTGGTGGCGAAGCCCTGCAGGGTCGCGTCGAGAGCATCGCACCGGCCACCGGTGTGACGTTCGCCTCGGTCAAACCGGACAACGCCACCGGCAACTTCACCAAGGTTGTGCAACGAATTCCGGTGAAAATCATCCTCGACCCGGGCCAGCCATTGGTCGAGCGGTTGCGGGTGGGGATGTCGGTGGAGGCGAGTATTGATACTGCCAGCGCTACCGCCGATGAGCATGAGGTCGCACAACGATGAATTTCGCCAGTCGCACATCCCTGTGGCGAGGGGGCTTGTCGGACCGCCGCACCGCCCCGTTCGAGTGCGCAGCGCTCGCAAATTTCGGGTCCGCTGCGCGGCCCAACGGGGCGGTGCGGCGGTCCGACAAGCCCCCTCGCCACAGAGTCAGCATTCATTCAGTAGTTTTTGTGTTGAGCCTGCTTTCATTGAGCGCCTGCACCGTCGGCCCGGACTTCCAGCGCCCTCAGCCGCAGCAAGTTGCCCAATGGTCGAAACCGGCCAAAGCCGCCGCCAGTAAGGTCGTTCCCAACGAGATGGACGAACGCTGGTGGGAAGTGTTCCACGATCCGAAACTCTCGGCCCTGACCCAACGCGCCCTGACCGACAACCTCGACCTGAAACTCGCCAGCAGCCGCTTGCAACAAAGCCGCGCCGCGCGCCAGGTGATCACCGCCGAGCGCTATCCCAACACCGCCGCCACCGGCAGCTACGGGCGCAAACGCAACAGCGGTGAAGGCCTGAACGATCCGTCGGGCAACAATGGCGACTCGGCGTACAACCTATGGGATGCAGGCTTTTCCGCCTCCTGGGAACTGGATTTCTGGGGTCGGGTGCGCCGTGAAACCGAAGCCGCCGATGCCACCCTGGAGATGGCGGAAAACGATCGCCGTGGGGTGCTGCTGTCGGTGCTCGCCGAAACGGCTCAGGACTACATTCAGCTGCGCGGTGTGCAAAGCACCCGGGCCGTCACCGAGCAGAACCTCGACGTCGCCCGGCATAGTTTGAAACTCTCGCAACTGCGCCTGGCCGACGGTGTTGCGACGGATCTGGACGTCGCCGAAGCCGCCGCGCAAGTCGCGGCCATCGAATCACGTTTACCGGCGCTGGAGCAGCGTCAGTCGCAACTGATCAACGCGCTGAGCCTGTTGATGGGCGAACCGCCGCAAGCGCTGTCCGCCGAGTTATCCACAGATGCTCCGGTGCCGCAAACTCCGCGTCAGGTCGCCATTGGTTTGCCGTCGCAATTGGCCGAGCGCCGCCCGGATATCCGTCAGGCCGAAGCCCGACTGCATGCCGCTACCGCCAGCATCGGCGTGGCCAAGGGGGACTTTTATCCGCGGATCACCCTGTCGGGCAACATCGGTTCGCAAGCCCTGCAACTGAGTGATTTCGGCTCCTGGGGCTCGCGCTCGTTCGGCATCGGTCCGCAATTCAGCCTGCCGCTGTTCGACGGCGGCCGCTTGCGCGGCATGTTGCACCTGCGCGAAGCCCAACAACAGGAAGCGGCGCTGGCCTACCAGCAAACCGTGCTGCGGGCCTGGCATGAAATCGACAATCAACTCACCGCCTACAACGCCAGTCAGTTGCGCCGTGACCACCTCGCCGAAGCCGTGCGCCAAAACCAGATCGCCCTGCGCACCGCGCAACAGCAATACGTCGAAGGGGTGGTGGATTTCGTCAACGTCCTGACCGTGCAAGGCGAATTGCTGGCGACACAACAGCAGTGGGTCGAGAGCTCGACCGGGGTGTCGTTGGCGATGGTGGGGTTGTACAAGGCGTTGGGTGGGGGATGGGAGTCGGTGTATCCGGTGGCGGAGATGGCGCAGCGTTAATCTGCTCGTAGAAAAACGAAAAAACCGGCCGGAGCCGGTTTCTTCACCCTGACTGCCAGCGAACTTAATCGCTGCGTGTAGGGTTCTGTTCGGCGAGATTAAGGTGATATGTCTGCGCCTGCAATGTGTGGTTGTCCGACTATGGTGTGGGAACTTTCCGGATGGTTTGTAAGGAAATTAATACCTATCCGCCAACGCGCGCTCCAACCAATGATGGCCATCCGCTTGACGAGCCTCCCCGCTGTCGTAGACTCCGTTCATCCGTCAGGGAGTTACGGTTATGCGGCGTTTTCGTATTTGGGTTGCGGGATTAACCTTTGTAACGTGCGTAGTACAGGCGCAAACGCCTGCGCCAGACGATCCGTTGCTGGAAAGCAACGCGGTCGGCGGTAACGCGTCAGCCAGCAGTGAGGCCCGTGGCGTGCTGCGAGCCCGGGATCAGGCGGTGCTCGCCAGCGAGTTGTCCGGGCGGATTGTCGAGTTGCCGTTCAGTGAGGGCGAGTCGTTCAAAAAGGGCGACACCCTGGCGCGGTTTGACTGTTCGGCTTATCAGGCTCAGCTCAACGCGGCTCAGGCCGCCAACCGTGGCGCCGGTGAGGAGCTGACTCATAACCGGCAACTGGCGGCGTTGAATTCGGTGGGGCGCTTTGAAGTGGCGCGGGCCGAGGCCAAGGTCAGCGAGACCCAGGCGCAATCTCAGGTTTATCAGGTTCAGGTCAAGCGCTGCAGCGTAGTCGCGCCGTTCGATGGCCAGGTCGTCGAGCGCAAGGTCAAGCGTTACGAAAGCGTCGCCGCTGGCACGCCGTTGCTGGACGTGGTCGATAACCGCACCCTGGAAATTCACCTGTTGGTGCCGTCACGCTGGATGGGCAAGCTCAAGCCCGGCCAGACGTTCAGTTTTGTCCCCGATGAAACCGGTCAGCCGCTGGATGCCACGGTAAAGCGCCTTGGCGCGCGGATCGACGAAGGCAGCCAGACCTTGCTGCTGGTGGCGACGCTGCCCAACGCCAGCGGTCTGTTGGCCGGCATGAGCGGAACGGCACGTTTCGCGGAGCTCAAGTGAACGCCCCGGTAACGGGCGGCGCGGAGCAGGTGTTCGCCAGGTTTCTTGATCTCGAACGCCAGACCCGCGTCGCTCGCAATCCTTCGCAACTGGCTTACAGCCTGGTCAATGACGGCCAGGCGCTGTTCGGTTTCCGTCATGCCGCGTTGTTGATCACCGGCAAGGTGCAAGCGGTGACCGGTGTCAGTGCGGTGGAACCGAATGCGCCGTTCGTGGCGTTTGTCGAGCAAGCGGTCGCGCAGCTGTTCAAGCTCGAGGTGCTGAAACAGGCACGGGTGATCGCGCCCGATCTGCTCAGCGAATCGATTCAGGCCGACTGGCAAAGTCTGTCGGCCGCTCAGGTGTTCTGGCTGCCGCTGATCGATCATCAGGGCGAGATCTTCGGCGGGCTGTGGCTGGCGCGGGATGTGCCATGGAACCCTTCCGAGCAAGTGCTGCTGTCGCAACTGGGCGACACTTACAGCCATGCCTGGCTGGCACTGCAACCGCGCAAACCCTGGCGACTGCGCTGGACGCGTAAGCGTCAGGTGGCACTGGTCGCGGTGTTGTTGCTCGGGTTGCTGATTCCGGTGCGCCAATCAGTGCTGGCACCGGCCGAGGTCGTCCCGTTGGGCGGCCGGGTGGTCGCGGCGCCGTTGGACGGGGTGATCGCCGAGTTCCTGGTCAAACCCAATCAGACGGTGAAAACCGGCGACCTGTTGCTGCGCTTCGAAAGCACCACGCTCAAGGCTCAGGCTGATGTGGCCGAGCGCGCTCTGGGCGTTGCCGAGGCGGAACTCAAGGCCAATTCCCAACGCTCCTTCGCCGATGCCGAATCCAGTTCGAAAATCGATCTGCTGGCGGCCCGCGTCGAGCAGAAACGCGCCGAACGGGATTACGCCCGTGAACTGCTCAAGCGCAGCGAAGTGCGCGCCGAGCGGGACGGCATCGCGGTGTTCGCCGACGCCGAGCGCTGGACCGGCAAACCGGTGCAGACCGGCGAGCGCTTGATGGAACTCGCCGACCCGAACCAGGCCGAGTTGCGCATCGAATTGGCCGTGGGCGATGCGATTTCCCTGGAACCTGGGGCGCAGGTCGCACTGTTTCTCGACAGCGATCCGCTGCAGCGGCACCAGGCCAGACTCGAACGTTCGGCCTACGAGGCGCAGCCAACGGCTGCCGGGCAATTGGCTTATCGACTGGATGCGACGTTCGACGGCGCACCGCCTCGCATTGGCCTGCGTGGCACCGCGAAAGTCTTCGGCGACCGTGCGCCGCTGGCGCTGTACCTGTTGCGTCGACCGCTGGCCGGGTTGCGTCAGAGCGTGGGCCTTTAGATGAGCCTGCCGAGCCTGCGGGCAGACCTGCAATTGTCGACGGCGGCCCCGGCCCTCGACGGGTCACCGTGCTGGACCCTGGCTGACCCGGTGCGTGGGCGTTATTTCAAACTCGGCGCAGCGGCGATGCGCCTGCTGCGTCATTGGTCCCTGGGCGATCCACAGCAAGTGCTGCGTGCCGCCAACCGTGAGCCGGGGCTGCCGCTGGATGGCGCGGCGCTTGAGCAATTGCTGGAATTTTTGCGTGGCCACGACTTGATCAGCGCCCTCGACCCACCGCAGCGTGCCAGTTACAGCCTGAAGGCTGCGGCTCAGCACCAAAGCCTGTGGAAAATCCTGCTGCATCAATACCTGTTTTTCCGGATTCCGCTGTGGCGCCCGGACGCCTTTCTCAATCGCGTCTGGCCGTGGCTGGAGCGTTTCGGCCCGCGCGCATTGCGCTACGGATTGCCCGCGACGCTGGGGCTCGGGGTGTTTCTGGTGTCGCGGGACTGGCAGCGATTCATTGCCACCTTCCCGCATCTGTTCAGCCTTGGCGGTGCGCTGGCGTTCGCGGTGGCGCTGTTTTTCGCCAAGCTGTGCCACGAATTCGGCCACGCCTTCATGGCCAAGCGTGCCGGTTGTCGGGTGCAGAGCATGGGCGTGGCGTTCATGGTGCTGCTGCCGATGTTTTACACGGACGTCAGCGACGCCTGGCGGGTCAACGATAGACGTGCACGGTTGCTGATCGGCGCCGGCGGGGTGCTGGCGGAACTGGTGTTGGCGTGTATCGCGCTGCTCGCCTGGTCCCTGCTCCCCGATGGCCCCGGGCGCACGGCGGCATTCATGCTCGCCAGTGCGACCTGGATCACCACGCTGGTGATCAACCTCAACCCGTTTATGCGTTTCGACGGCTACTTCTTGCTCAGCGACTTCTGGGAAGTGGACAACCTACAGGGGCGCGCCTTTGCCCTGTGTCGCTGGCGATTGCGCGAGTTCCTGTTCGGCTACGCTGCCCCGGCACCGGAGCCGTGGTCGCCGAAGATGCAGCGGCGTTTGTTGATCTGGGGGTACGGCTCGTGGCTGTGGCGCGCGGCGTTGTTTTTCGGGATTGCGCTGGCGGTTTATCACCTGTTCTTCAAGGTATTGGGGATCTTCCTGATGCTGGTGGAACTGGTGTGGTTCATCTTCCTGCCGATCCTGAGCGAGTGGCGACAATGGTGGAGCCGTCGCGAACAGGCGCATACGCCTCGGGTACTGCTCAGCGGCCTGACATTGCTCGGATTGTTGTTGCTGCTGGCGCTGCCGTGGCGCAGCGCGGTGGAGTTGCCGACGATGCTGGAAGCAGGCCGCGCCAGTGCCCTGTACGCGCCGGTGGCGGCGCGGGTCAAAACGGTGAATGTCCACGACGGCCAGGTCGTCGCCCAGGGCGAGGTGCTGATCGAGCTGGAATCACCGGACCTGGACTCACGCCAGGCCATCGTCCGTCGCGAGCTCCAGATTCAGCAGTTGCAGATGCGTCGTCAGGCCAGCCGCAGCGAAACCGCGGCCGACGCCGGAATCGTCGAACAGCGCTTGGCGGAAGCGGTGGCCGAGTACCGAGGCCTGGTCGCCCAGCGTGAGCGTCTGTTGTTGCGTGCTCCCCACACCGGCAATGTGCGCGATCTGTTGCCACAGTTAACGGTCGGTCGCTGGCTTTCGACCAAGGATCCTTTGGCGCGGGTGGTCGAGGACGGCGCACGGTTGCGCGGTTATCTGGCTGAAGCTGAGCTTTGGCGTGTCGCCCCGGGTGCCAGCGGACGGTTCATTGCCGATGACCCGATGCACCCGGCGATCGCCGTGCAATTGAGCGAAATCGATACCAACGGCGTGGCCTATGTCGATCAGGAAGCACTGACCTCCGATCACCACGGGCCGATTGCCGTGCGCCGGGATCAGCATCAGCGCGCCGAGCCGGTGCAGGCGCAGTATGGCGCGCGCTTGAGCATCCTCGAAAATACGCCGACGCCGGTGCAACCTTTGCGCGGCATTGTGGTGTTGCAAGGCAGAGGCGAATCGTTGCTGGGCGTTGCCTGGCGGCGCATGGCGGCCCTGGGGGTCAGGGAAAGCGGTTTCTAAGGGAGAACAGCGATGGCGAGCAGCGATTCAGTGGCAGCGGACGGCCTGGTGGTCAGGCCTTCGCGGGCCAGCGATGGACCTTTTCTGCACAGCCTTTACCAGGCGGCGCGGCCGGATCTGCAATGGATCGACGGCGAGCAGGAAGTGGTCCAACAGGTGGTTGCCCAGCAATTCAACGTGCAGGAACAAGGGCTGGGGGAGAACTTTCCCAACGCCATGCATTACGTGATCGAGAAACTCGACACGGCCATCGGCGCGCTGACCACCGACTTTGGTCCCAATGAAATTCGCGTGCTGTACCTGGCGTTTATCCCCCAGGCCAGAGGCCGGGGTTATGGGCGGACGGTGCTGCAAGGCGTGCAAAAAGCCGCACAACAAATCCGCTGCCCGGTGGCGACGGTGGTCTGGGCCAACAATCCCCATGCGCGCCAGCATTACCTGGCGCTGGGGTTTCAGGTTGAGGAGCGAAATCCCGCGGCGGAGCGGCTGGTATGGTATCCGCAGGGTTGAATCCACCGCCGCTCCCACACTGTTCAATTGAACGCGATGTAGAAATAACCCACATCGGGATCCCGCCCCATGGTCGGCACTCGCGAGACGAAAATATTTTCCACCTGACCCAGTTCCGGCAACTCCAGCGCACACAAACCATCGACAAAGTCAGTGGGTTGCAGGCTGTTGAGCTCGACGCTGAACGGCATGCGCTCGCTTTTGGGCATCTGTGAATGGGGTGTTTCTTTCAGGGTGTCGATATGGATCGGCAACTCACTGCCATCGGGCAGCCGCAGCGTCCCGGTCTTGCCCAGCAGTGCCTGAAAGTGTTGGCTTTGAACCTGTTGCAGCATGGCATCCCTCCATCAAGCAAAAGTGGCCGGGGGATGTGCATCCCCCGACCAGACCCTCAGTTACGCGAAGGGAACAGCCCGTTCAGGGCGATGCTGAAGTTGAGCACCAGGAACGGGTTCAAAACCGACATGGGCAAACCGTTGCCGGCGGACGAGATTTCCCCCGTCACTGTGCTGGTTACACCCTTGAGCGGCACCGCCGCGGCACCTTGCTGATCGGAATAGATGCTCGCCGAGCCTGGCCCGCCGCCCGAGGCACCGATGTACGAGTTGGTCGCGGTCGGGTTGGTGACCGGGTTGCTCGCCGGGCTGGCCAGTTGCAGGGTGGTGGTGGCCGTGAGCCCGGACAAGGCGTGGGTGTGGTTGGGCAGGTTATTGATGGTCGCGGTGACGCTCTCGGTCCCGGAGACTTCGCCGATGACGCGCGGGGTCAGGCCCAGGCCGTTGCCCTGGGCCATTGGCAGACGACCCTGCAGGTTGGGCAGCATGAAATTGGTGGTGCCATTGCCTCCATAGTAGGTTCCCAGCAGTGAGAAAAGCGCCTGGTATTGTGAAATCGCCAACGTTTGGCCGTAGCACAGGGCCCAGCCGTTGGGGGCGAAGTTAAAGGCGAAAGGTTGGATAGTGCCCATGAATACTTCCATAGTTCCTCATCCCTCAGGTTAGTGTCTGATGCGTCACGTTGCAGGCCCGGTTATCCGGGTAGTTCGCAGTGATCAGCCGACTCCATTCATCTCCGTGGCTGGGTCACGCCACGCCAAAGCGTAGACGCAGATCGCAATGATTGCCGGACGTCGTCCGTCGCAAAGTCGGCATCGACGACGGGCCTGCGGCTGTCCTACAGTGCTCGGGAAACTTCCGTATTCACTGGGTAGTAGCTCACCAAGTCAAAGCTCACAGGGTTGTAGCAAGGGGAGGCAATGGAGGCGCGTAGAGAAACACCGCTGGGCGATACCCAGGATCCGCACGCGATGCCGGGCTCGTGGGCGGCTGCCCGGCGCTTGCTGCGATGGGCGCGGGAGCACTGGCTGCTGCCGATCCTGGCATTGGCCGCGCTGGTGCGGTTTTACGACCTGACAGCGGCGGCGATCTGGGGTGATGAAGGTTCCAGCCTGTTGCTGAGCCAGTATTCCCTGGCCGGGATCTGGGAGCACGCGGCCCATGATGTGCATCCGCCGCTGTATTTCATGCTGCTGCACGGCTGGATCGAACTGTTCGGCGACGGCATTTTTTCGATTCGCATCCTCAGCGCGCTGCCAGGGATTGTCACGGTCGGGCTCGGCGTCTGGCTGGTGGACCTGCTCGCGACCCGCCGTGCCGCGTTGCTGGCCGGGGTTCTGCTGGCGCTGTTGCCCACGGCGGTGCGTTACAGTCAGGAAGTGCGGATGTATTCGCTGCTGGGGTTGTGGCTGATCGCTGCCACGATCGCCTTGATGTGCTGGATAAAACGGCCGCAACGCACGCGCTACCTGGTGATTTACACCCTGCTGATGACTGCGGCGTTCTACACCCATTACTTCACCGCGCTGTGTGTGCTGTGTCACTGGTTGTATCTGGGCCTGATCCGTGTGCAGCCAGGGTATCGACTGCGGCACATTCAGCGCTCGGGCTGGTGGTTGGCCAATGTGGCCATTGTGCTGTTGTACCTGCCGTGGGTGCCCAGCCTGATCGATCTGATCCAGCACATGGATCTGCTCAAGGCCAATGGCGATGTGGGGTGGGAGCCCCCCGTCACGCTCGGCTCATTGCCGTCGATGATCTGGTCGCTCTTGATCCAGGACGATGGCGAGAACCTGCCCACGCTGATTTTTATCGCGCTGCCACTGGCATTGGCGGCGCTGGTGGGCGTGGCGCTGGCCCGCGACCGCAGTGTGTTCCGTGGTAGTGCGCTGGCGGTGATCTACATCGCGCTCCCGTTATTGCTGGTGTTTGCGGTGTCATTCATCTCGCCGGTGTTCATCGAGCGTTACCTGACTGCTTATGCCTTGGGCCTGCCGATGGTTGTCGCGCTGGCCGTCGATCGCTTATACGCAGACTTCAAGGTATTGGCGTTGGCCGTGCTGCTGCTGTTTGCCGGCGTCGAGCTGGTGGGGCTGAAGAACAATGCCACGGTGGATACCGACGATCAGATCAGCGTCATGGTCAACTACGTGAACCAGCACTTCATGCCCGGCGACCGGATCGTCACCAGCGACATGCTCTGGTACCTGAGTTACGTCTATTACAACCAGACCAACGCCAAACCGATGCTGTACACGCCGCCGTTGGCCGATGGTCGGTCGGGCAGGCCGAACGCCTACGGTTTTGGCACGTTGGTGACCAATGACATCTATCTGGATAGCCTAGGCGCCTTGCCCAAAGGCACTGGACGAGTATGGCTGGTCGGTACCATTGAGGGGCCGGACGAGTTCGCGCCGTTGCCCGCAGGCTGGCAACGCGTCAGCGATGCCCGGGCGGGCGGCGCCGAGGCACGCTTGTATGTACTGAAGTAATCCGGTGGGGCAGGACTGAAACGATTCATCTTTCAGTCCGTTATATAAATCGCGTTTTCCAGTCGATTTAGCTCCGATTTGATATCAAAACACCACTAGCTGTAGGGCCATTCATGGTCTACGCTCCGTCGTACAAAGGACTGAATGACGGGTGAATGGATTGCAACAATTCCACTTTATCTCCGGTTTGCCGCGCTCGGGCTCGACCCTGCTTTCTGCCATTCTTTTGCAGAACCCGCGTTTTCATGCCGGCATGACCAGCCCTGTGGGCGCACTTTTTTCCGGTGTCCTGGAGCAATGCAGCGCCGGCAGCGAATTCGGCGCGGTGATCGACACTGATATGCGTCGCCGCCTGTTGCGCGGCCTGTTCGATTCTTACTACGCCGACAAGGCCGACAAACCAGTGGTGTTCGACACCAACCGCTTGTGGAGTTCGCGCCTGCCGGCGATCAGCGATCTGTTCCCTCAAGCCAAGATCATTGCCTGTGTGCGTAATGTCGCCTGGGTCATGGACAGCATCGAGCGCCTGTACCGCGCCAATCCCTTCGAAAACACCAAGCTGTTCGGCGATGCGGTCGAGCGCAACACGGTCTACAGCCGCTGCGAAACCCTGGCCCAGCGCAATCGACTGGTGGGGTTTTCCTGGGCCGCCCTCAAGGAAGCCTATTACGGCGAACACGCCGACTCACTGCTGATCATCGATTACGACCTGCTGAGTCAAGCGCCGGAGCGGGTGATGCGGCTGGTCTACGACTTCATCGGCGAACCCTGGTTCGAACATGATTTCGATCATTTGGCCTACGACGCGCCGGAATTCGACCAGGCCCTTGGCCTCTCGGGGTTGCACAAGGTGAAGGCCAAGGTTCAATTGCAGTCCAGGCGCACGATCCTGCCGCCGGACTTGTTCAAGCAGTACGCCGAGTTGTCCTTTTGGCTCGATGGCTCAGCCAGCGCTGCCAATGTCATTCGTATGAAAGCCGACGCCGCGATCAGTTGATCGAGGCGTTTTCATTGATCTGTCAAAAAGTTCGAGTCCGGGTGAGCAGCATGTGGTGGAGCAAAGGCAAGTCGCGGGTTACTCAAGGCGCACGAGCGCTGGCCTCGCCAATGATTATGTCCCTGGAGCCGCGCATGCTGTTCGACGGCGCGGTGGCCGCCACGGTTGCCGATACCGCCCAGGCTGACAGCCATACCACCGCCGACGCGGTCAAGGCACCGACTGCCGATCAGTCGGTCGCCAGCAAGGACACCCACGGCCAGGCCGATGCCACGCCAACCCCGACGCCTGTCGCGGTGCCGGGGCAAAGCGTGGTGTTCATCGATTCGCGGGTCAAGGACGCCGACAGCCTGCTTAAAGGCGTCGCGCCCGGCACTCAGGTGGTTCAGCTGGACGCGAGCAAGGACGGCTTGCAGCAGATTGCCGACTACCTCGATACCCATCAGGGCATCAGTTCGGTACAGATCATCGCCCACGGCAACGCAGGCGATCTGTGGCTGGGTAATAGTTATCTGTCGGCCGATAACGTCGCGGCCCGCAGCGCCGTGCTGGCGGAAATCGGCAAGGACATGAACGTTGGCGGCGACATTTTGATCTACGGCTGCTACACCGCCGAAGGCGAGCGCGGCTTGAGTTTCGTCGACTCGCTGGCGCAACTGACCGGCCGTGATATCGCCGCTTCCAGCAACCGCACTGGGGTGGGTGGCGACTGGAATCTGGAAATTGCCACCGGCAACATTGAAAGCGCCAACGTCCTCTCGACCACGGCCATGAGCGACTATCAGTGGGGCCTGGCCACCTGGACCGCCACCAACAACGCCAACACGGGCGTCGGCTCGTTGCGTGCCGCCCTCGCCTCGGCGCAGAACGGCGATATTGTCACATTCGGCAGCGGCATGACGGTGCAGTTGACCTCCGAGTTGCTGATCAACAAGAACGTCTACGTTGATGGCGACTTGAACAACGACGGTGTGGCAGATGTGACTCTCGATGGTCAGTACAAGACCCGAGTGGTTGAAGTGAGCTCAGGCAGTATCGTCACGCTCGATGGCCTGGTGATCACCCGTGGCCTGGTGTCGGGCAATGGTGGCAACGGTGGCTACGGTGCCACGGGCGCGATGGCCGGGGGTATTTTCAACGCCGGGGTTCTGACCCTCAACAACGTTACCGTGACCTCCAACGCCGCATCCGGTGGCGGTGGCGGCGGCGGTGTCACCGGCGCTTTTTACGGCGGTGGCGGTGGTGGCGGCGGCGGCTTGGGCGGCCAGGGCGGCGGGCATGGCGGTTCGGCAGGGCCGGGCACCGGCACGTTGGGCGGCCAGGCGGGCAGCGGCGGTGTCGGTGGTTATGGCGGCGGTTATGACGCCACCCACATGGGCGGTCGCGGCGGTACCACCACTGGCGGTGCTGGCGGGGTGGGCGTTTCCTATTACAGCAACGGCGGTAACGGTGCGACAGCCACCAATGGCACGATTTCCATTGGCGGTGGCGGCGGCGGGGCCGGTTGGGACAAGGTAGGTGGTGCTGGCGGCAATGCGGTGGGCGGGATCTACAACGCCAGCAGCGGCACCATCACCGTCATCGGCACGTCGACCATCAGCAACAACATCGGCGCCGGTGGCGGCGGTGGCGGTGGCGGTGGCCAAGGCAGCAATGCCAGTAATGGCGGCATTGGCGGCCGGGGCGTCGGTGCGATCTGGAACAAAGGCACGCTGCTGATGACGGCCGCCAACTTCGCGGCCCTGGCCGGTAATGCCGCGGCCAGTGGTGCAGGCGGTACCGCGCAGGGCGGAGGTTCAACCGGCACCTCGCCGACCTCCTTCGCGACCATCTACAACGACGGTGGTGTACTCAACACCGCGTATGCGCCACCGCCGACCGCGACCATTGTGGTTGCTGACACCACATTGAGCATCGGCGAAACGTCCTTGGTGACGATCACCTTTTCCGAGGCCGTGACCGGTTTCACCAATGCGGACCTGACCATCGCCAACGGCACCTTGAGTGCGGTAAGCAGCAGCGATGGCGGCATCACCTGGACAGCAACGTTCACCCCGTCCGCCAGTATTTCCGATACGACCAACGTCATTATCCTGGACAACACCGGGGTGATAAACGGTCTGGGCACCGCCGGCGTCGGCACCACCAACTCCAATAACTACACGGTCGACACCGTACGCCCCACCGCGACCATCGTGGTGGCGGACACTGCGCTGAAAGTCGGCGAAACCTCGCTGGTGACCATCACCTTCAACGAAGCGGTCACCGGCCTCACCAACGCCGACCTGACGATTGCCAACGGTACGCTCACGGCGGTGAGCAGCAGCGATGGTGGCATCACCTGGACGGGAACCTTCACCCCAACCGCCAGCATCACCGATACGACCAACCTCATCACCCTGGACAACACCGGAGTCAGCGACCTGGCGGGCAACGCCGGCAGCGGCACCACCGACTCCAACAACTACGCCGTCGATACGGTGCGCCCGACCGCCACGATTGTGGTGGCCGATACAACGCTGACCGCGAGTGAAACCTCGCTGGTGACCATTACGTTCAGCGAAGCGGTGAGTGGTTTCACCAACGCCGACCTGACCATCGCCAACGGCACGCTGAGCGCGGTGAGCAGCAGCGATGGCGGCATCACCTGGACCGCGACCTTCACGCCGTCGGCCAGCGTCAATGACACCACCAACCTGATCACCCTGAACAATACCGGGGTCAGTGATCTGGCGGGCAACACCGGCAGCGGCACCACCAATTCGAACAACTACGTGATCGACACCGTCCCGCCGACCGCGACCATCGTGGTCGCCGACAACGCACTGAAAATCGGCGAAACCTCACTGGTGACCATCACCTTCGATCAGGCGGTGAGCGGTTTCACCAACGCGGACCTGACCATCGCCAACGGTACACTCACGGCGGTGAGCAGCAGCGACGGCGGCATTACCTGGACGGCGACCTTCACCCCGACCGCCAGCATCACCGACGCGACCAACCTGATCACCCTGGACAACTCTGGCGTGCAGGCGGCCGCCAGCGGTAACGTGGGCATTGGCACGACCGACTCCAACAACTATGCCATCGACACCGTGCGACCGACGGCCACGATCGTGGTCGCGGACACGGCGTTGAAAATCGGCGAAACCTCGCTGGTGACCATCACCTTCTCCGAGGCGGTGAGCGGTTTCACCAATGCGGACCTGACCATCGCCAACGGTACACTCACGGCGGTGAGCAGCAGCGACGGCGGCATCACCTGGACCGCAACCTTCACGCCTTCGGCGAGCATCAACGACACCACCAACCTGATCACCCTGGACAACACCGGCATCAGCGATCTGTCGGGTAACGCCGGTAGCGGCACCACCGACTCCAACAACTACGCCATCGACACCGTACGCCCGACCGCCACGATTGTGCTGGCCGATACGACGCTGACCGCGGGCGAAACCTCGCTGGTGACCATTACCTTCAGCGAAGCGGTGAGCGGTTTCACCAACGCCGACCTGACGATTGCCAACGGTACGCTCACGGCGGTGAGCAGCAGCGACGGCGGCATCACCTGGACCGCGACATTCACCCCGACGGCCAGCATCAATGACCCGACCAACCTGATCACCCTGAACAACACCGGGGTCAGCGATCTGGCGGGCAACTCTGGGAGCGGCACCACCAACTCGAACAACTACGCGATCGACACCGCCCCGCCGACCGCGACCATCGTGATAGCCGACAACGCACTGAAAATCGGCGAAACGTCACTGGTGACCATCACCTTCGATCAGGCCGTAACCGGTTTCAGCAATGCCGACCTGACCATCGCCAACGGCACCTTGACCTCTGTCAGCAGCAGCGACGGCGGCATTACCTGGACGGCGACGTTCACCCCGACCGCCAGCATCACCGACGCGACCAACCTGATCACCCTGGACAACACCGGCGTGCAGGCCGCCGCCAGCGGTAACGTGGGCACCGGCACGACCGACTCCAACAACTATGCGATCGACACCGTGCGCCCGACGGCCACCATCGTGGTCGCGGACACGGCGCTGAGAATCGGCGAAACCTCGCTGGTCACTATCACGTTCAGCGAAGCGGTCAGCGGTCTTACCAACGCCGACCTGACCATCGCCAACGGTACACTCACGGCGGTGAGCAGCAGCGATGGTGGCATCACCTGGACCGCAACCTTCACCCCGAGCGCGAGCATCAACGACACCACCAACCTGATCACCCTGGACAACACCGGCATCAGCGACCTGGCGGGCAACGCCGGCAGCGGCACCACCGATTCCAATAACTTCGCCATCGACACTGTTCGCCCGACTGCCACGATTGTGCTGGCCGATACGACGCTGACTGCGGGCGAAACCTCGCTGGTGACCATTACCTTCAGCGAAGCGGTGAGCGGTTTCACCAATGCCGACCTGAGCATCGCCAACGGTACGCTCACGGCGGTGAGTAGCAGCGACGGCGGCATCACCTGGACGGCGACCTTCACCCCGACCGTCGGCGTGAATGACTCGAGCAACGTCATCACCCTGAACAATACCGGTGTCACCGATGTGGCCGGCAACACCGGCAGCGGCACCACCAACTCCGGCAACTACACCATCGATACGGTGCTGCCGACGGCGACCATCGTGGTGGCCGACAATGCGTTGAAAATCGGTGAAACGTCGCTGGTGACCATTACCTTCAGCGAAGCGGTGAGCGGTTTCACCAATGCCGACCTGACCATCGCCAATGGCACCTTGACCGCCGTCAGCAGCAGCGACGGCGGCATCACCTGGATCGCGACCTTCACCCCGACCAGCGCCATCACCGACACCAGCAACGTCATCACTCTGGATAACAGCGGTGTGACCAACGCCTCGGGCAACGCCGGTAGCGGCACCACTGACTCCAACAACTACGCCATCGATACCGTACGCCCGACAGCCACCATCGTGGTCGCGGACTCGGCGCTGGCGGTGGGTCAGACTTCGGTGGTGACCATCACCTTCTCCGAGGCGGTGACCGGCTTTAGCATCGCCGACCTGACGGTGAGCAACGGTATTCTGAGCAGTCTGAGCACCAGCGATAACATCACCTGGACCGCTATCCTGACGCCGGCGGCGAGCATCACCGATACGACCAACGTGATCACCCTGGACAACACCGGGGTGGCCGATGTGGCCGGCAACACCGGCAGCGGCACCACCGACTCCAACAACTACGCTGTCGACAGCCAGCGTCCGACGGCCACCATTGTGCTGAGTGATTCGACCCTGAAACCGGGGGAAACCGCCCTGGTGACCATCACCTTCAGCGAAGCGGTGACGGGGTTCGACAACAGTGACTTGAGCGTCGCCAACGGTACCTTGAGCGCGGTGAGCAGCAGCGACGGCGGCATCACCTGGACCGCAACCTTCACCCCGACTGCCGGGGTTACTGATGCCAGCAACCTCATCACCCTGAATAACAGCGGCATCTCGGACCTGGCCGGCAATACCGGGTTGGGCACCACCAACTCGGCCAACTATGTGGTGGAAACCCAGATACCGACCGCCACCATCGTAGTCGCCGACAATGCCCTCAAGGCCGGTGAAACATCGCTGGTAACTATTACCTTCAGCGAAGCGGTGAGCGGTTTCACCAACGCTGACCTGACCGTCGCCAACGGCACTCTCAGCAGCGTTTCGTCCAGCGATGGCGGCGTGACCTGGACCGCGACTTTCACGCCTACGGCCAGTGTGACGGACACCACTAACCTGATCAGTCTGGATAACAGCGGAGTGACCAACGGGTCGGGCAACAGCGGCGTCGGCGTGACCGATTCCAACAACTACGCGATCGACACCGCTCGCCCGACCGCGACCATTGTGGTCGCGGACAATAAACTGGGGATCGGCGAGACCACCACGGTGACCTTTACCTTCAGTGAAGCGGTGTCCGGTTTCGACCTGTCGGACATCAGCGTGGCCAATGGTGTGCTGTCCAACCTGGCCAGCAGCGACGGCGGTGTAACCTGGACCGCCACGCTCACGCCGACCGCGAGCATCAACGATGCGACCAACCTGATCCTGCTCGACACCGGCAATGTGCTCGACGCTGCGGGCAATGCCGGCGCCAGCATCGCCATCTCCAACAACTACGCACTCGATGCGACCCGTCCGACCGTCAGCATCGTGGTTGCCAACCCGGTCCTGGGGATTGGCCAGACGACGCTGGTGACCTTCACGTTCAGCGAGGCGGTCAGCAATTTCGATTTGTCGGACTTGAGCGTGACCAACGGTGAACTGACCAATCTGGTCAGCAGCGACGGCGGCAAGACCTGGACCGGCACCTTCACGCCCGCCGCGAACATTACCGACCCGAGTAACTTCATTGCGCTGGACACCAGCAATGTGACGGACCTGGCAGGCAACTTGGGCGCCAGCGTCGCGGTATCCAATAACTACAGGATCGACACCGTACCGACGCCCCCCCCCTTGGTCTTGACACCGGTGGTCGTCGCCGATCCACCGAACGTGCCATTGCAACCGATCATCTTCACCCCACCCACTGGCGATCTCGGCTCGCCGCTGACCTTTGCCCCGCTGTTTGAACAACGGGTGATCGGCAACGGCATTCGCCCTCTGGGCGACATATTCATCAACCACGGGGCGCTGACGCCGAGCTTCATCGCGCAGGTCTTCAGCAGCAGCGAAAGCGGTGGCGATGGCTCAGGCCACGGCTTCCTCGGTTTTGGCGGGGGCGATGGCGGGGTCTTCGGCAGCAGCACGCTGTCGAGCCTGTTCAATCAGAACACCAGTAGCGAGGGGGATTCGCTGAACACCTTTGGTAATCAGTCAATCAAGGCGGGTGATGCTTCCCAAGGGCTGCGCGGTGTGTTTGGCGCACCGACTCTTGGCCAGCAATTGCAACAGCTCAAAGACACCGAGCAGCGGCAGGTCGACAGCCTCGCCGCGGCTTTGCAACAGGTCGGCATCAGTGAAATGCAGGCCTGAAAATACCATTAAAGCAGTGCGGCACTGGGGGCAATACAAGGATGAAAAAAAGTCAGAAGTTGTTCGGCGCCAGCCTGCTGGCGCTGGCGATCAGTGGATGTGCAGTCACCAGTAAACCGATTGAACGCAGTGTCAGCCAGCAGCGCGCCCAAAGCGATCTGCAAAGCATGTACAAGGGGCAGGAGCCCCTCAGCGGTCCGTTGACCCTGCACCAGGCCATGGCCCGTGCGGTGAAATACAACCTCGAAGGCCGGCTCAAGATCATGGAAGAGGCCCTGGCCAAGCGCCAGCTCGACCTTGCCAGTTTCGACATGCTGCCACGCATGGCGCTGGATGCCGGTTACGTGGGGCGTAACAACGTCAATGCCTCCAGCAGTCAGAGCGTGGAAACCGGCACCCAGTCCCTGGAACCGTCGACCTCCCAGGACCGCGACCGTGACGTGGCGGACCTGACCATGGTCTGGAACGTGCTCGACTTCGGTGTCAGCTACATCAGCGCCAAGCAGCAGGGCGATCAGCGGCTGATTGTGCAAGAGCGTCGGCGCAAGGTGATCAATACCATCGTTCAGGACGTACGCTCGGCCTATTGGCGAGCCATGGCCGCCGAACGGTTGCTCAAGCAAATCGACAGCCTGATGGCCCGGGTCGAAACCGCCCGCAACAATAGCCAAAGCATGAGCGAGCAGCGTATCGGCGATCCGATTCAGGCATTGGGTTATCAGCGCTCGCTGATTGAAGCCACCCGGCAACTGGAAGAGCAACGCCGCGCGCTGTCGCTGGCGAAAACCGAATTGGCGACCCTGATCAACCTGCCTCCGAGCACCGAGCTGACGCTGGCGACCCAGGACGATTACGTCATTCCGGAACTCAAGGTCGACCTTGCCAGCCTGGAACAGGAAGCCCTGACCAGTCGGCCGGAGTTACGCGAGCAGGATTACCAGACCCGCATCAGCGCCGCCGAAACCCGTAAAGCCATGTTGCGCCTGCTGCCGGGGCTGGAGTTCTCCGCCGGCGGGCATTACGACAGCAACTCGTTTTTGGTGGAGCAGGGCTGGGCGGATTACGGGGTGAAAGTCACCTGGAACCTGTTCAACGTGATTTCCGCACCCGCCGCGATCGACGTCGCCAAGGCCGGCGAAGAAGTCGCCACGGCACGCCGTCAGGCGATGTCCATCGCAGTGCTGGCCCAGCTCTACGTGGCCAACGCTAACTATCGCGAAGCATTGCGGCAGTTCCAGACCAACCAGCAACTGTCGAACATCGACGGGCAAATCGTCGGCCAGTTGCGCAACCGCTATCAGGCGGCCGGGCTGGGTGAACTGGATTTGATCCAGGGTGAGCTGAACACGTTGCAGGCCGATCTGCGTCGCGACCTGTCCTACGCTGACCTGCGCAACGCTTACGGGCAAATCTTCGCCAGCGCCGGTCTCGATCCGCTGCCGGACGAGGTGCAATCAACCGAAGTCCAGTCCATCGCCACGGCACTGGCCAATCGCGAAGAGGCGTGGGCGGCGGGCGATATCACGGTGCCGGTGGCCCATGCCCCGGTCCACTAACCTGCTGGCGCCGACGGCGAGCATCAGCCGTGCCCAACGGGAGGCCCGCAACGGCCATCGCGGCACGGCGATTCTGCTGACCGGTTTACCGGCGGCGGGCAAGTCGACATTGGCCCAGGCACTGCACGCCGAGCTGTTCGAACATGGCGTGCAGAGTGTGGTGCTCGATGGCGATGGACTGCGGGTCGGGCTCAATCGCGATCTGGGGTTCACCGACGGTGATCGCCTGGAAAACATTCGCCGCGCCAGCGAACTGGCGGCGCTGTTGGTGGAGAACGGGCAGATTGTCATCCTCGCGATGATCGCGCCCTTGGTGGAGTTGCGCGAACTGTTTGCCCGACGGCTGGGCGAGGATTACCGCGAAGTCTGGTGCAGCGCCTCTTTGACGGTGTGTGAACAGCGTGATCCCAAAGGTCACTACGCCCGGGCTCGACGGGGTGAGTTGGCGGGGTTTACCGGTGTCTCCGCGCCTTACGAGCCACCGCCGTGTGCGTCGCTGGTGCTCGACACGGGCGCGCAATCGATCGAGGCCTGTCTTGACCGTTTGCTGACCTGGCTCGGCGAATGCGCGGTGCTGCCGAAACGATGAGCCGGCCGGCATTCTCCCGACTGCCGGTGACGGTGGATTTGCCGTTGCTGTTGCAGGCACTGGCGGCGATTGGCGAGGACGACTGGCACGGTCATTTCAACAGCGCTTACTACACTGGCGACTGGAGCGGCGTGGCGCTGATTTCCGCGGCCGATGCCTTGACCGAGCTGGCACCCGGCCGCGGTGAACCTCAATGGCGCGAACCCTGGCGACGGGATGCCCGATGGCAGCAAGGCCTGCGGGATCTGCCGCTGGAGATCGTCTGCGCGCGCCTGTTGCGACTCGGTCCGGGCGGGCGTATCCACGAGCATCGCGACTATGACCTGGGCGAACCGGAGGCGGACTTGCGTCTGCACATCCCGCTGCTCAGCCCACCTCAAGTGGACTTCATGCTGGACGGCCAACGCATGCCGATGGCCGCTGGCGAATGCTGGTATCTCGATCTGGCGCGGCCTCATCGCGTGGACAATCGCGATACCCAGGCACGGATTCATCTGGTGCTCGATTGTCGGCCCGGTGCCTGGCTGGAGCAGGCGATTATCGATGGGGTGGCAACCACGCCGTCGCCGCTAATCGGTCATCAAGCTTTAGAGCAATTCAAGGCACTGCTGGCCGGCGATCCGCAGCTGTGCAAGACCTTGCAGGGATTGCGGGACAACGAAGCCTTTGTCGCACGCACTCTGGAGCTGGCCGCCGAGCATGGCCTTGTGTTCACCCGCGAAGAGCTGCGCGCGGCGATGCGCGACGGTCGTCGCCAGTGGACTGAACAATGGAGCGCCTGAACCTCGAAGGCTGGTTGCCGATTCGCGTGTGGCAAGAGGCCGGGCAATGGCAAGTCGACTGGTGCTGGTTCGGTGATACGCGGCTGCATCAGCCGTTTTTTCGTGACGCCGTGGAGGATGCGCTGCGACTGCCGTTCAATCAGGCGTTTCGCCGAAAAACGGCATTGTCGACCCTCGCTGACTGGCAGGTTTGCAGCCCCGGTCTGACGCCGAGCGCCTTTATCTTTCACGCCTCCCGCTGTGGCTCGACCCTGATCAGCCAGATGCTGGCGCAACTCGACAATCACATTGTCATCAGCGAACCCCCTTCGCTGGATGCCTTGCTGCGCAGTGATCTACCCGCCGTCGAACGGCGTGCCGCCATCAAAGGATTGCTGTCTGGCTATGGACAATGCCGGCGGGGTGCGGAGCAACGGCTGGTGATCAAGCTCGACGCCTGGAACATCGGTGAACTGGCGTTGCTGCACGAGTGTTTCCCCGAAACGCCGTGGCTGTTTCTTTATCGCGATCCGCTGGAAATTGCGGTCTCGCATCTGCGTCGCCCGGGCGTGCACATGGTGCCGGGGATGATCGGCGCCAGTGTGCTGGATGACGAGCTTGCGTTCAGCGGCCGTGAAGATTACATCGCTCGGCGGTTGGGGCGGTTGCTGGCGTCGGGTTTGGCGCAATGCCAGGCGTTTGGCGGCTGGGCGGTGAATTACAGCGAACTGCCGCAAGCCATGGCGGGGCGGTTGGCAACGTTCTTTGCTTTGGACATCGAGCAGCGCAGGCAGGTGTTTGCGGCGGTGGGGCAACATGCCAAGCAGCCGTCGCAGGTGTTTGTCGGCGACGGCGATGACAAGCGTCGCGAAGCCTCAGCGCTGCTTCGTGAGCGGGTGGAGTTTTGGGCTCGAAGGCCTTATGAGGCGTTGGAAAAAGAACGACTCACGATTTCGTCGACAAATCCGCCATCCCCTTGAGCAATTCGATCGGCAGCGGGAAGACGATGGTCGAACTCTTGTCCCCGGCAATCGAACTCAGCGTCTGCATGTAGCGCAACTGCATGGCCCCCGGCTGACGCCCGAGCATTTCGGCAGCCTGCATGAGTTTTTCCGAAGCCTGCAATTCGCCTTCGGCGTGGATCACCTTGGCCCGGCGTTCCCGTTCGGCTTCGGCCTGTTTGGCGATGGCGCGAATCATCGATTCGTTGAGGTCCACGTGCTTGATCTCGACGGTGGCCACCTTGATGCCCCAGGCGTCGGTCTGGGCATCGAGTACTTGCTGGATGTCGACGTTCAGCCGTTCCCGTTCGGCCAGCAATTCATCGAGTTCATGTTTACCGAGCACTGCCCGCAACGTGGTCTGGGCCAGTTGGCTGGTGGCCATGAGAAAGTCTTCGACCTGAATGATCGCCCGTTGCGGGTCGAGCACGCGGAAATACAGCACCGCGTTGACCTTGACCGAGACGTTGTCGCGGGTGATCACGTCTTGCGGCGGTATGTCGAGCACCACGGTTCGCAGGTCGACGCGGACCATTTGTTGAACCGCCGGAATCAGCAGGATCAGGCCGGGGCCCTTGACCTGCCAGAAGCGTCCGAGCTGGAACACCACGCCGCGTTCGTATTCACGCAGGATGCGGAAGGTCGACCCCGCCAGTGCAATCAGCAATAACAGGAGCGCGGCAAAACCCAGTTGCAGACCCATGACTATTCTCCGCCATCATTGTTCATGCGGGCGCCGCGTCAGCCGCGACCACTTCCAGCAATAGACCCTTGCGTGCCACCACCCGGACCTGTTGGCCCGGTTGCAGCGGTGTTTGGCTCTTTACTTGCCATTGTTCGCCTTGCAGGTGCACCCAGCCGACATAAGCATTGCCCGCCTGCAACGACGTTATCGGCGTCACGCTGCCGAGCAATTCGGCGTCGCCGCTGACATTGCGGCGCGGTCGGGTTTTCAAGGCGCGGATCAGCAGGAAAATCAGCAACAGTGCGCTGATCAGCCCCAGGCCGATCATCAAGGGAACAGGGACTTCGGCATTGCTCAGAATCACCGCGCCGATCACGAACATCACAATGCCGCCCAGACCGACCACACCGTAATTGGGCAAGGCCGCCTCGGCGATCAGAAACGCGATGCCGAACGTTATCAGCCAGATCCCGATGGGGTCGGGAACCAGCACTACGACGGTATCCTCCGCCAATACCGGCCCGCTCAAGGCCAGCAGCAGCGCAATTACACAGCAACGAATGTTCACTTGACCCTCCGGGAGAGTCATCCGTCCGCGAGCCGTTCGTGGCTCTGTGTACAAGTCTAGTTGAGCCTGCGGCTGTATGAATTTTGACCAGTTGTCGACCGCGTCCGACGGGCGGATTTCCCGCCGGATCCCACCAGCGGGCCTAGACTTTTAATGGAGAGAAAAAATTCTAACCATCGTCCGCCATTCGTTGTTGCGGACACCGAGGTGCATCATGCGTATGGCAAAAACCGTGCAGACCAGCCTGGACAAGGCGCACTGCGAATATGACATCGTTTCCCATCCGCACTCGGCCAGCAGCCTTGAAACGGCGCGGCTTGCAGGCATTCCTGCCGAACGGGTGGCCAAATCGGTGATCCTCGACGATCGCCACGGGCATTACTTGATGGCCGTACTGCCCGCCAGCCGTCACCTGGACCTGAGCAAAGTCCGTGGCAGCAGCGAATGGCAAGTCACCCGGGAAAGCAACCTGCCGCACCTGTTCGACGATTGCGAACGCGGCGCCGTGCCTGCATTGGGCGAATCCTATGGAATGGACATGGTCATTGACCCGATGCTGACCCGGCAGAAAGACATCTACCTCGAAGCCGGCAACCACAACAACCTGGTACACATGAGCGTACCGGAATATCTGAAAATGGTGCCGCATGCCGAGGTCTGCGAGTTGAGTCTGTCGGCGTAACCGCCGTCATCGCGGGCAAGCCCACCTACACAGGAATTGCGAAAACCCTGTGGGAGCGGGCTTGCCCGCGATTGACCGCGCCGCGGTCACCCCATTCCAGCCATCAAGAAGGAGCCCGACATGGAATCCCCCACCCACAGCCTCCCAGCCCTGTTCAAACAACTCGGCCTGCCAGACGACGCCGAAAGCATCGATAAATTCATCGCCACCCATTCACCACTCAAACCCGAACTGCACCTGGCGGACGCATTCTTCTGGAGCGAGAGCCAGGCGGAGCTGCTGCGTGAGGAAATTCTGGATGACGCGGATTGGGCAGAGGTGGTGGATCAGTTGGATGTAATGCTGAGGAAGGGGCGGGGGGTGTAAAAAAATCTGGAGAAAAATGGCGAAATGTAAAAAAACTGGTGAGTGGTAAAAAAACTGGGCAGAAACTGAATTTGTTAGCTTTTTCCGCGTCTGGCCGTTGCTCGCCAATTTGTTTCAAAACTTGACCAACTTTCCCCTCCAATGCCATATTGATAGTTAGCAAACTAACAGTGTGTGCATTCCCTCGTGCCAAAGAACCTCGCCGCTCTCCAGATGAACATCAGCAGCTCCATGGTGGTGGCCGCCAGGCATTGGCGGAAGATCTGCCAGACCACGCTGGTCAACTATGGGATCTCCGAAGCCTGCGCCGTCCCGCTGTTGATGATCGGGCGCCTGGGCGAGGGTGTGCGGCAGGTGACGGTTGCGCAGGCGGCCGGGATGGAGAGCCCGTCTCTGGTGCGGTTGCTGGATCAGTTGTGTCATGCCGGTTACGTCTGCCGTACTGAAGACACTCATGACCGGCGCGCCAAATGCCTGAGCCTGACCGCGACCGGTCGTGAGTTGGTGCAGTCGGTCGAAGCCGAGTTGGTGCGTTTGCGCCAGGACGTGCTCGAAGGTATCGACCAGAGTGATCTGGAAGCGGCACTACGGGTACTCAAAGCCTTTGAAGCGGCCAATCATCTACCGGTGGTTCACCCTTGAGCGGTTTTTTCACCGGCGTACCCCCGGCGCGGGACTGGTTCTACGGTGTGCGCACGTTCGCGGCCTCGATGATTGCGCTGTACATCGCCATGCTCATGCAAATGCCTCGTCCGTATTGGGCGATGGCCACGGTGTATATCGTTTCCAGCCCGTTCCTCGGCCCTACCAGCTCCAAGGCGTTGTACCGCGCGGCCGGCACTTTGCTCGGTGCAGCGGCGGCGGTGTTGTTCGTGCCGATGTTCGTTCAGAGCCCTTATGTGCTGGTAGTGGTCATCGCGCTGTGGACCGGGATTTTGCTGTTCCTGTCCCTGCATCTGCGCACCGCCAACAGCTATGCCTTGATGCTCGCCGGTTACACGTTGCCGCTGATCGCCCTGCCAGTGGTGGATAACCCGTTGGCGGTGTGGGACGTGGCCGAGGCGCGGACCGAAGAAATCTTCCTCGGCATCGCCGTTGCTGCGGTGGTTGGCGCCATGTTCTGGCCACGGCGGCTGGCGCCGGTGTTCAACGATTCGGTGAACAAATGGTTTGCCGATGCTTCGACCTACAGCCTGCGTTTCCTCAGCCGCAACGTGCAGCCGGACGAAGTCAGCGCCTTGCGTTCATCGATGGTGGCGACTTTCAACAGCCTGGAATTGATGATCGGTCAGTTGCCCCACGAGGGGGCGCGAGCGCAAACGGTGCGCAATACCAAGGAACTGCGCGGGCGAATGATCCACCTTCTGCCGGTGATCGATGCCCTCGACGATGCGCTCTATGCCCTCGAGCGGCGCACCCCGGAGCTTGTGGATAAGTTCGCGCCACTGCTGACCGCGACCACCGAATGGCTCAATCACAAAGACGCTGATCTCGACCGCTGGCAGGCCCTGAAATACCAGCTCCAAGTGCTGCAACCGAGTGCCGAGGCGCTGGACGATCGCAGGCAGTTGTTGTTCTCCAACGCCCTGTATCGCCTCGGCGAATGGATTGATGTGTGGCAAGACTGCCGCAGCCTGCAATACGCCATTCAGTGCGAGAGCCAGGACAGTTGGCGCGCGGTGTATCGGCACTGGCGCCTGGGTCGGCTGTCACCGTTTCTCGACCGTGGGTTGATGCTCTATTCGGCGGCTTCTACGGTCACCGCGATCATCGTCGCCTCGGTGCTGTGGATTCTGCTCGGCTGGACCGACGGTGGCAGCGCGGTGATCCTGGCGGCGGTGGCGTGCAGTTTCTTTGCGTCGATGGACGACCCGGCGCCACAGATCTACCGATTCTTTTTCTGGACCGCGATGTCGGTGCTGTTCGCCGGCCTTTATCTGTTTCTGATCCTGCCGAACCTGCATGACTTCCCGATGCTGGTGCTGGCGTTCGCCATCCCGTTCATCTGCGTCGGCACCTTGACGGTACAGCCGCGTTTTTACCTTGGGATGTTGCTGACCATCGTCAACACCTCGTCCTTCATTAGCATTCAGGGTGCCTACGACGCGGATTTCCTCAGCTTCGCCAACTCCAACCTGGCCGGGCCCATGGGCTTGCTGTTCGCGTTCATCTGGACCCTGATCGCCCGGCCATTCGGGGCGGAACTGGCGGCCAAGCGCCTGACCCGTTTCAGCTGGCGCGACATTGTCGGCCTGACTGAACCGGCCACGCTGGCCGAACATCGGCACATGGGCGTACAGATGCTCGATCGTCTGATGCAGCATTTGCCGCGGCTGGCCATGACCGGCCAGGACACCGGCATCGCCCTGCGCGAAGTGCGCGTGGCCCTGAATCTGCTGGACTTGCTCGCCTATTCACCGCGAGTGCCCGGTGCGCCGCAAGCGCTGCTGCGCCAGGTGGTGGCTGAAGTCGGTGAGTACTTCAAGGCCTGTCTCAAGGCTGGCGAACGTTTGTCGGCGCCGAGTCCGTTGCTGATGACCCTCGATCGCACCCGACGCGCCCTCGGCGGCCAAGGTGACGACGAAACCCGTCTGCATTTGCTGCACGCCTTGAGCGGTTTGCGTCTGGCGCTGTTGCCGGGCGTCGAATTTGTCGGCACGGGCGAACTCGAAGAACCGCTTCCCCATGGCATCGATGGAGCGCCTTTATGATCGGTGATCTGGATATCAGCGGGGTGTTCCTGCCCACGCTGCTGGTGCTGATGGGCATTACCTACGTGTTGTTCCTGTTGGTGCACGGGGTGCTGATGCGCCTGCACTTTTACCGTCTGGTCTGGCACCGGGCATTGTTCAATGTGGCTCTCTACGCTGTGCTGCTCGGCGCCGTGGACTCACTCAGTCGATACCTGATGACATGAAAAAACCTTTTTTGACCCTCGGCCGTGTGGTCCTGACATTGTTGATCGTGAGCTTCGCCATTGTCGTGGTCTGGCGCATGGTCATGTATTACATGTTCGCGCCCTGGACCCGGGACGGGCACATCCGTGCCGACATCGTGCAGATCGCCCCGGACGTCTCCGGGCTGATCCAGCAAGTAGAGGTGCGCGACAACCAGTGGGTGAAACGCGGCCAGGTGCTGTTCAGCATCGATCAGGATCGGTTCAAACTGGCCCTGCGCCAAGCCAAAGCGACCGTCGCCGACCGTCAGGAAACCCTGGCCCAGGCCCAGCGCGAGGCCAAGCGTAACCGAGGTTTGGGCAATCTGGTCCCGGCCGAGCAACTGGAAGAAAGCCAGTCCCGGGTGGCCCGCGCCGAAGTGGCATTAATGGAGGCGCAAGTGGCGGTGGACAGCGCCCAGCTCAACCTCGACCGCTCGGTGATCCGCAGCCCGGTGGATGGCTACGTCAACGACCGGGCGCCGCGCTCCCAAGAGTTCGTCAGCGCCGGGCGGCCGGTGTTGTCGGTGGTGGACAGCAATTCGTTCCACATCGACGGTTATTTCGAAGAAACCAAACTGGACGGTATTCATGTCGGCCAAAGCGTCGATATTCGGGTGATCGGCGACCGTGCGCGCCTGCGCGGGCATGTCGAAAGCATCGTCGCCGGCATCGAAGACCGCGACCGCAGCAGTGGCAGCAACCTGTTGCCCAACGTCAACCCGGCGTTCAGTTGGGTGCGGTTGGCCCAGCGGATTCCGGTGCGAATCGCTTTCGATGAGGTGCCGGAAGACTTCCGCATGATTGCCGGGCGTACGGCCACCGTGTCGATCATCGACGATCAAACCGGGGGGCCGGCGAAATGAGCAGGGCCTCGGGTTTGGCGATTGCCGGATTGGGCTTGTTGCTGTCGGCCTGTCAGGTGGTGGGGCCGGATTATCACTTGCCGGACGAGGCCGCCGTGCACCGTGAAGACTTACAGGGCGACCTGGCGGTGAACGGCAAGCGTGTCGTCTCGGCACCGGTGCCCGCCGATTGGTGGCGGTTGTATCAGGATCCGCGTCTGGACCAATTGGTGCAGCAGGCCATGGCTTCCAACACCGATTTGCGGGTGGCGGCGGCAAACCTTTCGCGGGCTCGCGCTCAGGTCGACGAAGCGCAGGCGGCGGGCGGTTGGAGCGGTGGCGTGAAGGCCGGCGCCCAGCGTTTGCAGGAGTCCGGCGAAGCGTTCTTGCTACCGGAGAAAGTGCCAGTGGCCAACGTTGGCGATATCGGCATCACGACCTCGTATCAGTTCGACCTGTTCGGCACCTTGCAGCGCGGCATCGAAGCGGCCAAAGCCAATGCCGATGCGACCCAGGCAGCAGCGGATACCGCGCGCATCACCCTGGTGGCCGATGTGGTGCGGGCTTACACCCAGGTTTGCGCGGCCAACGAAGAGCGGGAGATCGCACAGCATTCCCTAGACCTGCAAGCCCAGAGCACCACGCTGACCCAGCGCTTGCGTGATGCCGGACGCGGCGATGAAACCCAGGTCACCCGTTCGCAAACCCAATTCAAATCCTTGCGCGCCGAATTGCCGCGTTATGAAGCCGCACGTCAGGCCGGGTTGTTCCGCTTGTCGATGCTGCTGGCCAAACCGGTCGAGCAATTGCCGGCGGGCACCGGCGACTGCGCCGAGCTGCCGAAAATTGCCCAATTGTTGCCGGTGGGTGACGGCGCCGCGCTGCTCAAACGCCGGCCCGATGTGCGCCAGGCAGAGCGCAGATTGGCGGCGGCAACCGCTGGCATCGGCGTTGCCACCGGCGAGTTGTACCCGGACATCAGCATCGGCGCGACCGTGGGCACGGTCGGCATCCTGGAAAACCTCGGCAAACCATCGACCAATCGCTGGGGCTTCGGCCCGTTGTTGACCTGGACCGTACCGTCCAATGGCTCCCGTGCGCGAATCCGTGAGGCCGAGTTCGCAACCCAAGGCGCGCTGGCGCATTTCGATGGCGTGGTGCTCAACGCCATCCGCGAGACTCAGACCGGCCTGGCGCAATATTCCGCGCAACTTCAGCGTCGCGATGCTTTGGCGGACGCCGAACAGTCGGCACAACTGGCGGCAGACCAGACCCACCGCTTCTTCCAGGCCGGTCGCGCGTCGTTCCTGGCGGACTTGCAAGCCACCCGCACTTACACCGATGTACGGGCGCAACTGGCCTCGGCCAACACCCAGGTTGCCATGAGCCAGATCGATTTGTTCCTCGCCTTGGGCGGTGGCTGGGAAAGCGGACGAACGCAAGGCTCACAACCCGGCAAACCCTGAGGCCGTTGCTATGCTTTGATTTGATGGGGTCGCGCGGCGAACCCGTCGATCAAGGCTTGCGTTGGTCATGGGGATCTAATAATGAAAAACCCTTACGCTCCCGGCTTCTGGTGCGCCATTGCGGCATTGGTTTTGCTGTCGGCCACCTATTTCTACGGCGTCATGCTGGCCCACCAGATCGACAAGGCGCTGATCTTCCTCGACAGCGCGGCGGCACTGATCGCCGTGATGGCCATCGTGGTGGTCGCCTGGGCCTCGCTCCAGAACCAGCGCATCAAAAAACGACAACTCGAACAAGGCAAAACCCTAGTACTGATCTGGGACACCAAGGTGGCTTTGCGCCGGGTAGAAACGGTGTTCGACCGGTATTTCTGGGGCAGTTACTGGCAACCGGGGCGCACGTTCCAGGAAGTCATGGGCGAACTTACCGGCACGCCGCTGGAAAAAAGCCTCGAAACCTTGAAGAAGCAATGCCAGGCGCTGGACAAGCAAGTGGCCGACGAGGGCTGGCACTGGCTCAACAATGCCCGAGAACTGTCCGATGTCGCCAACGCCATGGCCCGCGAACGCTATCAACTGGACTTCTGTGACCCGCGCGCGGAAGTGAGCGGCGGGGCGGTGATCAATCGGGATTTTGAAGTGCTGGTGTATACGTGGACCGCACGGCTCAAGAGTTTTGATCATCAATTGGATGAGATTGAAGTGCAGTATTCGTGAACCGAAAAGATCGCAGCCTTCGGCAGCTCCTACAGGGAAACGCATATTCCGTGTAGGAGCTGCCGAAGGCTGCGATCTTTTCCACGCTCCACCTCTCTGCCTGCTTATAGACACTCTTTCACCTTTAATCATTGGGCCGTCCAGCAGCGCAAATGCTAATCTCCATCCCACTTTTAGCGCAGTCGTGACCGCGACCCGTCATGGGTTCAGGGAAGACGACCACACTTTCAACAATGGACATTGATCGGGTACTTCATGAATAAATCAGCAGGCGTGCTTCTAGGAATTGTCGTGGCCATCGGTGCAATCAGCGTTGGCGGAGCGTGGTACACCGGCAGCAAACTCGATGGGGTGCTGAACAGCTCGATCGCCGACGCCAACAAAGAACTGCAAGCCGCGCTGGCAGGCTCCAACGGCACGGCGTCGCTGGAGCTGGTGTCGCTGGACCGTCATGTGTTCAGCAGCACCGCGCACTACCGCCTCAAGGGTGAGGGCGAGATGTTTGGTGACGCGCCGATGGAGATGCTGTTCGTCGACCGCATCGAACACGGCCCGCTGCCGTTCTCGCGCCTGGTGTCGTTCAAGTGGTTGCCAGTCCTGGCCACCAGTCACTACGAGCTGGAAAAAACGCCACTGACCGAGAAGTGGTTCGCCGCCGCCAAGGACAAATCCCCGGTCAAAGGCGTGGTCAACATTGGCTACGACAACTCCACCAAGGGCTCGCTCGAATTCCTGCCGCTGGAAGCCGCACTGGATGACAAGTCCAAACTGACGTTCTCCGGTTTGAAACTCGACGTGGCCGCCAGCGCCCAGGCGCAAAAGGTCAAAGCCGACGGTTACATGGATAGCCTGAAGCTGACCACCGTGGCTGAAGACCAGACCCCGGTGCAGGTCGAGCTCAACGGCTTGACCCTGGCCAGTAATCTGAACAAAAGCACCTACGGCTATTACGTCGGTGACAACACCCTCGAGCTGACAAACAGCAAAACCACCTTTGGCCCCAAGCAATCGGTACTCGGTTTCAAGAACTTTGAAATGAAGAACCAGACCGGGGAATCAGGCACTAACGCTTCGGGGCGTGCTGATTACAAGGTCGGTGAAGTGTCCTTGAACGGCAAGGTTATTGGCTCCGCGCAGATGGCCATGAGCCTGAAAAACCTCGACATCCCGTCGACGATGTCGCTGATGCAGATCTACCAGACCAAACTGCAACCGTACGAGCGGGCCGCCGCCGAAGCCACTGCCGCCGGTCTGCCGGCGCCGCCGCTGAACCTGACGCCGGCCGAAGAAGCACAGGTCAAGACCGGTCTGGAGAAACTGTTGGCCGCAGGTCCCCAGGTGGCCCTGGAAAACCTGTCGTTCAACACCAGCAACGGCGAAAGCCGCGCCAACCTGGTGCTGGACCTGACCAAGCCGCAATCCATGGACCTGCCGCCGGACCAGTTGGTCAAGCAGTTGATCGCATTGCTGGAATTCAACGTACTGGTGTCCAAGCCAATGCTCATTGACTTGCTCACTGTGCAGTCGCAAATCGACGGCCAGACCGACGCCAAGCTCATCGCCGATCAGGCGAGCGCAACCGCCGACATGTTCAGCAGCATGGCGGTCGGTACGCAACTGGCGAAACTGGACGGTAACAACGTCGTCACCAAGCTGCACTACGCCAACAATCAGGTGGACTTCAACGGCCAGAAAATGACCCTCGAAGAGTTTGTCGGTTTTGTGATGAGCAAACTCGGCGGCACTGGCAACGTCACCATCCAGTAAAACCGCAGGCTCCAGCACAACGCCCGGCCTCTGCAACACGCAGACGCCGGGCGTTTTGCTGTCTGGGGTTTCGCTCGTCAGTCAAGCACAACTCTTGTGGGAGCGCGTTGGCTGGTATTACGGGAGCCAAGCGCCACGAATCTGAAGAAATATTGTGTCTTGAATTATTGACTACGCTTGCATGCAAGACTGCTTCGATAAAGCTTGGCCGGGTTTCTCGATCCGGCTTTCCGTTACGAGTGGGCAAGGGCATTGCGACCCGGCTGGCCATGTAAGGATGCTGACGAATGCCGCGTATTGCTTGTCCCTTTATTCATCGTGGGTTGCGCCCCTTATTTCGCGTTGCGCTGTGCGGCCAATTGCTGTGGCCGGTGCTGGCGCTTGCCGATACCCCTTACGATCAAATGGTTCGCGATGCGCGGGCCGGCAACTACACGCCTGCGCTGACGGTGTTGCGCCAGGTGCCAATAAACCAGGCCACCACCGGCCAGATCAGCGATCACTTGCAGATCGCCAGCTGGGCCGGTCTGGACGCCGAAGTGGTGCAGGTCTATGAAACCCAGGGACGTGATCGGACGTTGCCGGTTCAGGCCCTGACCGCCACCGCACGGGCCTATCGCAACCTCAAGCGCTGGGATTCGGCGACCCAGGTGTACAACAAGGCCCTGGCCCTCGCGCCAGAAAATCCCGACCTGCAATTGGGGCTGGCGATGACCCAGGCCGACGCCGGCAAACCTGACGAGGCCGTCGCTCGCACCAGAGCGCTGGTGGCGGCGAAACCGGATGATCCTTCCCGCCGCCTGGCCCTGGCCTACGCCTTGACCCGCGCCGGTGCCACCTACGACGCGTTGTTTGAGTACGACCAGGCCTTCATTCGTGCCGGCAGTAAACCCGAAGTCGCTCGGGAATACGTGATTGCCCTGCAACGCGCCCGTTTGCCGGAACCGGCCTTGCGCCTGGCGCGTCAGCGGCTGGGGTTGATTGATCCAGTCACGCAGCGCCGTCTCGAAGGTGACTTGGCCGCAGAACGCGTGCGCCTGGCCGAACTGGCCACCCGCAGCGAAAAAGAACGTTATGTGATCGCCGATCGGGCCCTGGCTGATTACGACCAGCTACTGGCGACCTGGACGCCGGATCCTCAGGCCCACGATGACGTCACCCGCTGGCGAATCGACCGTATGGGCGCCCTCAAGGCCCGTGCGCGCACCGCTGATGTGATCGCCGAATACCAAAAGCTGCTCGCCGAGGGCGTGAAGATTCCGACCTATGCCCTGCGTTGGGTGGCGTCGTCTTATCTGGACCAGCGTCAGCCGGAACTCGCCATCGATTTGTATCGCCAGGTGCTGGTGGCGCCGGATGCCGATGTCGGCGACCGCCTGGAGGACAGCACCGCGCTTTATTACGCCTTGCTCGAAAGCGATAAGGCCAATGAAGCGCGTCAGGTCGCCGAAGACGTGGCCAAGACCCAGAAACCGCGAATCGAGCTCAAGGGCTTGCCGGTGGGCAATCCCAACGATGAATGGATGGACGCGCAGCAACTTGCCGCCCAGGCCGGCACCTACGGCGCCGATCTGCCGTCGGGCGAGCAGCGTTTACAGGCGTTGGTGGATCAGGCGCCGGGCAACATCGGCCTGCGTCTGGCCCAGGCCGATCTGTACCTGGCCCGGGACTGGCCACGACGTGCCGAGAATCAGCTCAAGGAAACCGAGAGCATGGCCCCGCGGGATATCGGGCTGGAAGTCGCTCAGGGCCACACCGCCATGGATCTGCAGGAATGGCGGCAGATGGATGCGCTGACCGACGATGTGGTCGCGCGTTTCCCGGATAACCGTCAGGTGCAGCGTTTGCAGCGTCAGCGTGCGGTCCATGACATGGCCGAGCTGCGAGTGCAGGCCTACGGCGGCAAGAGTTATGGCGGCGGCAACGGCGACGTCGGGGCGGTCAACGGCAGTCGCGATTTCGGCATCGAAACCACGCTGTACAGCCCGCCCATCGATGAAGACTGGCGCCTGTTCGCCGGTGCCGGCTACGCCACCGGCGACTTCCAGGAAGGCACCGGCCACCATCGCTTCCAGCGCGTCGGGCTCGAACGTCGGACTCGCGACATGTCACTGGAAGCGGAAGTCTCCAACCATTCCTACGGCTTCGGCGATAAACAGGGCGCGCGCCTGGCGATTGCCCGAGACATCGACGATCACTGGCAGTACGGCGGCAGTCTCGAATACCTGTCTGCACAAACGCCGTTGCGAGCGTTGAACAGCGACATCACGGCCAACGGCGGCAGCGGTTTTATCCGCTGGCGCGCCAATGAAAGCCGTGAGTGGAGACTGGCGGTCAGCCCCTCGCACTTCAGCGACGGCAACAACCGTGTCGAAGCTGTGCTCACCGGTCGCGAGGGCGTTTACCGCGCGCCGGGGTTGCAAGTCGACCTCGGCCTGGAAGTCGGCAGCAGCCATAACTCCAAGTCCGACGACGTGCCGTACTTCAACCCCAAAGCCGACTTCAGCGTGCTGCCGACTGTGAACGTCAATCACGTGCTCTACCACCGCTACGAAACCTCCTGGAGCCAACAGTTCCAGGCCGGTGCGGGCACCTACAGCCAACGCGATCACGGCACTGGCGGCATCGCCCTGTTGGGCTACGGCCAGCGCTACAGCTGGAACGACGTGTTCGAGGTGGGCGGCCTGCTGAGCGTGATCAACCGGCCTTTTGACGGCGACCGCGAAACCGATCTGCGCCTGCTCGTCGACCTTACTTACCGCTTCTAGAAGAGTTTGAAGATGCCTTTTATTTCGCGTTTCATCCTCCTGCTGGGAGTGCTGTTGATCAGCGCCTGTGCCCAGCAAGCCCCAGCCTTCGCGCCGCCGTCCGAACGCCCGATGCCGGCCAATGAAAAGCCTTGGCCGAAAAACCATGTGCTGGGGATCGCGTACCACGACGTCGAAGACCGCGACCCCGATCAGGCAGTGGTGGCCGTGCGCACCGAGCGCCTGATCGAGCAACTGGCGTGGCTGCGGGAGAACAACTACACACCCGTTACCATCGACCAGATCATGGCCGCTCGCAACGGCGGCCCCGAGCTGCCGCCACGGGCGATCGTGCTGAGTTTCGACGACGGCTATTCGAGCTTCTACACCCGCGTGTTACCAGTGCTGCGCGCCTATAACTGGCACGCCTTGCTGGCGCCGGTCGGGGTGTGGATCGACACGCCGCTGAACCAGCCAGTGGATTTCGCCGGTACACCGCGCAAGCGTTCGGAGTTTCTGACCTGGGAGCAGATCCGCGAGATTTCCCGGTCCGGCCTGGTGGAAATCGCCGCCCACACCGACGCCAGCCACAAAGGCGTGTTGGCCAACCCGCAAGGCAACCTGCAGCCGGCGGCCGCGACCCGGCGCTATGACGCCGCCACCGGTCGCTATGAAACCGAAGCCCAATTCCAGGCCCGGATGCGCGCCGACGTAGCGGCCATCTCGGAGAAGATCCGCAAGGTCACCGGCTACAAACCGCGTGTTTGGGTGTGGCCGTACGGCGTGGCGGATGGCACCTCGTTGCAAGTGATCAACGACCAGGGTTATCAGATGGCCCTGACCCTGGACGACGGCCTCGATGCCCTCGACAACCTGATGAGCAGCCCACGCTTTTTGGTGGCTTCGGACCCGGATGGCGAACACTACGCCAACAGCATCGTCTCGGTGCAGGCCGAATCGCCAATGCGCGTGGTGCATGTGGACCTGGATAACGTCTACGACCCGGACCCGGCCCAACAGGAAATCAACCTCGGCAAACTGATCCAGCGCATGGCCGATATGGGCGCCAACACGGTGTTCCTGCAAGCCTTCGCCGACCCTGCGGGCGATGGCCTGGTGCACTCGCTGTACTTCCCCAACCGCCACCTGCCGATGCGCGCCGATATCTTCGATCGCGTGGCCTGGCAGTTGCGTACCCGGGCCCATGTGAAAGTCTTCGCGTGGATGCCGGTGCTGAGTTTTGCCCTGGATTCGAAGCTGCCGCGAGTCACTCGCTGGGACCCGAAAACCGGCACCACGTCGATCGATCCGGACCAGTACAAGCGCTTGTCGCCGTTTGATCCGAACGTGCGGCGCATCATTGGTGAAATCTACGAAGACGTGGCACGCCTGACCTCGGTCGACGGCATCCTCTATCACGATGACGCGGTGCTGTCGGACTTCGAAGACGCCGGTCCCGAAGCCCTGAAAGTCTATGCCGCCAACGGTCTGCCCGGTTCGATTGCCGCCCTGCGCGACGATCCGGCCACCCTGCAACGCTGGACGCGGTTCAAGAGCCGCTACCTGATCGATTTCACTCACGAATTGACCGCCAAGGTCCGCGCCATTCGCGGCCCGCAGGTGCGTACGGCGCGCAATATTTTCGCCGAGCCGATGCTCAACCCCGAGAGCGAAGCCTGGTTTGCGCAGAACCTCGACGACTTCCTGGGCGCCTACGACTGGACGGCACCGATGGCCATGCCACTGATGGAAAAACAGAGTCGCCAGCAATCCGGCCCCTGGCTCGAAGCACTGGTGGCGACGGTCAAATCGCGCCCCGGCGCACTCGACCGCACGGTGTTCGAATTGCAGGCCCGCGACTGGACGAAAAACACCGGTGCCGACATCGACGGCGCGCAGTTGGCCGACTGGATGGGCCGCCTCAAGCGTCAGGGCGCCACCAGTTTTGGCTACTACCCGGACAACTTCCTCGAGAACCAGCCGGACCTGAAAAACGTGCGGCCGGCGCTCTCCAACAAGTGGAATCCATAACATGCTGGACAGACTTCTGGCCCTGCTGGTTCTGGCGATCGTCCTGGGGGTTCCCCTCGGGCTGATCTTTCTGGTCACCGGGCAATTCCTGATGGACTTCGTGTTCTTCTACCCACTGTTCATGTCGGGGCTGTGGATCGCCGGCGGCCTGTATTTCTGGCTGCACTGGGAGCGGCACTGGCCGTGGCAGGACGACACCTTGCCGCCACCACTGGCCGGCGAACCGCTGATTTCGATCCTGATCCCTTGCTACAACGAAGGTGATAACGCCGCCGATACCATTCATGCAGCGCTGGCCCAGCATTACCCGAACATCGAAGTGATCGCGATCAACGACGGCTCCAAGGACAACACCGCCGCGGTGCTTGACGCACTGGCGGCGCAGGATCCGCGTTTGCGGGTGCTGCACCTGGCGGAAAACCAGGGCAAAGCCGTTGCCCTGCGCATGGGCGCCATCGCGGCACGCAGCGAGTATCTGGTGTGCATCGACGGCGATGCGCTGCTGGCGCCGAACACCGCGGCCTATCTGGTGGCGCCGATGCTCGACAACGCGCGACTGGGCGCCGTGACCGGCAACCCGCGAATCCGCACCCGTTCGACCCTGATCGGCCGGGTACAGGTCGGCGAGTTCTCCTCGATCATCGGCCTGATCAAGCGCACCCAGCGGGTGTTCGGGCGGATCTTCACCGTCTCCGGGGTGATCGTCGCCTTCCGTCGTACAGCCCTGAACCGGGTCGGCTACTGGAGCCCGGACATGATCACCGAAGACATCGACATCAGTTGGAAGCTGCAACTGGATCACTGGAGCATTTTCTACGAGCCCCGCGCGCTGTGCTGGATCCTCATGCCGGAAACCCTCGGCGGCCTGTGGAAACAGCGCTTGCGCTGGGCCCAGGGCGGTGCCGAGGTGTTGTTCAAGAACATCCGTGGCATCTGGCAATACCGCCATCGTTACCTCTGGCCGCTGCTGTTTGAATACTGCCTGTCCACCGGTTGGGCCTTCACCTTCCTGTTGTCGGTGATCTTCTGGGGTATCGGCAACTTCGTCGAAATGCCGCCAGCCATTGCCGTCCATCACCTGATGCCACCGGCCTTTACCGGGCTGCTGTTGGCGATGGTCTGCCTGGTGCAATTCGCGGTCAGCATCATGATCGATCGCCGTTACGAAAAAGGGCTCGGCAGGACCATGTTCTGGGTGGTCTGGTACCCGCTGGTGTTCTGGTTCATCAGCCTGCTCACCACCCTGGTCAGCTTCCCCAAAGTGCTCTTTGGGCAACATCAGAAGCGCGCGCGCTGGGTCAGTCCAGACCGGGGCATCAAGCCGCTGGATGACGATGAAGAGGAGGTCATCAAATGAAAATCATCAGAACCCGGCAGCGGCCCTTTCTGGTCGTTCTCGATGTTTTCTTCACCGTGCTGGCCTGGATCGGGCTGCTGTATTTACTGGCACGGGGTTTGTGGCCGTTAATCGATACCCATAACGGCCCGCGCATCGATGCGTCGCTTTTCGACGCCCTCGGCACGTTGCAGATTTACCTGTGGGTGGCGCTGTTCAACGCGGTGATCCTGATTGGCTGGGCGCGTTATCAACAGCGCAAAAGCAAAAGCTTCGCCCAGCGCCGTTTGCCGGCGCCGGTGGTGGACGATCAGGGGCTGAGCAAAAGCTTCAAGCTGACCGGCGACCGGCTGGCGAAACTGCGCACCCCGGGCTCGATGACCATTCACAACGATCAGGAAGGCGATGTCAGTCATGTTGTTACGCACTTCACCCCGGTCGACCCGTCCCAACTGCCGCCGCCTTTGGCGCCATTGGAGCATCCGCTGGTGATCCGCCTGCCGGCCGAAGATGACGACAACCGCGAGCCGATGAGCCACATCTGAGCCTGACGCGTTGCAGACGTGCGTCAGGCAAAATCCCGAACCAGGCGCCACGCTTCGTCCACCGACAGCGGTTGTTTCATCCGTTCGGCGAGCATCGCCATGGCCCGCTCCTGATCGCAGGCAACGGCCGCTGCCACCACGCCGTTTTTGGCAAACAGGCCAATGAACGGTGGATGCTCTGGGTCGCCTTTGAATTCAACCTCGTCCCAGGCCTCGGCGTGTCCGAGGTAGTCGTAGTTTTTACCGAAGTGCCAGGTCCAGAAATACGGCACGTCGAGGTAGCGTTCGTCGCCGCCGAGCATATTCGCCGCTGCAATCCGCGCCTGTTGCTGGGCCAGGCGCCAGTGCTCGATCCGTTGGGGCTGGCCGTTGAGCGGGAAGGTCGCGATATCGCCGACGGCCCAGAGCCCGTCGGTCACGCGCATTCCGCCGTCGACCTTCAATGACAGATCTTTTTCCTTCGGCAGATCGGTAAACGGGGTGGTTGCCGGGGTGACGCCAATGCCGACCAGCACCAGATCCGCCGGCAAGCGCTGACCGTTGTCCAGCAGCACCGCTTCGACTTTGCCTGTGCCTTCGATCTTCGCCGCTTCGCCATCGGTATGAAACACCACGCCATTGGCCTCGTGCAGGGCACGAATCGCCTTGCCGACGGCCTCGCCGAATTGCGCCTCGAAAGGGATGGCATGGCGGGCCAGGACGGTGACGTCCAGACCGTACTGACGCAGGGATGAAGCGGATTCCAGACCAATGAAGCTGCCGCCGACAATCACTGCCCGTTGACCGGGTTTTGCAATCTGCAGAATCTGCTGCGCCTGCGCCTTCGAGCGCAGCACGAATACCTGCGGCAGATCGGCACCGGGCAGCGACAGAGACTTGGGTATGCCGCCGGTGGCGATCACGGCGGCGTCATAGCTCAGCGATTGGCCATCGGCCAGGTGCAGGGTCCGGTTCGCTGTATCCAGGCCCAACACATCGCTGTTTATCCGTTCAATGCGCTGTTCACGATAAAAATCTTCATCCCGTAGCGGCGGAACTTCGTCCGGTGGCATTTCCCCGGCAATCACGAATTTGCTCAATACCGTACGGTCGTATCCGGCCTCGGGTTCACGGTCGATCAGCAGCACCCGGCCGCCGAAGCCTTTCTCCCGCAGCGCCGCCGCACAGGCTGTACCCGCTGCACCGGCACCGATGATTACAAAGGTTCGCTTATCGTCCGCTGGCGGAGTGCTGGGGCCGGGCATCGGCTGGTCGTCGACCCAGACCTCATCGTCGCGCAACTCCAACGGGTAGCGCCGCAGACTGTCCAGGGACGGTGGCTCGCACAGCGCGCCGTCTTCGAGCCGGTAAGCCGCCTTGTGCCACGGGCAGATCAGCCGTCCCTCACACAGCGCCCCTTTGGCCAAGGGGGCCCCGGCGTGGGGACATCTGCCCTGATAGGCGCGCAATTGATCGCCGACCCGCAGCAAGACGATTTTCATCTTGTCGATCCGGACCTCAAGGCCACGGTCGAGGGGCACATCGGCGAAACGGGCGACTCGGTGCAGTGCCATGATCGATCTCCAGGCAGGTGTTTCACTTAGGAGTTTGGCGCTTATTCCCAGGTTCAGCCAATTCCCACTGCCACCGCACGAACGGTCCGGCTATAGTTTGCGTGCCGACGACGGCCCCACCCCGCACAAGGTGCTCCGGTATGACCCGATTGACCTCTTTGAACCCTTGGCTGGCGGCCGTTGCAGTCGCCCTTTGCGTGCAGTTGCCGGCGCAGGCCCAGGAGCGTTTCACCCTCAGCATTCCCGGCGTTTCGGACAATCGGCTGTTCACGTCGGCGGAGGCCAGCGATGCCAGCGGTTGCGGCGGCAAGAACCAGTCCCCGGCCCTGAGCTGGAATGCCGGCCCCCAGGGCACCCTCAGCTACGCCATCGTCATGCACGACCCGGACGGTCAGAAAGGCCTGGGAGTCGATCACTGGATTCGTTACGGCATCAAGGCCACGACGCGGCAGATCCCGGCCGGTGTCGGCACTAAATCCACCCTCGAAGGCGTGGGTGGCACCAACATCAAAGGCACCACTACCTACATCGGCCCGTGCCCGCCCATCGGTGACAGCTCCCATCACTACATCATCCAGATCTACGCCCTCGACCTGGCGCCAGAAGCCTTGCCTGCCGGCCTGACCCGCGCGCAGTTGCTGGAACAGATGAAAGGCCATGTGCTGAAAAACAGCAGCGTGGTGCGGCGTTATCACCGCTGAAGATTTTTCACTTCGGCTTAACCCGAACCCGGCGGGCTGTCCGTCTCAGAGGATGAATGAGTCATTTTCCTCCTGAGGTCAGCCCCCATGTCCCTCCCTCTGCATTTCCTCCGCCCGGCCGCCCAGGGTTTCGCCGCAGGGTTACTGCTGGCCATTGCCGGTTGCGGCGGATCATCCACGCCACCCTCTGAGACGGACAGCCCGGCAGTAGTTGCGCCTCCGGCTCAAAATGCGCCGAAAACCGAAGCATTGGTGCGTAGTGAGACGGTCATGGCGGGCACCGCGATGGCCAAGCGCAGCGCACGACCAGGCCCGTTAGTCGCTTTCGCGCCAGTGCCCGCCGGTGAGGCTTATCCACAGGGCTATCAGGATGAACAGCGCGAGCAATATCAGGCGCTGGCCGATAACCCGATTCACAGCGTGGCCGAGGCGCCGCTCTCGACTTTCAGCGCCGACGTCGATACCGGCGCGTACGCCAATGTCCGCCGCTTGCTCAATCAGGGCCGTTTGCCTCCCGAAGGGGCGGTGCAGCTGGAAGAAATGGTCAATTACTTCCCCTACGATTACGCGTTGCCCACCGATGGCTCGCCGTTCGGCGTGACCACCGAACTGGCGCCGTCGCCCTGGAACCCGCATACCCGATTGCTGCGTATCGGCATCAAGGCGTCTGATCGCGCAGTGACGGAACTGGCCCCGGCGAACCTGGTGTTTCTGGTGGACGTGTCCGGCTCCATGGACCGTCGCGAAGGCCTGCCCCTGGTTAAAAGCACCCTGAAATTGCTGGTCGATCAACTGCGCGAGCAAGACCGGGTTTCGCTGGTGGTGTACGCCGGAGAATCCCTCGTGGTGCTGGAGCCGACTTCCGGACGGGAAAAAGCGAAAATTCGTACCGCCATCGATCAATTGACTGCGGGCGGCTCGACCGCTGGCGCGTCGGGTATCGAACTGGCTTACCAGATGGCGCAACAGGCGTTTATCCCCAAAGGCATCAACCGCATCCTGCTGGCCACCGACGGTGACTTCAACGTCGGCATCAGCGACTTCGACAGCCTCAAGCAAATGGCTGTGGATAAACGCAAGACTGGCGTGTCCCTGACCACCCTGGGTTTTGGTGTGGATAACTACAATGAACACCTGATGGAACAACTGGCCGACGCCGGCGATGGCAACTACGCCTACATCGACAACCTGCGCGAGGCGCGCAAAGTGCTGGTGGATCAACTCGGCTCGACCTTGGCGGTAGTGGCGAAGAACGTGAAGCTGCAGGTGGAGTTCAACCCGGCTCAGGTCAGCGAATATCGGCTGTTGGGTTATGAGAACCGCGCCTTGAAGCGTGAGGACTTCAGCAACGACAAAGTCGACGCCGGAGAAGTCGGCGCAGGGCATACGGTGACGGCGTTGTACGAAATTGTGCCCAAGGGCGAGAAGGGCTGGCTGGAACCGTTGCGCTACGGCAAACCTGGGGCCGATGTTTCCGCTAAAAACGGGGAAATGGCGATGCTGCGGGTGCGATATCAGTCGCCGGAAGGTGGGAACAGTCGCTTGATCGAGCGGCCAATACTGAAGGGTGAGACCGGCAAACTCTCGGCCGCCAGCGATGATCTGCGCTTTGCCGCCGCCGTCGCCGCGTTTTCCCAGCAGCTCAAGGACGGACGTTACACCGGTGATTTCAGCCTGAAAGACACAGAAGCCCTGGCCCGCGGCGCACGGGGTGACGATCAGTTCGGCCTGCGCGGTGAGTTCGTGCAATTGGTGGAGTTGGCGCAGAGCCTGCGAGCCTCGACCGCCTCGAATCAGCAGCCCAATGACAACCGGATAGAGTGAAAGAGGCCAGCACTGACATGTCCGAACCTGCAATCAACTCAGCCGCCGGCAGCGACGAATCGCTGCTGGCGCGCTACCGCTCTGGCGAGGGGCCGGCGTTCGAAGTTTTGTACGCCCGCCACCGCCAGGGCTTGTATCGATTCCTTCTCAGCCTCAGCGGTAAACCTGAACTGGCCGAAGAGGTGTACCAGGAAACCTGGCTGAGCCTGATCCGCAGCACCAGTCAGCCACAAGGTCGGGCGAACTTTCGTACCTGGCTCTACCAGATTGCCCGCAACCGACTGATCGATCACTGGCGCAAACATGGCATCCACAACCCCTTGCACGACAGCTACGACGAACAGGCTCACGCCCTGATCGATGACGCCGCCGACCCCGAACAACTGCTGAGCCTGAGCCGCGACAGCCAACGCCTCGAAACCGCCCTGCAAACCCTGCCCGCCGACCAACGCGAAGTGTTCCTGCTACGCGCCCACGGCGACCTCGACCTGCCGCAGATCGCCACCCTCACCGAAACACCGCTGGAAACCGTTAAAAGCCGCTTGCGCTACGCCCAGCAAAAACTGCGTCGGCTGCTGGCCGAGGAGGTACTGACATGACTGACGCCAAACAAACACCGTCATCGCCCGACGATGAAATGCTCAAGCATTTTCGCGATCACAGCAGCGGCGAACCACCGGCGCATCTCGACGCCTTCATCCTCGCCACCGCCCACCGCGAAGCCCCCGCGCCGAAGCCGAACCTGTGGCAACGCTGGCTCCGCGCCTGCCAACAGCCCCGTTGGCAAGTGGCATTCGCCAGCCTCGTCGGCGTCGCGCTGATGCTGGCACTGGTGCAACGCACGCCGGAACAACTGCCGAGTTACGATTTCGCGCCTGCGCCCAAAGCGTCCGCACCGGTTGCCAAACAGGAAGCCGCTGCCCGCTCCCAGGCCGCACCGGCCGAGGCTTTGTCCGCGCCCGCACCGGCTGCGCCCATGGCGGACTATGCTGCACCGATGCAGCGCGAGTCGATCAACAGCGAAATGGCCGACGAAGCCAAACTCAGCAAACGCGCCGCCGCGCCGGCCAAGTCACTGGATGATCAATTACGTGAAGTGATACGCCTGCAAGAGGCCGGACAAACCCAAGCCGCCGACGCGCTGATGACGACATTGCACACGCGCTTTCCCAAGGAAAACCTCGCGGCCAAACTCAAGGATTTGCAGAAAAAATGAGCTGAACAGCGGTCGACGATTTGGCAACAACCCCCGAAAGCGCGCACTATCAGCCTATAGCCGATGCGTTGGAGGATGCCGTGGCCCAAAAAATCGACCGCATCGCCCAAATGCTCAACTGCCCGGTGAAGGGTGAGGAACTGCGGCGAGCAGTGACTGAGAGTCGTAAGGAGTTTCTTCTGGCGAAGCAGGCAGAAGAAGGTCTTGAGGAAGACGTTCTTGATGATGAGTTGATTGAGGACGAAGAGGATGATGAGTACGACGAGTTTGATTGGACGACAGAATGAAAAAACCGCTTTGGCGGTTTTTTGTCATTGATAAATGCTGTTTGACCTTGAGTCCATCCAGGCGTGTTTTACGCAACAGGTGTAGGGGGCGGTAGCAGCAACGCCGCTGATTACCCAAGAAACTACCCAAGAAACCGCCCAAGAAACTACCCAAGAACTACGTAAGAACTACCCAAGAACTACCCAGAAAATGTTGTGAGGTAAGGCGATGAGCATCGGCAGCGACTGGTTCATCCGCACGCGGCTGACCTGAAACGAGTCAGCGATTTGAACCGTCAAGTTTTCCTTGACGGTTGCCTCTGCCTTGACTGGATCACCAGTGCCTACCGGCAGTTGACGAGAAGTCCTCAACGCTTACAATCGCCCACAACACGGCCCCTGTCGGTTGATGCGCTTCGGCGCTGAGACTGCTCAGGGGTTTTTTATTGCTTGGGATTTCTCCGCCTTACCAATCGCGTTGGGTCCCGGGTACGCTTTGAGCTGAACGGTATGGTCGGCACCTTTCATCGACCACACCCGGACAAAGAAGCAAAGCCCTGCCAGGTTCGCGCTTTCCTTGAGCAATCAGGAGTCACCGCATGAACGTAATGAATTACAAAGGCTATGCCGCCAGAATTGAGTACAGCGAGGAAGATGGCCTGTTTGTCGGCCATATTGCTGATATCAGAGATGTCGTTGGGTTTCATGGCGAGTCAGCACAGGAGCTTCGAAATGCTTTTGAAGAGGCCGTCACTGATTATCTGGATACTTGCGCCAAGCTCTGACGAAGACTGGGCGCATGCCTGACCACTGCCATTGCACGGCTATGCAGTTTTATGAGTGGTAGGACGCCCAGAAATCAGCATCAACACGCCTCCACTCACATCTGACAGTTTTGGAGGCCCCGAAAAATCGGGGCGCATTTCAAGGGTGAGTTGCCGTTATTCTGCGGCTTGTTGCGTCGCCGTCTGCGGTGGTTGCGTCAGCACTTTCACCACATCATCAATCACTGCCTTACTCATCGCAGTCAGATAATGCGCGGCCCACGCGTGGCGATCGGTGTCTTTTGCGTAGGCTGCATCCTCGGCAAACGACTTGGCCAGGAACAACAGGTCGGACGCCTGCGCCAATGCTTTGCTAATAGGCACCCCAGCGCTGACACGAAACAGCGGATCGTCTGCACAGTAGAGGCAGGGCGTGAAACCGATGGTTTTTGCTTCTGAGTGTTCAGTCATTTACCACCTCCATTGACGGAGGTGTGGTGAGGGCGCGATTCGAAATCGCGGTGAGGGATAAGCCTAATTTCGTACGGATTTACATTGCGCATGGTCTAGCTCCTTGACGAGGAACTGCCACTTTTTCGTTACCAAGCGAATGGGTGGCAGCTGTGCGCAGGTTGGTAAACCGGGAGTCAAGGAATCCGGCACGCCCGAAGACGTCCCACGCACAGCCGCCATAACTCAAAATTGCGGGCGTAAAAAAAGCACCTGCAATTCTTAATGGGGGCGCTGTTGCGCTTAACTCTCGGGTTACCAAGCCCGGTCGCTGAATTGGCAGCGACGGCGGAAGGGTATCGCGCAGGCTGATCTCCTGCAACCTCCGAGAGTCGTAGGTTTTTTCTTCAGAATCAGCCGGAAGAGGGATGATTCTGAAGGAGGCGACGTCGAGGACGATAAGGTCTTGACCGGGGGACAGAACGCAAAAACAGTTTCGGCGTTTTTTTATCAGTAGCAGTTGTTCGGTTAAACCGAACAACTGCATTCTCAAGTAGCTCGCCCGGCATGGCAGCAGTGGCGTTCTGCTGCTATACAGCACAAGAGCATACTCAGTGCCTCGTCAAATAAAAGGAGTTCACGATGAAGGTTCTTGCAGGGTTGGTCGGAGGTTTAATATTAGCCATTCTTGTTTCGATGCTCGTAGTTATCGCAATCGCAGCATCGCCAAGTGTTAGCGGATTGAAAGGAGCCATTGCTTTCTTCGTAACATGGATCATTGCAGTAGCTATAGCTGTTTACGCTCCCACTCCTGGCAAGGCATGGCGTCGACTTCTAATCGCCTCAGGCATCGCTGCATTCATGCTCCCCTTATCCGGTATCATTTTCACGGGTAGCCATATCGCCACCATTAGTGGTGCTCACTCGGGCGCGGAAGCGGCAGGAGCAGCTATCGGTGGCACCTTGGTGAGTGGTTTTCTAGGGTTTGTTGGCTTCTTCCTAGGAGTGATCTTCCTCATCATCGGCTTGTTAGTGGGGCGAGATAAGCAAATCGTCTACATTCAGCCGCCACCAAATTCATAAACAGGTCCAATTGAAGGCCGCTCCTCTACGATTTTTTGTTTTGTATCGAGAATCGAGCCTTCGAAGCGATAAGCGTCGGCATTTTCAAGAGTGATTGCCGATATTTTTCTTGCCGGTCGGATGCGGCACGCCAACTCCAGCCAGACGCCCTAAATGCAGCACCCACAAAAAAGCCCCAGACCCAACGGCCTGAGGCTTTCTAGTTTCTACATATGGTGCACCAGGCGGGATTCGAACCCACGACCCCTGCCTTCGGAGGGCAGTACTCTATCCAGCTGAGCTACTGGTGCAATGCGGGCGCCATGATACTCATATGCGCTGCGGGCGTCCATGCTGCTGAATCGCCTGCGTTTTTCCAAAGCGTAACCTACGGTTGCTACGCTGATCCGAAAAAATAGGCAAATGCGGCGTTTTCGTTCTTTTTTTCGAACAGCCTATTGTCCTTTACCCCCTTTGATCCTAGGATTCGTTTGAGATTTCAAACGCTCTTGTCTGGGTGCTGAACCGCACGAGTTCGATCAGTGCGCTATTTATGTGCTTCAGCCCGGTGAATGATTTCCCTGACGGCAGCCTATAAGGCGCCTTTCTACAATCATAATTCGCTCCGCGTCAGCGCGGTGCTGTTAAGGAAAGCCGACATGCAGCTTAAAGACACCCAGTTGTTCCGCCAGCAAGCCTTTATCGATGGCGCTTGGGTCGATGCGGACAACGGTCTGACGATCAAGGTCAATAACCCGGCAACGGGCGAAATTCTGGGCACTGTGCCGAAAATGGGCGCTGCCGAAACCCGCCGTGCGATTGAAGCCGCTGATAAAGCGCTGCCGGCCTGGCGTGCACTGACCGCCAAGGAGCGCGCGAACAAGCTGCGTCGCTGGTTCGAGCTGATCATCGAGAACCAGGATGACCTGGCTCGCCTGATGACTCTGGAGCAGGGCAAGCCATTGGCTGAAGCCAAGGGCGAGATCGTTTACGCCGCTTCCTTTATCGAGTGGTTCGCCGAAGAAGCCAAGCGCGTTTACGGTGACGTGATTCCGGGCCACCAGCCAGACAAGCGCCTGATCGTGATCAAGCAGCCAATCGGCGTGACCGCTGCCATCACCCCGTGGAACTTCCCGGCCGCGATGATCACCCGTAAAGCCGGCCCGGCCCTGGCCGCCGGTTGCACCATGGTGCTCAAGCCTGCTTCGCAAACCCCGTTTTCCGCGTTCGCCCTGGCTGAACTGGCTCAGCGTGCCGGTATTCCGAACGGCGTGTTCAGCGTGGTGACCGGCAGCGCCGGCGACATCGGCAGCGAGCTGACCGGCAACCCGATCGTGCGCAAACTGTCGTTCACCGGCTCGACCGAAATCGGTCGTCAGTTGATGACCGAGTGCGCCAAGGACATCAAGAAGGTCTCGCTGGAACTGGGCGGCAACGCGCCGTTCATCGTGTTCGACGACGCAGACCTGGATAAGGCCGTCGAAGGCGCGATCATTTCCAAGTACCGCAACAACGGCCAGACCTGCGTCTGCGCCAACCGCCTGTACATTCAGGATTCGGTGTACGACGCGTTCGCCGAGAAGCTGAAAGTGGCCGTGGCCAAACTCAAGATCGGCAACGGTCTGGAAGACGGCACCACCACTGGCCCGCTGATCGACGAAAAAGCCGTGGCCAAGGTTCAAGAGCACATTGCTGACGCCGTCGGCAAAGGCGCTACCGTGCTGGCGGGTGGCAAGAGCATGCAAGGCAACTTCTTCGAGCCGACCATTCTGACCAACGTGCCGAACAACGCGGCCGTGGCCAAGGAAGAAACCTTCGGTCCGTTGGCGCCACTGTTCCGCTTCAAAGACGAAGCCGACGTGATCGCGATGTCCAACGACACCGAGTTCGGTCTGGCCTCGTACTTCTATGCTCGTGACCTGGGCCGTGTGTTCCGTGTGGCTGAAGCCCTGGAATACGGCATGGTCGGCGTCAACACCGGGTTGATCTCCAACGAAGTCGCGCCGTTCGGCGGCATCAAGGCGTCGGGCCTGGGCCGTGAAGGCTCCAAGTACGGCATCGAAGATTACCTGGAAATCAAATACCTCTGCCTGGGTATCTGAGTCCAATTGCTTCAAGCGCAAAGGGCACGAGAGCGCTGTCCCTTTGCGCGCTTCAAACGGAATTTTCTCTGTGGCCGGGAACGCTGCGGCAGTCGATCATCGCATGCTGCCGTAGTTGCTTCCCCGCCGCTTAATCCTTGAACCACGCCGACCGATGAGCGGCGAATGAGGAATGTATGAGCAAGACTAACGCTGATTTGATGGCCCGCCGCACCGCTGCTGTACCGCGTGGTGTTGGCCAGATTCACCCGATCTTCGCCGACTCCGCGAAGAACGCTACCGTGACCGACGTTGAAGGTCGTGAGTTCATCGACTTCGCCGGCGGTATCGCCGTGCTGAACACCGGTCACGTGCACCCGAAAATCATCGCCGCCGTCACCGAACAGCTGAACAAGCTGACCCACACCTGCTTCCAGGTTCTGGCCTACGAGCCGTACGTGGAAGTGTGCGAAAAAATCAACGCCAAGGTGCCGGGTGATTTCGCCAAGAAAACCCTGCTGGTGACCACCGGCTCCGAAGCCGTGGAAAACTCCATCAAGATCGCCCGCGCCGCCACTGGCCGTGCCGGCGTGATCGCGTTCACCGGCGCTTACCACGGTCGCACCATGATGACCCTGGGCCTGACCGGTAAAGTCGTGCCTTACTCGGCCGGCATGGGCCTGATGCCAGGCGGCATCTTCCGCGCGCTGTACCCGAACGAACTGCACGGTGTGAGCATCGACGATTCGATCGCCAGCATCGAGCGCATCTTCAAGAACGACGCCGAGCCACGTGACATCGCTGCCATCATCATCGAGCCGGTGCAGGGCGAAGGCGGTTTCTACGTCGCGCCTAAAGAGTTCATGAAGCGTCTGCGCGCTTTGTGCGACCAGCACGGCATTCTGTTGATCGCTGACGAAGTGCAGACAGGCGCTGGCCGTACTGGCACCTTCTTCGCCATGGAACAGATGGGTGTTGCCGCCGACCTGACCACCTTCGCCAAATCCATCGCTGGCGGCTTCCCGCTGGCCGGTGTGTGCGGCAAGGCCGAATACATGGACGCCATCGCTCCGGGCGGCCTGGGCGGCACTTACGCCGGTAGCCCGATCGCTTGCGCCGCGGCCCTGGCCGTGATGGAAGTGTTTGAAGAAGAGCACCTGCTGGACCGTTGCAAAGCGGTTGGCGAGCGTCTGGTGACTGGCCTGAAAGCCATCCAGGCCAAGTACCCGGTTATCGGTGACGTGCGTGCCCTGGGCGCAATGATCGCGGTCGAGCTGTTCGAAAACGGCGACAGCCACAAGCCGAACCCGACTGCTGTAGCAGCCGTTGTGGCCAAGGCTCGCGACAAGGGCCTGATCCTGCTGTCGTGCGGCACCTACGGCAACGTTCTGCGCGTGCTGGTACCGCTGACCGCGCCGGACGAGCAACTGGACAAAGGCCTGGCGATCATCGAAGAGTGCTTCGCCGAGCTCTGATCCGTTTGTGAACTGATCGACAAAAAACCCGCTTCGGCGGGTTTTTTTATGTCCTTTGAAACACATCAGGGGCAATTGGGCTGTATCGAATGGCCGGCATTGACTAAGGTGCAAGCATTGCCGTTGGAGTGTGCAAATGACTGCTGTGGTGTTACCCGCTGTACCGCGAGTGCTGATTGCCGAGGCGGACCCTTGGTCCCGCGACCTGCTGAAGCAGGTGTTGTTGAATGTGCGCTGCGACGCACGGCTGGACCTGTGTGCCGATGGCCAGGAGACCCTGCAGCTGTTGGCGGAAAATCCTTATGACCTGGTGATCGTCGACTGGGAGTTGCCCGGCGTCGATGGCCTGAATGTCTTGCGCAGCGTTCGTCAGCGCAAACGTAATCCGCCGTTGCCGTTCATTCTGATGAGCAGCCGCAACGACAGCGCCAGCGTGCGTGAAGCCTTGCCCCTGGCGCCCACGGCGTACCTGACCAAACCCCTGGACATGGAAAACCTGACCCAGCGTCTGCAGGATTTGCTGCTGAACGCCGGTGAAGAGGTGTCTTGCGAGGTGCCGTCATTGGCGCCGGGAATGACCTTGTCGGTGTATCTGGAGCGGCGGCGCGAACTGGCGGACGGTGCACCGCTGATGACCGATGTGCAGGTGGCGATCAAGCGCAGCCTCAATCCCAATGGCCTCGATTTGACGCGACTGGAAGACGAGATCCGCACCGATCCGCAAGTCACCGCTGTCCTGATTGCCGCCGCCAACAGCGCGGCCCAGCATCATGGCGCCGCCGTGCAAACCCTGTCGCAGGCGCTGCATCGCTTGGGCACCGGGCAAAGTATGAACCTGATTCTGGGCCTTGCCCTCAAACGCAGTGCCCGGCTCAGTGATCCGCAACTGGCTGACTATGCCGAGCGCTATTGGGAATTGTCCCTGCACACCGCCGAATACGCGCGAACGCTGGCGCGTTTGCTGGATCTGGATCAGGAGCGCTGTTATTGCGCAGGCATGCTGCATCGCCTCGGCGACCTGGCGTTGCTGCGCTGTTTGCAGGAGTGGAAGCAGGCCGGCGGTGAGCTGGATGAATGGGAGGAAGTCGGCGATGCCCTGGCCGACTTCGGCGCGGCCTACGGTTCGGCGCTGCGTACCCGCTGGCGCCTGCCACTGGAGCTGCGTGAGCTGATTGCGGCGGTTTATCAGCTCGGTGGCGGGGTTTACTCCCGCGAAGCGCTGGTGATGAACATGGCCGCGCAACTGGCGCGCCTGACCGAGCATGAGGGGATCGAAGCATTGGCCAAGAGTCGCACGGCGCGGTTGCTCAAGATCGGATTGCCGGAGTTGATGCGTTTGCGCAAAAAATAGGCTTTGTAGCTCGTTCCCACGCAGAGCGTGGGAACGATCATCAGCCGGAGATTATCCGGTTCTTGCCCTGGCGCTTGGCCTGGTACATCGCCGCATCGGCGCGGGCGAACAGGCTGTCGAGGTTTTCATCCTCGGGCGTAAGGCTGCTCAGGCCCTGGCTGACGGTGATGCCGAACGTCTGGTCGCCATGGCTGAAATTCAACCGCTGAATCTCCCGTTGCAGGCGCTCGGCCACTTGCATGGCCATGTCCGGTGCGCAACCGGGGAACACTGCGGCGAATTCCTCACCGCCGATCCGCCCGAACAGATCACCGCGCCGCAGGGCCGCGCGACCGCTCTCGGCGATGCGTTGCAGCACCTTATCGCCTTCCGGATGGCCGTAGGTGTCGTTGATCACTTTGAAGTCATCGATGTCCAGTAGCAGGAAGGCCAGCGGCTTGCCTTGCGAGCGCGCCTGCTCGAATTCGCGATTGGCACATTCGAAGAAGTGTCGACGGTTGCTGCTCTGGGTCAGCACGTCGGTGGTGGCCAAGCGGTGGAGCTCGGTTTCCATCTGCTTCTTTTCGGTGATGTCTTCGGCAATGCCGACGATGATCACCGGTTGGCCCGGCTCGGCCTGACGGTTGATGAAGCACTTGTCGCTGAGCCAGCGCACCTGGCCGTCGGCGGTAATGATGCGGTATTCGCGGTCTTCAATGGCGCCGTTGACCAGCACTTGCGCCAGACTGCGCTCGGCGTAGTCCAGATCGTCGGGGTAAACACTGTCGCGCCAATGGTTGTAGTCGGACAGCAACAGGCCGGCGGGGCGGCCGAAGATCCGGTCATAGGCCGGGCTGACGTAGAGCACCTGACGGGTTTCCCAATTGAATGCCCAAAGCACGGCGTTGACGCTGACCAGCAGCGAGCTGAACAGCTGTTCGCGTTCGCTCAGGCGCGCCACTTCGCCTTGCGCATGCATCAGCGCCATCAGCGTTTGCGCGGCCTCGGGCCACTGTGGAAGGGATGTGTCTTGTAGGTTTTTATTGACCATCGGCACAAGTCTCAAAGGGCGTGCCGCTATTTCGACAGCGGCCAACACAAAGCCCGCCTGAATGGCGAAGTGTCTTTGAGATAGGGGATTTGGAGCGAAGTTCCGAAGGGTGCGCCCGCGAACGGGGCGCACCGATCAACGGCGTCAGGCAGCGGCAGGGCGCAGGGAGTAGGTTTTCAACTGGTCGGCGAAATCACGCAGGGATTGAATCCCGCTGGCTTCGGCCTCGTGTACCCAATCCTTGATGGCAGCCAGCATGTCGTGACCATTTGAGCTGGTCTTGACCCAGATCTGCTGCAGGGCCAGGCGTTTCTCGTAAATTACCTTCAGCGCCTGGCTGTGCTCGAGCATGGTCTGGATGCGCATGTGGTGTTTGTCGTCCAGCAGGCTGGTTTCCCGCGAGAGCAGGCGTTTGGCCCGGTGGAACTGATGGCGGACCGAGTGATCGACCTTTTCCAGCTCTTGCTTGACCAGCGGCGCGATTACCAGCTTGCGGTACTGGGCCATGATCTGGAAGCGGTTGTTGAGGATCGCCATGGCGGTGTCCATGTCCAGGCTGCCTTTGCCTTCGACACGGTGGGCGATCGGCGCAACACGCTGGACTTTGGCCAGGCGCAGGAAGCTGAAGACCTGGATCCAGGCCCAGCCGAGGTCGAATTCCCACTTCTTCACCGACAGTTTGGCCGAGTTAGGGTAGGTGTGATGGTTGTTATGCAGTTCTTCGCCGCCGATCAGGATGCCCCAGGGCACCAGATTGGTCGCCGCATCGCGGCATTCGAAGTTGCGGTAGCCGATGGCATGGCCCAGGCCATTGACCACGCCGGCGGCCCAGACCGGGATCCACATCATCTGGATGGCCCAGATGGTGATGCCGATGGTGCCGAACAGCAGCAGGTCGATGACACCCATGATCGCCACGCCCAGCAGCGGGAAGCGGCTGTAGAGGTTGCGTTCGATCCAGTCTTCGGGGCAGTTCTTGCCGTAGATGCGCAGGGTCTCGGGGTTTTCCGCTTCGGCGCGGTACAGCTCGGCGCCTTTGCGCAGAACGGTGGACAACCCTTTGATGACCGGGCTGTGCGGGTCATCGACGGTTTCGCATTTGGCGTGATGCTTGCGGTGGATAGCGGTCCACTCGCGGGTGTTCTGCGCCGTGGTCAACCACAGCCAGAAGCGGAAGAAATGTTTCAGGCCGGCATTGAGCTCAAGCGAGCGATGGGCTGAATAGCGATGCAGATAGACCGTGACGCCGACGATCGTGACGTGGGTCATCAGCAGGGTGACTGCCACCAGTGACCAGGGCGATAAGCCAAGAAAACCTTCGTACCACATAGCCTATAGGACCCTCGATAAAGAAAAAAACAGCCGTCGCATTATCACTTAGCCCACAGATAAAACCAGTCGCCCTTTCAGATAAGAGTGGCCGGATGTTTCTTTAATCTATAATTCCGCCCTATTTTGTAGGGACATGGACGCTCGAATGTCAGCCACATATCGCGATGCCTTGCGTGCAGCGCTGCTTTACTTGGTGCTTTCCGTAGTCTGGTTGCAGTTCAGTGGTTATTTATTGAACAGTTTCTTCGATAACTCCACCGACCTGCTGCGCTGGCAACTGATCAACGGTTATGCCTGGGTGGCCTTCAGTGCCGGGCTGATTTTCATCGCTCGGGCACGTTTGTTTCGCTGCCTGGGCGTCGGCGCCAAATTGCGTGAGCGCACTGCCGACCGGGAGCGTTTGCGACAAGCGGCCGCGGTGTTCGATTGCACTCGCGAAGGGGTGCTGGTCACCAATAGCAAAGGGCTGATCGTCCATGTGAACCGGGCGTTCATGGAAATCACCGGCTACCAGTGTGAGGAAGTGCTGGGTCAGCGACCGAGCATGTTCAAGTCGGGCCATCACCCGCCGGGTTTCTACCAGGCGATGTTCGCGACACTCGACAGCCTCGGCGAGTGGAGCGGGGAAATCTGGAACCGTCGCAAAAGCGGCGAGATTTACCCGCAATGGCAGACGATCCGCCTCATTCACGACGAGCAGGGGCGGCTCAGCCAGTACGTGGCAGTGTTTTCTGACATCAGTGCGATCAAGAACTCCGAGGATGAACTGACGCACCTGGCCCACCACGATCCTCTGACCGATCTGCCTAATAGGCTGCTTTTTTCCGACCGGGCCGGGCAGGCCGTGGCTTCGGCGCAGGTCCATAAGCGCGGGTGTGCGTTGCTGATGATCGACCTCGATCATTTCAAATTGATCAATGACAGCCTCGGCCACAGTGTCGGCGATCAACTGCTCAAGGCCGTGGCTGAGCGCTTGAAGGCCTTGTTCGGCCCGGGTATCACCCTGGCACGGTTCAGTGGCGACGAATTTGCGGTACTGGCTGAAAATTGCCCGCAACCGGGGCACGCCGCGGCGCTGGCTCAGCGGGTCATCGATGGCCTCAAGGAGCCGTTTCAGGTCGACGGGCATTCATTGTTTATCAACGCCAGTGTCGGCATCAGCCTGTTCCCCAGCGATGCGTTGAGCGCCGAGCAACTGTTGCGCAATGCCGACTCGGCACTGTTCAAGGCCAAGAGCGCCGGTCGCGACGGCTATGCCCTCTACACCGAAGAGCTGACCGCACATGCCCAGCAACGCGTCGAGATTGCGTTCGAATTGCGCCGAGCACTGGAGCAGCAAGAATTGCGGGTTTATTACCAGCCCGTGCACGACCTCAAAACCAGTCGCCTGATCGGTGTCGAGGCCTTGGTGCGCTGGGAGCATCCGCAACGTGGGCTGGTGTCGCCGGCTGAATTCATCCCCATTGCCGAACGCACCGGGCTGATTGCCGAGATCGATGCCTGGGTCATGCGCCAGGCCTGTGAGCAAATGTGCCAGTGGCAAGCCGCGGGCATGGTGTTGTCGTTTGTCGCGGTGAACGTTTCTTCGCGCCTGTTCGCTCGCCGTGAGTTGTACCAGCAGGTGGCTCAGGTGCTGCACGACACCGGACTGGACCCGGCGTATCTGGAGCTGGAAGTCACCGAAAGCGCGGTAATGGAGGACCCGGAAGTGGCGCTGGAGCAGATGCACCGCTTGCGTGAGTTGGGTGTGCGGCTGGCCATCGATGACTTCGGCACGGGCTATTCGTCATTGCTGCGGCTCAAGCGTTTGCCGGTACAAAAGCTCAAGATCGATCAGGGATTCGTCGCAGGATTGCCGGGTGATGAGGATGACGCGGCGATCGCGCGGGTGATCATTGCGCTGGCGCAAAGCATGGGAATGCAGGTGCATGCCGAGGGGATCGAGCAAGTCGAGCAGGCGGCTTTCCTGCTCGAGCACGGTTGCGATCTGGGGCAGGGGTACTGGTTTGGGCGGCCGATGCCGGCGGCTTCATTGGATTGGGCTCGGGCGCCGGTGATTTTCCCGCGCTGATCGTTCCCATGCTCCGCCCGGGACGCTCTGCGTCCCTGATCGCGGGGTGACGCAGAGCGTCACTGGATGCATTCCCACGCGGAGCGTGGGAACGATCATTCTTCTGGTTATATAAACATTCTTAAATAGTATTTTTAAGAATATCTGCGCCTATCTACTATTGCTCTCACGCCGTACGCAGTGCCCGCCACTGCCAGGCATATCTCATTAAAGGAGCAGCACCATGAGCGCATCCCTACGTAGTGTTGACGGGCAGGACGAAGCCACCATTTTGCGTGAAATCCAGAGCGCATTGCGCGATCTGCGCTTTGGCGCGGTGGAGATCACCGTGCACAACGCCCAGGTGGTACAGATCGAACGTAAAGAGAAATTCCGTTTGCAGAACCCGGGTAACAAACCGAGCTAAAAGATCGCAGCCAGGCAACCCGTTCCAGACCATAAGAAAAAGCCACCACACCAAGAATTCCAGGAGCTTTCACCATGTCGTCGATTCGCCATTTTGCTTTGGCCGCCCTGGCCAGTGCCCTTTTTGCTGGTTCCGCGGTTGCCAAGGATTACGAATTGCTCAACGTGTCGTATGACCCGACCCGTGAGCTGTATCAGGACTACAACGCCGAGTTCATCAACTTCTGGAAAAAGGATCACGCTGGCGACAATGTGAAGATCCAGCAGTCCCACGGTGGCTCAGGCAAGCAGGGCCGGGCGGTGATCGACGGTCTGCGGGCCGACGTGGTGACCCTGGCCCTGGCCGGTGACATCGACGAAATCGCCAAGCTCGGCAAGAGCCTGCCGGCTGACTGGCAAAAGCGTCTGCCGCAAGCGAGCACGCCTTACACCTCGACCATCGTGTTCCTGGTGCGCAAGGGCAACCCGAAAGGCATCAAGGACTGGGGCGACCTGACCAAAAACGGCGTGGAAGTCATCACCCCGAACCCGAAAACCTCCGGCGGTGCACGCTGGAACTTCCTCGCGGCCTGGGCCTATGGCCTGAAAGCCAATGGCGGTAACGAAGCCAAGGCCAAAGAGTATGTGCAGACCCTGTTCAAACATGTGCCTGTGCTGGATACCGGTGCTCGCGGCTCGACCATCACTTTCGTCAACAACGGTCAGGGCGACGTGTTGCTGGCCTGGGAAAACGAAGCCTTCCTGGCCTTGAAAGAAGACGGCGGCGCCGACAAGTTCGACATCGTTGTGCCTTCGCTGTCGATCCTTGCCGAACCACCGGTGGCCGTGGTCGACAAAAACGCCGAGAAAAAGGGCAACACCGAGATCGCCGAGGCGTACCTCAAGCACCTGTACAGCCCGGCCGGCCAGGAAATCGCAGCGAAAAACTTCTATCGTCCACGTGACAAGGACGTAGCTGCCAAGTACGCCAAACAGTTCCCGACCCTGGAGCTGGTTTCCATCGACAAGGACTTCGGCGGCTGGAAAACCGCACAACCGAAATTCTTCAACGACGGTGGCGTGTTCGACCAGATCTACCAGGCGCAGTAACCTGAAATAGATTAGCCAACGGGCCCCGATTTCACCGTCGGGGCTTAGCGCGTTCTCAACCAAGGACTTTTATGTCGCGTCGTATCTCCCCCGTCATACCCGGCTTCGGGCTGACGCTGGGCTACACCTTGGTGTACCTCAGCCTGATTGTGCTCATTCCACTGGCGGCGATGTTCGTGCATGCCGCTCAACTGACCTGGGACCAGTTCTGGGCAATCATCTCGGCACCTCGGGTGCTGGCCGCGTTGAAGCTGAGCTTCGGCACTGCGTTGTACGCCGCGGTCATCAACGGCGTGATCGGCACGCTGCTGGCCTGGGTGCTGGTGCGCTACACCTTCCCGGGGCGCAAAGTCATCGATGCGATGATCGATCTGCCCTTCGCATTGCCCACTGCCGTGGCCGGTATCGCGCTGACCGCGCTGTACACCCCTACCGGCCTGGTGGGTCAGTTCGCGGCGGACCTGGGTTTCAAGATCGCGTATACCCCCCTCGGCATCACCCTGGCGCTGACTTTTGTAACGCTTCCATTCGTAGTACGTACGGTACAGCCTGTACTGGCCGATATCCCGCGTGAAGTTGAGGAGGCGGCGGCGTGCCTGGGGGCAAAACCGCTGCAGGTTTTCCGCCATATTCTGGTGCCGGCGCTGCTCCCGGCCTGGTTGACCGGTTTCGCTTTGGCCTTTGCCCGTGGGGTCGGCGAGTACGGTTCGGTGATTTTCATCGCCGGCAACATGCCGATGAAAACCGAAATTCTGCCGCTGCTGATCATGGTCAAACTCGACCAGTACGATTACACCGGCGCCACCTCCATTGGTGTACTGATGCTGGTGGTTTCCTTTGTCCTGTTGCTGCTGATCAACTTGTTGCAGCGGCGCATCGAAACCCCATAAGGAGGCGCGAAAAATGTCCCAATCGTCTATTGCAGCGGCCTCCTCGAACGCCGCCCGCCGTGGCAGTGCCGCTTCGCGGCGAATCCTGATCGGCCTCGGCTGGCTGATTTTTGCGCTGTTTCTGTTGCTGCCGCTGTTCATCGTGGTGTCCCAGGGCCTGAAGCTGGGCCTGGGGGCGTTCTTCACCGCGATCTTCGAACCGGATGCCTTGTCGGCGTTAAAACTCACCGTGATTGCGGTGTTGATTTCGGTGCCGCTTAACCTGGTGTTCGGTGTCAGCGCAGCGTGGTGCGTGAGCAAATACTCATTCCGTGGCAAGAGCATGCTGGTGACCCTGATCGACCTGCCGTTCTCGGTGTCGCCGGTGATCGCAGGTCTGGTCTACGTATTGATGTTCGGCGCCCAGGGCTTGTTCGGCCCGTGGTTGCAGGATCACGACATCCAGATCGTGTTCGCCTTGCCGGGCATTGTGCTGGCGACGATTTTCGTCACCGTGCCGTTCGTGGCCCGTGAGCTGATCCCGCTGATGCAGGAACAAGGCACCCAGGAGGAAGAGGCCGCGCGCCTGCTCGGCGCCAATGGCTGGCAGATGTTCTGGCACGTCACCGTGCCCAATATCAAATGGGGCCTGATCTACGGCGTGGTGCTCTGCACGGCCCGGGCAATGGGGGAGTTCGGCGCGGTGTCGGTGGTTTCCGGGCACATTCGCGGGGTGACCAACACCTTGCCGCTGCACGTAGAGATCCTCTACAACGAATACAACCACGTGGCCGCGTTCGCTGTGGCGAGCCTGTTGCTGATCCTGGCGCTCTTCATCCTGCTGCTCAAGCAGTGGAGCGAAAACCGTATTAACCGCCTGCGCGCCAGCGCCGCGGAGGAATAAGTCATGTCGATCGAAGTGCGTAACGTCAGCAAGAACTTCCACGCGTTCAAGGCGCTGGACAACATCAGCCTGGACATTCAAAGCGGCGAGCTGGTGGCGCTGCTCGGTCCATCGGGTTGCGGTAAAACCACGCTGCTGAGGATCATCGCCGGCCTGGAAACCCCGGATCAGGGCAACATCGTGTTCCACGGCGAAGACGTTTCCGGCCACGACGTGCGAGATCGCAACGTCGGTTTCGTGTTCCAGCACTACGCCCTGTTCCGCCACATGACGGTGTTCGACAACGTCGCGTTCGGTCTGCGCATGAAGCCGAAAAACCAGCGCCCGAACGAAAGCCAGATCGCGGTGAAAGTCCACGAACTGCTGAACATGGTGCAACTGGATTGGTTGGCCGATCGCTACCCGGAACAACTCTCCGGCGGCCAGCGCCAGCGCATTGCGTTGGCCCGCGCCTTGGCGGTGGAGCCGAAAGTGCTGTTGCTCGACGAGCCTTTTGGCGCGCTCGACGCCAAGGTCCGTAAAGAACTGCGTCGGTGGCTCGCACGGCTGCACGAAGATATCAACCTGACCTCGGTATTCGTGACCCACGACCAGGAAGAGGCGATGGAAGTCGCTGACCGTATCGTGGTGATGAATAAAGGCGTGATCGAGCAGATCGGCTCGCCGGGCGACGTCTACGAAAATCCGGCCAGCGATTTTGTCTATCACTTCCTCGGCGATTCGAACCGTCTGCATTTGGGCGAAGACCGACACGTGCTGTTCCGTCCACACGAAGTGTCGCTGTCGCGGCATGAACTGGAAGACCACCACGCCGCTGAAGTGCGCGATATTCGCCCTCTGGGCGCCACCACGCGGGTGACGCTGAAGGTCGAAGGCCAGAGCGAACTGATCGAAGCCGAAGTGGTGAAGGACCACGACAGCCTGGTTGGATTGGCGAAGGGTGAGACGTTGTTCTTCAAGCCCAAGGTCTGGCAGAAAGTCGCCAACATTTAAGATCAAAAGATCGCAGGCTGCGCCAGCTCCTACGGGGTTTTGGGTTGAACACATATCTGTGGCCAACCCAAAACCCCGTAGATAGCTGGCGCAGCCTGCGATCTTTTAAAGCGGCCTAAGCCGCTGCATTCTTCGGATTGATTCGCACGCCACCCACTCGCGCCTCGATCTGCTCTTTGAGCTCATGCCGCATCCCGAGCAAAAACGCCAACTCAACCACCACAAACAACGGCCCGACAATCAACCCCGTCACATCATCGACGAACGCCGGTTTGCGCCCCTCGTAATGATGACCGACAAACTGAATCGCCCATCCCACCACAAACATTCCGATACCGCTGGCAAGCCACACCAGAGTGCTTTGCTGAGCCAGCACATGCCCCGCCCACACGCACAGCCCCAACAGCACCGTCATCAGTACGCCGAGGCGCAGTTCCAGCCGCAGGTAAAACCACGCCGACGCCAGTGACACCAGCACTGCCGGTGACAGCCCGCCCCCGGCCCATTGCGGACGCGACAGCAGCACGGCCACCGCCACCACGATCAGTGGAATACCCACGAAGTGGCTGGCGATATTGCGCGGATCGCGGTGGTAGGCGGCGTATTGACTGAGATGGTCAACGAGGCTTTTCATTGTTATTCCTCCTGTAGGGTGATTGATGATGCCCCGGGTTCATCTCTCGCTCTGTCAGCCAGGCGACAATCTCCAGGAGTTTTCATGGACATGCAGGTTTGGCGTTCGCGCCTGGATACGGGGCAATGGTTCAGTCATTTACCTGTTTCCTTACAGGATAGTCTGCTGAAAATCGCCCGGGTTCGGCGGTTGTCGCCGGGGCAGCGGCTGTTCAAACGCGGCGATCCCCCGTGCGGGTTGTATGCGGTGCTTGAAGGTTCGGTGCGCATTGGCGCGGTGAACGAGCAGGGCAAGGAAGCACTGCTGAGCCTGGTGGAACCGCCGCATTGGTTCGGCGAGATCTGCCTGTTCGATGGCCAGCCGCGAACCCACGACGCGTTCGGCACAGGCCATTGCATCCTGTTGCACATCCCGCAAACGACGCTGCTGGCGTTACTCGACGAACACCCGGTGTACTGGCGGCAACTGGCATTGTTGATGAGCCACAAACTGCGCCTGACCTTCATCAACCTCGAGCAGTTGAGCCTGTTGCCGGCTCCGGCACGCCTGGCTCATCGCTTGTTGATGATTGCCGAGGGCTATGGCGAAATCGCCCCGCCGCGTCGTGTGCTGCAACTGCCCCAGGAGCAACTGGCGTCGATGCTGTCGCTGTCGCGCCAGACCACCAACCAGATCCTCAAGGAGTTGCAGGGGCAAGGGGTTCTGAACCTCAAGTATGGCGAGATCGAGATTCTGGATGCCGAGCGGTTGCGGGCGTTGGCGACACCTTCCGGATCTGTCACCGCAACCCATCCCGAAACTGCCCCGGGGTCATCCCGGTCCAGCGCTTGAACGCCCGGCTGAAGCTGCTGGTGTCAGCGAATCCCAATAGATAACTGACCTCGCTCAATGAGCATTGCGGGTCGCGCAGGTGCAGTAGCGCGAGGTTTTCCCGACTTTCGTTGAGCAGCGTATCGAACCGACAACCTTCGTCCGCCAGGTGCCGTTGCAGGCTGCGCAAGCTCAAGTGCAGTGCCTCGGCGATGCGATCGGCCGACGGTTCGCCTTCGGGTAGTTGCTCTTCAATGGCGTCGCGAACCTTGCGCTCCCAGGTCAGGGGCTTGAGTTGCGCCAGGGTGCGTTTGAGCACGGTTTCGTTGTGTTCGGCCAGTTCCGGGTTGGCGTCGTCCAGGTGGCTGTCGAAATCCACCAGGGCGAATTCCAGTCGGTCTTCCTCGGCGGCGAAATACACCGGTGAGCGGAACACTTTGTGCCATTGGTGCGGGTCGGTCGGTTCCGGACGGCGCAGGTACACCGCCAGCGGCGCGTAGTCACGGCCCAGGCGATTGCGGCAGGTGCGCACGTAAATCGCCGTGAAGGCGTCGATGGCTTCGAAGGCGGGCGCGGGGTTGCCCTGGGGGATTTTCAGGCGGAAGCGGTAGCGATCCTCGGCGCGGGTCAGTTCCAGGTCCAGCGCATCGCTGACCACGTGGTGATAACGCACGATGCGCTCGAACACTTCCCGCAGGCTGCCGCTGGCCACCAACGCATACCCGAGCGCATGAAACGTGGTCGGACTGACAAAACGCGACACCCGCAAGCCAATCGCCGGGTCGCCACTGACCTGCACCGCGATTTCCCACAGGCGTGTGGTGCCGGACAACGGGTAACGGGCGTTCGGGTCGTCCATCAACTGCGGGTCGAGCCCTGCCTGTCGGCACAGGGCGGTGCTGTCGAGGCCCAGCGCATCGAGCTGCTTGCGCAGGGCGCGGGTCCAGCTGGCGAGGGAGGTCGGTTCAGTCATGTCGATTGGCGCGTCCGGTCAACAGGTTGGCGTTCACGGCTACCGCTGTATGAAGCATCACAGGGCAGGATGCGAACATCAATAACCAGAGGATGGAAGCATGGACGGTACTTCTGCAAGTCCCCAGCGACTGAATGCAGCACAACGATCAGCGCATATTCGCCAGGTGGTATTGGCCAAAGGCGTCGAGTTGCGCGGGCGCTACCCGGTTCTCAACCATCAGGACGCCTTGGGCGCAAGTATTCTGGCTTTCGCCCTGGCCGGGATGATCGGTTCTGCAGTGCTCTACATCAACGGCTACATGGCCTGGTGGGCATGCCTGTTGCTCAACGCGTTCTTCGCCTCGTTAACCCATGAACTTGAGCATGACCTGATCCACAGCATGTATTTTCGCAAACAGCGGGTGCCGCATAACCTGATGATGGGCCTGGTGTGGCTGGCGCGGCCGAGCACCATCAATCCCTGGATCCGCCGCCATTTACACCTCAACCACCACAAGGTGTCCGGCACCGAAGCCGACATGGAAGAGCGGGCGATCACCAACGGTGAGCCTTGGGGTTTTGCGCGGCTGTTGATGGTCGGAGACAACGTGATGTCGGCGTTCATCCGCATGCTGCGGGCCAAGACCTGGGCGCACAAGTTCAGCATCATCAAGCGCTCCCTGAAGGTCTACGCACCGCTGGCGCTGGTGCATTGGGGGGCGTGGTATGTGTTCCTCGGTTTTCACGCCGCCAACGGTATCGCGCATCTATCGGGGGCGCCCATCGACTGGTCGGCGACGACATTGGCGGTGATGCAGGTGATCGACATCGCTGTCGTGGTGATCATCGGCCCGAACGTGTTGCGCACGTTCTGCCTGCACTTTGTCAGCTCGAACATGCACTACTACGGTGACGTGGAGCCGGGGAATGTGATTGAGCAGACTCAAGTCTTGAACCCTTGGTGGCTGTGGCCGTTGCAGGCGTTCTGCTTCAACTTCGGCAGCAGCCACGGGATCCATCATTTTGTGGTGAAGGAGCCGTTTTACATCCGTCAGATGACCGTTCCGGTGGCGCATGAAGTGATGCGCGAGATGGGGGTGCGGTTCAATGATTTCGGGACGTTTACGCGGGCGAACCGATTTGTGCGCAAGGGAGCCACAGAGCCCCGGCAGGTGCATGCCGCTCAGGTCTGAGCAATACACCCGGAAACTCAAAGGCGAAAACGTTCGTCATCAATTTGACCCAAAGGGACGCTACGTTGTGACGCAAGCAGCGATGGTTCAGCAGTTGTTGAGGGATGTTTGTATATGCAATTTGGGCCTATTAAAGTAATTAAATATTCCTTTATTGGATAACCAATTTCGCCAATCATCGGCTTCAGGATTGTTGATCAGCGCTTACAGATTTTGAGTTTCCGGGGCCGTCTCCTTGGCAGGGTGCGGCCCCTTTTTTATTCCGGGCAAACACCCAACCCTTGTGGGAACGAGCCAGCTCGCTCCCACAGGTGATCTGCATATATTCTATATTGATCTTAATAAATAGCTTCTTATTCCTTAACGAATATAACTCTCCTCCCTATACTCGATCAGGAACAGACACGCAGCAGGAGAGCTCCCCATGCGCAACGAATCAATTCGCTACCTGATTGTGCCGGGCTGGCAAGGATCGCCAGAAGATCATTGGCAAACCCACTGGCAGAACAGTCTGCCAAACAGCGCGCGGGTGGAGCAGGCCGATTGGCTCACGCCTCGTCGCGAAGACTGGGTCGCGGCGCTGGCCGAGGCGATTGCCGCCGACAGCACGCCTGTGATCCTGATCGCCCATAGCCTGGGGTGCATCACCGTAGCCCATTGGGCGGCCACCGCGCCGCTGCAATTTTTGCGTCAGGTGCGCGGCGCCTTGCTGGTCGCGCCGGCAGACGTCGAGCGCCCGGCCTGCGCGCCAGCCCTGCGCAACTTTGCGCCGATCCCGAGCCATTTGCTGCCGTTCCCGAGCCAGGTCGTCAGCTCTGACAACGACGCCGCCGTGAGCGCGCCCCGTGCGCTTGAACTGGCGCGCCAGTGGGGCGCCGAGGCGGGGATTTTATCGGGGGCCGGGCACATCAACGTGAAGTCCGGTCACCGGCGCTGGGAACAGGGTTTTGCGTATCTCTATCGCCTGCAAAACCGCATGGAACAGCACGCCCTGCGCCGCGCCTGAACCTTTTCATTTTTTTTAGAGTCGCCCCCCGTCTCCCGGCGGTTTTGGGCGGGAGTCTGCCATGAGCTTGCATGAAACCTTCGGTCAGCCGCTGCTGACCTTTCCCGACGCGGAAAAAAGCCCGCTGAGCATTCGCGCCAAGGCGCTAGTGTTCGTCGACCCTCGTTCCCGGCAGTTGCGCCAGGAGCTGGAACAACTGGCGCCACGTTCGATCCCGGTGTTGATTCGCGGTGAGACCGGCAGCGGTAAAGAACTGCTGGCACGGCACATCCATCGCGCCAGTGATCGTGGCGGGTTGTTCGTGTCCGTCAATTGCGGGGCGATCAGCCCGACTTATGCCGACGCTGAATTGTTCGGCTATGCCGCCGGCAGTTACAGCGGCTCGGCCAGCAGCCGCGCCGGGTGGTTCGGTTCAGCCAACGGCGGCACCCTGTATCTGGATGAGATAGGCGACCTGCCGCTGCCGATCCAGATAAAGTTGCTCGCGGCCCTGGAAAATCACGAAGTCATCCGCGTCGGCGCGCACCAGCCGAGCCCGGTGGACGTGCGCCTGGTGGCGGCCACCAGCATCGATCTGGCCCAGGCGGTGGCTGCCGGAAAATTCCATGAGCGGCTTTATCACTACCTCAGCGAAGGCCAGCTCGAGCTGCCGGCCTTGCGTGAACGGGTGGGCGATATTTTGTCGCTGGCCGAATACTTCCTTGGCATCTACAGCCAACGCCTCGACCTGCCGGTGCCACTGATCAGTGAAGCCGCGCAGCATCTGCTGGAGCAACACAGTTGGCCGGGCAACACCCGAGAGCTGGAGAACGTCATTCACTTTGCGCTGTTGGTGAGCACCGGCGACGAGATTTTGCCGGAGCATTTGAATCTGCCGGAGGTGCCGGCGTCGTTGCTACAGATCGAGCAGCAACTCAAGACAATCCTCGCCAATGGCTCCGATGCCGAGAAAGCGGCCTTGAAACAACTCCTCAAAGCCACCGGGCTTTCGTAGGAGCTGGCGCAGCCTGCGATCTTTTGATCTTGATCTTCGGTGGCTTTGAAATCGCCAAAATCAAAAGATCGCAGCCTTCGGCAGCTCCTACATCGGGTATGGCAGTTGTATGAAAAAAATGGAATATGAAAGTGAATAAAAGATATTGTTCGGGAATAAAAAATCCCGGTATTGTCCGCGTCACGCCAGCGATAGCACTTCACTGGCACCTAAACATTTAGCCGTCGTCGATGACGACCGTGATTTTCGATAAGGACACTGCATGAAAAAGGTTCTGTTGTTCACCGCATTGGCGGCTGCCCTGACTGCGGGCCTGGCCCAGGCTGGCGAGAAACTGGTGGTGGCGGCGACCCCGATTCCACACGCCGAGATTCTGGAACTGATCAAGCCAACCCTCGCCAAAGAAGGCGTGGACCTGGAGATCAAAGTCTTCACCGACTACGTTCAGCCGAACGTGCAGGTCGACCAGAAGCGTCTGGACGCCAACTACTTCCAGACCCTGCCGTACCTGAAAAGCTTCAACGAAGGCAAAGGCACTAATCTGGTGACCGTGATCGGTGTGCACGTCGAACCGTTCGGCGGCTACTCGAAGAAAGTCAAAACCCTGGCTGAGCTGAAGGACGGCGCAACCATCGCCATCCCGAACGAAGGCAGCAACAGCGGCCGTGCCCTGATCCTGCTGCAGAAGGCTGGCCTGATCGAGTTGAAAGACCCGAAAAACGCTTTGGCCACCCCGAAAGACATCGCCAAGAACCCGCACAATTTCAAGTTCAAGGAACTGGAATCGGCCATGCTGCCGCGTGTTCTGGACCAGGTCGACCTGGACATGATCAACACCAACTACGCGCTGGACGCGGGTCTGAACCCGGCTAAAGACGCGCTGGTGATCGAAGGTGCGGATTCGCCTTACGTGAACTTCCTGGTGGCGCGTCCAGATAACAAGGACAGCGTTGCTATCCAGAAACTGGCCAAGGCCCTGACCAGCCCGGAAGTGAAAGCATTCATCGACAAGAAATACAGCGGCGCGGTACTGCCGGCGTTCTGATTCACCGCCGTCTCGAACCCCTTCAAGGTTTCAAACGCCGACGGCTAGTACAGCGTCGGCGTTTTTTATTACGCCAAGATCAAAAGATCGCAGCCTCGTTTCACTCGACAGCTCCTACATTGAAATGCGTATCCCCTGTAGGAGCTGTCGAGTGAAACGAGGCTGCGATCTTTTGCTTTAAGATTTCAGGCCACCCGCGCCTTCAACGCCCTGCGCAACGCCACCAGCAATTTCACGATGTCCTGCGGATCCAGCCGCTGTGGCACGTTTACGTTAGCCATGTTCTCTTCCTTGTGATGGTTCGGCCGGGGGAGTCTGGCCAAAAGCTGCATGTCCTTGGAGGGGGATCTTGAAAAAAAGATCCTTCCTACAGCGCAAAGGAAAATAGCCGTCTTCCGCTGCCGTCGCAAATCCGCAGGATAGTTTTTTGCGTGATATCAATATGCTTTAACGGTATTTAAATTCCTCTTTTTATACCATTAAAGTCGGTGCCTGCCGGGTGGTTATCCACTGCCCATGGACTGCGCCATCGTCGCTTATCGAGCGGCGTACAGGATGTTCAATGACCTTCGATTACGCATTTATCCTCAGCACTCTGCCGGCGTTTCTCAAAGCCGTTGGCGTGACGCTGCAGGTCGGCTTCATCGCCATCGGCACTTCATTGCTGGTGGCGCTGATCAACGCGACGATTCTGGTGTTTCGCACGCCTTACCTGCAGCGCCTGGTCGGGCTGTATGTGGAGTTAGCGCGCAACACGCCATTGCTGATCCAGTTGTTTTTCGTCTACTTCGCCTTGCCGGCCCTGGGCATCAAAGTCTCGGGCTTCGCCGCGGCGATCATCACCATGACCTTTCTCGGCGGCGCTTACCTCACCGAAGTGCTGCGTGCCGGTGTAGATGCGGTGCCCCAGGCGCAACTTGAGTCCGGTCGTTCAATCGGCTTGTCCCACGGGCAATTGCTGCGCTACGTGATCTTGCCGCAGGCCGGCATTCTCAGCCTGCCATCGTTGTTCGCCAATTTCATTTTCCTGCTCAAGGAGACCACCGTGGTCTCGGCGGTGGCGGTGCCGGAGATTCTCTACACCACCAAGAGTTACATCGCGCTCTATTACAAAACCTACGAAATGCTCGCCGTGCTGACGCTGATCTGCGTGTTGCTGTTTTTGCCGTTGTCGCTGCTGCTCAGCCGTCTGGAAAGGAGGCTCCAGCATGGCCAGTTCGGGTCTTGAGTTGCTCATGGTGTCGTTGCCGCAACTGGGCAAGGGCGCTGCGCAAACCTTGTCGATTTCTTTCCTGGGCATCGCCTTCAGCACCGTTGGCGGCGTGCTCTACGGCGTGTTGCGCACGCTGAATTCGAAGTGGCTGAACATCATTTTGCGGGTCTATCTGGAATTGTTCCGGGCGATCCCGGTGCTGGTCTGGCTGTATTTGCTGTTCTTCGGCCTGCCGATTTTCTTCGGCTTGAGCATTCCGAGCTTCTGGTGCGCGGTGCTGGTGTTGTCGCTGTGGGGTGCCAGCGAAGTCGGCGAGGTGGTGCGCGGCGCCTTACATTCATTGCCCCGTGGGCAGCGTGAGGCGGGGTTGTCGATTGGCTTGAACGGCCCGCAACTCTACGGCTACGTGCTGCTGCCCCAGGCGCTGAAGCGCATGACGCCCCCAACCATCAACGTCTACACGCGGATCATCAAGACCAGCTCTCTGGCGGTGCTGATCGGCGTGGTGGACGTGATCAAGGTCGGCCAGCAGATCATCGAGCGCACCTACGAATCGGTATTGATCTATGGCGCGCTGTTTCTGTTTTTCTTTTTCATCTGCTACCCGCTGTCGGCCGCTTCCCGCGTGCTGGAGCGGCGCTGGACGCAAGCATGAGCGCATTGATCGAGTTCAAGGGTTTCAACAAGTTTTTCGGTGAGCAGCAGGTGCTCAACGGCATCGACCTGAAGGTGCAACCGGGCGAAGTGATCGTCATCCTCGGCCCCAGCGGCTGTGGCAAAAGCACCTTGCTGCGCTGCCTCAACGGCCTGGAAGTCGCCCACGGCGGCAGCTTGAATTTTGCCGGGCGCGAGCTGCTGGACAAGGGCACCGACTGGCGTGAAGTGCGTCAGCAGATCGGCATGGTATTCCAGAGTTATCACCTGTTTCCGCACATGAGCGTGCTCGATAACGTGCTGCTTGGCCCGGTGAAAGTGCAGAAGCGCGACCGCCGCGAAGCCCGTGCCCAGGCCGAAGCCTTGCTGGAGCGCGTAGGCCTGTTGGACAAGCGCGACGCGTTCCCGCGTCAGCTCTCCGGTGGTCAGCAGCAACGCATCGCCATCGTCCGTTCGCTGTGCATGAATCCCAAAGTCATGCTCTTTGACGAAGTCACCGCCGCCCTCGACCCGGAGATGGTCAAGGAGGTACTCGAAGTGATTCAGGGCCTGGCCCGCGAGGGCATGACCTTATTGATTGTCACCCACGAAATGGCCTTCGCCCGCGCGGTGGCCGACCGCATTGTGTTCATGGACGCCGGGCGCATCCTTGAGCAACACCCTCCCGAGATTTTCTTTACGAACCCGCAAACCGCACGAGCGCAGCAGTTCCTGGAGAAGTTCTCCTTCGTCGCCGCTTTACCTAAAACGACCCAAATAAAGGAATTGGAACTGCCATGAAAACTGCCAAGTCTTCTCTGCTGCTACTCCCGCTGTTCGGCCTGGCGCTGCTGGCCGGCTGCAACAAAACCGAAGAACCGGCCAAGCCGAAAGTCGCCAGCGTCAGCACTGCACCGGCCGGTTATCTGGAAAAAATCAAAGCCCGGGACAAGCTGATTGTCGGCGTGTTCACCGACAAACCGCCGTTCGGTTTTGTCGATGAAGCCGGACGCTATGTGGGGTTCGATACCGACATTGGTCGCCAATTCGCCAAGGATCTGTTGGGCGATGAAAACAAAGTCGAGTTCGTGGCGGTGGAGCCGGCGAGCCGGATTCCGTTCCTGCAAAGCGACAAGGTCGACCTGATCCTGGCAAACATGACCGTTACCCCGGAGCGCAAGGAAGCAGTGGATTTCACCAACCCGAACCTCAAGGTGGCGGTGCAGGCGCTGGTGCCGCAGGCCAGTTCGGTGAAGAACCTTGATGACCTGGCGACCCGCACCACCATCGTGACGACGGGCACCACGGCGGATGTCTGGCTAACCAAGAACCATCCGGACTGGAAACTGCTGAAGTTCGAGAAGAACTCCGAGTCCCTGCAAGCCCTGGCCAACGGTCGCGGCGATGCTTATGCGCAGGACAATCTGGTGCTGTTCAGCTGGGCCAAGCAGAACCCGGGCTACCGTGTACTGGAACAGAAGTTGGGCGCCGAAGCGCCGATCGCCCCGGCGGTGAAGAAGGGCAACATCGAACTGCGCGATTGGGTGAATGCGGAGTTGGCGAAGCTGGGCGAGGAGAAGTACCTGCTCAAGCTGTACGACCAATACGTGCGTAAAGAACTGAGCGACGACACCCGGCCTGAGAGCGTGATTGTCGAGGGTGGGAAGTGGCAGGGGTGAGTCTCTAACCTGTTCGCGATTGATCGTTCCCACGCAGAGCATGGGAGCGATCAATGGAGTTATAAGGATCGCTCGTGCAGACGTGGAACCCTGTTCTAAGCTCACAGTCGTATCGTCACTGGCACGTTCGTACGACGCAAAGGAGTCTGCATGGCGGGTCCCGGATTGAAATTAATGGTTGGCCTGAGCCTCTTTGCCTTGCTGACTGCCTGTGGCGAAAAAAAACCGGTCGAGAAGGACCGTCCGCGAGTCTTCGTGCAAGAGGTCAAGCCAACCGATTACGCCGCCGCGGTGACACTCACCGGCGACGTCCAGGCGCGAGTCCAGACCGAGTTGTCGTTTCGCGTGGGCGGCAAGATCATCCAGCGCATGGTCGACGTCGGTGATCGGGTTTCAGCCAAACAAGTGCTGGCCAGGCTCGACCCTAAAGACCTGCAAACCAATGTCGATTCGGCCCAGGCCCAGGTCGTGGCCGAACAGGCGCGGGTCAAACAAACCGCCGCAGCCTTCGTTCGCCAGGAAAAACTCCTGCCCAAGGGCTACACCAGCCAGAGCGAATACGACTCCGCCCAAGCCGCCTTGCGCAGCAGTCAGAGCGCGTTGACCGCCGCTCAAGCGCAATTGGCCAACGCCCGCGATCAACTGAGCTACACCGCGTTGATTGCCGATGCACCGGGCGTGATTACCGCGCGTCAGGCCGAAGTCGGCCAGGTGGTACAAGCCACGGTGCCGATTTTCAGCCTGGCCCGGGATGGCGAGCGTGACGCGGTGTTTAACGTTTACGAATCGCTGCTGGCGGAGCCACCGTCGGATAGATCGATTGTGGTCAGCCTGCTCGACAACCCGAAAATCAAAACCACAGGCACCGTTCGCGAAGTCACGCCGGCGGTGTCCGCGCAGACCGGCACGGTGCAAGTCAAAGTCAGCCTCGACAGCCTTCCTGAAGGCATGCAACTCGGGTCGGTGGTGAGCGCCACGGCCAAGCCAGTGGGTAAAACCGCAGTGGAACTGCCCTGGGCGGCCCTGACCAAAAACCTCAGCGACCCGGCCGTGTGGCTGGTGGACGCCGAGGGCAAGGCGCAGTTGCACTCGGTCACCGTTGGCCGTTACCTGACCGGCAAGGTCATTGTCAGCACCGGCCTCACCGGTGGCGAAAAAGTCGTCACCGCGGGTGGTCAGTTACTGCACCCGGGCGTGCGGGTGGAGGTCGTCGAAAATACCTACGAGACACCAACGACAGGAGCCCAACCATGAAGCGCCTGTTGCTGTTGTTCGCCGCTGTGCTGCTGGGCGCCTGTTCCAAGGAAGAAGCACCGCCAGAACCGGTTCGGCCGGTGTTGTCTGTTGAGGTGCAAGCGCTCAATCAAGAAAACCTCGGCCGGTTCGCTGGCAGCATTCAGGCCCGTTACGAAAGCAACGTCGGGTTCCGGGTGCCGGGGCGTATCGCCAGCCGTAACGTCGATGTCGGCGCCGAAGTGCAGAAGGGCGCGTTGCTCGCCACCCTTGACCCCACCGATCAGCAGAACCAGTTGCGCTCGGCTCAAGGGGATCTGGCGCGTGTCCAGGCGCAGCTTATCAATGCTCAGGCCAATGCCCGGCGTCAGCAGGAGTTGTTCAATCGCGGGGTCGGCGCCCAGGCACAACTGGATATCGCCCAGACCGACCTGAAAACCACCCAGGCGTCCCTCGATCAAGCCAGGGCCGCGGTCAATCAGGCGCAGGACCAACTCAACTACGTCGAACTGCGCACTGATCACAAAGCCATTGTCACCGCGTGGAGCGCCGAAGCCGGGCAAGTGGTAACGGCCGGCCAACAGGTGGTGACCCTGGCGCAGCCGGACATCAAGGAAGCGGTGATCGACTTGCCCGACACCCTGGTCGATCAGTTGCCGGCCGACGTGGTGTTCCAGGTCGCCTCGCAACTGGACCCGAGCATCACCAGCACGGCGATCGTGCGCGAAATCGAACCCCAGGCCCAAAGCGCGACCCGTACCCGTCGCGCCCGCCTGAGCCTGACCGATACGCCGCCCGGTTTTCACCTCGGCACGGCGATCAGTGTGACCCTCAGCTCCGCGATCAAGCCTCGCCTCGAACTGCCGGTGAGCGCGTTGCAAGAGGTCGATGGGAAAACGCGAATCTGGGTCATCGACCCGCAGACGCAAACCGTTGCGCCGCGGGAGGTCAGCGTGATCAGCCGGACTGATGCCACGGTAGTCCTGGCCAACGGCGTGAAGTCTGGCGAGCGGGTGGTCAGTGCCGGTGTGAACAGCCTCAAACCGGGGCAGAAAGTGAAAATTGACGAGGACAGCCCGCGATGAAAGGGAGTTTCAACTTATCCGAATGGGCCCTCAAGCATCAGTCGTTTGTCTGGTATTTGATGTTCGTCGCGCTGTTGATGGGCGTGTTCTCGTACCTGAACCTGGGGCGCGAAGAAGACCCGTCGTTCACCATCAAAACCATGGTGATCCAGACCCGCTGGCCCGGCGCGACCCAGGAAGAAACCCTCAAGCAGGTCACTGACCGGATCGAGAAAAAACTCGAAGAACTCGACTCGCTCGATTACGTGAAAAGCTACACCCGCCCCGGCGAATCGACGGTCTTCGTGAACCTGCTCGACACTACCAGCGCCAAGGACATTCCGCAGATCTGGTATCAGGTGCGCAAGAAGATCAACGACATCCGCGGCGACTTCCCGCAAGGCCTGCAAGGGCCGGGTTTCAACGATGAGTTCGGCGACGTATTCGGTTCGGTGTACGCGTTTACCGCCGACGGCCTGTCGATGCGTCAGTTGCGCGATTACGTAGAACAGGTGCGTGCCGAAATCCGTGAAGTGCCAGGGTTGGGCAAGGTCGAGATGATCGGCGAGCAGGATGAAGTGCTGTACCTGAACTTCTCCACCCGCAAACTCGCTGCTCTCGGCATCGATCAGCGCCAGGTGGTGCAGAGCCTGCAATCACAGAATGCCGTGACCCCGGCGGGTGTGATCGAGGCCGGCCCAGAGCGGATTTCGGTGCGGACCTCGGGGCAGTTTGCTTCTGAGAAAGACCTGGCCAACGTCAACCTGAAGCTCAACGACCGCTTCTACCGCCTCGCCGATATTGCCGACATCAGCCGTGGCTACGTCGATCCGGCCACCCCGGAGTTTCGCTTCAACGGCCAGCCGGCCATCGGCCTGGCAATCGCCATGAAAAAGGGCGGCAACATTCAGGACTTCGGCAAGGCGCTGCACCTGCGCATGAACGAGCTGACGGCGGACCTGCCGGTGGGCGTTGGCGTGCACAACGTTTCCGATCAGGCCGAAGTGGTGAAAGAAGCCGTCGGCGGCTTCACCAGTGCGTTGTTCGAGGCCGTGGTGATCGTGCTGATCGTCAGCTTCGTCAGCCTTGGCGTGCGCGCCGGGCTGGTGGTGGCGTGTTCGATTCCGTTGGTGCTGGCCATGGTTTTCCTTTTCATGGAATACAGCGGCATCACCATGCAGCGGATTTCCCTCGGTGCGCTGATCATCGCCCTCGGCCTGCTGGTGGACGACGCGATGATCACGGTGGAGATGATGGTCACGCGCCTGGAAATGGGCGAAACCAAAGAACAGGCGGCGACCTTCGCCTACACCTCGACGGCGTTCCCGATGCTCACCGGCACGCTGGTCACCGTCGCCGGTTTCGTGCCGATCGGTTTGAACGCGAGCTCCGCCGGTGAGTACACCTTCACGCTGTTTGCGGTGATCGCGGTGGCCATGCTGGTGTCGTGGATCGTCGCCGTGCTGTTCGCCCCGGTACTCGGTGTGCATATTCTGAGCAGCAATGTGAAACCCCACGACGCAGAGCCAGGGCGCATCGGTCGGGCATTCAATGGTGGCCTGCTGTGGGCCATGCGCAATCGCTGGTGGGCTATCGGCATTACCGTGGCGCTGTTCGTGCTCTCGGTGTTCTCCATGCAGTTCGTGCAGAACCAGTTCTTCCCGTCCTCGGACCGCCCGGAAATCCTCGTCGACCTGAACCTGCCACAAAACGCCTCGATCGCCGAAACTCGCAAAGCCGTGGACAAGCTCGAAGCGACGCTCAAGGGCGACCCGGACATCGTGCGCTGGAGCACCTACATCGGCGAGGGTGCGATCCGTTTCTACCTGCCTCTCGACCAGCAATTGCAGAACCCGTACTACGCGCAACTGGTGATCGTCAGCAAAGGCCTGGAGTCCCGCACGGCGCTGACTGCTCGTTTGCAAAAGCGCCTGCGTGAAGAGTTCGTCGGCATCGGCAGTTACGTTCAGGCCCTGGAAATGGGCCCGCCGGTGGGGCGTCCGATTCAATACCGGGTCAGCGGTAAAGACATCGATCAGGTGCGCAAACACGCAATCGCCCTGGCTACTGAACTGGATAAAAACCCGCATATCGGCGAGATCATTTACGACTGGAACGAGCCGGGCAAAGTGCTGCGCATCGACATCGCGCAAGACAAGGCGCGGCAACTGGGGCTGTCGTCGGAAGACGTGGCGAACCTGATGAACAGCATCGTCGTCGGCTCGCCGGTGACGCAGGTCGATGACGATATCTACCTGATCGACGTGGTCGGCCGCGCTGAAGATGCCGAGCGCGGTAGCCCGGAAACCTTGCAGAACTTGCAGATCGTCACCCCCGGCGGCACGTCGATTCCGCTGCTGGCGTTTGCCACGGTGCGCTACGAGTTGGAGCAGCCGCTGGTGTGGCGTCGTGATCGTAAACCGACCATTACCATCAAGGCCGCGGTGCGCGATGAGATTCAGCCGACTGACCTGGTGCAACAGCTGCAACCGGACATCGACAAGTTCGCCGCCGGTTTGCCGGTGGGCTACAAAGTCGCCACTGGCGGCACGGTGGAGGAAAGCGGCAAGGCCCAGGGGCCGATTGCCAAGGTGGTGCCGTTGATGCTGTTTTTGATGGCGACCTTCCTGATGATCCAGTTGCACAGCGTGCAGAAGCTGTTCCTGGTGGCCAGCGTCGCGCCGCTGGGCTTGATCGGCGTGGTGCTGGCGCTGATCCCGACGGGCACGCCCATGGGCTTCGTGGCGATTCTCGGGATTCTGGCGCTGATCGGCATCATCATCCGCAACTCGGTGATTCTGGTGACCCAGATCGATTCTTTCGAGAAGAGCGGTTATACGCCGTGGGACGCGGTGGTGCAGGCCACGGAACATCGACGCCGCCCGATTTTGTTGACGGCGGCGGCAGCGAGCATGGGGATGATCCCGATTGCCCGGGAAGTGTTCTGGGGGCCGATGGCCTACGCGATGATTGGCGGGATCATCATTGCGACGTTGCTGACGCTGCTGTTTTTGCCGGCGCTGTATGTGGCCTGGTACAAGGTTCAGGAGCCGAAGAGACAAGCGCAGTAACTGATCGTTCCCACGCTCCGCGTGGGAACGATCAACGATCAGTCGACTCGACGCCAAACGCTGGCCAACCAAGGCTGCTGTTCCCGTGGCAGCCCCGCCGGCCGGTAGTAATGTTCCAGCTCTACAAACCCCGCTTCAGTCAGCATTTCCCGCCACACCTGAAGATCGTAATACGCCCCATACCGCGGCCCGTTCCAGCCCTCCTGATTCTCACCGCGCGGATTGGAACTGAACAACACACCGCCCGGCTTCAACGCCTCGCGCAGTTGCTTCAACACCCGCGGCAATTCCTGGCTCGGCACATGAAACAGCACCGCGTTGGCAAAAATCCCGTCAAACCGCTCGGCCGGCAGATCGAGTTTCAGGAAGTCCTGCTGCCAGACCTCGCAACCGCTGTCGTCCCGGGCCATCTGCGCAAGCTTTTCCGAACCGTCGAGCCCGACGGCGATGTGGCCCATGCGGGTGAAGGTTTTCAGGTCGCGGCCAGGGCCGCAGCCAAAGTCGAGAATGCTGAAAGGCGCCTCGCCCTGAATGTGCCGCAACAGGGCATCGATGTTCTGGCTGACATCGTGATCGCGAGTGCCTTCACGGAAGTCTTCGGCCACCGCGTTGTAATGGCCCAGGGTGGTGGAGGTGATCTGCTCCAGGTCGGCGGGAGTCTGTTTCATGGTCGGCTGCGCAGAAAAAAGAAAGAAGCACAGACTATAAGCGCTTTCACGCTTTAAAAGATCGCAGCCTGCGGCAGCTCCTACGGGAGCGGCACATGGCGCGGTTCTGTAGGAGCTGCCGAAGGCTGCGATCTTTTGATCTTGACTCAGCTCTGCTTCATCCCCAGACATTCGATGGACCGATCAACCATCGCCTTGGCGATCTCCAGCAAATGCCAAATGGAAAATACCAATGCCCTGTCGGAGCCTTTGAGGTGGTCACCACACTGATAAGCCGTGGCCGACGCACAGCGCAGCAGATCCGCCACATAGAGCTGGGCGTCTTCGAAGCTCACGTCTTTGCTGACGTTGTAGAAACGCAGTTCATCCGGGGCCGAAGGTTGCTTGCCGGTGAGGTGGAAATCGATTGCACGGTAAAGCGCGGAACGGTCCTTGAGGAGGTCGTCGGTGAAGGCTTTGTTGGAGGATGTTTCTGGGGGTGGATCGGGGATGGATCTTTCCATGAGTGTTGCTCCTATTGCTGCATGGGAGCCGTCACTTTTCGCCTACTAAACGATGGGGTGGCGGCTGTACGCAGGTTAGTAGGCCGGTCAATAGGAAAACCGGTGCACCCGAAGGTGCCCCACGCACAGCCACCATATTCAGCATCCGACAAAAAGTGCCAGACATGAGCATGAACCGCTATGCGCCTATTGATCCGGGCTACTAAACCCGATCACTGATGAGCAGTGACGAACCGAGACTAGCCACGAGATTCCGTCGGCGCAAGCGAGCGGAATGATCTAGGAAATGTCCTGCAAATGAAAGGGATCGGGCCTGCTGGCACCCTGATTTTCCTGTGCGAAAACTTCCCCTTCGGCGAGGGGATTGTCTTAATGCCAGTCAGTTAAGCCGTAACGCGATCTGTAGCAGCTGGCGAAGCCTGCGTTCGGCTGCGAAGCAGTCGTAAAATCAGAGTTCGCGGTGTTTCAGGAAGACTGTGCAAGCAGGATTTACGACTGCTTCGCAGCCGAACGCAGGCTTCGCCAGCTGCTACAAGGTGAGCGTCGCGGCTGCTATCTCGATCAGCGCTTGTTGAGTCCACGCGCCAACCGATCCCCACCCAACTGAATCACCGCCACCAACACCACCAGCAACACAATCACCGTCAACATGATCTGGCTATCAAACCGCTGATACCCATACCGATAAGCAATGTCCCCCAACCCGCCAGCGCCAATCGCCCCGGCCATGGCCGATGAGTTGATCATGGTCACCAACGTAATCGTGAATCCACCGACAATCCCCGGCAGCGCCTCGGGCAGCAGCACATGCCAGACGATATGCCAGCGCCGGCAGCCCATCGCCTGCGCCGCTTCAATCAACCCATGGTCGACTTCCCGCAGGCTGACTTCGGCGATACGCGCGAAGAACGGCGTGGCGGCGATGGTCAGCGGAACTACGGCGGCCCATACGCCATAGGTGGTGCCGACGATCAAGCGGGTGAACGGAATCAACGCCACCATCAAAATCAAAAACGGAATCGAGCGGAACAGGTTCACGAACGCGCCCAGTGCGCGGTTCAGTGCCGGTGCTTCGTAGATCCCGCCCTTGGCGCTGGTGACCAGAATCACCGCCAAAGGAATGCCCACCAACAGCGCGATCAGCGACGAGACGCCGACCATCAGGAAGGTGTCGATGAAACCTTGCAGCAACCGATCAAACCACATAACCCAGCACCTCTACCTGTTGCGCCCAATGACCGGCGCGCTGACGCAATTCCTCGGCACCGAGGGACGAACCGGTCACCGCCAGCAGCAATTGCCCCAGCGCATGGCCCTGAATCCGCTCTACGCCTCCTTGCAGCAAGCGCACGCGGCCACCGAGGGCGCTGAACAGCGCCGCCAGGTCTGGCTCGTCACGTGTGCTGCCGGTGAATTGCAAGCGCAGCACCACGGCGGCGTCTGAAGACTGTGGCTGTGCCCGCAAGCGGCTTTGCAGTTCTTCCGGCAAACCGTGTTGCAGCGGTGCGAGCAAGGTCTTGCTGACCTCATGCTGCGGGTTGCCGAAGACTTCCCAGACCGGCCCTTGCTCGACGATTCGCCCGTGCTCCAACACCACGACCCGATCACAGATATCGCGGATCACCGCCATCTCGTGGGTGATCAGCACGATGGTCAGGCCCAGGCGCTGATTGATCTCGCGCAACAGGCCGAGGATCGATTGGGTGGTCTCCGGATCAAGGGCTGAAGTGGCCTCGTCGCACAGCAGAATTTCCGGGTCATGCACCAACGCACGGGCGATGCCGACACGTTGTTTCTGCCCGCCGGAAAGCTGCGCCGGATAAGCCTTGTGCTTGCCTTGCAGGCCGACCAGTTCCAGCAATTCACGGACCTTCTGCTCGCGTTTTTCCTTGGGCACACCGGCGACTTTCAGCGGCAACTCGACGTTCTGCCAAACCGTCTTGGCCGACATCAAATTGAAGTGCTGGAAGATCATGCCGATCCGTCGGCGCAGCGCCACCAGGCGGTCTTCATCGAACTCGCCGATGTCCACCTGATCGATCAATATTCGCCCGCTGCTCGGTTGTTCGAGGCGGTTGATGGTGCGGATCAGCGACGACTTGCCGGCACCGCTGCGCCCGATGATGCCGAACACTTCGCCGCGCTGGATCGCCAGGTCAATGCCGTGCAGAGCCGCCACCGGACCTTGCTGGCCGTTGTAGGTTTTGCCCAGGCCGATGAAGCGTACGTGGGCGCGGTTCAGCTCGGGGTGCAACTCGGTACGTTCAGCACTTGGTGGCTCTGGAATCTCCAGTCGCCGTTGGATGGCGGCCGTCATGCTCAGCTTTCCCAACCGGCTTGATAGAGCTTGCCGTGGGTCTTATCCAGCGCTGCGCGAACCGCTGGCGAGTGCTGATAGATGTCGACGAATTTGATCAGGCGCGGGTCGGTTTTACTTTTCGGCTGGATCACGAACTGGATCACGTATTCCTTGTGATCGAGACCGTCGAACAGCAGCGCGGAGCTGGCATCGAAGGTTTTCGACAGGCGAATGTAGGCCGGGTAACCCTGGACCAGATCGGCGTCGTCATAGGCGCGTACCAGTTGCACGGCTTCGACCTGGAGGATTTTGATTTTCTTCGGGCTGGCGATGATGTCTTCTTCAGTCGCCTTGTAGCCAACGCCCGGTTTGAGCGTGATCAGGCCGGCCTTGGCCAGCAGTTGCAGGCCGCGGCCGCTGTTGATCGGGTCGTTGGCGATGGCCACGCTGGCACCTTCTGGCAACGCATCGAAACTTTTGTATTTCTTCGAGTAGAGACCGACGTTGTTGATGATGCCGGGGGCGAACGGCACCAGGTCAAAACCGGCGGCGGCCTTGGCGTTTTCCAGGAACGGGATGTGCTGGAAATAGTTCACATCGATATCGCCCGAGGCGAGGCTCACGTTGGGGGCGATCCAGTCGCTGAATTCCACCAGTTCGACTTTCAGGCCTTGTTTGTTGGCTTCTTCTACGGCGGCCTCCAGGGGAATGGCGAAGGCGGCGGTGGTGCCGACCTTCAGCGGCGCGTCGGCGGCGAAGGTGATGGAGCTGAAGAGGCCGAGGGCCAGGGCCAGTGCTTTGACTGGGTGGGTTAAGAGTTTTTTGGTCATGAGATGTCTTCCAGTCAGTTAAGGGCGATCGTTCCCACGCTCCGCGTGGGAATGCCTCAACGGACGCTCCGCGTCCGCTCTTGGGACGCGGAGCGTCCCGGGCTGCATTCCCACGCGGAGCGTGGGAAC
>NZ_AKJT01000096.1 GCF_000282195.1 Pseudomonas sp. GM18
CGGCTTGTTCAACCTGCCGATGGCCGAGAAGCACAAACTGAATGTCGGCCTCGGGACCGACGTCGGTGGTGGCACCAGTTTCTCGCTGCTGCAAACCCTGAACGAAGCGTACAAAGTCATGCAGCTGCAAGGTGCACGGCTGAGCCCGTTCAAGTCGCTGTACCTCGCCACCCTCGGCGGCGCCCGCGCGCTACGGCTGGAAGACAAGATCGGCACCCTGCAACCGGGCACCGACGCAGACTTCCTGGTGCTGGACTACAACGCCACGCCGCTGCTGAGCTATCGCCTGAAGCAGGCCAATAACATTGCCGAGACGTTGTTTGTGTTGATGACGCTGGGGGATGACCGGACTGTTCTGCAGACGTATGCGGCGGGGAATCTGGTGCATCAGCGTTAAGGTTTTTCGAGCTGATCGTTCCCACGCAGAGCGTGGGAACGATCATCAGTCTCGGGCTGACTTATAGCTTGGCAGTCGAGCGCCCCGGCTTCTTGGTCTGCAACAGATGCGAGAACACCGCATGCAAATCATCCGACGCGCTTTCTTCGTCGAGGTTGAGTTTGCTGTCGATGTGATCCATGTGATGCATCATCAGGTCCACCGCCAGCGTCGCGTCCCGCGCTTCGATGGCATCGATCAACTGGGTGTGTTCATCGTAGGAACAGTGCGAACGGTTGCCGCTCTCGTACTGGGCGATAATCAACGACGTCTGGGACACCAGGCTGCGCTGGAAGCTGATCAATGGCGCGTTTTTCGCCGCTTCGGCCAGTTTCAAGTGGAACTCGCCTGACAGGCGAATACCGGCACCGCGATCGCCACGGGAGAAGCTGTCGCGCTCGTCGTTGACCATCTGCCGCAAGTCGGCAATCTGCTCGGCAGTGGCGTGCTGCACCGCCAGTTCAGTGATCGCGCGCTCCACCAGCCGCCGCGCCATGAACACCTGACGGGCCTCTTCGACACTCGGGCTGGCAACCACAGCGCCGCGATTGGGGCGCAGCAACACCACGCCTTCATGAGCCAGACGCGACAACGCGCGGCGAATGATGGTGCGGCTGACCCCGAAAATTTCCCCCAGCGCTTCTTCGCTCAACTTGGTGCCGGGCGCCAGACGCTGCTCGAGGATGGCCTCGAAGATATGCGCATAGACAATATCGTCCTGGGTACCGCTGCGGCCGGCTTTGCCTGCTCGCGGTTGTTTCTTGAGGGGTTGCAACTGTTCGTTCATGGGCACTCGAGTCGGGAGAACTGCGGCGAATTGACCGTGACTGTAATACGGCACAGTGGGTCGCTGGCAAGTATCGCGTAAAAAACACTGCAATTGTACACAATGACGGGTGGCAACACGACTGTACGGCTGTTTGTCGCCTTCGCTGTATTGCAACGACCGGTTACGTTTCAGTTTAGGCTTGAACGCAGAATCCTGTAGGAGCTGTCGAGTGAAACGAGGCTGCGATCTTTGATGTTGATTTTCCAAGATCAAAAGATCGCAGCCTCGTTTCACTCGACAGCTCCTACACATCTTCATACGTAAAAAGGAACACCGCTGTCATGACCGACGCCACGCACACGCAGCTTCGTCCCCTGACCGACACGTCGCCCTCGGCCATCGTCGCCGGGTTCATCGCCATGATGACCGGTTACACCAGTTCCCTGGTGCTGATGTTCCAGGCCGGGCAAGCGGCGGGCCTGACCAGCGGGCAGATTTCGTCATGGATCTGGGCGATCTCCATCGGCATGGCGGTGTGCTCGATCGGCCTGTCCTTGCGCTATCGCACCCCGATTACCATTGCCTGGTCGACCCCTGGCGCGGCGTTGCTGATCACCAGCCTGGGCGGTGTCAGCTACGGCGAGGCCATCGGCGCCTACATCACTTGCGCAGTGTTGGTGACCGTGTGCGGCCTGACCGGCAGTTTCGAACGGCTGGTGAAAAAGATTCCGGCCTCATTGGCGGCGGCGTTGCTGGCGGGGATTCTGTTCAAGATCGGCAGCGAGATTTTCGTCGCCGCCCAGCACCGCACCGCGCTGGTCCTGGGGATGTTCTTCACGTACCTGCTGGTCAAGCGCCTGTCACCACGCTATGCCGTGCTCGCGGCACTGTTGATTGGCACCGCACTGGCCGGTTTCATGGGGTTGCTGGATTTCAGTGGCTTCCACCTGGAAGTCGCGACGCCGGTCTGGACCACGCCGCACTTCTCCCTGGCTGCGACCATCAGCATCGGCATTCCGCTGTTCGTGGTGGCGATGACCTCGCAGAACATGCCGGGCATCGCCGTTTTGCGCGCCGACGGCTACAACGTGCCGGCCTCGCCGCTGATCACCGCCACCGGCATTGCCTCGTTGCTGTTGGCGCCGTTCGGTTCCCACGGCATCAACCTGGCCGCCATCAGCGCGGCGATCTGCACCGGTCCGCACGCCCATGAGGATCGCAACAAGCGCTACACGGCAGCGGTCTGGTGCGGGATTTTCTACGGGATTGCCGGGGTGTTCGGCGCGACATTGGCGGCGTTGTTTGCCGCGTTGCCTAAAGAACTGGTGCTGTCGATAGCCGCGCTGGCGCTGTTCGGCTCGATCATTAACGGGCTAAGCATTGCCATGGCGCAAGTGCAGGAACGGGAAGCGGCGCTGATTACCTTTATGGTGACGGCATCGGGGCTGACACTGTTTTCCATCGGTTCGGCGTTCTGGGGGATTGTTGCGGGGGTGTTGACGTTGCTGATCTTGAACTGGCGTAAAAACTAAAAGATCGCAGCCTCGTTTCACTCGACAGCTCCTACGCAGCACCTACCATCGGATGCGTTGCCCTGTAGGAGCTGTCGAGTGAAACTAGGCTGCGATCCTTTGATCTTCACAAAAAAAACGGCGACCCTTGGGGTCGCCGTTTTTTAGAACATCAGGCTACCGGATTGATCGGCTTTTCCGGGTACCAGACGTCGATCAGCGGGCTGACAGTCGCTTCTGTCAGTTCGCTGCGGCCCTTGAGCCAGGCTTCAACAGCGGCACGCTGTGCTTCGGTAACCGAGCCACGCTTCTGCAGGCAAACCAGACCGAAGTCATCGCCGCCCACATAACCCAGACCGTTGGCTTCCATGGCTTCTTTCAGGAACGCGTCGAGGAAAGCATCAATGGCTTCATCAGCCAAATCTTCTTTGAAATCCAGGTTCAGTTCGAAACCCAGCTCTTGAAATTCATCGACGCACAGTTTTTTGCGCAGACGCTGGGAACGGTTAGTCGCCATTGGAACAATCCTCATAAGTAATAACGGGCGGCACTTTAGCAGTTTAAGGCGCCGATTACCCGCCTCAGAACGGCGTGACGTCTACCGTCGGTAAAAAAATAGCGGATTAGACGACCAAGGTGCGGCACAAGCCCTTACACCTTGGGGCATAATGCCGACACTTTCATGACCGCTGAGGGAATTTATCGCCATGCCCTCGTCTTTTTCCCCCTCGACTGTAGGGTTTTATTTCAGATGATCAAATCTTTGCGTCCATTGCTGCTGGCCAGCCTTCTTCTGCCCCTGGCCCTCCCCGTTTCCGCCGCGCCGATCAACACCGCCCTGTCGCCCAACGTCGAAAAGGCCCTCAAGGCCAGCAAATTGCCGGACAGCGCCTTGTCGCTGGTGATGATCCCGCTTAACGGCCCGGGCACCCCAACCATTTATAACGCTGACGTTTCGGTCAACCCGGCCTCGACCATGAAACTGGTCACCACCTATGCCGCGCTGGAAATGCTTGGCCCGAACCACCAGTGGAAAACCGAGTTCTACACCGATGGCACCCTTAGCGGTGGCATCCTCAACGGTAACCTCTACCTCAAGGGTGGCGGCGATCCGAAGCTGAACATGGAAAAACTCTGGCTGCTGATGCGCGACTTGCGCGCCAACGGCGTGACCCAGGTCACCGGCGACCTGGTGCTGGACCGCGGCTTCTTCGTGCAACCGCAACTGCCCGAGTTCAACGACGACGGCAATGACGAGAACAAACCGTTCCTGGTCAAGCCCGACGCGCTGCTGGTCAACCTCAAGGCCCTGCGCTTCGTGGCCCGCAACGACTCGGGCAAGGTCCTGGTGTCGGTCGAGCCGCCGATTGCCAACATCCGCATCGACAATCAGGTCAAGGCGCTCAACTCCAAGCAATGCACCGGGGGCGTGCGCTACAACCCGGTGACCCAGGCTGATGGCAGCGTCACCGTGACCGTCGGCGGCCAGTTGGGCGAAGGTTGCAGCTCCCAGACCTACCTGTCGCTGCTCGACCACGCGACCTACACCGCCGGCGCCGTGCGGGCGATCTGGAAGGAACTGGGCGGCAGCATCCAGGGCCAGGATCGTCTGGCACCGACGCCGAGCAGCGCCAAGGTGCTGGCCCGAGCCTACTCGCCAGACCTGGCGGAAATCATTCGCGACATCAACAAATACAGTAACAACACCATGGCTCAGCAGTTGTTCCTGAGCCTGGGCCAGAAGTTCCGCACCGACGCCGACAGTGATGACGCCAAAGCGGCCCAGCGCGTGGTGCGTCAGTGGCTGGCGCAGAAAGGCATCACCTCACCGCACCTGGTGATGGAGAACGGCTCCGGCCTGTCCCGCGCCGAACGGGTGAGCGCGCGTGAAATGGCCGCGATGCTGCAAGCCGCCTGGCGCAGCCCGTACGCCGCCGAATTCATCAGCTCGATGCCGATTGCCGGCACCGACGGCACCATGCGCAAACGCCTGAAACGCACGGCCATGGCCGGTGAAGCCCACGTCAAGACAGGCACCCTGAACACCGTGCGTGCCATCTCCGGCTTCAGCCGCGATGTCAATGGCAATACCTGGGCGGTGGTGGCGATCCTTAACGACAAGGCTCCGTTTGGCGCGTCTTCGGTGCTGGATCAGGTGCTGCTGGACCTGTATCGCCAACCGAAACTGCCGACCACGGCTTCGGTGTTGTAACCGAATCCATAGAACACCTCAGATCCAATGTGGGAGCGAGCCCGCTCCCACAGGGGCTCGCAAGTGGCCTTAACTCATCTGCCCTTCAACCCGATCCCTTCCCGCCTGCTTCGCCGCATAAACCCCCGAATCCGCCCGCAACAGCAACGCATCCGCGCCTTCCCCAGGCCGCCAGCTGGCAATCCCGAAACTCGCGGTAACGATCCCCACCTCGTCGATCGGCAAACTGCGCAACCCTTGCCACAGTTCCACGGCCAACACATGCGCCTGCTCGCCGTCGATGTCCGGGCAGAGCACCATGAACTCTTCGCCCCCCAGGCGACAGAACACATCGGTGCGCCGCAGACGACGGCCAATGCGTTCACACACCGCCTGCAATACCCGATCGCCCACGGCATGGCCGTGCTGGTCATTGATGCGCTTGAAATGGTCGATGTCGAGCATGATCACCGACAACTCGCCACCGCCGCGCTCGACCCGGGCCATTTCGGTGGTCAGGCGCTCCTGGAAATAGCGGCGGTTATGGATCCCGGTCAGCGAGTCGGTCACCGACAGCGCGCGCAACTCCTCTTCAACACGCTTGAGGTCGGAAATGTCCGAAATGTAGCCATGCCACAGCACACCGCCACCGGGCAGCTCCTCCGGCGTCGCTTCGCCGCGAACCCAGCGCAGGCCACGCTCGGGCAATTGCACGCGATACTCTTCGCGCCATGGGCTGAGGTTGTCCGCCGACGCCAGGATCGACGCGCGGACCCGGCGCGCATCCTGAGGATGAATCCGCGAGAACACCGCTTCGGCATTGCTCAACAGTACGTCCAGTTCGAGTTCGTAGATCTCGCGCATCCCGTCGCTGGCGTAGATCACGCTGAAGCGCCCATCGAACTCCATCTTGAACTGGTAAATCCCGCCGGGCACATGGGCGCTGAGTTTCTTCAACAACAGATCCCGCGCCGCCAGAGCCTCATGGACGCGCTTGCGTTCGGTGATGTCGATACAGATCGCCAGGTGCCCGACCCATAAGCCCTGCTCGTCGAGGACCGGGGTCGCCAGCATGTTCACCGTTAAATGGCTGCCGTCGCGGCGCACCAGCGTCCACTCCCGGGCTTCGTGACCGCCCTCTTCCCCGCCTTCGACCAGCATCGCCTGGCAGGTCGGAATCGGCTTGCCATAGCGCGCGCTCAACTCCGCCGACCGCGCCTCGAGTTCCCGGGGCAAGTGCAGGTTTTCCAGGGTCATGTGGCCCACAACCTGCGCACTGGAGTAGCCGAGCATGTGTTCTGCACCGGCGTTGAAGGTGCTGATAATCCCGCGCAGGTCGGTGGCGATGATCGCCACCTGAGTCGCGGCTTCCAGCACGCCGCGCAACTGGCCATGCGTGCCGCGCAGCTCTTGCTCACGGGCGTGCAGTTCCTCGGTCCGTTGCTCGACCATTTTCAGCGCCCGTTGCCGCTGACTGACCAACACATAGAGAAACACACTGAGCAGCAAGCTGAGCAAACCGCCGAGCACCACCTGGCTGGTCACCGAGGAATGGTTGGCTTGCAGGAACGCAGCACTGGGGCGCATATCCACTTGATAATCGTGGTCGGCCAGACGCAGCAAACGCGTGGAAGACAAGTCACTGGCCCCCGCCGGGTTGGTCGACTCGTACAGCACTTCGTGTTGGTCATCGGTGGACAAGTCGAGGATACGCACAGAGAGAGAATCATGATTCTCTTCCGGCAACCCGTCCGCCAGCAGCTGGCGCATGCTGATCACCGCCATCACATACCCGGCGGGCGTGGTGCCCGGCAAGTGCTGACGATTGACCGGCGCCACCAGCAACACCCCCCGTGAATAGGCCGGCTCAATGCCTACCAGATGCAATGGTTGCGAGACGGCCATGTTGCCAGTTTGATCGGCGCGCTCCAGGGTCGAACGGCGCAGGGGCTGGGCCAGCAAGTCGTAACCCAGTGGCGTGGGCAGTCGGCTCTGGGTTTGGGTATAGAGCACCGGCACGTACTCGTCCCGTTCCGCAGCCGGTTGCAACTGGCCGTCGGCGGTGAGTTCGCGAAAGGTGAAATTGCTCAAGCCTTCGTCATGCACGAAACGTTCAAGCAAGGGGCGTTCGGCGCGGGACACCCGTGGTGCCCAGGAATAGGCTTGGGTGCGCCGCAAAAGAGGTTTGGCGTAACCGTCAAATTCCTCGCGGGACACCGACTCGGAATTGGCGAAGAACCGGCGCAGGCCATCGAGGCGCTGCTCCTGATCTTCGAAACGTTCTTCGATACGGCTGTAACGTTCACTGGCGAGCAGCTGGAAACGTTGCCGCATTTGCTGATGGAACTGATTGAGCGTCGCCCAGGCCAGCAATCCCGTAAGAATCCCGCCGATGAGCAATACCAGCAGCGCGACCAGCCAGGCCGAGACATCTTCGCTGATAAAACCCAGGATCTTGGGGCGCACGGCGTGTAACGACATAAACGCAACTCATAACGCCAGGTGCCGGAAAGCCCATTGGCCATGGGTTGAGTTATAGCTATTAGCCACTAATTTGACCAGCACTGAAAGAACCAAAGAGCCTTTAAAAATCAAGGCTCTGTGGATCCAATCAGGCTCAAGTGTCAGCGAGCAGTGATCTTCCAGGCACGGTGGATCTTGCCATTACGGGCGAAATCCGGATCGATGGTCTGGGTCGTGATTTCTTCAACGGCATAACGCTCGGTGAGGTTTTCCTCGAGCTGGAACTTGCGGAAGTTGTTGGAGAAATACAACACCCCGCCCGGTGCCAGTCGCGCCATGGCCAGGTCGATCAACTGCACCTGGTCACGCTGCACGTCGAAGATCCCTTCCATGCGCTTGGAGTTGGAGAAGGTCGGCGGATCGATGAAGATCAGGTCGTACTCGTCACGGCAGGCATCGAGCCAGGCCATCACGTCGCCCTGCTCCAGACGGTTCTTGTCAGAGAAGCCGTTCAGCGACAGGTTGCGACGCGCCCAGTCCAGGTAGGTTTTCGACAGGTCGACGCTGGTGGTGCTGCGCGCACCGCCCTTGGCCGCATGCACGCTGGCGGTCGCGGTGTAGCAATACAGGTTGAGGAAGCGTTTGCCGGCCGCCTCTTTCTGAATCCGCATGCGCATCGGCCGGTGGTCGAGGAACAACCCGGTGTCGAGGTAGTCAGTGAGGTTCACCAGCAGCTTCACGCCGCCTTCGTTGACCTCGTTGAACTTGCCCTGGGCGCTCTGGCGCTCGTACTGCTTGGTACCGCTCTGACGTTCGCGACGCTTGACCACCACGCGGCTCTTGTCGATGTTCAATGCCTGCGGGATTGCCGCCAGGGCATCGAACATCCGCGCCGAGGCTTTTTCCGGATCGATGGATTTCGGCGCAGCGTATTCCTGAACGTGAACCCAGTCGTGATACAGGTCGATGGCCATGGAATATTCCGGCATGTCGGCATCGTAGACGCGGTAGCAGTCGATGCCTTCACGCTTGACCCACTTGCCCAGCGCCTTGACGTTCTTTTGCAGGCGGTTGGCAAACATCTGCCCGCCTTCGCTCAGGCGCGGCTGCTCGATTACCGGCGCCGGTGCCGGAGCCGGTTTGATCGGATTGCCGTTTTTGTTGTACTTGCGTTCTTGCGGCTCACTCGGTGCTTCATCGTAGGCCGCCTGTTCACGCTCGGCCTGACGCTGTTCCGGGGTGCGACGCTCGCCGGTGACAAACTGGTCTGGCGTGACCTTGATCAGCAGCAATTTGCACGGCAACGCGCCGTTCCAGAACGAATACTGTTTGTGGCTGCGGATGCCCATGCGCTTGCCCAGATCCGGGGCACCAGTGAACACCGCTGCTTCCCAGTTCAAGCACGCCTGACGCAGACGCTCGCCGAGGTTCTGGTAGAGGTAGAGCAGGCTCGCCTCATCGCCCAGACGCTCGCCGTACGGAGGGTTGCAGATCACCAGGCCTTTCTGGTTCTGGTCCGGACGCGGCTCGAACGTTGCCACTTCGCCCTGATAAATCTTGATCCACTCGCTCAGGCCGGCACGCTCGACGTTGTTGCGGCCTGGTTGAATCAGGCGTGGGTCGGCTTCGTAACCGCGAATCCACAGCGGTGGCTTGGCCAGGCCGGCCGCGGCGCGTTCGGTGGCTTCTTCGTGGAGCTTTTTCCACAACGCCGGCACGTGACCGAGCCAGGCGGTGAAACCCCACTGCTCGCGGCGCAGGTTCGGCGCCATGTCGGCGGCGATCATCGCGGCTTCCACCAGGAACGTACCGACACCGCACATCGGGTCAGCCAGCGCGCCGCCCTCGGCGGCAATGCGCGGCCAGCCTGAACGGATCAGAATCGCTGCCGCGAGGTTTTCCTTCAGCGGCGCAGCACCTTGCTGCAAGCGATAACCGCGCTGGTGCAGGCTGTGACCGGACAGGTCGAGGGACAGGATGGCTTCGCCACGGTCCAGACGCAGGTGAATGCGCAGGTCCGGGTTGAGCTTGTCGATGGACGGGCGATCGCCCTGCGGGGTGCGCAGTTTGTCGACGATGGCATCCTTGACCTTCAAGGCGCCAAAGTGCGTGTTATCGATGCCAGAGCCGTGACCGCTGAATTCGACGGCCAGGGTGCCGTCGTTGAGCATGTGGTCTTGCCACTCGATATCCAGCACGCCGTGGTAGAGGTCTTCGGCATCCTTCATCGGGAAGCGCTTGAGCACCAGCAGCACCCGGTTCGCCAGACGCGACCACAGGCACAGGCGATAAGCGGTTTCCATGGTGGCCATGCCACGCACAGCCGAGGTGTGCTCGCGTGCTTCCTCAAGGCCAAGCCCGACGGCTTCCTCGATGAGCAGACCTTCAAGGCCTTTGGGGCAAGTGAGGAAGAGTTCGAAACGATCGGACATGGTAATTCCAGAGCCTTTAGCTAAGTGAACCGACAACGCGTTGCCGATCCGGTTTTCAATCAGGCGTTTTTCTAACAGAACGCCCGCGTGGCACGAAGGTGTGCCGTCCCACCCTGACTACTGCTCGGGTTAAAAGAGCTTAGATGCCAGGGCAGATAAAAAAGTTGATGCAACAAAATGTCATAAGTCGACCCTTCGTCGAATAATCCCCAAGGGCAACGGGTGTCATTCTCGTTAAAGGCGCAACCCCCACCATCCAGCGCAGGGCCGATCATACCGGGCTTTGGCCAAGAAACACGGGACAAATATCGTGTTACTTATGGCCATACCATCTTTATGGTTACGTTCTTATGACAAAACGGTCATTCCCTCGATGTGACGCATTGGTTAGAACTCAACTCAGGTTGACGTCGCAACGGCGTCAACACCTTGGCTCGCGACGCCGGCAGCGAGCCACCAACGGCAGAATTTTTCTGCCTGACCTCGATTGAGGTCGACGCGATACATACAGTCAACAAGTGAGGGAAACACCCTATGAGAAGACTTAAGCGTGATCCGTTGGAAAGAGCATTTTTGCGCGGATATCAATATGGCGTTGGTGGTAAATCCCGTGAGCTTTGCCCTTTTACTCTACCGTCGGTACGCCAAGCCTGGATCAATGGCTGGCGAGAAGGACGCGGCGACAACTGGGACGGTATGACCGGCACTGCGGGAATCCACAGACTCAACGAACTTCACGCCGTCGGCTAATACAGGGCACACACTCCGACACGACAATCTGATTACGCTACGACTTAACCACGCACGTCCTATCCGGACGGCGGGCTTCGGCCCAGGGGCTCCTTCGAGGAGCCCTTTTTTATGTTCAAAACCGACCGCTGTAGCAGCTGCCGAGCCTGCGAGGCTGCGTTCG
>NZ_AKJT01000097.1 GCF_000282195.1 Pseudomonas sp. GM18
CGGTGGTTATGGCAACCGCCGCAGGTCACGGCGTATTTCTGGGCCAGACGCAGCCCCGGAAGGGTTTTGCGGGTATCGAGCAACTTCACTTGGGTTTGGGCGACGAAATCCGCCAGGTACTGCGCGCGAGTGGCCACGCCCGAGAGCAGTTGCAGGAAGTTCAGCGCGCTGCGTTCGCCGGTGAGCAGCGAGCGTGCCGGGCCTTCGAGGTGGAACAGCACCTGATTGGGTTTCACCCGCTCGCCATCGCTCACCTGCCAGTGCACGGCGACCCGCGGATCCAGCTGCCGAAACACGGCATCGACCCACGCAGTGCCGCTGATGACGGCCGCGTCGCGGGTGATGATGGTGGCTTTGGCCAGACGTTCGGCCGGGATCAGTTGCGCGGTGATGTCGCCGCTGCCGATGTCCTCGAGCAACGCACGGCGCACGTTGGCTTCGATTTCGGCGGTCAAATCGGCGAGACGTAGATTCGGCATAACGGGCTCCACAAACAAAGTGGCCCGATTATAGGGCCATGGTGCGAGGCAACCCAAGGCATCAACAACCATCCCGTCGTTCGCAAACCTGCATTTGGTCGATTCGCGCGAGCAATCGGCGCTAAGCAAGGGTCACTTATAAACGTCTATTCCTTGGTGAGGCGCAGAGTCTGCTGGCACAAGGGGGGGCTTTTGTCGATAATCCGCCTTGCATTTGACGTCATGGCTTTGACGTGAACCGAGGAATCACCGTTTCAGGAGGCTTGGATGCACAACGACGGGAATGTAGTGCCTTTGCACAAGGCGACTACCGACCAGGCGACTCACTCGCTGCTCGCCCGCCTGCCCGTGATTCTGCTTCAGGTTCGCGACAAAGCTGCTCAACAGCTCAAGCAGGGCTTGCAGGAGCTGTTCGATAACGCCGACGACACCTTGTTCGAAATGGCCGACCGGGCCCGGAACGATGTCGAGCAAAACACCTTCTTCGAAGCCATGCGCGATTTGCGCCTCAAGCGCAAAAATATCGAGCGCGGGTTTCTCGAGCAGTTCCTCGAGGCTTTCCTCAGACTCACGCAGTGCGACACCTCACAGGCTGCCTTGCCCCGGGCATTGGCTTTCGATACCTCGGCGTCGCTATCCCATGACGACATGGAGCGTAATGTGGCGGTGGAGGTCATGGTCGGCAAAGTGCTGAACCGCGATGGCTTCGCACTCGACCAGCTCACCGCCCGACTGAGCACCCTGCTGGGCAAGAAACTGGTCGAACAGCACAACCCCCTGGGGCCGACGCTGCTCTGCGAGTATTTCCTGCAGGCCGGGCGCAACCTGGGGATGGAGATCAAGGTCAAGCTGATCATCCTCAAGCTGTTCGAGCGCTATGTGCTCAGCAACGCCGATCGGCTCTACGCCGAAGCCAATCAACTGCTGATTGCCACCGGCGTGTTGCCGGACCTCAAGCCCGCCCCGGCGCGGCGTGCCACCGATCGAGCGGCCGCCAGTGTTCACGCCGACCCTGTCGAGGCAGGGAGTCGCAGCGGCAATCCACAGATTGACGACGGGGTGCAGGAAGTTTTCGCCGCATTGCAGGAGTTGCTGCTCCATGTGCGCGGCAGTGTTGCGCCGACCCTGGAGGTCAGTGCCCAGACCCAGCCCATTTCCACCCGCGATCTGCTGCGTCTGCTCTCGCACTTGCAGCAGTACGTGCCGGCGCTGGCGGTTCAGGACGACTTCGACCTGCGTAACCAGCTCGAACTGCTGCTGACCCGGGTCAGTGTCAAAAGCGGCAGGTCGCGGGTGGTCGGGGTGGCCGATGAAGACGTGATCAACCTGATCGCCATGCTCTTCGAATGCATTCTCGATGACCGCAACCTGCCGGACTCCCTCAAGGCGCTGATCGGCCGCCTGCAGATTCCGATGCTGAAAGTCGCGGTGCTCGACAAGAGTTTTTTCAGCCGCGGCAGCCATCCCGCCCGGCGCTTGCTCAACGAAATCGCCTCGGCGGCCATGGGCTGGGGCGAGTGCGATGACCACCAGCGCGACAGTCTGTACCTGCGCATCGAGCAGGTGGTGCAGCGCTTGTTGAACGACTTTGTCGATGACCCGGCGATCTTTTCCGAACTGCTGGCGGATTTCCTCGCCTTCACCAGTGACGAGCGCCGTCGCAGCGAATTGCTTGAGCAGCGCACCCGTGACGCCGAAGAAGGCCGCGCCAGGACCGAACTGGCGCGTCAGCGCGTCGAGCAGGCGCTGAATCAGGTGTTGATGGGCAAGGTTTTGCCGCACAGCGTGGTGGTGTTTGTTCAGGAGGCCTGGAGCAAAGTGCTGTTGCTGACCGGCCTCAAGCACGGTGATCAGTCCGCCGAATGGCACGCCGATGTGCAGACCATGGAGCAGTTGATCTGGAGCGTGCAGCGCCATGACGAACCCGATGCAAGCCTGCGCTTGTTGGCGCTGGTGCCGGGGTTGCTCAAGTCGTTGCGTGATGGGCTGAACAGCTCGGCATTCGACCCGTTCGCCACCAGTGAGTTTTTCAGCGAGCTGGAAGCCTTGCACGTTCAACTGTTTGAGCGTCCGGGTCAGGACAGCCCGCCTGTCGAGGGGGCGATGATGGTCGAAGTGCAGGAGGAAATCGTGCTTCGCACCGCTGACGAAGGCCCGGTCGAAACGACCTCGGTGCGTTTGCCGGAGGACGATGTCGCGCTACTGCAAGTCGATCAATTGCGTCCGGGGTGCTGGGTCGAGTTTCAGGAAGACGAGGAAAACACTCTGCGCTGTAAATTGGCGGCGATCATTGAAACCACCGGCAAGTACATCTTTGTCGACCGTACCGGAATGAAAGTGCTGGAGCACAACCGTACCGGCCTGGCCCTGGAGTTTCGGCGTGGCGCGGTGCGCACGCTGGACGACACCTTGCTGTTCGATCGGGCGCTGGAATCAGTGCTGGGCAACCTGCGGCGTCTCAATCGCGGCAAGTGATCGCGCGCCGAGGGTCTATCGCGGCATACTGGGCGCCAACACAGTCGTCGTTGAAGGAGCCTGTATGCAGTTGGACCCCGCGAGTGGTTGGTGTCAGGGTGTGCGTTTATGCCCTTCGCCCAACTTCAATGCGCGCCCCGAGGGCGAGATTTCCCTGCTGGTGATCCACAACATCAGTCTGCCGCCCGCGCAGTTTCTGACCGGCAAGGTGCAGGAGTTTTTCCAGAATCGTCTGGATGTCACGGAACATTCCTATTTTGCAGGGATCGCCGACCTGCGGGTGTCTGCGCACTTTCTGATTGAACGTGACGGCACCGTCACTCAGTTTGTCTCTTGTCTTGAGCGCGCCTGGCACGCCGGGGTCTCGTGTTTCGAGGGGCGGGAAACCTGTAACGATTTTTCCGTGGGCATCGAGCTTGAAGGCACGGATGATCTACCGTTCACCGATGCGCAATATGAGACGTTGACTGCCCTGACCCGACAGCTGCAAAGCGCCTTCACGGGCATCACCGCACAACGTATCTGCGGGCATAGCGACATTGCACCCGGGCGCAAGACTGATCCGGGACCGGCGTTTGACTGGGCACGCTATCGCGCGGCCCTGGCAAAAGCCGCTCAGGAAGAAGAGGAGCAACAATGAGTTTTCTGGTGCTGCTGTTAGCGGTCTGGATCGAGAAATTCTCGGCCCTGCGCCATCGGGTTCAACGTGATGCTGGTTGGGTGCGCGAGCTGAACAAGCTTGAAGCGAGCCCACGCATGACCAACCGTCCGTGGCTGATACTGGTGGTGCTGGTGTTGTTGCCGGTGGCGCTGCTGGGGTTGCTGTTGGTGGTGCTGGACCCGGTGGCCTATGGCTTGCTGGCGTTGCCCGTGCACCTGTTGGTGGTGATTTACAGTCTGGGGCGTGGTGATCTGCTGGCCGGCCTGGGGCCGTTTCGCGATGCCTGGCGCCGGGAAGACCTGCAGGCTGCCGCCCATGTGGCCAAACGCGACCTGGATATCTGCGCCGACAGTGGCGAGCAACTGCTGGAACGGGTTCAAGGGCATTTGCTGTGGGAGGCCTATCAGAGCTTTTTCGCGGTGATCTTCTGGTACTTCCTGCTGGGCCCGGTCGCGGCCCTGAGCTATCGACTGCTGGCGCTGGCCGAAGAGCATGGGCAAAACCCGGCCGTGGTCGAGCGCGCGACACAACTGCGCCACGCGTTCGATTGGGTGCCGGTGCGGTTACTGGCGGCGAGTTTCGCGCTGGTTGGCAACTTTGTCGCGGTCAGCCGGGTGATGCTGCATGAGCTGCTGAACTGGAACATCAGCGCCGCCCAGTTGATCGAGAAGGTCGGGCTGGTGGCCGGTGAAATTCCGGCGCCGGTGGTCGGCCCGGACGGCATCAACAGCCTGGACCGGATCTGGGAACTGCTGCTGCGCGCGGCGGTGCTTTGGTATGCCGGGTTTGCGTTGTGGACTGTTTTGCACTGATTTCTGTTTAGAACCCAAAAGATCGCAGCCCTGTAGCAACTGGCGAAGCCTGCGTTCGCCTGTAGCAGCTGTCGAGCCCCAGCGAGGCTGCGTTCGGCTGCGAAGCAGTCGTCATTCCAATCACCTTGGTTTACCTGAAACACCGCATTGGTTGACTTTACGACTGCTTCGCAGCCGAACGCAGCCTCGCTGGGGCTCGACAGCTGCTACAGGGCTGCGTGTCTGTCGTTAACCTTAAGTTACAAAACCTTCCTGCGAATTAAGCTATACAGAGATAGCGCCAATAGTGGCTATCTGCTGTCTCTGCGCGCCTGCCAATAAAAATAAGAAATCAAAGGGAGACTTCACAGTGAAGAGCTTGCTCTATCCCGCCGTCGCGCTGATGAACCGCCTGAGCTTCGGCATGAAGTTCAGCCTGATCAGCGTGCTGTTCCTCGTGCCGATGCTGGTGACCAACTTCTATCTGGTGCGCGACTCCTATCGCGAATTCCAGGGCACCCGGGTCGAGTTGCAGAGCCTCGATCTGTTGGGCTGCGGCCTGAGCCTGCGTCGGGATCTGGAGACCCTGAACAACCTGGTACAGATCAACGTCACCCTTGGCCAGTCCGGCAAGGCCAATCATGTCGAATCGACGATCAGTGCCCTGGAGCAAAGCGTCCTGAGCCGTTTGCAGGGGCTGGCGGCGATGACCACTGACCCGGAACAAATAACGTTTTTCGATGGCAAACGCGATGAAATGATCGCCGCGTTCAAGGCCCAGCAAGCGGAAAACTCCCTGCAAAGCAAAAGTGCGCTGATCGGCAAGTTGCTCGGCAACGCGCAGATTTTCAGCCAGATCATTGCCAGTCAGGCCGGCCTGAGCCGCGACAGCCAGAGCGACATGCGTCAGCTGAGCGAGCTCATTACCAACGTCACACCGGCCGTTACCCAGACACTCGGCGAAGGCCGGGCGATGGGGGCTTACTCGCTGGGGCAGGGTTTTCTCAATTCGGCCTCGAGTACCCGATTCGATGAGTTGCTGGCGCAGATCGAAAAACTTCAGGCCGAATACGGCCTGAAGTTGAAGGATGCACTGGGCTCCAGTAAAGCCGCGCACGAAACCCTGGCGGCTCAGGCAGAAAGCAGCAAGGCCTCCCTGAAAAAGGCCAGTGAACTGTTTGAAGAGCAGGTGGTGATGGCCGACACCCTCGATGCGCCGTGGCAGGCCTTTTTCGATCAGGTCACGGGCCTGATGGACCAGACCTATCAACTCAACGAAGCCACCCTGAAGTTTCTCGGTACCCAGTTACAACAGCGACTGGAGCAGCACCGTACCCACATGGTGTTGCAGGCGGTGGCGCTGGCACTGGTGTTTGTGTTGATTTTTTACCTCTATGGCGGGTTCTACGCCTCGACCCGCACCACCCTCAAGCGTCTGGGCGCGGTGATGGACAAGGTGGCGGCGGGTGACATGACCGTGACCTTCAGCGCCAACAGCCGCGATGAACTGGGCGAGTTGGGCGAGGTGTTCACCGGCACCGTGAAGAAAATCCATGATTTGATCGAGCGAGTGGGCCAGACCGTCAGCGAGGTCGAGCGCCAGGCCGGGCAGGTCGAACACGTGTCGGCCCAGAGCAACCAGGCGGTGGCGGGGCAGCGCACGCAGATCGAACAGGTCGCCACGGCGATGAACCAGATGTCGGCCACTTCCCTGGAGGTGGCACGCAGTGCCTCCGCGGCCGTCAGCAGTGCCCACAGCGTCAATGACGAGACCATCAGCGGTCGCGGACTGGTGGAGTCCCAGCAGGGCAGCATCGCTGCACTGGCCAGTGAAATCGATCAGTCGGTGCGGGTGATCAATCAACTGGCCAGCGACAGTCAGTCCATCAGCCGTGTGCTGGAAGTGATCAAAAGCATTGCCGAACAAACCAATCTGCTGGCCCTCAACGCCGCCATCGAAGCCGCGCGCGCGGGCGAGCAAGGCCGTGGTTTTGCGGTGGTGGCGGACGAGGTCCGGACCCTGGCCAAACGCACCCAGCAATCGACCGAAGAAATCGAGCAGATGATCGCCAAGCTGCACAGCGGTGTCGGTGCGGCGGTCAAGGCCATGGGCACCAGCCATCAAATGGCCAACGGCACGGTCGGGCAGTCGGAAAAGGTCCAGCAGGCGCTGGAAAACATCCTCGGCGCCGTCGGCATGATCGTCGACCAGAACCAGCAGATCGCCGCTGCGGTAGAGCAGCAGACCGCCGTGGCTCACGACATCGACCAGAACATCGTCGAGATCAACCGCGCCGGCGAGCGTACCGCCGAAGGCGCGCACCAGACTGAGAATGCCAGCCGGGCGTTGTCGGCGCAGGTGGTGGAGTTAAAGCAATTGATCAGCGCGTTTCGGGTTTGATGTGGCGAGGGGGCTTGCCCCCGTTGGGTCGCGAAGCGGCCCCCGGCGCCGGTCCAGACAGACCGAGTTGTCCGGATTTACGACTGCTTCGCAGCCGAACGGGGGCAAGCCCCCTCGCCACAAAAGCCCGCTCCCACAGGTATTGGATTACCAGTTGAACAACTCACAGGCATTGGCCGAGCTGGCGGCGGCCAGTCGTTCGGGGCTGATCGCCATGAGGACGGCCAGTGCCTCGCAGATCGCCGGCAAATGGCTCGGGCTGTTGCGTTGGCCGGGGAACATGGCGGGGGCCATGTCCGGTGAGTCGGTTTCCAGTACCACCGATTCAAGGGGCAAGCCGGCAATCACCCGGTGCATGCGCAAGGCTTGCGGCCAGGTCGCGGCGCCGCCGAGGCCGAGTTTGAAACCGAGCTTGATGTATTCGCGAGCCTCTTCCTGGCTGCCGGCGAAGGCATGAATGATCCCCGCCCGTTTCAAGCGAAACCGTTTGAGTGTGGCAATCACTGCCGCGTGGCTGCGTCGCACATGAATCAATGCTGGAAGATTGAAGTCCGCCGCCAGTTGCAGTTGGGCGTCGAACAGCGTTTGCTGACGTTCACGATCCAGAGTTTCGATGAAGTAATCCAGACCAATCTCGCCCACCGCGCATAGCTGGCGATGGCCCGCCAATCGAGCCAGCCAGTCACCGAGTTCGGTCAAATCTTCTGGGCGATGGTCATCCAGATACACCGGGTGCAAACCGAACGCCGCGTGCAGATCGGGATCACTTTGCACCAGTTCCCAGACCCGCTGCCAATTGGCCTGATACACCCCCAGCACCACCATCCTCCGCACGCCGAGCGCGCGGCTCTCGGCCAGCAACGCCTGACGATCCGGGTCGAAGTCCGGAAAATCCAGATGAGTGTGGGTGTCGATCAGTTCCACGGCTCAATCCTGACGAATACGCTGCTTGAAGGTCCGTGCGATGGCCTGCACGCCGGGCTGGTAATCGGCCTGTTCGATGGCGGCCAATGCCAGTTCCAGGGCTTTATCGGCAATCAGTTGATGTTGCTGGGACATGGCGTTGACCGGCAGCGGCAGGAAGTCCAGCAACTGCGTATCACCGAAGGTGCCCAGGCGCAGCGGGCGGGTTTTCAGCGGGAAGTCGTGCAAGGCATCGAACACGCCCTGAAGCAGCACGTAGGATGTGGTCACCAGCGCATCCGGCAAATGGCCCAGGCGTTGAATTAATTCTTCCATTAATTGTTTGCCGCACTCACGGCTGAACGACTCGCCGTGCTCGATCAGCGCCTCGCCTTTGAAGCCGTTCAGCGCTTCCTTGAAGCCCGCCGCCCGCTCCTGGCTGATACTCAATTCGGGACGTGCGCCGAGCAGCGCGATCTGTTTTGGCAGCGGCTCCAGCAGGCTGCGTGTCAGGTGCAGGCTGGCTTCACGATCGTCGCTGATCACCGAGCAGAAATGCTCGGGCTCCATCACCCGGTCGATGGCGATGATCGGAATGCCTTTGGCCTGCAACTGGCGATAGCTGTCGTCACCGGCCGGCAGGCAACTGGCGACGATCAGCGCATCGCAGCGGCGGGCGCGGAACAGTTGCAGCAATTGCCGTTCGCTGTCTGGCGCATCGTCGGAGCTGGCGATCAGCAGCTGATAGCCGCGCGCCCGGGCGCCCTGTTCCAGCAGTTTGGCGATTCGCGCGTAACTGGGGTTTTCCAGGTCCGGCAGAATGAAGCCCAGGGTGCGGGTGTGCCGACTGCGCAGCCCGGCGGCTTGCGGGTTGGGCGTGAAGCCATGTTGTTCGACCACTGCCCGCACGCGCTCGACGGTGGCGCTGCTGATGCGTTGCTGTTCGGCCTTGCCATTGATGACGTAACTGGCGGTGGTCACGGAGACGCCGGCCAATTGTGCAATATCGCTGAGTTTCAACCCGGTATTCCTTGTTTTTAGAGCGTGCCCCGACATTTTCGCCAATCCTACCCGATTGAGGCAGGCGACCATTGTCGCAGCACATCCGACAATTGGACTTCAAGGATGAGACATTATCGAGTAACGTGCCTAAGATTCTAGATTAAACGTTTCAGCAGGCGTATTTTCTACGTTATAGGTCGCTTTGGCCGGTTCTGCCGCGAAACCGCCAAAACTGCGTCTGAAAAGGTGTTCTCAAAACGCCTAAGCTGAATCAATCAAAACAATACCTGGCGTCACACGGCGCCAAAAAGGAGAAAGCATGCTCGAGCTCACCATAGAGCAGATATCCATGGGCCAGTCGGCTGTGGATAAAGCCACCGCCTTGCAATTGCTCGCTGACCGACTCGTGACCGATGGCCTGGTAGCCGATGGTTACCTCGCAGGCTTGCAGGCCCGGGAAGCCCAGGGCTCGACCTTTCTCGGCCAAGGTATTGCCATCCCCCACGGCACTCCCGAAACCCGCGATCAGGTATTCGCCACCGGCGTGCGGCTGATGCAGTTTCCTGACGGCGTGGACTGGGGCGATGGCCAGATCGTTTACCTGGCCATCGGTATCGCCGCCAAATCCGATGAACACCTGCGCCTGCTGCAACTGCTGACCCGTGCCCTCGGTGAAACCGACCTGGGCCAGGCCCTGCGCCGCGCCAGTTCCGCCGAAGCCTTGCTGAAACTGCTGCAAGGCGCGCCGCAGGAGCTGGCGCTGGACGCACAGATGATCGGCCTCGGTGTGTCCGCCGATGACTTCGAAGAGCTGGTTTGGCGTGGTGCCCGCTTGCTGCGTCAGGCCGATTGCGTGAGCAACGGTTTTGCCGGCGTCTTGCAGCAGGTCGAAGCGCTGCCGCTGGGCGATGGCCTGTGGTGGCTGCACAGCGAACAAACGGTGAAGCGTCCGGGCCTGGCGTTCGTTACCCCGGACAAACCCATCCGTTACCTCGGTCAGCCGTTGAGCGGGTTGTTCTGCCTGGCCAGCCTCGGTGAAGCCCATCAGGCGCTGCTCGAACGCCTTTGCGCGTTGCTGATTGAAGGTCGCGGCCATGAATTGGGCCGTGCCACCAGTAGCCGTACGGTGCTGGAAGTCCTTGGCGGTGAACTGCCGGCGGACTGGCCGAGTGCACGCATTGCCCTGGCCAACGCCCACGGTTTGCATGCGCGCCCAGCGAAGATCCTCGCGCAACTGGCGAAAAGTTTTGACGGCGAGATCCGTATACGCATCGTCGATGGCCATGACAGCGCGGTGTCGGTGAAGAGTTTGAGCAAACTGCTCAGCCTTGGCGCTCGTCGCGGTCAGGTGCTGGAACTCATCGCCGAACCAACCATCGCCGCCGACGCCTTGCCCGCCTTGCTGGCGGCCATCGAAGAAGGCCTCGGTGAAGAAGTCGAGCCGCTGCCCGTGGTGAGCCAGCAGCGCGAAGTGTTTGTGGAAGTGGAGGTCGCCGAAGCGCTGATCGCTCCGAAGTCCGGCAGCCTGATTCAGGCGATTGCCGCGGCACCCGGGATCGCCATCGGCCCGGCGCATATTCAAGTGCTGCAAGTCATCGATTACCCGCTGCGCGGTGAGTCCGCCGCCATCGAGCGTGAACGTCTCAAGCAAGCGCTGGCCGATGTGCGTCGTGACATCGAAGGCCTGATCGAGCGCAGCAAGGCCAAAGCGATTCGCGAGATTTTCATCACCCATCAGGAAATGCTCGACGACCCGGAATTGACCGACGAAGTCGAAACCCGCCTCAAGCAGGGTGAAAGTGCCGAAGCGGCGTGGATGACGGTGATCGAAGCCGCTGCCAAACAACAGGAAGCGCTGCAGGACGCGTTGCTCGCCGAACGTGCCGCCGACTTGCGCGACATTGGCCGTCGGGTGCTGGCGCATTTGTGTGGCGTCGAAACACCGCCGGAGCCTGCGCAACCGTACATTCTGGTGATGGACGAAGTCGGCCCGTCGGACGTGGCGCGTCTCGATCCGACGCGCGTCGCTGGCATTCTCACCGCTCGCGGTGGTGCCACGGCGCACAGTGCGATCGTCGCCCGGGCCCTGGGTATTCCAGCGCTGGTGGGCGCCGGTGCCGCCGTGTTGCTGCTGAAACCGGGCACGCCGCTGTTGATCGATGGCCAACGCGGTCGCCTGCACGTGGACGCCGATGCCGCGACCTTGCAGCGCGCCGCCGAAGAGCGTGATACCCGCGAACTGCGCCTCAAAGCCGCTGCCGAACAACGCCATCAACCGGCGCTGACCACCGACGGCCACCCTGTGGAAGTGTTCGCCAATATCGGTGAAAGCGCTGGCGTCACCAGCGCGGTGGAGCAGGGCGCCGAAGGCATTGGCCTGTTACGCACCGAACTGATTTTCATGGCCCACTCGCAAGCGCCGGACGAGGCCACCCAGGAAGTCGAATACCGTCGTGTACTCGATGGCTTGGCCGGGCGGCCGCTGGTGGTGCGCACCCTTGACGTCGGTGGCGATAAACCGTTGCCGTACTGGCCGATCGCGAAAGAAGAAAACCCGTTCCTCGGCGTGCGTGGCATTCGCCTGACCCTGCAACGCCCGCAAGTCATGGAAGCGCAATTGCGCGCCTTGCTGCGTGCGGCGGATAACCGTCCCTTGCGGATCATGTTCCCGATGGTCGGCAGCGTCGATGAGTGGCGCCAGGCCCGGGACATGACCGAACGTCTGCGTCTGGAAATCCCGGTCGCCGATCTGCAACTGGGGATCATGATCGAAGTGCCGTCGGCCGCCTTGCTGGCGCCGGTGCTGGCCAAAGAGGTGGACTTCTTCAGTGTCGGCACCAATGACCTGACCCAGTACACCCTGGCCATCGACCGTGGTCATCCCACTTTGTCGGCCCAGGCTGACGGCTTGCACCCGGCGGTGCTGCAACTGATCGACATCACCGTGCGTGCGGCTCATGCTCATGGCAAGTGGGTCGGCGTGTGCGGTGAACTGGCGGCCGATCCGCTGGCGGTGCCGGTGCTGGTGGGCCTGGGTGTGGATGAGTTGAGCGTGTCGGGCCGCAGCATTGCCGAGGTCAAGGCGCGCGTTCGTGAACTCAGCCTGACCCAGACTCAAACCCTTGCCCAACAGGCCTTGGCCGTGGGCAGCGCGAACGAAGTCCGCGCATTAGTGGAGGCGCTGTAATGGCCAAGATCTTAACCCTGACCCTCAATCCGGCGCTGGACCTTACTGTTCAATTGCCGGTACTTGTACCCGGTCAGGTCAATCGCAGCGACGAAATGCACACCCACGCCGCCGGCAAAGGGGTGAACGTGGCGCAGGTGCTGGCCGACCTCGGGCATCAGCTGACCGTCAGCGGTTTTCTCGGGGAAGACAACCTTCAGGCGTTCGAAATCCTGTTCGCCAAACGCGGCTTTACCGACGCGTTTATCCGCGTCCCCGGCGAGACCCGCAGCAACATCAAACTGGCGGAAAGCGATGGGCGCATCACCGACATCAACGGCCCCGGGCCTAGGGTCAGTGAAGCGGCGCAGCAGGCTTTGCTCGATCGTCTCGACCAGATTGCGCCAGGGCATGACGCGGTGGTGGTGGCCGGCAGTTTGCCCCGTGGCGTGAGTGCTCAATGGTTGCGGGAGTTGATCCTGCGCTTGAAAAAACGCGGCTTGAACGTTGCGCTCGACACCAGCGGTGAAGCCTTGCGCGCTGGCCTGTCGGCCGGTCCGTGGCTGATCAAACCCAACACCGAAGAGCTGGCTGAGGCACTGGATTGCGAAGTGGTTTCCGTGGGCGCCCAAGCCGAGGCGGCGAGCCGTTTGCATGCTCATGGCATCGAGCACGTGGTGATTTCCCACGGTGCGGACGGGGTGAACTGGTTCAGCGTCGGCTCGGCGATGCACGCCACGCCGCCCAAGGTCAGCGTGGTCAGCACCGTCGGTGCGGGGGATTCGCTGCTGGCGGGCATGCTGCACGGCTTGCTCAGTGCCGACACGCCTGAACAGACCTTGCGCACTGCCACCGCGATTGCCGCCATGGCCGTGACCCAGATCGGTTTTGGCATCGGCGACGCCGCGCAACTGGCGCAGCTCGAACAGGGCGTGCGCGTGCGCCCCCTGACAGAACAATAAGAGGGTTTGCAATGAAATTAGCCATTGTTACGGCCTGCCCGAACGGCATGGTCACCAGTGTGCTGTGCGCTCGTCTGCTCGATGCAGCGGCCCAGCGTCAGGGCTGGAGCACCAGCGTCGAAGTGATTGACGCGGCCCATCCGGAACGCCAACTGTCGGCGGCGACCCTCGAGGCCGCCGAGTGGGTGTTGCTGGTCACCAGCGCGCCGGTGGATATGTCGCGCTTTGTCGGTAAACGTGTGTTCCAGAGCACCCCGGCCCAGGCCCTGCAAGATGTCGAAGCCGTGCTGCGCCGTGGGGTAGAGGAAGCCGAGGTTTACGTCGCGGCTGAAGCCACCGCCGAACCTGCTGCGGTGGTTAAAAATGCACCGCGTCTGGTGGCCGTCACCGCGTGCCCGACCGGCGTCGCCCACACCTTCATGGCCGCCGAAGCCTTGCAGCAAGCGGCCAAGCGTCTGGGTTACGACCTGCAAGTGGAAACCCAGGGCTCGGTTGGTGCGCGCAACCCACTTGGCGCAGCGGCGATTGCCGATGCCGACGTGGTGCTGCTGGCGGCCGATATCGAAGTTGCCACCGAGCGTTTCGCCGGCAAGAAAATCTATCGTTGTGGTACTGGCATCGCCCTGAAACAGGCCGAAGCGACGCTGAACAAAGCCCTGGCCGAAGGCAAGCAGGAAAGCGCTTCGACCGGCGCCAAAGGCCCGGTCAAGCAAGAGAAGACCGGCCTCTACAAACACCTGCTGACCGGTGTCTCGTTCATGTTGCCGATGGTGGTGGCGGGCGGTCTGATGATCGCCTTGTCCTTCGTGTTCGGCATCACTGCGTTCAAGGAGCAAGGCACGCTCGCGGCGGCGCTGATGCAGATCGGCGGCGAGACCGCGTTCAAACTGATGGTGCCGCTGCTGGCGGGCTACATCGCCTACTCGATCGCTGACCGCCCGGGCCTGGCGCCGGGGATGATCGGTGGTTTGCTGGCAAGTACCCTGGGCGCCGGTTTCATCGGCGGGATCATTGCCGGTTTCATCGCTGGCTATGCGGCGCAGGCGATCAATCGCTATGCGCGCTTGCCGCAAAGTCTTGAGGCGCTGAAACCGATCCTGATCATTCCGTTGCTGGCGAGCCTGTTCACCGGTCTGGTGATGATCTACGTGGTCGGCAAACCGGTGGCCGGGATGCTCGCGGGGCTCACCCATTTCCTCGACAGCATGGGCACCACCAACGCGATTCTGCTCGGTGTGCTGTTGGGCGGCATGATGTGCGTCGACCTCGGCGGACCGATCAACAAAGCGGCTTACGCGTTTTCGGTGGGGCTGCTGGCGTCGCAGAGTTATGCACCGATGGCCGCGACCATGGCCGCCGGCATGGTGCCGCCGATTGGCCTGGGCATCGCCACGTTCATCGCCCGGCGCAAGTTCGCCCAGACTGAGCGCGAGGCCGGTAAAGCGGCGCTGGTGCTGGGGCTGTGCTTTATCTCCGAAGGGGCGATTCCGTTCGCGGCCAAAGACCCGCTGCGGGTGATTCCGGCGAGCATCGCCGGCGGTGCACTGACCGGCGCGTTGTCGATGTACTTCGGCTGCAAACTGATGGCGCCGCACGGTGGATTGTTCGTGATGCTGATTCCGAATGCGATCAACCATGCGCTGTTGTATCTGCTGGCGATTGTGGCCGGGAGTTTGCTGACGGCGGTGGTGTATTCGGTGCTCAAGCGGCCGGAAACGGTGGAGTTGGCGTTGGAACCGGCTAACGCATAGATCTTATTTGTGTCATGCCTGATTCATGCGGCCGTGCTTTAGTTTTCCTTTTTCAGGGAGAGCACCATGAGCGAATTCGACCTCGGCCGCCGTCGTGTCATACAAGCTGTCGGGGCCGGGCTGTTGCTGCCCGGCCTGGCCCCGGCGGTGATTGCTTCGGTCAAGGATCGGCCGCAACTCACCGATGGCGTGCAGTCCGGCGACTTGCTGGGCGACCGGGCGATGATCTGGAGCCGTAGCGACCGTGCGGCGCGGATGGTGGTGGAATGGGACACACGCAGCCTGTTCAGCAACCCGCGTCGATTCGTCTCGCCATTGGCCGATGCCCGCACCGACTTCACCGCACGGGTCGAACTCACCGGCCTGCCCGCCGATCAGGCGATTTTCTACCGCGTGACGTTCGAAGACGCCCAGAGCGGTGTCGCCAGTGAACCCTGGTTCGGCCATCTGCGCAGTGTGCCAAGCGCTCGGCGAGATATTCGGTTCGTCTGGAGTGGCGACACGGTTGGCCAGGGCTTCGGCATCAACCCGGACATCGGCGGCATGCGCATCTATGAAGCCATGCGTCTGCGCCTGCCGGACTTTTTTATCCACAGCGGCGACACCATCTATGCCGACGGCCCGGTGCCGGCGCAACTGACCACCGAAAGCGGGCGGGTGTGGCGCAACATCACCAGCGAAGCCAAGAGCAAAGTCGCCGAGACCCTCGACGAGTATCGCGGCAATTACCGCTACAACCTGATGGACGAAAACGTCCGTCGTTTCAACGCCGAAGTGCCGCAGATCTGGCAGTGGGACGACCACGAAGTGGTGAACAACTGGTCGCCGGGCAAGCAACTGGATGATCGCTACAAGAGCAAAGATATCCACAGCCTGGTGGGCCGCGCGCGGCAGGCCTGGCTGGAATATGCGCCGATGCGTTTGCAGAGCGCCGACGGTGGCGGGCGGATTTATCGCAAGCTGAGTTATGGGCCGATGCTCGATGTGTTCGTGCTCGACATGCGCAGCTACCGGGGCGCCAATGACGACAACCTCGGTGCCGCCAAACCGTTCCTCGGTCGAGAGCAATTGGATTGGCTCAAACGTGAATTGAAAGGCTCCCAGGCTCAATGGAAAGTCATCGCCGCCGACATGCCCATCGGCCTCGGCGTCCCGGACGGCGAAGTCAGCCCCGGTGTGGCGCGTTGGGAGGCGGTGGCCAACGGTGATCCGGGCCCGGCTCAAGGCCGTGAGCTGGAGATCGCTGAATTACTGGGCTTTCTGCGGGCGCAGCAGGTGCGCAATTTCGTTTGGCTGACGGCGGATGTGCATTACTGTGCGGCGCACCATTACCATCCTGATCGCGCGGCGTTCCAGGACTTCGAACCGTTCTGGGAATTTGTCGCGGGGCCGCTGAATGCGGGGAGCTTCGGGCCGAATGCGCTGGATAAAACCTTTGGCCCCGAGGTGGTATTCCAGAAGGCACCCGCGGCGCAGAACACCTCGCCGTTTGCCGGGTTTCAGTTTTTTGGCGAGGTGAACATCGATGGGCAGACGGGGGAGTTGAGTGTCGTGCTGCGAGATCTGGATGGGGTGGGGGTGTTTGAGCGTAAGTTGCAGCCGGTTTGAGGGCTTGATGCATGATCGTTCCCACGCTCTGCGTGGGAATGCCTCAACGGACGCTCCGCGTTCGGCTCTGGAAGGGACGCGGAGCGTCCCAGGCTGCATTCCCACGCGGAGCGTGGGAACGATCATGTACCGCGCTATTAGTAGACGTCGCGGCGGTAGCGGCCTTGTTCGATCAGGCGCTCGACTTCATCCGCACCCAGCACTTCATTGAGCACTTGGTCCACTCCGGAAGCCATCCCCTGCAAACTGCCGCAGATGTAAATTACGGCGCCATCGGCCAGCCATTTTTTCAAATCATCGGCAGACTCGCGCAGGCGATCCTGCACATAAACCTTCTCGGCCTGATCGCGGGAAAACGCCAGGTCCAGACGCACCAGATCACCGTTGATCAACCACTCTTCCAGTTCTGCACGGCACAGGTAATCGTGTTCCCGATTACGCTCGCCAAACAGCAGCCAGTGGTGCTGCTGTCCGTCGGCAATCCGTGCCTTGAGCAAGCTGCGCAACCCGGCCAGGCCGGTGCCGTTGCCCAGCAGGATCATCGGTACCGGCTCGTTCGGCAAATGGAAACCACTGTTGCGCCGCACCCGCAGGCTGATGTGACCACCCACAGGGACGTGTTCGGTCAACCAGCCGGAACCGACGCCCAGGCGGCCGTCAGGGTGCAGTTCCTGACGCACGATCAATTCCAGCACGCCGTCGGCGGCGATCGAGGCGATGGAGTATTCGCGCAGGGCCAGCGGCACCAAAGCAGCCACCAGCGCTTGCGCGTGCAGGCCGACCAGATGAGTGCGGTTCTCGGGCAGTTGGCGGCTGGCCAGGGCATGTTCCAGAGTGTGGGACAGGCCATCGAGCTCTACCGTGGCGCGACCGTCAATGCCCAAGCCTTCGAGGAAATGCTCGATGGCCCACGAACCATTGCGCGGCAGCACTTCCACCAGATCACCGGCCAGCCAACTGCTGGTAGTGGGGGCGGTGAGGCCCAGCAAATACACGGGTGAACCGCTGCTGTCCGGGTTCATCAGCTCGCGACGGACCAGGATCCAGTTGTCGTAACTTGGCGCTTGCCAGGTGTCGACTGGCGCCTGGCCAGTCAGCAGACCGAGTTGCTGTTGCCAGTGACGCAGGGCGTAAGGGTCGCCACCGTCGACTTCCACCGGGGCGAACAAGGTCTTGCCGCCGTGCTCGCCCAGCCAGGTGTGCAAGCGACGGGCGAAGCCGCAGAAGTGTTGATACTGGCGGTCGCCGAGGCCGAGCACAGCGTAGTTCAAGCTGTGCAGGCTCGGTGCACGACCCAGCACTTTGCGTTCGAAGCCACGGGCGCTGTCCGGCGCTTCACCGTCGCCGAAGGTGCTGACCACAAACAGTGCATTGCTGGAATCTCGCAGGTCCTGTTCGCTGACATCGGCCAGCGGTTGAACCTTCACCGGTAATCCGGCGGCCTGCAATTGCCCGGCAGTCTGCCAGGCGAGCTGCTCGGCAAACCCGCTCTGGCTGGCGAAGCCGATCAGCCATGCTGGCGCGTTGCTGCCCGTTTGCGCGAGGCCTTTGCGGGCGTCCTTGATCTGGCGTTTCTTGCGCCGACGGTCCAGGTACAGCAACCAGCCCGTGACGAAAAACAGCGGCATGCTCAGCGCGGCGATGGTCAGGATGATTCGCCCGACCACCCCGAAATAACTGCCGACGTGCAGCGCATAGATGCTGGTCAGCAGTTGCGCCTTGAGGCTTTTGTCGCTGTAGCGGTCATGACGGCTGACGGCGCCTGTCACCGGATCGAGGATGATCTGGTTCCGCGCCTGGTCGTGGGGCGAATCTTTCAGCAGGTAGAACACGGTTGCCGGTTGCCCGGCCACTGGCGGCATCCGAATGTTGTAGGACGAAAGACCAGGGCCGGCGGCGCTGTAGATGCTGCTCCACATGGCGGTGTAATCGGCGGTGGGAGCCGGGCCGCTTGGCGCGGGGCCGCGACCACTGCGCACCCGTTCGTTCTGCGGCGAGTCGGACAGCAGCCGGGTCAGGCCTTTGTTGTACCACTCGTACGACCAGGACAACCCGGTCAACGCCGCCAAAAGGTAGAACACCAGGCACCAGGTACCGGCCACCGAGTGCAGGTCCCAGTTGAAGCTGCGACCCTTTTTCTTCCAGTCCAGCGTCAGCCAGGCGCGCCAGCTTTTCCACTGGCGCGGCCAGCGCAGGTACAGGCCGGACAGGCAGAAGAACACCAGAATCAGCGTACAGGCGCCGGTGATCTGCCGACCGGTATCCCCCATGGCCAGGAAGCGGTGCAGTTGCAGCATCAGGCCAAAGAAGTCCTGGCCCGTGACGTCGCCCATGAACTCGGCGGTGTACGGGTCGAAATAACGCATCTGCCCGCGACGTTCGCCTGGCGGCGCCGTGAAGATCACCCGCGCAGCGTTGCCGCTATCGGTCTCGACCCAGAGCATCGAGACGGTCTTGCCCGACGCCCCTTCGATTTTCTCCACCAGCTCGGCTGGCGGCAGCACGCCGGCGGCCTGCTTTTCGACATGCAGCACAGAGGGGTTCAACGCCCGCAGGATTTCATCCTGAAACGATACTGCCGCCCCGGTAATGCCCATCAGGGCCAGGACCAGTCCGGCGCTGATGCCGAAAAACCAGTGCAACTGGAACAGGGATTTCTTCAACACGTCGCTCGCCTTGTTCGTTCAAAAGTCATCATCACGGCGCGCATTATGCCGTGAGTTGTCGAGAAGCATTCTTTTTTACACACAAAAGCCCCGTTCACTTTGATGAACGGGGCTTTTGCCTAAGCGCCTTGGCTTTCACGCTTCTGTTATCAGAAGTGGAAGTTTGCACTCAGCAGGGCAGTGCGGCCCGGCGCCACATGGGCGTAGTGCGTCTGGAATACCTGGTCGAAGTAACGCTTGTCAGCCAGGTTCTGCACGTTGAGTTGCAGGTCGACGTTCTTGGTCAGGCGGTAGCTGGCCATCGCGTCGTAACGCCAGTAGGACGGGATCTCCACCGAGTTGGCGACGTTGCCGAACTGGGAGTCGACGAAGGTCGCACCGGCACCGACGGTCAACTTGTCCGGCACCAGGTCGTAGGTCGACCAGAACGTGAAGTTGTTCCGTGGGGTGCTTGGCATGTGGTTGCCTTCATCGGCGGCGAGGGTGGTTTTGACCACTTCGCTGTCCATGTAGGTGTAGCCACCGAAGACTCGCCAGTTACGGGTCAGCTTGCCGGTGTAGGTGAGTTCCAGGCCATTGACCTGCTGTTCGCCGTCCAGCACTTGGGTGGTGCCGCCGTCCGGATCGTTGATACGCGCGTTGGTTTTCTCGGTGCGGAACAGCGCGGCGGTCAGCGACAGGTCGTCACCGAAGAAGTCCCACTTGGTGCCGATTTCGTAGTTGCGGTTCTTTTCCGGGTCCAGATTGCTGTTGTTCGCCGCCAGTTCCAGGCCACCGTTGCCGCTGGTTTCGCCGGCCGGGTTGCTGGACGTCGAGTAGGCGGCATAGATGCTGCCGTTTGGTAGCGGGTTGTAGACCACGCCGATCTGGTAGTTCACCAGGTCGCTGGTGTTCTGACGGGAGAAACTGCCCGCGGGAGCCGTGCTGCTGGCGTTGGCGAAGCCGCTGGATTCGACCTGATAGTTGTCATAACGCAGGCCCAGGTTCAGGGACCATTGCTCGTTGAACTTCAGGGTGTCGAACACGTAGGCCGCGGCGGTCTTGGTGTCGGTGTCGGTGAAGGCGTTGCTGTCGGTGATCGTGCCGTTCCAGTTATCCCCAGGCGTCGGGTTGTACAGGCTGGTGCAGTCGCCGGAGTTGAACAGGCCGCGGTTGCACCGGGTGCCGCTGGCGCTGGAGGTCAGGAGGTACGGACGGTTGTGGGTGTCCTGATAGGAAAACTCCAGACCGGTCACCAGGCTGTGCTCGATAGCGCCGGTGTTGAATTTGGCGCTCAGGTCGGTCTGGTTGATCCAGCCGCTGGACGTCGAGTTACGGCTCTTCGCGCCACGGTAGGCACTGCCGTTGGCCACGTTGCCCTTGCTGTCGTCAGGGTTGGTGACGATGTAGTCCAGGGTCGAACGGGACATGCGGAAGCTGTTCGACACGGTCAGGCTATCGTTCAGATCGTGTTCGAGCTTGATTGTGCCGCTGTCGTTGCTGGTCTGGCGATAGTCGCGACCGGTGAGGCCGTAGAAGTTGTCGCGGTTAACGTTGGCCGGCTTGTCGACGTTGTACTTGCTGCGGTTGGGGCTCAAGGTCAACGGGATGCCGTAGTCGGGCATGTCGTCGGTTTCGACGTGGTAGTAGCCGACGGTCAAGCGGGTATCGGTGCCCAGGCCGAAGGCGAAGGACGGTGCCACACCCCAGCGACTGACGTCCACGGCATCACGCCCGGCGACGTTGGCTTCGTGCTTCATCAGGTTCAGCCGGAACGCCGAGGTGTCGGTCATTTGCTGGTTCAGATCGAGGGTGGTGCGCTTGGTCTGGTCCGAGCCCCAGGTGAAGCCGCCGTTGTAGGCGTTGCCCAGCTTGGCGGTCTTGCTCACCAGGTTCAGGCTGCCACCGGTCGAACCGGCGCCGGTGAAGGCCGACCCCGGCCCCTTGCTGACTTCGATCGATTCAACGTTGAAGATCTCGCGGCTCTGGGACGCCACGTCGCGCATGCCGTCGACGAACACATCGCTTTCGGCGCTGAAGCCGCGAATGATCGGGCGATCGCCGGCCGGGTTGCCGCCCTCGCCAGCACCAAAGGTGATGCCCGGGGTGGTGCGCAGGGCGTCGACCAGGCTGGTGGCACCGGTGTCGCGAATCACTTGTTGCGGGATCACGGTGACGCTTTTCGGCGTCTCGCGCAGTGGCGCGGTGTACTTCTTGGAAACCGAGGTATCGGTCTTGTAGGAGGTGTCATCCTGCTCGCCGACAACGCTGGTCGCGTCCAGGGAAATCGCATTGCCGGGTACTTTTTCGTCGGTCTTCTCGGCCGCGAAAACCATGTGCCCCGCGGAGCCTGCAGTGATCGCCACGCCAATTGCAGACGCGAGCAAACGCGGTGAATTGACCGTTGATTGTGGTTGTTGGCGTGACATGTGAATTCCCCTCCCCAAGGATTTGAGGCCGCGGAATGTAGAGTAAATACGTATTTGTATCAATTGCGAAACTTTACTATTCGAGACAAATTTACATTCTTTACAATTTGTCTTTACGGTTTTTACGGTTTCATTCGTCTCTCGGGTTTTACATAGGCAATAAGAATCAATACCATTAGCGTCCCTTTGCCTTCAGGTGTCTTTTCATGTTGCTGCACATTCCCGGCGTGTTCGCGAAAGAAGAAGTGCAGCGCATTCGCGAGGCCCTGGCGCAGGCGGATTGGGCCGATGGGAAAATTACCGCCGGTTACCAGTCGGCGAAGGCCAAGCACAATCTGCAACTGCCTGAAGGGCATCCGCTGGCTCAGGAAATCGGTGCCGCAATGCTTGAACGGTTGTGGAAAAATCCGCAGTTCATGTCAGCGGCGTTACCGCACAAGGTCTTCCCTCCGTTACTGAACTGTTACACGGCCGGTGGCAGTTTCGACTTCCACATCGACAACGCCGTGCGTCAGCCCAAGGGCAGCATCGAGCGGGTGCGCACCGACCTGTCGGCGACGCTGTTCTTCAGTGAGCCGGAGGATTACGACGGTGGCGAACTGGAAATCCAGGACACCTTCGGCACCCAGCGTGTGAAGTTGCCGGCCGGCGATATGGTCCTGTATCCCGGCACCAGCCTGCACAAGGTCAACGCCGTTACGCGTGGCGCTCGGTATGCGTCGTTTTTCTGGACTCAAAGCCTGGTCCGCGATGACAGCCAGCGCGCCTTGCTGTTCGAGATGGACGGGGCGATTCAGCAGCTGACCCAGGACATGCCCGACCATCCTTCATTGATCCGCCTGACCGGCACTTACCACAACCTGTTGCGTCGCTGGGTCGAGGTATGAGTTATCAATTGCGCCGCGAGGAAGTCCTCGACGGTGATCGCCTCAAGGCCATGCTGGAGGAAAGTCCGGCGCGCGCAGCCCAGGCGATTCTGCTCGCCGCTCGCGAAGGTGTTGTCGATGCTCAGGCCTTGCTCGGGCAAATCCTGCTGGACGGGCAGGGCATCGAACAGGACCAACCGCTGGCCGTGCGCTGGTTCGAGATCGCCGCACGGCGTGGGCATCTGATGGCGCGCAACATGCTCGGCCGTTGCCATGAACATGGCTGGGGTTGCGTCGCCGATGCCTCGATAGCCGCGGGGCATTATCGCGTTGCCGCTGACGCCGGACTGGATTGGGCGATATACAACTACGCCAATCTGCTGGCCACTGGGCGCGGGGTGATCGAGGATCAGGCGCAAGCACTGAATCTCTATCGGCGTGCCGCTGAACTGGGCCACGCAAAATCGATGAACCTGCTGGGGCGTTATCTGGAAGAGGGGCGCGATTGCCCAGCAGATCCGCAAGCTGCGCGTGACTGGTATCGACGCTCGGCGGTCGGCGGGGATTTTCGCGGGCAGTTCAGTTATGCCGCGGTGGTGGCGGATGAGGGGAACATCGACGAAGCGGTGGCCTGGCTGCGCAAGGCACTCGATGGCGGGAATCTGAAATTCTTGCGGGTGGCGAGCAAGGCGTTGTCGATGTCGTCTGATCCAAGAATTCACGTGCTGGCCGCCGAGTATCAACAGCGTGCTCGGGAGCTGACTCCGGGATAGATCGTTCCCACGCTCTGCGTGGGAATGCAGTCCGGGACGCTCCGCGTCCCATCCAAAGCCGAACGCGGAGCGTCCGTTGAGGCATTCCCACGCAGAGCGTGGGAACGATCATCGCACGATCATCGCAGGCACAAAAAAGCCCATGACACGTCATGGGCTTTTTGATTTCTGCGTACGGCGCTTACACGTAGAACGACTTCAGCGGCGGAAAGCCATTGAACTCAACAGCGCTGTAGCTGGTGGTGTACGCACCGGTCGACAGCCAGTACAAACGATCACCGATCGCCAGGTTCAGCGGCAAACCGTACTTGTAGTTTTCGTACATGATGTCGGCGCTGTCGCAGGTTGGGCCGGCGATGACCACTTCTTCCATCTCGCCTTTCTTCTCGGTCCAGATCGGGAACTTGATGGCTTCGTCCATGGTTTCGATCAGGCCGGAGAACTTGCCCACATCCGTGTACACCCATCGCTCTACTGCGGTACGGGATTTCCGCGCCACCAGCACCACTTCGCTGACCAGAATGCCGGCGTTGGCGATCAGCGAACGGCCCGGCTCCAGGATGATTTCCGGCAGATCGTCGCCGAAATCTTCTTTCAGGAAGCGGATGATTTCTTCAGCGTAGGTTTCCAGGCTGTTGGTGCGGGTGATGTAGTTGGCCGGGAAGCCGCCACCCATGTTGATCAGCTTCAGGTGGATGCCGTCTTCTTCTTTCAGACGCTCGAAGATCACTTTGACCTTGGCGATTGCCGCGTCCCAGACGCTGATGTCGCGCTGCTGCGAACCGACGTGGAACGAGATGCCGTAAGGCACCAGGCCCAGATCGCGAGCGAGGATCAGCAGGTCCATGGCCATGTCGGTCTGGCAGCCGAATTTGCGCGACAAAGGCCAGTCGGCAGTGGTCGAGCCTTCAGTCAGGATACGTACGTAGACTTTCGAGCCCGGAGCGGCCTTGGCGATGTTGCGCAGGTCGGCTTCGGAGTCGGTGGCGTACAGGCGAACGCCTTTTTCGTAGAAGTAACGAATGTCTTTGGATTTCTTGATGGTGTTGCCGTAGCTGATCTGGTCGGCGCTGACGCCACGGCTCAGCACTTTGTCCAGCTCATAGATCGAGGCGATGTCGAAGCTCGAGCCTTTCTCTTTGAGCAGGTCGATGATTTCCACGGCCGGGTTGGCCTTGACCGCGTAGTAGACCTTGGCGAATTCGAAACCGGCACGCAGGTCGTCATAGGCCTGGGCGATCATCGCGGTGTCGATCACCACGAACGGGGTTTCTTGTTTGTCGGCGAAGGCCTTCATTTTCTGGAAGGTATCGCGCGCGAAATAGTCTTCGACCTGGATCGACATACCTGGGAGCTCCTATGGGCAAACTCGTAAAATCAATGGGTGCAAATGAACGCCCTCCGTATCCCCACTTTGGTTCGCCTACTTCCCAAGGCATGTCGCCGAAAGCAAAAAGGCCATGGGAGGCGGTGCTTCCCTTGGCCTTGCTGTCTCGTCGTCAGTACTTGAGCCGGATGGATCGTTTCCAGCATGGACGTTCGGCGCGAACTTTAGGGCGTGAGGGGCTTGAGATCAACAAAAAATGTCGCGTTTTTGCACGCTTCCGTCGTGCGGTCCTGGACAGCTACTGATGTAACCGACCTGCATGACAGTGTGATGTTCCCGATGAAGAGATATTTGAGGTGTTTCAGTAGGGATGTGTGGTGGCCCATTCGCGGGCAAGCCTCGCTCCTGCAGGTTGTGTGGCAGGCCTGTACCCGGCTGGTCCGTAGATCACTTTTTAAGCTATACTCGCCGCCCTTTTTTGAATCACCGCCAGGCGATTTCCCATGACCAAACAGGCCGCCGAAGTCGCGAAACGCCGCACTTTCGCCATTATTTCCCACCCCGATGCCGGTAAGACCACCATCACCGAGAAGCTCTTGCTGATGGGCAAGGCGATTGCGGTTGCCGGCACGGTGAAGTCTCGCAAGTCCGACCGCCATGCCACCTCCGACTGGATGGAAATGGAAAAACAACGGGGTATTTCCATTACCACGTCGGTCATGCAGTTCCCGTATCGCGACCACATGGTCAACCTGCTCGACACCCCGGGCCACGAAGACTTCTCCGAAGACACCTACCGCACCCTGACTGCGGTGGACTCGGCCTTGATGGTTCTCGACGGCGGTAAGGGTGTAGAACCACGGACCATCGCCCTGATGGACGTCTGCCGTCTGCGTGACACGCCGATCGTCAGCTTCATCAACAAACTCGACCGTGACATTCGCGACCCGATCGAACTGCTCGATGAAATCGAAGCGGTCCTGAAGATCAAGGCCGCGCCGATCACCTGGCCGATCGGTTGCTACCGCGACTTCAAGGGTGTTTATCACCTCGCCGATGACTACATCATCGTCTACACCGCCGGCCACGGTCACGAGCGCACCGAAACCAAAATCATCGAGAAGCTCGATTCCGATGAAGCGCGCGCGCACTTGGGTGACGAGTACGAGCGTTTTATCGAGCAGCTGGAACTGGTGCAGGGCGCCTGCCACGAGTTCAACCAGCAGGAATTCCTCGACGGCCAACTGACCCCGGTGTTCTTCGGTACCGCGCTGGGCAACTTCGGTGTCGATCACGTGCTCGACGCTGTGGTCGATTGGGCGCCAAAACCACTGGCCCGTGTCGCCAACGAGCGCACCGTCGAGCCAGTGGAAGAGAAGTTCAGCGGTTTCGTGTTCAAGATCCAGGCGAACATGGACCCGAAACACCGCGACCGCATTGCCTTCATGCGCATTTGCTCCGGCAAGTACGAAAAAGGCATGAAAATGCGCCATGTGCGCACCGGCAAGGATGTGCGGATCGGCGACGCGCTGACGTTCTTCTCCTCCGAGCGTGAACAACTGGAAGAAGCGTTCGCCGGCGACATCATCGGCCTGCACAACCACGGCACCATCCAGATCGGCGACACCTTCACCGAAGGTGAAGCCCTGGGCTTCACCGGCATCCCGCACTTCGCCCCGGAACTGTTCCGCCGCGTACGCCTGCGCGATCCGCTGAAATCCAAGCAACTGCGCCAAGGCCTGCAACAGCTGGCCGAAGAGGGCGCCACCCAGGTGTTCTTCCCCGAGCGCAGCAACGACATCATTCTCGGCGCCGTCGGTGTGCTGCAGTTCGATGTGGTCGCCAGCCGTTTGAAAGAGGAATACAAGGTCGAGTGCTCCTACGAGCCGATCACGGTGTATTCCGCGCGCTGGATCGAGTCCGGCGACAAGAAGAAGCTTGAGGAATTCACCAACAAGGCCGTGGAAAACCTCGCCCTCGACGGCGGCGGTCACCTGACCTACCTGGCTCCGACCCGGGTCAACCTGGCACTGATGGAAGAGCGCTGGCCGGACGTGAAATTCCGTGCGACGCGTGAGCATCACTAAGCGCTGAGTTGCAAACCCAAAAGCCCCGATGCGCGAGCCTCGGGGCTTTTTATTGGCCGGGCGGCATGCCGCACCACGACCCCTGTATGAGCTGCCGAAGGTCCTTCCGTGCGCAGCGAACCCGCATCACTTAGTTGATCTGGTTATAGTCATTATTCGAAACCAATCTCCCTTCTCACGGCATTTCCCGACCTTCGTTAGCGTCCTATCTGGAGAATCGCGCTAAATTTCTCTCTGCGCCATTCCGGCACCCATGCTTCACCCAAGAAAGGATGGAATCGGCTATGAGCATTATTCAACGCATTGTGTTGCTGCTGAAGGTTTTGGTGATGCTATCCCTCGGCACGTCGGCGGCGTGGGCGGAGTGCACGAACCATGATGAGCAGGCCTGGAGCGGGCAAGGCGTGCACAGCGAGCTGATGCTCGCCGCATCGGAATCGGGCAGCTCGGACGATGAAGACTCGACCGACGACCCAGACAGCAACGAAGACGACACTTGAGCCTGAATGACAGGCAAAAGAAAACCCCGTCTGCCTGACTGATGCGCAATCGAGGCAGAAGGGGTTTGGTCAACTCAGCAAAAGCGCGCCCCGGCATCCGGGGCGCTTTTTTTCAGGCCGCGCCGTCGAGGAATTGCTCGGCGTAGTGGCAAGCCACCTGGCGGGTGTCGAGCAGGCGCAGGAGCGGCTCTTCGATGGCACAGCGCTCGGTCGCGTATGGGCAGCGCTTGTGGAAGGCGCAGCCGGACGGCGGGTTCAGCGGGTTTGGCAGTTCGCCGACGATCTTGATTTTCGGCTTGTCCGGATCCGGGTGGATGGTCGGAGTGGCCGACAGCAGCGCCTGGGTGTACGGGTGCAGGGGACGAGTGTAGATGTCCTCTTTCGGGCCCATTTCCACCGGACGGCCGAGGTACATCACCATCACGTGATCGGCAACGTGGCGAACCACCGCCAGGTTGTGGGAGATGAACACGTAGGCGGTGTTGAACTCTTGCTGCAAATCCATGAACAGGTTGAGTACCTGCGCCTGAATCGACACGTCCAGCGCCGAGGTCGGTTCGTCCGCCACCAGCACTTTCGGCTGCAACATCATCGCGCGGGCCAGGGCGATGCGCTGGCGCTGACCGCCGGAGAACATGTGCGGATAGCGCTGGTAGTGCTCGGGACGCAAGCCCACCTGCTTCATCATCGACTGGACTTTCTCGCGACGTTCGGCGGCACTCAGGTTGGTGTTGATCAGCAGCGGCTCAGCCAGTTGATCACCGACTTTCTGCCGTGGGTTCAGCGATGCGTAAGGGCTCTGGAACACCATCTGCACATCTTTACGCAGTTGCTTGCGCTGAGCCTTGTCGGCACCGGCGACTTCCTGCCCGGCGATTTTCAACGAGCCGGAGGAAGGCTCTTCGATCAACGTCAGGGCACGGGCCAGGGTGGATTTGCCGCAACCCGATTCGCCCACTACGGCGAGGGTCTTGCCGGCTTCCAGTTCGAACGACACACCGTTGAGGGCGCGCACGGTCGCATGACCCTTGAACAGGCCGCGGGACACTTCGTAGTGACGGGTCAGGTTGCGGGCGGTAAGTACGACGGCCATTACGCCACCTCCTGGTTCAACGGGTAGAAGCAGCGGGCGAGGCTGTTGCTTTTCTGGTCAAGGGCTGGACGCTGGGTGCGGCAATTGTCTTGCACGTACGGGCAGCGCGGCGACAGCAGGCAACCTTGCGGACGGTCGTAACGACCGGGAACGATGCCCGGTAGTGTCGACAGGCGCGCAGCACCCAGGCTGTGTTCTGGAATAGCCTTGAGCAGCGCTTCGCTGTACGGGTGCGCCGGAATGTCGAACAGTTGTGGCACCTGACCGACTTCAACCGCTTGGCCGGCGTACATCACGCACACGCGCTGGGCGGTTTCGGCCACGACCGCGAGGTCGTGGGTAATCAGCACCAGGCCCATGTTCTGCTCTTTCTGCAGGGCCAGCAGCAGGTCCATGATCTGCGCCTGGATCGTTACGTCGAGTGCCGTGGTCGGTTCGTCGGCGATCAGCAGTTTCGGTTCGCCGGCAATTGCCATGGCGATTGCAACACGCTGGCTCATGCCGCCGGAGAGTTGATGCGGGTAGGCATCCATACGGCTGGCGGCGCCGGGGATTTCCACTTTTTCCAGCAGTTCGATGGCGCGCTTGCGAGCGTCCTTCCTGGACATTTTCAGATGCAGGCGCAGCACTTCTTCGATCTGGAAGCCCACGGTGTAGCTCGGGTTCAGCGCGGTCATCGGGTCCTGGAAGACCATCGCCAGGTCTTTGCCGACGATTTGCCGACGCTGACGGTTGCTGAGCGCGAGCATGTTCTTGCCGTCGAAATTCAGGGCGTCGGCGGTGACGATCCCCGGATGCTCGATCAGGCCCATCAGCGCCATCATGGTCACGGACTTGCCGGAACCCGATTCGCCGACGATGGCCAGTACTTCGCCCTTTTCCACGGAAATGTCGAGACCATCGACCACCGGTACGGCGTTAGCGTCGCCGAAGCGAACGTTGAGATTCTTGATTTCTAACAGTGACATTTGAATCTCCTCAGGCGGCGTTCTTGAGTTTCGGGTCCAGCGCATCGCGCAGGCCGTCGCCCATCAAGTTGATTGCCAGCACGCTGAGCAAAATGGTCAAACCAGGCAAGCTCACCACCCACCAGGCGCGTTCGATGTAGTCGCGAGCCGAAGCCAGCATGGTGCCCCACTCAGGGGTTGGCGGTTGTACGCCAAGGCCGAGGAAGCCCAGTGCCGCGGCATCGAGAATCGCCGACGAGAAGCTCAGGGTGGCCTGAACGATCAGCGGCGCCATGCAGTTGGGCAGCACGGTGATGAACATCAGACGTGGCAGACCGGCACCGGCCAGGCGCGCGGCGGTCACGTAGTCGCGGTTCAGCTCGCCCATCACCGCGGCGCGGGTCAGACGAACATAGGACGGCAGGGACACCACGGCGATCGCGATCACGGTGTTGATCAGGCCAGGGCCGAGGATGGCGACGATCGCCACGGCCAGCAGCAGGGACGGCAGGGCCAGCATGACGTCCATCAGGCGCATGATGGTCGGGCCGAGCACGCGCGGGAAGAACCCGGCGAACAGTCCCAGCAGGATGCCCGGAATCAGCGACATCACCACCGACGACAGGCCGATCATCAGCGACAGGCGTGAGCCGTGGATCAGACGCGACAGCAAGTCACGACCGAGTTCATCGGTACCCAGCAGGAACTGGATTTGCCCGTTTGCCAGCCAGGACGGCGGGGTCAGCAGGAAGTCACGGTACTGTTCGCTCGGGTTATGTGGCGCGACCCATGGGGCGAAGATTGCGCAGAAAATTACCAGCAGCATGAACATCAGGCCGGCGACGGCCCCTTTGTTCCTGGAGAACGCATGCCAGAATTCTTTGTAGGGCGACGGATACAGCAGGCTTTGATCGACTGCTACCGGTGTAGTGAGAGTGGTCATGGTCTTGATCTCAGCGCTGATGACGGATGCGTGGGTTGGCAAAGCCGTAGAGGATGTCCACTACGAAGTTGACCAGAATCACCAGGCAGGCGATTAACAGGATGCCGTTCTGCACCACGGGATAGTCCCGTGCGCCAATGGCTTCGATCAGCCATTTGCCGATGCCGGGCCAGGAGAAGATGGTTTCGGTCAGGACCGCGCCGGCCAGCAGCGTGCCGACTTGCAGGCCGACCACCGTCAGTACCGGAATCAGCGCATTGCGCAGGCCGTGCACGAACACCACGCGCGCCGGCGACAGGCCTTTGGCGCGAGCGGTACGGATGTAGTCTTCACGCAGCACTTCGAGCATCGACGAACGGGTCATCCGCGCGATCACCGCCAGCGGGATGGTGCCGAGCACGATGGCTGGCAGGATCAGGTGATGCAGGGCATCGAAGAACGCTCCGACGTCATCGGCCAGCAACGTATCGATGAGCATGAAGCCGGTGCGTGGCTCGATGTCGTAGAGCAGGTCGATCCGCCCGGACACCGGGGTCCAGCCCAGGCTCACCGAGAAGAACATGATCAGGATCAGGCCCCACCAGAAGATCGGCATCGAGTATCCCGCCAGGGAGACACCCATTACCCCATGGTCGAACAGGGACCCTCGCTTGAGTGCCGCAATCACCCCGGCCAGAAGGCCCAGGATGCCGGCGAACAACATGGCGGCCGTGGCCAGTTCCAGGGTCGCGGGGAATAGAGAGCTGAACTCGGTCCAGACGCTTTCACGGGTACGCAGGGATTCGCCGAGATCGCCGTGGGCCAGTTTGCCAATGTAATCCAGGTATTGGGCATACAGCGGTTTGTTCAGACCTAGGCGTTCCATTGCCTGAGCATGCATTTCGGGGTCGACCCGACGTTCGCCCATCATCACTTCCACGGGGTCGCCAGGAATCATGCGGATCAACGCGAAAGTCAGCAAGGTGATGCCGAAGAACGTGGGGATCAGTAACCCCAATCGGCGGGCAATAAAACTAAACATCTTGTGTGGTACCTCATCAGCCGGTTAGGCGTGCCCGGCAGCGCTGGGGTCAGCGATGCCGGGCGTTTCTTATCTACTTCACCTGGGTGGTGGCAAAGTTGTTAGTGGTGAGGGGGCTAATGTGATAGCCCTCTACATTGGTGCGCATTGCAGTGAACATGCGGGTGTGCGCCATGCTGATCCATGGCTGGTCCTGATTGAAAATGTCCTGGGCCTGTTCGTAGAGCGCCGTTCGTTCGGCCGGGTTCACTTTGGCCCGTGCTTCGTCGATCAGCGTCTGGAACTTTTCATTGCACCAGCGAGCGTAGTTTTCGCCGTTCTTGGCCGCCTCACAACTGAGCATAGGCGTCAGGAAGTTATCCGGGTCGCCGTTGTCGCCCGCCCAGCCGGCGGACACCATGTCGTGTTCGCCGTTTTTCGCGCGCTTGAGCATTTCGCCCCATTCCATGACACGAATATCGACCTTGATTCCGACCTTGGCCAGATCTGCCTGCATCATTTGTGCGCCGAGCATCGGATTAGGGTTGGTCGGGCCACCGCCGTTACGGGTGAACAGGGTGAACACGGTGCCATCCGGCACACCGGCTTCCTTGAGCAGGGCGCGAGCCTTGTCGAGGTCGCGAGGCGGGTTGGTCAGTTTATGGTTGTAGCCCAGCAGGGTGTCCGGGTACGGGTTGACCGCCACCGTCGCATTGCCTTTGCCGAACAGCGCGTTGACATATGCCTCTTTGTCGAACGCGATGTCGATGGCTTTGCGCACTCGCACGTCGCTTATGTACGGGCGTGCGGTGTTCATGGCGACGTAGGAGACGGTCATCGCGTTCAGTTCGTCGACCTTCAGGTTGGTGTCTTTCTTGATGCTCGGGATGTCATCCGGTTTCGGGTACAGCGCGATCTGGCACTCGTTGGCCTTGAGCTTTTGCAGGCGCACGTTGTTGTCAGTGGCAATCGCCAGGACCAGCGCATCAGCCGGTGGCTTGCCAAGGAAGTAGTCCGGGTTGGCCTTGAAACGCACCTGAGCGTCTTTCGCATAGCGCTGGAAGATGAACGGGCCGGTGCCGACCGGCTTGTTGTTCAGGTCGCCAGTCTTGTCGGCCTTGAGCAACTGGTCGGCGTACTCGGCGGAGTAGATCGAGGAGAAGGCCATGGCGATGTCGGCCAGGAACGGCGCTTCACGGCGGGTCAGGGTGAATTTGACCGTATTGTCGTCGACCTTCTCGACGTTTTTGAGCAGTTCCTTGAAGCCCATGCTTTCAAAGTACGGGAAGCCCACGCTCGATTTCTTGTGCCACGGATGGTTCGGGTCCAGCTGACGCTGGAAGCTCCAGACCACGTCGTCGGCATTCATGTCGCGGGTCGGCTTGAAGTAATCGGTGGTGTGAAACTTGACGCCTTTGCGCAGGTGGAACGTGTAGGTCAGGCCGTCGTCGCTGATGTCCCAGGAGTCGGCCAGCGAAGGAATCACTTCGGTGGTGCCAGGCTTGAAGGCCACCAGACGATTGAAGATGGTTTCGGACACTGCATCGCCTGTGACTGCAGTCGTGTACTGGACCATATCGAAGCCTTCCGGGCTGGCTTCGGTACAGACCACCAAGGGTTTGGCCGAGACGCCAACAGCGACACTCAGCAACGCGGCAGCGATGGCCGCTCGTAGGGGAAGCATTTTCATCAAGAACCCTCTGCAATCGGTTGAACAGGAAAAAACCGAACGGCCGACTCGTCATGAGTCAGCCGCCGGCGTGCGTTTTACAAAATCTTGAACGGGATGGTGGTCACGAGACGGAACTCGTTGATGCTGCCATCCGCCTGGTTTTCGCTGGCACGGTGTGCGGTGTAGGTCGCGCGAACAGTGGTGGCCTTGAGCGGGCCGCTCTGTACCGCGTACGAAGCGCCGATGCCGTATTCGTAGTGATGCTCGCCGTCCATCGCTTTCACGTCGGAATAGCCGGTGCTGTTGTAGTGAGTACCGTCGATACCCCAGCCGCGAGCCTGGTAGATGTTGAACTTCAGGCCTGGCACGCCGTATTCGGCCATGTTCAGGCCGTAGGCGATCTGGAAGGATTTCTCGTTCGGGCCGTTGAAGTCCGACAGCAGGGAGTTGGCCAGGTAAATGCCGTTGGTTTCGTGCAGGTAGTCGAAGTACTCGTTACCGTTCACTTCCTGGTACGAGAAGGTCAGGCTGTGGGCCTGGTGGGTCAGGCCGAACGACAGGGAGTAGGTGTCGTTGTCGATCTCACCGAGCTTGGCTTTACCTTGGTCCACGGTTTTGTAGTAGTTCAGGCCGGTGGTCAGGCTCAGGACCTGGCTGTCACCCAATACGTGGGTGGCGCCGAAGTAGTATTGATTCCACAGGTCTTCGGCCTGGGTGCCCCAGAGGCTGGTGGTCAGACTGGCGAACGGCTGGTAAGTGATACCGGCAGTGTTGACGTGATCGGCTTCGGCATGAGTGTCGCCGTATTCGGAACGGAACTTGCGCTGGCTTTCTTCGGTACGCGGAGAGTTGCGGTCGAAAGTGCCGAGGTCAAAGGTCAGGTTTTCCAGTTCTTCACTGTGCAGGCTTACACCTTCGAAGCTCGAAGGCAGGGCACGGTTACCGATGACATCGACCATCGGGCTGCTGAAGTTCTGGCGACCGGCGGTCAGCGTGGTGTTGGAGATACGGGCCTTGACGTTGGCCAGCCCCAGTTTGCTCCACTGACCTTGTGCGTCGCCGCCTTCCTTGGTCAGCGTACGGTTGTTGCCCGCGCCAGGGCGGGTGGTCGGAGCGCCGCCGTTGTTGGACGCCAGGTCCTTGCGATCACGATCCAGAGCGATGGCGTTGTAGGCCGCCACTTCAGTGCTGAAACCCACGGTGCCTTCAGTGAAACCGGAGTTGTACTTGACGATAGTGCCCTGAACCCAGTTGATACGACGATCAGTCGGGGTCGATACACCGTCCTTCTTGTAAGCGAACTTGCCGCCGCGCTTCAGTTGCTCGTTGGCGTACCAGTTACGCGTGCTCCCAGTGATCGATTGGCCTTCGACAAAGCCAGTGGCTTCGCTTTGGGCGCTTTTCTCTTTCACGGTAACGGGGGTGAACGCCTGGCTCTGGGATTCAGCGTAAGCCGTGGCGGTCACGCTGCTGATGGCCAAGGCCAATAACGCGGTGCTGCTCAGTTTCATGGGTGAAGCTCCTTTACTTTCTTTTTTTAATGCCGGTCTTATGTGGTGATCCGGCTATTTGGTTTAGAACTCATTCAGGCTTCGCAAACGTTTGCTGTAGGCCGGATTGACGAATTACGGCAATACGTTTGCGTGAGGGCGGAATCCGCCCCCAGCGTTTCTGGCTAATCGGTTATTGGTCGATACTGACGCCCGAGAACACGTTGCGACCGAAGGGGCTGACCTTGAACCCTTCGACTTTGGCGCTCAACGGCTGGTTGACCGTTGAATGGGCGACCGGCGTGATCGGCACCTGCTGCTTGAGGTACTGCTGCGCCTGTTTGTAAAGCACGGTGCGCTGGTCGCGATCGGTGACGACCTTGGCCTGCTTGATCAGCTTGTCGTAGGCCGGATCGCACCACATGGAGTAGTTGTTGCCGCCAATGGCATCGCAGCTGTACAGCGTGCCGAGCCAGTTGTCCGGGTCACCGTTGTCACCGGTCCAGCCAATCAGGCTGATGTCGTGTTCGCCGTTCTTGGTGCGCTTGATGTACTCGCCCCATTCGTAGCTGACGATCTTGACCTTGAGGCCGATCTTCGCCCAGTCCGCCTGGAGCATTTCGGCCATCAGCTTGGCGTTGGGGTTGTACGGACGCTGGACCGGCATGGCCCAGAGGGTGATTTCGGTGCCTTCCTTCACGCCGGCAGCCTTGAGCAGTTCCTTGGCTTTTTCCGGGTTGTAGGCGGCGTCTTTGATAGTGTCGTCGTAGGACCACTGGGTCGGTGGCATGGCGTTGACCGCCAGTTGACCGGCGCCTTGATAGACGGCGTTGAGAATGCCTTGCTTGTTCACCGCCATGTCCAGCGCCTGGCGCACTTCGAGCTGGTCGAAAGGCTTGTGCCGGACGTTATAGGCGATGTAGCCGAGGTTGAAGCCGGGTTTCTCGATCAGTTGCAGTTTCGGATCATTCTTCAGTGCGGTCACGTCGGCGGGGCGCGGGTGCAGGGTGATCTGGCATTCATTGGCCTTGAGCTTCTGCACGCGCACCGAGGCGTCGGTGTTGATGGCGAAAATCAGGTTGTCGAGCTTGACCCGGCTCGGGTCCCAGTACTGCTTGTTGCCGCTGTAACGGATGTTGGAGTCTTTCTGGTAGCTCTTGAACACGAACGGCCCGGTGCCGATCGGCTTCTGGTTGATCTCGCTCGGCTTGCCGGCCGCGAGCAACTGGTCGGCGTATTCGGCGGACAGGATGGCGGCGAAGCTCATGGCGATGTTCTGGATGAACGCGGCGTCGACATTGTTAAGCGTCATCACCACGGTCAGCGGCCCGGTCTTCTCGACCTTGGCGATGTTCTTGTTCAGGCTCATCCCGTTGAAATACGGGAACTCGGTCGGATAAGCCTTACGGAAAGGGTGCTGCGGATCGAGCATGCGATTGAAGGTGAACAGCACGTCGTCGGCGTTGAAGTCGCGGGTCGGCGTGAAGTATTTGGTCGTGTGAAATTTCACCCCCTCGCGCAGGTGAAACGTGTACTTGAGGCCGTCCTCGGAAATATCCCAGCGGGTTGCCAGGCCTGGTACGACATTAGTGGCGCCTTTTTCGAACTCTGCCAAACGGTTGTACAGCGGCTCGGCGGCGTCGTTGTCGGTCGCAGTGGTGTACTGCGCCGTATCGAAACCGGCGGGGCTGCCTTCGGAGCAGAACACCAGGCTGTTGTTGGCGGCCTGGCTGATGGAAGTGGCGGCCAACAGGCCGGTGCCCAGCAATGCGGATAAAACCAAGGAATGGCGCATGACGCTCCCTCTTTTTGTAGTGTTATTCAATGCGCCGCGATCCCGTCCGGGGACGTTGTGGCTGCATTGAGCTCAAACCAATACGGGCAGCAAACCGATTGCCCACACAATCACTGGTCAGAACCCGACGGTAGGTGCCGTGGGTCTGGCAGTAAATGCGCTGAGTCCTAAAGACTCGTAGGAAAAGGCAACGCGTCCTAACCCCTGGCTGCATCAGACAGCGGATTTGGATGTAGGCAGATTCCTAGCTTCTCGGCAGAAAAAAGCAGCGGCGACGCTGAAACGTCGCCGCTGCCTTTTCTTATTTGCTGACGCTGACGCCGTAGAAGGAGTTCAAGCCAAATGGGCTGATCTTGAAGTCCTGCACGTTGGCGCGCATGGGTTGGAACACCGTCGAGTGAGCGATAGGTGTCATTGGAACAGCATCTTTGAGGACGTGTTGCGCCTGTTTGTACAGTTCGGTGCGCTTGGCCTGATCGGTGGTGCGTTTGGCTTCCTTGACGAGGCCGTCGAATTTCTTGTCGCACCATTTGGAGAAGTTGTTGCCACTCAGGGAGTCGCAACCAAACAACACGTTGAGCCAGTTGTCCGGATCACCATTGTCACCGCTCCAGCCAATGATCATGGCCTGGTTCTCGCCACCTTTGGAACGCTTGATGTACTCGCCCCACTCGTAGCTGGTGATCTTGACGTTCAGGCCGATCTTCTTCCAGTCGGACTGGAGCATTTCAGCCATCAGCTTGGCGTTCGGGTTGTACGGACGCTGTACCGGCATCGCCCACAGAACGATTTCGGTGCCTTCCTTGACGCCGGCTTCCTTGAGCAGCTGCTTGGCTTTCTCAGGATCGTACTTGGCATCCTTGATAGTGGTGTCGTAGGACCATTGGGTCGGCGGCATGGCGTTGACGGCCAGTTGGCCTGCGCCCTGATAAACCGAGTCGATGATCTGCGGCTTGTTGACTGCCATGTCCAGCGCCTGACGAACTCGCAGGTCGGCCAGCGGGTTCGGCTCGTTGCTGCCCTTGACCTTGTCCATCACGTTGTAGGCGATGTAACCCAGGTTGAAACCGGCCTGGTCAGGCAGCTTCAGATCCTTGTCTTCTTTCAGCGCTTTCAGGTCGGCTGGACGCGGGAACAGAGTGATCTGGCACTCGTTCTTCTTCAGCTTCTGGATACGTACCGACGGGTCGGTGGTGATGGCAAAGATCAGGTTGTCGATCTTCACATCATCAGGCTTCCAGTAGTCCTTGTTCCCGGTGTAGCGGATGTTGGAGTCTTTCTGGTAGCTCTTGAACACGAACGGGCCAGTGCCGACCGGTTTCTGGTTGATGTCGGCAGCCTTACCTTCCTTGAGCAGCTGGGCAGCGTACTCGGCGGACTGGATCGAGGCGAAGCTCATGGCCATGTTCTGGATGAACGCGGCGTCTACATCTTTGAGGGTGAACTTGACGGTGTGGTCGTCGACTTTATCGATCTTGGTGATGTTGGTGTCCATCCCCATGTCGGTGAAGTACGGGAATTCGGTCGGGTAGGCCTTACGGAACGGGTCATCCTTGTTAATCATGCGATTGAAGGTGAACAGCACGTCGTCGGCGTTGAACTCACGCGTCGGCTTGAAATACGGGGTGGTGTGGAACTTGACGCCTTCACGCAGGTGGAAAGTGTAAGTCAGGCCGTCACTGGAGATGTCCCACTTGGTCGCCAGGCCAGGAATCACGGCGGTGCCGCCGCGCTCGAACTGGGTCAGGCGGTTGAACATGGTTTCTGCAGAGGCGTCGAAGTCGGTTCCGGTGGTGTACTGACCTGGGTCGAAACCGGCCGGGCTTCCTTCGGAGCAGAACACCAGGTTCGTCGCCGCTTGGGCGAAAGGTGCACTGGCTAACAGGCTTGCGCCGACTAAAAACGGAATGACCGCGTGTTTAAGCATGGTGGCCTCATGATTTGTTGTCATTTTTGGAATTAGAGGACGACCTCGTGAGTCGACCTGCGGATACTTATGCAGGGGCCATACCCAATGCAAGATCCTGAGTGGTCACAAGTCCTAAAGAGTGGCACGAACGTACCTTAATGTCGCATATGTATAAATAGTGACGTATTTGACCGTTTGCACAGGTTTTTTACGGTGCAAAACGCGCACCGATAAGGGGCAACCGGGGCGTCCGACGCACCCGGTTGGAGCCTGGTGTTACTTATTTATACCCACACCATAGAACGGTGTGAGGCCAAACGGGCTGATTTTGAAGTCGGTGACTTCCTTGCGCAGTGGCTGGAACACCGTCGAGTTGGCAATCGGTGTGATAGGTACTTGTTGCTTAAGGATTTGCTGTGCCTGTTGGTACAGTTTGACCCGCTGCTGTTTGTCCGTGGACACCTTGGCTTGCTGCACCAGTTTGTCGTAGGCCGGGTCACACCATTTGGCGTAGTTGCTACCTTTCACCGCAGCGCAGCTGTAGAGCACGCCGAGCCAGTTGTCCGGGTCACCGTTGTCGCCGGTCCAGCCGTAGATCATCGCGTCATGTTCGCCGTTCTTGGCGCGCTTGATGTACTCGCCCCATTCATAGCTGACAATGTTGGCCTTGATCCCGACTTTCTCCCAATCCTGCTGGATCATCTGTGCCGACATCCGCGCATTGGGGTTGGAGGCGCGCTGCACGGTCATGGCCCACAAATCGATGGTGGTGCCAGGTGCAACCCCTGCTTCTTTCAGTAGCGCGCGGGCCTTGGTCGGGTCGTGCGGGGCGTCCTTGATGCTCGGGTCATACGACCATTGCGCCGGTGGCAAAGCGTTCTGCGCCAGTTGCCCGGCACTCTGGTAGACAGCCTTGATGATCGCCGGCTTGTCGATGGCCATGTCCAGCGCCTGACGCACCTTGAGCTGGTCCAGCGGCGGGTGGGTCACGTTGTAGGCGAGGAAGCCGAGGTTGAAACCGGCTTGCTTGAGCACCCTTAGATTCGGGTCTTGCTCCATCACTTCGATGTCTGCCGGGCGTGGGTAGCCGCTGACCTGGCACTCGCCGGCCTTGAGTTTCTGCAAGCGCACGGCGGCGTCCGGGGTGATCGAGAAAATCAGGTTGTCGAGTTTCACGTCCTCGGGTTTCCAGTAGGCCTTGTTGGCGGCGTAGCGGATCTGCGAGTCCTTTTGGTAGCGCTTGAACACGAACGGGCCGGTGCCGACCGGTTTCTGGTTGAGGTCGGCGGCTTTGCCTTCTTTCAAAAGTTGGGCGGCGTATTCGGCGGACTGCACCGAGGCGAAGCTCATGGCGAGGTTTTGCACGAACGCGGCGTCGACGTTGTTCAGGCTGAAGCGCACGGTGTGGTCGTCGATCTTGTCGATGCTTTTGATCGTGGTGTTCAGGTCCATGTCGGTGAAGTACGGCGACTCGGCGGGGTAGGCCTTGCGGAAGGCGTTTTCCGGGTCGAGCAGGCGCTGGAAGGTGAACAGCACGTCGTCGGCGTTGAAGTCGCGGGTGGGGGTGAAGTAGTCGGTGGTGTGGAATTTCACGCCGTCGCGCAGGTGGAAGGTGTAGGTGAGGCCGTCCTCGGACACGTCCCATTTTGTTGCCAGGCCGGGTTCGATTTCGGTGCCGCCGCGTTTGAATTGGGTGAGGCGGTTGAAGACGGTTTCGGCGGAGGCGTCGAAGTCGGTGCCGCTGGTGTATTGGCTGGGGTCGAATCCGGCGGGGCTGGCTTCGGAGCAGTAGACCAGGGTGGTGGCGGCTTGTGCGGTTTGTGCGAGTGATGCGGTTGTGGCGAGGGCGAGTGCGAGCAGGAGTGGTTTGACGGTGGTTCTTTCCATGGAGTCCCCGGGATTTGCGCGGTGGTGTTTTTTGGAGGGTAGCGTTGTTGGCGGGGCGGGCGGAAATATCGTTTTTTGAGGGGGACCCCTTTGTTGTGGCATACCCCCGGATTATTCGGGATCTTGGCGGCCTTCGGGCCGACCATGTTCTTGTTGACTGAGTACATATCCGTTGCTGCGGTAACGGCAGCTGGCGGTTTCGCCCTTACGGCGACTCCCTTTTTTACAAACGCCTAAAAAAGGAAGCAAAAAACGCTCGCCCAAGCGTCCGGCCCCTCGCTAAGGCTCGGCGTTCCTTCG
>NZ_AKJT01000098.1 GCF_000282195.1 Pseudomonas sp. GM18
CCCGCCGATGTCCACTGGCTTGCCCTGAACGGCATTGAGCTCGGCAACGATGGTTGCTTCGTTCGCGGTCAGGGTTTTGGCCAGTTCGCCGAACTGCGCTTGCAGTGCAGCGTCTTCAGTCTGGGCGGCCAGGGCCTGAGCCCAGTACAGCGCCAGGTAGAAGTGGCTGCCGCGGTTGTCGATGTTGCCGACTTTGCGCGATGGCGACTTGTTGTTGTCGAGGAACTGGCCGGTGGCCTGATCCAGGGTCTTGGCCAGCACCAGCGCCTTAGGGTTGTTGTAGGTAACACCCAGATGCTCAAGGGAGGCGGCCAGGGCCAGGAACTCGCCCAGGGAATCCCAGCGCAGGAAGTTTTCTTCCAGCAGCTGTTGAACGTGCTTCGGTGCCGAACCGCCAGCGCCGGTTTCGAACAGACCGCCACCGTTCATCAGCGGCACGATCGACAGCATTTTGGCGCTGGTGCCCAGTTCCATGATCGGGAACAGGTCAGTCAGGTAGTCGCGCAATACGTTGCCGGTCACCGAAATGGTGTCCTTGCCTTCGCGAGTGCGTTCCAGGGTGAACTTCATCGCCTCGACTGGCGACATGATGCGGATGTCCAGGCCGGAAGTGTCGTGATCCTTCAGGTAAGCCTGAACTTTCTCGATCACTACGCCATCGTGGGCGCGCATTGGGTCCAGCCAGAAAATCGCTGGAGTGCTGCTTGCGCGAGCACGGTTGACGGCCAGTTTGACCCAGTCCTGGATCGGCGCGTCTTTGGTCTGGCACATGCGGAAGATGTCGCCGGATTCAACCGACTGTTCCAGCAGCAGGGTGCCTTTGCTGTCGGTGACGCGAACAACGCCGTTGGCCTTGATCTGGAACGTCTTGTCGTGCGAGCCGTACTCTTCGGCTTTTTTCGCCATCAGGCCAACGTTTGGCACGCTGCCCATGGTGGTCGGATCGAAGGCGCCGTTTGCCTTGCAGTCTTCGATCACCGCCTGGTAGATGGTGGCGTAGCAGCGATCCGGGATCACGGCCTTGGTGTCGTGCAGCTGGCCGTCGGTGCCCCACATCTTGCCTGAGTCACGGATCATCGCCGGCATCGAGGCGTCGACGATGACGTCGCTCGGCACGTGCAGGTTGGTGATGCCTTTGTCGGAGTTGACCATGGCCAGCGAAGGACGAACGGCGTAGACCGCCTGGATGTCCGCTTCGATCTGTGCTTGTTGCTCGGCTGGCAGGGCTTTGATGCGGGCGTACAGGTCGCCGATGCCGTTGTTCAGGTTGAAGCCGATCTGCGCCAGCACGTCAGCGTGCTTGGCCAGTGCGTCTTTATAGAACTCGGCAACGATCTGGCCGAACATGATTGGGTCGGAGACCTTCATCATGGTGGCTTTCAGGTGAACCGACAGCAGCACGCCTTTTGCCTTGGCGTCTTCGATTTCCGCGGCGATGAACGCACGCAGAGCATTTTTGCTCAAGACGGCGCAATCGAGGATCTCACCGGCTTGTACGGTGGTTTTTTCTTTCAGGACGGTGGTGGTGCCGTCTTGAGCGATCAGTTCGATTTTGACAGCGTCAGCAGCGTCGATCAGGGCGGCTTTTTCGCTGCCGTAGAAATCGCCGGTGCTCATGTGAGCCACGTGGGACTTGGAGTCCTTGGCCCAGGCGCCCATTTTGTGCGGGTGCTTGCGCGCATAGTTCTTGACCGACAGCGGTGCACGACGATCGGAGTTGCCTTCGCGCAGAACCGGGTTTACGGCGCTGCCCTTGATCTTGTCGTAACGGGCCTTGGCTTCTTTGTCGGCGTCGCTGGTTACGGTTTCCGGGTAGTCCGGCAGTGCGTAGCCCTGGGCTTGCAACTCTTTGATCGCAGCCTGCAGTTGCGGAACCGAAGCGCTGATGTTCGGCAGCTTGATGATGTTGGCTTCAGGTGTAACGGCCAGGTCGCCCAGTTCGGCGAGGTGGTCGGCTACCGCTTTGTCGCCCAATTGCTCGGGGAAGCTGGCCAGAATGCGCCCTGCAAGAGAGATATCGCGGGTTTCCACGGCGATATCAGCGGAGGCGGTGAAAGCCTCTACGATAGGCAACAGTGAATAGGTGGCGAGGGCTGGGGCTTCGTCGGTGAAGGTATAGATGATCTTCGAGCGGGTGGGCATATTCGGATTAACTCTCTCTTCTTTGCTAAAGCGTGCACAGAAACTCGAGGGGCGCCGGGTAAGCGCGTTCGTTCAAAGTCATCCATGAGCCGAATGTCGAGGTTTCTTTGCGGTGATGTTGGGTGCATCGGTCGAGCGTCAAGCGGGTGGACTGCGGTAACAATCCTGCTTTTTCGGGCCCGGGATCTCGGCTACATTTGCAGTGGCAGAGCGGTCGGCCGTCGTGACTCTGTGGTCAGCGGCGGCATTATACATAGGTAGCTGGCAATCTGCCGATGCTTCATAGGTAACGATTTTCGTCCATTGGTCTAAAGGTCGCAGGAAGGCGTGGGGCGTAGAGTCATCCATCGTGCTTGAGTTTGGCGCTTTTCCCTTTGCTTTCAGGCTTGTACGTCACGAACTGTGCAGCTTTGCGGCAGATGGGCGGAACATAGGGTTTGCGCGCCGATTTAACTGGGGTACGCTCGGACCAAGCCAGATGTTCAATCCAAACAATGGAGTTCAGCATGGGATACAAGAAGATTCAGGTTCCAGCCGTCGGCGAAAAAATCACCGTCAACGCGGACCATTCTCTCAATGTTCCTAACAACCCGATCATTCCCTTCATCGAAGGCGATGGTATTGGCGTTGATATCAGCCCGGTCATGATCAAGGTTGTCGATGCTGCTGTTAAGAAGGCTTACGGCGGCGAGCGCAAAATTTCCTGGATGGAAGTCTACGCCGGGGAGAAAGCGACTCAGGTTTACGATCAGGACACCTGGCTGCCTCAGGAAACCCTGGATGCGGTCAAGGATTACGTGGTTTCCATCAAGGGCCCTCTGACCACGCCGGTCGGCGGTGGCATCCGTTCCCTGAACGTGGCGCTGCGCCAGCAACTCGACCTGTATGTGTGCCTGCGCCCGGTGCGCTGGTTCGAAGGTGTGCCGAGCCCGGTCAAGAAGCCAGGCGACGTCGACATGACCATCTTCCGCGAAAACTCGGAAGACATTTATGCCGGTATCGAATGGAAGGCCGGTTCGCCGGAAGCGACCAAGGTCATCAAGTTCCTTAAAGAAGAAATGGGCGTCACCAAGATCCGTTTCGATGAAAACTGCGGTATCGGCGTCAAGCCGGTCTCCCTGGAAGGCACCAAGCGTCTGGCGCGCAAGGCCCTGCAGTACGTGGTCGACAATGACCGCGACTCGCTGACCATCGTGCACAAAGGCAACATCATGAAGTTCACCGAAGGTGCCTTCAAGGAATGGGCCTACGAAGTGGCCGCCGAAGAGTTCGGCGCGACCCTGCTCGACGGCGGTCCGTGGATGCAGTTCAAGAACCCGAAAACCGGCAAGAACGTCATCGTCAAGGACGCCATCGCCGACGCCATGCTCCAGCAGATCCTGCTGCGCCCGGCCGAGTACGATGTGATCGCGACCCTGAACCTCAACGGCGACTACCTCTCCGACGCCCTGGCGGCGGAAGTGGGCGGTATCGGTATTGCGCCGGGTGCTAACCTGTCCGACACCGTGGCCATGTTCGAAGCTACCCACGGTACTGCGCCGAAGTACGCCGGCAAGGACCAGGTCAACCCGGGTTCGTTGATTCTGTCCGCTGAAATGATGCTGCGTCACATGGGCTGGACCGAAGCGGCCGATCTGATCATCAAAGGCACCAACGGTGCGATTTCCGCTAAAACCGTGACCTATGACTTCGAACGTCTGATGGATGGCGCGAAACTGCTGTCGTCTTCCGCGTTTGGTGATGCGCTGATCTCGCATATGTAAGCCGCATATGTAAGCGAGTAGGCACAAAAAAACCGCCTTCGGGCGGTTTTTTTATGACTGGATGACGGGTTGCGTCAGCTCGACACTGTTTCTTGCTGGATGGCAGGTGCGGTCTGTCCGTGCGGGGAGGTGGTAGACGCGATCTTTACTGCATGCAACCCTTTGGGGCCCTGAACGATCTCAAAGCTAACGATTTGCCCGGCCTTGAGGGTCTTGTATCCATCCATTTCAATGGCTGAATAGTGGGCAAAGAAATCGATTTCTTTTCCGGTCTCGTCACGACCTTCTCTGGCGTCGGTATTAATGAAGCCGAACCCCTTGGCATTGTTGAACCATTTCACCTTACCAACTGACATACCCAACTCCCTCTGCAACAGACTCCATCACTGGAGTATCATCCAGTTCATCCGCAGTCTAATCTTGAATACAGGATTGACTCCGCGGACCTTTTTTACCCACTGTGGGCTCTATTGGTTGTAACACCGTTTTCCCGATAGTCAAGGTGACCGGGTAGTCGGAGTTGAAATCGTCGATGGGCGCCCCCACCACTGTATTTGCACAACTGACGAACCTTTCTTTCCATGCATGCAATCAGCCAGATTCGACTAACATTCAATCAGGATCGCCCTGATTTACACGACGACGATTCCGCAGGCATTGCTGTTCAGGAGGCTAAGCCTGCTTTACAGGCGCCGCCTATGTACAAGGTGGTTTTGTTCAACGATGACTACACACCGATGGATTTCGTCGTCGAAGTGCTCGAGGTGTTTTTTAACCTGAATCGCGAGCTGGCGACCAAGGTCATGCTGGCCGTCCATACAGAAGGACGGGCAGTATGTGGAGTGTTTACCCGCGACATCGCCGAGACCAAGGCCATGCAGGTCAACCAGTACGCCAGGGAAAGCCAGCATCCGCTACTCTGTGAAATCGAGAAGGACGGTTAATCGCCGACCACTTGGGTATGAGGTGAAGCTATGTTAAACCGCGAGCTCGAAGTCACCCTCAATCTAGCCTTCAAGGAGGCTCGTTCGAAACGTCATGAATTCATGACCGTCGAACACCTGCTGCTGGCCCTATTGGATAATGAGGCTGCCGCTACCGTTTTGCGTGCCTGCGGCGCAAACCTCGACAAACTCAAGCATGACCTGCAGGAGTTCATCGACTCCACCACGCCATTGATCCCCTTGCATGACGAGGATCGTGAAACCCAGCCAACCCTGGGCTTCCAGCGTGTACTGCAACGTGCTGTCTTTCACGTACAGAGCTCGGGCAAACGCGAAGTGACTGGCGCCAACGTGCTGGTCGCGATCTTCAGTGAGCAAGAGAGTCAGGCAGTGTTTCTGCTGAAACAGCAGAGCGTTGCGCGCATCGATGTCGTCAACTACATCGCCCATGGCATCTCCAAAGTGCCAGGGCATGGCGATCACTCTGAAGGTGAACAAGATATGCAGGACGACGAGGGCGGTGAGTCTTCTTCTTCAGGCAATCCTCTGGATGCTTATGCCAGCAACCTCAACGAACTCGCGCGCCAGGGTCGTATCGATCCGTTGGTGGGTCGTGAGCTCGAAGTCGAGCGCGTCGCGCAGATTCTGGCGCGTCGTCGCAAAAACAATCCGTTGCTGGTGGGCGAGGCGGGCGTGGGTAAAACCGCGATTGCCGAAGGCCTGGCCAAGCGCATTGTCGACAACCAGGTGCCGGACCTGCTGGCCAACAGCGTGGTGTATTCCCTCGATCTGGGGGCTTTGCTGGCCGGAACCAAATACCGCGGCGATTTCGAGAAGCGCTTCAAGGCGTTGCTCAATGAGCTGAAAAAACGTCCGCAGGCGATCCTGTTCATCGACGAGATCCACACCATTATCGGTGCGGGCGCTGCGTCCGGCGGCGTCATGGATGCCTCGAACCTGCTCAAGCCATTGTTGTCGTCGGGCGATATTCGCTGCATCGGCTCGACCACGTTCCAGGAATTCCGCGGGATCTTCGAGAAGGACCGTGCTTTGGCCCGGCGCTTCCAGAAGGTCGATGTGTCGGAGCCTTCGGTGGAAGACACCATCGGCATCCTGCGTGGCCTGAAAGGGCGTTTCGAGCTCCATCACAACATCGAATACAGTGATGAAGCCCTGCGCGCCGCCGCCGAACTGGCCTCGCGTTACATCAATGACCGGCACATGCCGGACAAGGCCATCGACGTCATCGACGAGGCGGGCGCCTATCAGCGTCTGCAGCCGGTCGAGAAACGCGTGAAACGCATCGAAGTGCCTCAGGTCGAGGACATCGTTGCGAAAATCGCGCGAATTCCGCCAAAACACGTCACCAGCTCCGACAAAGAACTGCTGCGTAACCTTGAGCGTGACCTGAAGCTTACGGTGTTCGGCCAGGATGCGGCGATCGACTCACTGTCGACCGCGATCAAACTGTCCCGTGCCGGCCTCAAGTCGCCTGACAAGCCTGTCGGTTCGTTCCTGTTCGCAGGCCCGACTGGTGTCGGTAAAACCGAAGCTGCGCGGCAGCTGGCCAAGGCGTTGGGGGTCGAGCTGCTTCGCTTTGACATGTCCGAGTACATGGAGCGCCATACCGTATCGCGTCTGATCGGTGCGCCTCCAGGCTATGTCGGGTTCGACCAGGGCGGTCTGCTGACCGAAGCCATCACCAAGCAGCCTCACTGCGTGCTGTTGCTCGATGAAATCGAGAAGGCGCATCCGGAAGTCTTCAACCTGCTGTTGCAGGTCATGGACCACGGTACGCTGACCGATAACAACGGGCGCAAGGCGGATTTCCGTAACGTGATCGTCATCATGACGACCAACGCCGGTGCCGAGACCGCGGCGCGTGCTTCGATCGGTTTCACCTATCAGGACCACTCGTCCGATGCGATGGAAGTGATCAAGAAGAGCTTCACGCCAGAGTTCCGCAACCGTCTGGACACCATTATCCAGTTTGGTCGCCTCAGTCATGAGGTCATCAAAAGTGTGGTGGACAAGTTCCTTACCGAACTTCAGGCGCAGCTGGAAGACAAGCGTGTGCAGCTGGAAGTGACTGACGCTGCACGCAGCTGGCTGGCGGCGGGTGGCTACGACACGGCAATGGGCGCTCGACCAATGGCGCGCTTGATTCAGGACAAGATCAAGCGTCCGCTGGCGGAGGAGATTCTCTTTGGCGAACTGGCCGACCATGGCGGTGTGGTGCACATCGACGTCAAGGACGGCGAGCTGACCTTCGAGTTCGAGACCACGGCTGAAATGGCCTGACGTTAACCGCAACAAAGCAAAAGGCGTCGAAAGGCGCCTTTTTGCTGTCTGCCAGATTGATCGTTCCCACGCGCAGCAAAGGAATGCAGCCAGGGACGCTCTGCGTCCCAAGAGCCGAACGCGGAGCGTCCGTTGAGGCATTCCCACGCAGAGCGTGGGAGCGATCGGTATTCCGCGCAAACAAAAACGCCCGGCATAGCCGGGCGTTTTGTATTGACTTGATTAGCGAGCGCGGTAGGTGATGCGCCCTTTGCTCAAGTCATAGGGCGTCAGCTCGACGCGCACTTTGTCGCCGGTAAGAATACGAATGTAGTTCTTGCGCATCTTGCCGGAGATATGCGCGGTTACGACGTGCCCATTTTCCAACTCCACACGAAACATGGTGTTGGGCAGGGTGTCGACGACAGTGCCTTCCATTTCGAAGCTGTCTTCTTTCGACATGCAGTAAAGCCCTCGGTGTCCAATGAATGGCCCGGTGCAACTGCGCCAGGCAAAAGCGGCGTGCATTGTGCCCGAAAAGTGGGGTTTAAGCCAAGGGGTTCTAGCTCAGGATGACCCAGCGTTGATTAATCAGCAGTTCGATAGGGCGATATTGGGTCTTGTAGCTCATTTTTTTGCAGTTTTTGATCCAGTAGCCGAGATAGACCGCTTCCAGCCCCAGGCGCCGGGCTTCGGCAATCTGCCAGAGAATCGCGTAACGCCCCAGGCTGCGACGCTCCTCGCCGGGCTCGTAGAAGGTGTACACCGCTGACATGCCGTTGGGCAGCAAGTCGGTGACGGCCACCGCCACCAGTCGGCCTTCGAGACGAAATTCGTAGAAGCGGGAGAACGGCAGGTCACGCACCAGGAAGGTCGAGAACTGGTCGCGACTCGGCGGATACATATCGCCGTCGGCGTGGCGTTGTTCGATGTAGCGCTGATAGAGGTCGAAATACTCCTCGCTGAACTTGGGCCGGGCCGGGCGTACCTGCAAGTCGGCATTGCGTTTGAGAATGCGTTTCTGCTGACGGTTGGGGGTAAATTGCGCCACAGGAATGCGCGCCGGTACGCACGCATTGCAATGCTGGCAATGGGGCCGGTAGAGATGATCGCCACTGCGACGAAAGCCCATTTCCGACAGATCTGCGTAGACATGCACATCCATGGGCTGACTGGGATCGAGGAACAGCGTAGTGGCCTGCTCCTCGGGCAGATAACTGCAAGAGTGGGGCTGAGTGGCATAGAACTTCAAACGCGCCAACTCGGTCATGATCAACCCTCGGGATAAACTTTTGATAAGGGGGCGTGCTCAATTCGTCTCCCCGCATTAAGTGTAAGCCACGCGCGCGAATGTCGCTCAGCAAACCCAGGTGGCACGACCGGGTTGATCCAGGTGCCGCGCAAGGTAGCCGGCAAACTCGGTGCGGGGAATCGCTCGGGCGCCCAGGCTGTGCAGATGATCGGTAGGCATCTGGCAATCGATCAGCACAAAACCTGAGTCTTTCAGATGTCGCACCAGCGTGGCAAAGCCATATTTGGAGGCGTTGTCGGCGCGGCTGAACATCGACTCACCGAAAAACAGCTGCCCCATGGCCAGGCCGTAGAGCCCGCCGACCAGCACGCCATCGTCCCAGACCTCCACCGAATGGGCGTAGCCGCGCCTGTGCAGTTCGATGTAGGCGTCCTGCATCGCTTGGGTGATCCAGGTGCCGTCAGCGTACTCGCGTGGTGCGGCGCAGGCGCGGATGACCGCGACAAAATCCCGATCGAAGGACACTTGATAGCGTTGCTGGCGCAGCAGTTTGTTCAGGCTGCGAGAGACATGCAGTTCGTCGGGAAACAGTACTGTGCGCGGATCCGGCGACCACCAGAGAATCGGCTGGCCTTCCGAGAACCATGGAAAGCAGCCGTGGCGATAAGCCTGAATCAGACGGTCGGCAGACAGATCGCCGCCCGCGGCCAGCAACCCGTTGGGGTCGCGCATGGCTTTTTCCAGTGGCGGAAAGGTCAGGGTGTTGCGTTGTAACCAAGTCAGCATGGCATCCGGGCTTGCAGAAGGGGAGGGCGGTGGCGGACCTATAAGCCCGCCAGATAGAAGGTTAACCGTCAAACGCCGGGAATGTCATCGAGATACTTCTCGGCATCCAGCGCAGCCATGCAGCCGGCTCCGGCAGAGGTCACCGCCTGACGGTAGACGTGGTCGGCCACGTCGCCGGCGGCGAACACGCCCTGGATGTCGGTGGCGGTGGCGTCGCCTTCGCTGCCGCCCTTGACCAGCAGATAGCCGTTGCGCATCTGCAGCTGGCCCTGGAACAGGTCGGTGTTGGGTTTGTGGCCGATGGCGATGAACACGCCGGCCAGCGACAGTTCAGCGGTTTCGTCGGTATGGCTGTGACGCAGGCGGGCGCCGGTCACGCCGCTGGCGTCACCGAGTATTTCGTCCAGGTTCTGGTTCCAGTGCAGGCGGATATTGCCGTTGGCGGCTTTTTCGAAGAGCTTGTCCTGCAGGATCTTCTCCGAACGCAGTTTGTCGCGACGGTGAATCAGATGAACCTCCTTGGCGATGTTCGACAGGTACAGGGCTTCTTCCACCGCGGTGTTGCCGCCGCCGACCACCGCGACCACCTGGTTGCGATAGAAAAAACCATCGCAGGTGGCGCAGGCCGAAACCCCTTTGCCGGCAAAGGCTTCTTCCGATGGCAGCCCCAGGTATTGGGCCGAAGCGCCGGTGGCGATAATCAGCGCGTCGCAGGTGTAGGTGCCGCTGTCGCCGATGAGCTCGAACGGGCGCTGTTGCAACTTGGCGGTATGGATGTGGTCGTAAACGATCTCGGTGTCGAAGCGTTCGGCGTGTTTCTGCATGCGTTCCATCAGTACCGGGCCGGTCAGGCCTTCGACGTCGCCGGGCCAGTTGTCGACTTCGACGGTGGTGGTCAGCTGGCCACCTGCCTGTATGCCGGTAATGACAACGGGTTTGAGGTTGGCGCGAGCGGCATAAACGGCTGCGCTGTAACCGGCAGGGCCGGAACCCAGAATGATCAGGCGGGAATGCTTCGCTTCACTCATAAAAACACCTCATAAGCCTTTGTCACAAAAGAGAATGCATGCTCAAATTGGACGGCGCGTATTGTGCTGTTGGCTATGCTGGAGCCAAGGGTCTCAAGCATGGCATTGGGCGAACAAACCCGTACAATGCCTGCTTGTAACAGTGTTTGTATCAAAAAAGCGCTGCGTGCCGTATTTCGAAAAACCGGGGCACAGTGTTAAAAGTAGTCCCGGTTGGGACTGTTAACTTTTTTACCTGCCTGGATTGGGCAGTTTTTATAGTCATTCAACAGATGGACGCGCCAAGGGCGCAGGAAAAGAAGCGTTTTGAAGAAATCCACCGCAGCACCTAAAACAGTCGTTCCGCTCTGGCGCCAGCAATTGCACTACCGGCTCAAGGAAGGTGCATTGATCGCCATCGGCGCCTTGTGCCTGTTCCTGATGATGGCCTTGTTGACCTATGGCAAGGACGATCCGGGCTGGAGCCATAACAGCAAGATCGACGATGTACAGAACTTCGGCGGGCCTGCCGGCTCTTACAGCGCCGACATTCTGTTCATGGTCCTGGGTTACTTCGCCTACATTTTCCCGCTATTGCTGGCAATCAAGGCCTATCAGATCTTCCGCCAGCGCCACGAGCCATGGCAGTGGAGCGGCTGGCTGTTTTCCTGGCGCCTGATCGGCCTGGTGTTTCTGGTGCTGTCGGGCGCGGCGCTGGCCCATATCCATTTCCATGCGGCGACCGGTCTGCCGGCCGGCGCGGGCGGCGCTTTGGGTGAAAGCCTCGGCGATCTGGCGAAGAATGCGCTGAACATCCAGGGCAGCACGCTGCTGTTCATCGCGCTGTTTCTGTTCGGCCTGACGGTATTCACCGACCTGTCGTGGTTCAAGGTGATGGACGTCACCGGCAAGATCACCCTCGATTTGTTCGAATTGTTTCAGGGCGCGGCCAATCGCTGGTGGGCAGCCCGTACCGAACGCAAGCAACTGGTCGCCCAATTGCGTGAAGTCGACGATCGTGTGCATGACGTGGTTGCGCCAACCGTTACCGACAAACGTGAGCAGGCCAAGGTCAAGGAACGCCTGATCGAGCGCGAGCAGGCCCTGAGCAAGCACATGTCCGAGCGCGAAAAACAGGTGCCGCCGGTGATTGCTCCCGCGCCGCCCAAACCGGCCGCTCCGAGCAAGCGCGTGGAAAAAGAGAAACAGGCGCCGTTGTTCGTCGACAGCGCCGTGGAAGGCACCTTGCCGCCGATCTCGATTCTCGACCCGGCGGAAAAGAAACAACTCAATTATTCGCCTGAATCCCTGGCGGCCGTCGGCCACTTGCTGGAAATCAAGCTCAAGGAATTCGGCGTCGAAGTATCGGTGGATTCGATTCACCCGGGCCCGGTCATTACCCGTTACGAAATCCAGCCTGCCGCCGGGGTGAAAGTCAGCCGTATTGCCAACCTGGCGAAAGACCTGGCCCGTTCCCTGGCCGTGACCAGTGTGCGTGTGGTGGAAGTGATTCCGGGCAAGACCACGGTCGGTATCGAGATCCCCAACGAAGACCGACAGATCGTGCGCTTCTCCGAGGTCTTGTCGACTCCCGAGTACGATAACTTCAAGTCCCCGGTCACCCTGGCCCTGGGTCATGACATCGGCGGCAAACCGGTCATCACCGACCTGGCGAAAATGCCCCACTTGCTGGTAGCCGGTACGACCGGTTCCGGTAAGTCGGTGGGTGTGAACGCGATGATCCTGTCGATTCTGTTCAAGTCGGGCCCTGAAGACGCCAAGCTGATCATGATCGACCCGAAAATGCTTGAGCTGTCGATCTACGAAGGCATCCCGCACCTGCTGTGTCCGGTGGTCACCGACATGAAGGACGCCGCCAACGCCTTGCGCTGGAGCGTCGCCGAGATGGAGCGGCGCTACAAACTGATGGCGAAGATGGGCGTGCGTAACCTGTCGGGCTTCAACGCCAAGGTCAAGGAAGCCCAGGACGCCGGTGAGCCGTTGAGCGATCCGCTGTACAAGCGCGAAAGTATCCACGACGAGGCGCCGCTGCTGCAGAAGCTGCCGACCATCGTCGTGGTCGTGGACGAATTCGCCGACATGATGATGATCGTCGGCAAGAAGGTTGAAGAACTGATCGCCCGTATCGCGCAGAAGGCGCGTGCGGCGGGCATCCACTTGATCCTCGCGACCCAGCGTCCGTCGGTGGATGTGATCACCGGTTTGATCAAGGCGAACATCCCGACCCGTATGGCGTTCCAGGTATCGAGCAAGATCGATTCGCGGACCATCATCGACCAGGGCGGCGCCGAACAACTGCTGGGCCACGGTGATATGTTGTACATGCCGCCGGGCACCAGTCTGCCGATTCGTGTTCACGGCGCATTCGTGTCCGATGACGAGGTGCACCGGGTGGTTGAAGCCTGGAAACTGCGCGGCGCGCCGGAATACAACGATGACATCCTCGCCGGTGTCGAAGAGGCTGGTAGCGGCTTTGAAAACGGCGGCGGTGGCGGTGAAGATGATGCCGAAACCGACGCGCTCTACGACGAAGCGGTGCAGTTCGTCCTGGAAAGCCGTCGCGCGTCCATCTCTGCGGTCCAGCGCAAGCTGAAAATCGGCTACAACCGCGCGGCGCGCATGATCGAAGCCATGGAAATGGCCGGGGTCGTGACGTCCATGAACACCAACGGTTCGCGTGAAGTCCTGGCCCCTGGCCCGGTGCGCGACTGATCCGGTTTTGAAAAGGGCGGCGTCTTGAGGCGCCGCCCGCACTCCCACGAATGTTTATGAGGACTCCCATGCGTCTTATCCGCATGTTGTTGCTGCCGGTACTGGCTTTGACCACGCTCTCGGCCCACGCCGATGACAAGGACGTGGCGCGTTTGACTCAACTGCTGGAAAAATCCCAGACCCTGTCGGCACATTTTTCGCAGCTGACCCTCGATGGCAGCGGCACTCAGTTACAAGAAACAGCGGGGGAAATGTCCTTGCAGCGCCCCGGCCTGTTCTACTGGCACACCAACGCGCCGGCCGAGCAAACCATGGTATCGGATGGTAAGAAAGTGACCCTGTGGGACCCGGATCTGGAACAGGCCACCATCAAGACCCTCGACCAGCGCCTGACCCAGACCCCGGCGTTGCTGCTGTCTGGTGATGTGTCCAAGATCAGCCAGAGCTTCGACATCAGCGCCAAGGAAGCCGGTGGCGTGATCGACTTCACCCTGAAGCCGAAAACCAAGGACACCCTGTTCGACAGCCTGCGCCTGTCGTTCCGCAATGGTCTGGTCAATGATATGCAAATGATCGACAGCGTCGGCCAGCGCACCAATATCCTGTTCACCGGCGTGAAGGCCAACGAGCCTATCCCGGCCTCCAAATTCAAGTTCGACATCCCCAAGGGTGCGGACGTGATCCAGGAGTAAGACGCAGGACCACAGGGATTGTGGTGTTTAGTGCTTTGACTGATCGGCATCAGGACCCAGTGAGGTTTCATAAGTAGTGATGGACCTGTTTCGCAGCGCCCCGATTGCTCAGCCCCTGGCCGCCCGTTTGCGTGCGGCCAATCTGGACGAGTACGTCGGTCAGGAACACGTGCTCGCTCGCGGCAAGCCTTTGCGTGAAGCCCTGGAGCAGGGTGCCCTGCACTCGATGATTTTCTGGGGGCCACCGGGCGTGGGTAAAACCACCCTGGCGCGACTGCTGGCGGAAGTCTCGGATGCGCACTTCGAAACGGTTTCGGCAGTGCTGGCCGGGGTCAAAGAGATTCGTCAGGCGGTGGAAGTCGCCAAGCAGCAGGCCGGGCAGTACGGTAAACGCACCATCCTGTTCGTCGACGAAGTGCATCGCTTCAACAAGTCCCAGCAGGATGCGTTCCTGCCGTACGTTGAAGACGGCACGCTGATTTTCATCGGCGCGACCACGGAAAATCCCTCGTTCGAACTCAATAACGCGCTGTTGTCCCGGGCGCGCGTCTATGTGCTCAAAAGCCTCGACGAAGCCGCTCTGCGCAAGCTGGTGCATCGCGCGCTGACCGAAGAGCGCGGGCTGGGCAAGCGGCAACTGACCCTCAGCGACGAAGGCTTCCAGATGCTGCTGTCCGCCGCCGATGGCGATGGCCGGCGTCTGCTCAACCTGCTGGAAAACGCCTCGGACCTGGCCGAAGACCACAGCGAAATCGGCGTCGACCTGCTGCAAAGCCTGCTCGGCGACACCCGTCGGCGTTTCGACAAGGGCGGCGAAGCCTTCTACGACCAGATCTCCGCGCTGCATAAATCGGTGCGCGGTTCCAACCCCGATGGCGCGCTGTACTGGTTCGCGCGAATGATCGACGGCGGCTGCGACCCGCTGTACCTGGCCCGGCGCGTGGTGCGCATGGCCAGCGAAGACATCGGCAACGCCGACCCCCGCGCCCTGAGCCTGTGCCTGGCAGCGTGGGAAGTGCAGGAGCGCCTCGGCAGCCCCGAAGGCGAGTTGGCGGTGGCCCAGGCCATTACGTACCTGGCTTGCGCGCCGAAGAGCAACGCGGTGTACATGGGCTTCAAGGCCGCGATGCGCAGCGCTACCGAGCATGGTTCGCTGGAAGTACCACTGCACCTGCGCAACGCGCCGACCAAGTTGATGAAGCAATTGGGCTATGGCGACGAATACCGCTATGCCCACGATGAACCGGATGCCTACGCCGCTGGCGAAGATTACTTCCCGGATGAGCTGGAGCCACAACGGTTCTATCAACCCGTGCCCCGCGGCCTGGAGCTGAAGATCGGCGAAAAGCTCAACCACCTCGCGCAGCTTGACCGTCTAAGCCCCCGACAGCGGAGAAAATAGTGATTCCCTTGATTGTTGCGGTTTCTGTCGGCGGTGTCGCCGGTACGCTGTTGCGCTTCGCCACCGGTAACTGGATCAACGCGAATTGGCCGCGGCACTTCTATACCGCGACGCTGGCCGTTAATATCGTGGGCTGTTTGCTGATCGGCGTTCTATACGGCCTGTTTTTGATTCGCCCGGAGGTATCGTTTGCGGTGCGCGCCGGGTTGATCGTCGGCTTCCTCGGGGGGCTGACGACTTTTTCATCCTTTTCACTGGATACGGTGCGCCTGCTGGAAACCGGGCAAGTGCCGCTGGCCCTGGGCTATGCGGCCATCAGCGTATTCGGCGGGCTGCTCGCCACCTGGGCTGGCCTGTCCTTGACCAAACTTTGATAACGAGAAACCGACATGCTCGATTCCAAACTGTTACGTAGCAACCTTCAGGACGTAGCGGACCGCCTGGCATCCCGTGGCTTCGCCCTGGATGTCGTGCGCATCGAAGCGCTGGAAGAACAGCGCAAGACCGTCCAGACCCGTACCGAAGCACTGCAGGCTGAACGTAACGCGCGCTCCAAATCCATCGGCCAGGCCAAGCAGCGCGGCGAAGACATCGCGCCGCTGATGGCAGACGTCGAGCGCATGGCGGGCGAGTTGAGCGCCGGTAAAGTCGAGCTGGACGCGATCCAGACCGAGCTGGATTCGATCCTGCTGGGCATCCCGAACCTGCCGCACGAATCGGTGCCGGTTGGCGATGACGAAGAAGGCAACGTTGAAGTGCGCCGTTGGGGCACGCCGAAGGCTTTCGATTTCCCGGTTCAGGACCACGTGGCCCTGGGCGAGAAGTTCGGCTGGCTGGACTTCGAAACCGCCGCCAAGTTGTCCGGTGCCCGTTTCGCCCTGCTGCGTGGCCCGATCGCTCGTCTGCACCGTGCGCTGGCGCAGTTCATGATCAACCTGCACATCAACGAACACGGTTACGAAGAGGCTTACACCCCGTACCTGGTGCAGGCGCCTGCGTTGCAGGGCACCGGTCAGCTGCCGAAGTTCGAAGAAGACCTGTTCAAGATCAGCCGCGACGGCGAAGCCGATCTGTACCTGATCCCGACCGCTGAAGTGTCGCTGACCAACATCGTGGCCGGCGAAATCGTCGACTCCAAACTGCTGCCGATCAAGTTCGTGGCGCACACGCCGTGCTTCCGCAGTGAGGCCGGTGCTTCGGGTCGCGACACTCGCGGGATGATCCGTCAGCACCAGTTCGACAAAGTCGAGATGGTCCAGATCGTTGAGCCGTCGACTTCGATGGAAGCGCTGGAAGGCCTGACCGCCAACGCTGAAAAAGTCCTGCAACTGCTGGAGTTGCCATACCGTACCCTGGCGCTGTGCACCGGCGACATGGGCTTCAGCGCGGTCAAGACCTACGACCTGGAAGTGTGGATTCCGAGCCAGGACAAGTACCGCGAGATTTCGTCGTGCTCCAACTGTGGCGATTTCCAGGCCCGCCGCATGCAAGCGCGTTTCCGCAACCCGGAAACCGGCAAGCCTGAGCTGGTGCACACCCTGAACGGTTCCGGCCTGGCGGTCGGTCGTACCCTGGTGGCGGTACTTGAGAACTATCAGCAGGCCGACGGTTCGATCCGTGTGCCTGAAGTGCTCAAGCCGTACATGGGTGGCCTTGAGGTCATCGGCTAAATGGACTATCTGCCGCTGTTTCATAACCTTCGCGGCAGTCGTGTGTTGGTCGTCGGCGGGGGGGAGATTGCCTTGCGCAAATCCCGCCTGCTGGCCGAGGCCGGTGCGCTGCTGCGAGTGGTCGCGCCCGAAATCGAACCGCAGTTGCGTGAGCTGGTGGCCGGCAGCGGTGGCGAATGCCTGCTGCGTGGCTACGTCGAGGCGGATCTGGACGGTTGCGGGCTGATCATCGCCGCCACCGACGACGAACCGCTGAACGCGCAAGTCTCCGCCGATGCCCATCGGCGTTGCGTGCCGGTCAACGTGGTGGACGCGCCGGCCCTGTGCAGCGTGATCTTCCCGGCGATCGTCGACCGTTCGCCGCTGATTATTGCCGTGTCCAGTGGCGGCGATGCGCCGGTGCTGGCGCGGTTGATTCGCGCCAAGCTGGAAACCTGGATTCCTTCCACCTACGGTCAACTGGCCGGTCTGGCGGCGCGTTTCCGCAACCAGGTCAAAGGCCTGTTTCCGGACGTGCAGCAGCGTCGGGCGTTCTGGGAGGATGTGTTCCAGGGCCCGATTGCCGACCGGCAACTGGCCGGGCAGGGCGCTGAGGCCGAGCGCTTGATGCTGGCGAAAATCAATGGCGAGGCACCTGTAGCCACCGGCGAGGTTTATCTGGTGGGCGCCGGGCCGGGTGATCCCGACCTGTTGACCTTCCGCGCCTTGCGCCTGATGCAGCAAGCCGACGTGGTGCTGTATGACCGTCTGGTGGCGCCGGCGATTCTGGATTTGTGCCGTCGCGATGCCGAGCGGGTCTACGTCGGCAAGCGCCGCGCCGATCACGCCGTGCCTCAGGAACAGATCAACCAGCATCTGGTGGATCTGGCCAAGGCTGGCAAGCGGGTGGTGCGCTTGAAGGGCGGCGATCCGTTCATTTTCGGGCGTGGCGGCGAAGAGATCGAAGAACTGGCGGCCCATGGCATCCCGTTCCAGGTCGTGCCGGGCATTACTGCCGCCAGCGGCTGCGCGGCGTATGCCGGGATTCCGCTGACTCACCGCGATTACGCGCAGTCGGTGCGGTTTGTCACCGGGCACCTCAAGGACGGTTCCACCGATTTGCCGTGGGCCGACCTGGTCGCGCCGGCGCAAACCCTGGTGTTCTACATGGGGCTGGTGGGCTTGCCGATCATCTGCGAGCAGTTGATCAAGCACGGTCGCGCGGCCGATACCCCGGCGGCGTTGATCCAGCAGGGCACCACGGTCAATCAGCGGGTGTTTACCGGCACGCTGGCCGACCTTCCACGGCTGGTGGCGGAGCATGAAGTGCATGCGCCGACACTGGTGATCGTCGGGGAAGTGGTGCAACTGCGCGAGAAACTGGCGTGGTTCGAAGGGGCTCAGGCGCAGGTCTAGAGACCGAGTCGCCGCTCCACATGATCGTTCCCACGCAGAGCGTGGGAACGATCAATCAGCTGTCAGGCCTTGCGCCAAACCCCTTTCCCGCTCAACCGCCCCCGATCATGGGTCACGGTGAAATCCTGCGCCGGCCCTTTCGGCACGACCCCGGTCGGATTGATGGTCTTGTGGCTGCCGTAGTAGTGGTTCTTGATGTGGGTGAAATCCACCGTTTCGGCAATTCCCGGCCACTGATAAATCTCCCGTAGCCAGTTCGACAGGTTCGGATAATCGGCAATTCGCCGCAGGTTGCATTTGAAGTGGCCGTGATACACCGCATCAAAACGAATCAGGGTGGTGAACAGGCGGATATCCGCTTCGGTCAGGTATTCACCCGTCAGGTAACGGTTGGCGCCCAGCAGCTGTTCCAGCTGATCCAGCTCAGCAAACAACTCATCGAACGCTTCTTCATAAGCCTGTTGCGAGGTGGCAAACCCGGCGCGATAGACGCCGTTGTTCACCGTCGGATAAATCCGCTCGTTCAGGGCATCGATTTCGCTGCGTAGCGGTGCCGGGTAGAAATCCAGGTCATTGCCGGTCAAGTCATCGAACGCGCTATTGAACATGCGGATGATCTCCGCCGATTCATTGTTGACGATGCGGTTGGTCTGTTTGTCCCAGAGCACCGGCACGGTGACGCGGCCGGTGTAGGCGGCGGTATCGGCGGTGTAGCGCTGGTGCATGAAATTGAAATGATCGAGCTTGTCGCCGGTCGATCCCAGGTTTTTGTCGAAGGTCCAGCCGTTTTCCAGCATCAACCAGCTGACCACTGACACGTCGATCAGGCTTTCCAGGCCTTTGAGCTTGCGCAGGATCAGCGTGCGGTGGGCCCACGGGCAGGCGAGGGACACGTAGAGGTGATAGCGACCAGCCTCGGCGGCAAAACCACCGACGCCGCTCGGGCCCGGCTTGCCATCGGCGGTCAGCCAGTTGCGACGCTGCGCCTGTTCACGCTGGAACGCGCCGTCCTTGCTGCTTTGGTACCACTGGTCCTGCCAGCGACCTTCGACTAACAAACCCATTTGCCTGACTCCTCAACCTGTAAACGTTGGAGAGGAGTCTATGCGCATAGGTTCGAACAAAAAGCGCAAAGGTTGGGCGGTTATGATCGATTAAATCGATCGGTCCCGGGCGTCCCAGTACTGCTGGGCGGTTTCGAAGGCTTGTTCGCGGGGCTGGCCGAGGCCGCGCAAGGCCAGGGCCATGGTCGAGATCAGCGCCATTTGCGGGTAGCTGTCGACCACATCGCCACGCCACACGGCTTTCAAGTGCTCCGGGTCCAGGCTCGCCGGTTTGACATGGCGCTGGCTCGACAGCTGTGGCCATTCTTCATCCCAGCTTTCGCCGCCGCTGGTGCCATACAGGTGACTGTCGGCGTCCGGGTTGATCTCAATCTCGCCGCCATCGCCCTTGACGACGATGGCGGTGTCCCCGAGCAGACCGCTGGCATCGCGATGCACCGCCTGGTAGCCGGGGTGGAAAATGCTTTGCAGGCCGCAACGGGCGCCCAGCGGGTTGAGAATCCGCGCCAGGGAGTGGATCGGCGAGCGCAGGCCCAGGGTGTTGCGCAGGTCGATCATTCGCTGAAGCTGCGGGGCCCAGTCCACCAATGGCATGAACGCCAGGCCGCCCTGATCGAGCGCCGCTCCGACCTGTTGCCAGTTGCGGCACAGTGGAATGTTCAGTGTCTCGAGCAGTTGTTCGCTGTACAGCCGACCCGCCGTGTGTGCGCCGCCGCCATGCATGAAGATGCGCACGCCGTTCTGCGCCAGGCACTTGGCCGCCAGCAGATACCACGGCAAATGCCGCTTCTTGCCGGCGTACGTCGGCCAGTCCAGATCGACCGCCAGCGCCGGTGGATTCAGGCGTTCACGCAAGGCTTCGGTGAATCCGGCCATTTCCTCAGCGCTCTCTTCCTTGTGTCTCAACAGCATCAGGAACGCGCCGAGCTGGGTGTCCTCGACCTTGTCGTCGAGCACCATGCCCATGGCTTGGCGGGCTTCGACCCGGGTCAAATCACGGGCGCCGCGTTTGCCTTTGCCCAGGATCCGCACGAATTGGGCGAACGGGTGCTCGGCGGGCGTTTCGAGGGTCAGCGCTGGATAGTCGGTCATAAGCAATTCGTCGGTTTGGGCAGGCCCGCCAGTTTCGCGGCGAGTTTGGCAGGGGTGCCTTTGAACAGTCGGTTCAGGTGCAGGCTGTTGCCCTTGTCGGGCCCGAGTTTCAATGCGGTGTACTTGATCAGCGGGCGGGTGGCCGGGGACAACTGGAACTCGTCGTAGAAACGGCGCAGCAGCTCGAGAATCTCCCAGTGTTCCGGGCTCAACTCGATGTCTTCGGCGGCGGCGAGGGCGGTGGCCACCTCGGTAGACCAGTCGCTCAGTTCGACCAGGAAACCGTCCTTGTCCAGCTCAATGGCGCGGGCGCCAACGGTCAGGGATTTCATAGCCAACTGTTGACCTTGTCATAGTGAGTCGACAGCTCGACGAAGGCTGGGTAATCGATGGCCTTGGCCCAGTCCGGGACTGCCAACGCCCGCGCTTGTACATCTTCGGCCAGCACGAACAGTTTCAGCTGGCGGGCGTGCAGCGCGCTGAACGGCGCGGTGCCTGGCTGCAAGGCATAAGCCGCGTCGCCACTCAGCAACAGCGCATCGTCGGCGCCGATTATGCGCAGGCAACTGGTCAGGCGCTCGTCGCCGAAAGGGGAATGAGACAACACATGCAAAGTCGACATCAGAGGGTGATCACCTGGTCGTAACGGTCAATAAGGACGGTGATGTCCTGGGCGCTCAGCACCCGGGCTTCTGCAAGCGACAGACCGTTAGGGGCCAGACCACGGGCCGCGGCGCTGTCAGCGCACACGAACAGGTCTTCGACGCCAAACATCGGCAAGGCTTGCAGGTTGGCGCTCAGGTCTTTTTGCTGCAACGCCTTGGCGTCCTGTTTCGCAGCGAGCTGGAACACACCGTCATCGAGAAACAGCAGGCCGATCGGCAAGTCGAATGCACCGCCGGCCAATACGATGTCCAGCGCTTCCCGCGCATTCGGCCCGGACCACGGCGCCTGACGGCTGATAATCAGCAAGGATTTAGCCATCTCACGCGCCTCCGAAACAGATCAGGCGGTCAGCGTCCTGCACCGCGTCATGCAACTGGCCAAGGCCGGACAATTCCCACGGAGCACCCACGGCGACCGCTTCACGCTGATAACGCTGGGCTTCTTCCTGGTTCAACACCCCACGGCGCAAGGCCGCGGCAATGCAGACCACGCCATCGAGTTGATGCTCGCTGACAAAATTGCGCCATTGCTTGGGCAAATCCTGCTCATCCTGAGGCGTGACCACGCTGCCGGATGCGTTGTAGACGCCATCCTGATAGAAAAACAGCCGGACAATCTCATGCCCGCCGGCCAGCGCGGCCTGGGCGAACAGCAAGGCGCGGCGCGAGGAGGGCGCATGGGCGGCGGAAAACAGCGCAATGGCGAATTTCATGACGGACTCGATCAGCAAAACTGCGGCCATGATAAAGCTTTATCGGTGGGGCGGCGAAGGGCTTTGGGTAAGTGAGATCGCGACGATTATTTGGTCAGCCCATACAACTCACAATACTCAAGCCAGCCCATGCCGGCCATCTCCGCGACTTCCTTGTGCACCTCCAGGCGTTGGGCGTGATAATCCTCAGGCGTGGCGGCGGTCAATTGCAGTGTCAGCTCCCAGGCAAACAAACCCAGACGCTCCGCTTCGGCTTCGAACGCTTCATGCAAACGCTCGTCGCGGTACTGCGCCACCGTCTCGCCCTTGGCCTGGGCCAACAGTGGATTAAGGTTGTCCAGTTCGACGCGCAGCTCGGGTCGCTGATCGAGAAACTTCTTCAGCGCCTGTTCGTGTTGCTGTTCGGTTGCCGCCATGGTCACTCCTTGAAGGGATTACGAAGACTGCTTTTTGCTCGCCTTGGCAGCTGCGGCCAGGCACTCGAGGGCAAACTGCTCGGTGTAGGTCATCTGGATCGGCGTGGTTTCGCCTTTGACGGTTCTTTCGCCGTCGAGAATGTAACGAATCCGTTTGTCGGTGACGCCAATTCGCTTGGCGATCCAGGCCGGCGTCTGACCGATCTGGCTGATCAGTTTGTCGGCGTAGTCGGTGGACGGTTTGTAGAACTCGGCATTGGGTGTCATGGCTTTCCTGAAAAATGGGCGATGCGACGCTATCGGCGCGACAGGGTGCGCGAATCGTTGCGCGGTGTCGCGGTATAAATGAAGTAAAGCAGAACGATACGCCGCGCCGCGGTGGTACAGTCCGCTTTTTCCTGATGAGCGAACGCAATGCGAATTCTGATGGTGGCGCTGGCCGCAACCTTGCTGGCGGGCTGCGCCGGATCGGCGATGAACGACGCCCGCACCAAAACCCCGTACAAAACCCTGACCTCGGACAAACCGGAAAAAGTCGTTGCCCAGTGCGTGCAGTTTGCCTGGCAGGACGAGGCGGTGTTCGGTGTCGATGCCGGCGCGTATTTGCAGCCGGGCAAGAAGGGCGGCTCGACGGTCTACACCCGTTCGGCCGAGTCTTTCGTGGACGTGACCAGCGATGCTTCAGGCACGGCCTTGAGCTACTACGCCCAGCATGATGATTTTGTCGCCAAGCGCCGTTTGGCGGCGTTGGCGACCTGTTTGTAAGCAAGATCGAAGATCCAGAAAAGATCGCAGCCTCGTTTCACTCGACAGCTGCTACATGGGTTTTGTATTCCCCTGTAGGAGCTGTCGAGTGAAACGAGGCTGCGATCTTTTGAAGGCAACACAAAAATCGAAGCTTACAAATCCATCAAACGCTTCTGGAAAAAGAAGCGCTTGTGGCCCGGCGGGTAATCGGTAATGTGCCCCAGTTCGCTGTAGCCGTGTTTTTTGTAGAACTCCGGCGCCTGGAAGTCGAAGGTGTCCAGCCAGATCCCGATGCACTCTTTCTCCCGCGCCAGGTCTTCGGCCATTTGCATCAGCTTCGAGCCCAGCCCTTGTCCCCGTGCCTGGTCCGGTACCGACAACAACTCAATGAAAAACCACCGGTAAAACACCCGGCCATAAAGCCCGCCGAGAATCTCGTCGTTGTCATCGCGCACCAGCAAGGCAATCTGCTCTGACACCGTGGGCCCAGCCTTTGAGGCGTTGTAGGCGCGCAAGGGGGTAAGGATCGCTTCGCGCTCTTCCTGAGTGGCGTTTTCCGACAGTTCAATTCGCAGGGTCATGTGCTACATCCTTATGGCAGTGAAGGCTGAGCCTATCCCGGTCGCGGCGATTGTTCTATCCCCCTGCACCGGAGAAATCCGTTTTCGCCTAACATGGACGCCCTCTGACGAAAATAAGGATGAATTGTCATGTCGAACACAGCCGAGCGGGTCAACATCATCGAGTCCCAGGTGTTGTCCCACGACTGGTACCTGCTGAAGAAAATTACCTTCGATTACCTGCGCAACAACGGCGACTGGCAGCGCCAGAGCCGCGAGGTCTACGACCGTGGCAACGGCGCGGCGATTCTGCTGTTCAACCGCGAGAAGAAAACCGTCGTGTTGACTCGCCAGTTCCGGTTGCCGGTGTTCGTCAACGGCCATGATGGTTTGTTGATTGAAGTGGCGGCGGGGCTGCTGGAAGGTGCCGCTCCTGAAGAGCGCATTCGTGCTGAAGCCGAAGAAGAAACCGGCTATCGCGTTCACCACGTGCAGAAGGTGTTCGAGTCCTACATGAGTCCCGGTTCGGTCACGGAGAAACTGCATTTCTTTATCGCCGAATACGACGCCTCTTCGAAAGTCAGCGAGGGCGGTGGGCTGGAGGACGAAACCGAAGAACTGGAAGTGCTGGAGTGGAAGTTCGACGACGCCCTTGAGGCGTTTTATCGCGGGGAGATCTGCGATGCCAAGACCATCATGCTGCTGCAGTATGCGGCGATGAAAAATATCTTCGCAGCGGTTTGAACGGGGCATCAACGTTCACGGCACCGCGCTCTTATGATCGCGGTTTGCCTGGATCGAGAGAGCGTTCAGGCACAATGGTCGAGCGTTTCGGCACAGTAATCGCCCAGCGCTCTCTCTAGACTCGTGCTTCACGCCAAGACACCGATGAGGTCACGATGAATATCCGAATTATCCTATCCGCATTGTCCATGGGGGTCGTCCTCACTGGGCACGCTGCCGACTTCTCGCTGACCAGCCAGGATATTGCTGAAAATCGCCCGCTGACCAGTCGCGAGGTGTTCCAGGGCTTTGGTTGCGAAGGGGGTAATACGTCTCCGGAACTGTCCTGGTCCAACGCCCCGGCGGGCACTAAAAGTTACGCGATCACGGTCTACGATCCTGATGCGCCGACCGGCAGCGGCTGGTGGCATTGGACAGTGGCCAACTTACCGGCGTCCACCAGCAGTTTGCCAAGAGGAGTAGGTTCGAACCTGCCTGCTGGTGCAGTGCAGGGGCGAACCGATTATGGCCAGTCGGGATTTGGCGGAGCTTGCCCTCCGGTTGGGGATAAGCCCCATCGCTATCAATTCACCGTATGGGCGTTGAAAGTCGACAAGTTGCCACTCGACAACCAGGCCAGCGGAGCCTTGGTGGGCTATATGCTCAATGCCAACGCCTTGGCCAAAGCGACCATCACTTCAACTTACGGACGTTAAGCACCATGCGCCCTTGTGACGGCATTCAGCACCGGGAAAATATTATCGATGCGTGTGTCATACGGGCGCGGCAGCCTCATACCTTGCAACGGGTGCCGATATTCGCAACCACCTTGTGTCGAGTGCGACAGGGGGAAAAGCTGCTGCAATGGGATGACCGGGAGATGCGCGCAGGGCCGCAACACTTGATCCTTATGCCGGCCGGGCGCGAGCTTGGCATCTCGAACTTCCCCGGTCTTCACGGTCACTACATCGCTGATGTCGTGACCTTTCCCGGCTCGACACTGCGCAACTTCAGCAGTCGATATGGCCGGCAGATCATGAGTGGTCACCGTGCCCCGAAGACAGATCTGTGTGTGCCTCTGGACAGGCATACGACGCAGGCATGGGATCAGTTATTGGCCGCCATCAATGCGAACGCTCCGGATGCATTACGCACCCACTATGGGGAAGCGGTTCTGCTCAGCCTGGGCCTCAACGGCCAGGCCGGACCGCTGTTGATGGATCGCAATGATCCACTGTGCGAACGTGTGCAGCAGTTGCTGATGGGCAGCCCTGAGAGCGACTGGACGGTTGCGAGCGTCGCACAACACCTGAACCTTGGTGAATCGACGTTGCGTCGCCAACTGGCCAATGAGGGGAGCAGCTTCAGGAATATTCTGGAAAGTGTTCGACTTGCAACGGCGCTGCAATGGTTGCAAACCACTTCTCGGCCCATCGGTGAAATTGCCGGTGCCAGCGGCTACGCCTCGGCCTCACGTTTTGCCGTGCGCTTTCGCTCACACTATGGCCTGTCGCCACGGGAATTGCGGGCGGCGATTTAGGTATTCCTGCGCGCTGAGCACTGTGGCGAGGGTAAGCCAAAATACCAGTAAGAAGCCGCGATGCACTCTTTGTAGCAGCTGCCGAAGGCTGCGTTCGGCTGCGTAGCAG
>NZ_AKJT01000099.1 GCF_000282195.1 Pseudomonas sp. GM18
CGGTATGCAAGGTTTTCCTGACGCAACGCGATAGCTGATTTCACGACGGCTACGCCGCCGAACGCAGCCTCGCAGGCTCGGCAGCTGCTACGGGGGGCAAGCAATCGTAAAGTGATTCAACCGCACCCAAACGGGCGCTTCCTCAGGGAAGCGCCCGTTTTCGTTCAGCCCGACGCAGGTTCTGCCGTGAATGGGGGGCGTTCGTCAGCCTCGCATGGCCATGAAGGTCCATATGAGCGCATAAATACGGGGTTTGCCCAAGCCTGGAGCGAGCCGCAAAGTCTGCTGAGGGGGCAGGCTAAAACGGTGGTTTGTATCAAGCAGAGGTCGCTTTTAACGCCATCTGCTGATTTCACGGTGTTGTAATGACGGTGTGCTGCAGCGTTGCATCGCCGCTCCCGAAACGCAGCGAATACCTGTTGCGCCATGACCTCAACGAACTTCAGGACCGCACTCAATGAGCTTTCTTCGCCCCAAATTCATTACGTTCGACTGCTACGGTACGCTGACCAATTTCCACATGGGCACGATGACTCGCGAACTGTTCGCCGACCGCGTGGTGCCCGAGCAGATGGATCAGTTCGTCAAGGATTTTTCCGCCTATCGTCTGGATCAAGTGATGGGCGACTGGCGGCCTTATGATGAGATTCTCAAGACCGCACTGGCACGGGTCTGCAAGCGTTGGGGCATCGAATACCGTGGCGAAGGTCAGCTGTATTACGACGCCGTGCCAACCTGGGGCCCGCACCCGGACGTGCCGGCCGGCCTGTCGAAAATCGCCGACAAGATCCCTCTGGTGATTTTCTCCAACGCCAGCAACAGCCAGATCATGTCCAACGTCGACAAGCTCGGCGCACCGTTTCACAAGGTCTTCACCGCCGAACAGGCCCAGGCCTACAAGCCACGTCTGGCCGCGTTCGAGTACATGCTCGACAACCTCAACTGCGGCCCGGAAGACATCTTGCATGTGTCTTCCAGTTTCCGTTACGACCTGATGCCGGCCCACGACATGAAGATCAAGAACAAGGCCTTCGTCGCCCGTGGTCACGAAGTTCCGGCCAATGCCTTCTACGGCTACCAGCAGATCACCGACATCGGTGGGCTGGCGGCGCTGGTCGGTCTCTGAGTTGAACGGTAACGGCTCTCTTCAAGGCACTCTTTTTGGTATAGGCGGGTTAGACATGGGCAGTGAATCCTACTGGCTCGACACCGCACCGGCCTTCACCGGTGCTCAGCCCGGTGCATTGCCCGGGCAGGTCGACGTGGCCATCGTCGGTGGCGGTTTCACCGGCCTGGCGGCGGCTCGCGCGCTGGCCTTGAAGGGCGCCAGCGTGGTGGTGCTGGAAGCCGGGAAAGTGATCGGCGAAGCCTCCGGACGCAACGGCGGCCAGTGCAACACCGGCGTTGCCCAGGACTACGCCGGGCTGAGCGCCAGCCTCGGTGCCGACAAGGCCCGGGCCTATTACCAGGCGTATGAAAGCGCAGTACAGAGCGTCGTCTCCCTGGTGGAGCAGGAGCAGATCGCCTGCGACCTCAAGCGCAACGGCAAGCTCAAACTGGCGGCCAAACCGCTGCACTACGAAGGCCTGGCGCGCACCTGCGACTTGATTCGCAAGGAAGTCGACGCCGAGGTCGAGTTGCTATCCGCCGAACAGACCCGCGCCGAAGTGAATTCGGCGCAGTTCCATGGCGGCTTGCTGCAGCGCAATGGTGTGCAGATGCACGTCGGACGCTTCGGCACCGGTTTGGCCGAGGCAGCCGCACGTCACGGCGCGCTGATCTATCAAGGCACGCCGGTGACGGACTGGAAGGCCCAGGCCGGCGGTTATCGGGTCAACACCGCCAAGGGTTCTTTGCACGCTGGGCAAGTATTGCTGGCGACCGGCGCTTGTCAGCACGGTGGCCTGGGCTGGTATCGGCGGCGGATTGTGCCGGTCGGCAGTTTCGTGATCGCCACTGAGGTGCTGCCGCAGTGGCTGATCGATCAACTGCTGCCCGGTCGGCGTGCCTATGTCACCAGCCGCATGATCGGTAACTACTTTCGCCTGACCCCGGACAACCGCTTGCTGTTCGGCGGCCGTGCACGGTTTGCCATGTCCGACAGCGTGTCCGACGCCAAAAGCGGCAAGGTGCTGCAAGCGGCGATGGTGCAGATGTTCCCGCAGTTGGCCGAGGTGAAAATCGACTACTGCTGGGGCGGGCTGGTGGACATGACCTCCGACCGTTTGCCTCGCGCCGGTCAGCATGGCGGGGTTTATCACTCCATGGGCTACAGCGGCCATGGGGTGCAGATGTCGGTGCACATGGGCCAGGTGATGGCCGAGGTGATGGCCGGCAAAGTCGAGGCCAATCCCTGGCGCGAACTCGACTGGCCAGCGATTCCCGGACATTTCGGCAAGCCGTGGTTCTTGCCGTTCGTTGGCGCTTACTACCGCCTCCAGGACTATTTGCATTGAGTTGATGTTGTGGCGTCACCGTCGTTTGCGTTTCCAGGACGCTCCGGACATCCGGAGCACTCGAATCTTCTGATTTTCGACAGGTACAACTGATATGACTGACAACAAGATCGACTCGAAACTGATTTCCGGCCAGGACAGCCTGCGGGTATTCGAAGGCCTCAATCGTGGTATGTCGCGTCGCCACGCCTTGCAGATGCTCGGCGTGGCGGGTGTTGCCGCAGCGGGTGCCGGTAGCCTGTTCGGCGCCGCCGGCAAGTTGTTCGCCGAAGAAGCGGCGACCCCGGGCAAAGGCAAGCCGGGCGGGCGGATTCGCGTCGCCGGCATGTCCAGTTCCACCGCCGACACCCTGGACCCGGCCAAGGGCGCGTTGTCTACCGACTACGTGCGTCACTTCATGTTCTACAACGGCCTGACCCGTTTCGACAGCCATCTGGTGCCGCAACTGGAACTGGCCGAGCGCATCGACAACACCGATGCGACGCTGTGGATCATCACCCTGCGCAAGGACGTGACCTTCCACAACGGCAAGACCCTGAGCGCCGCCGACGTGGTGTTCTCGCTGTCGCGTCACAAGGACCCGCTGACCGGTTCCAAGGTCATGCCGCTGATGGCGCAGTTCGAAGAGATCAAGGCCACCGGCACCCACGAAGTGCAGATCCGCCTGAGCGCGCCGAACGCCGAGCTGCCGTCGATCCTCGCCGTGTCGCACTTGTTGATCGTTCCCGAAGGCACCACCGACTTCAACCAGGGCATCGGCACCGGGCCGTTCAAGGTCAAGGAGTTCAAACCGGGCGTGCGCTCGATTGCCGCGCGCAACACCGGCTACTGGAAACCGGGCCTGCCATACCTGGACGAGATCGAATTCATTGCGATTGCCGACGAGCCGTCACGGGTCAACGCGTTGCTGTCGGGCGACGTGCACATGATCAACGAGGTCAACCCGCGCTCGACCACACGGATCAAGGCCAGCGCCAAACACCGGGTCGTCGATGCGCCGTCGGGCAACTACACCGACTTGATCATCCGTCAGGACCAGATGCCGGGTAAAAGCGCCGAATTCACTCAGGCGATGAAATACCTGCTGGACCGTGAACAAGTGAAATCCGCAGTGTTCCGTGGCTTTGCCGTCGTCGGTAACGACCATCCGATTTCCCCGGGCTCGCGCTACTACAACGCCGACCTGCCACAGCGGGCCTACGACCCGGAAAAAGCCAAATTCCTGCTGAAGAAGGCCGGCATGGAAAGCATCAGCATGCCGCTGGTGGCATCGCCCGCCGCGACCGGTTCGGTGGACATCGCCGTGCTGTTGCAGCAATCGGCGAAACAGGCCGGGCTCAAGCTCGACGTCAACCGCCTGCCCAGCGATGGCTACTGGTCCAACCACTGGATGAAGCATCCGCTGAGCTTCGGCAACATCAACCCGCGGCCGAACGCCGACGTGATGTTCTCGCAGTTCTTCCAGTCCAGCGCACCATGGAACGAGTCGGGCTGGAAGAACGATCAGTTCGACCAATTGCTGATGCTCGCCCGGGGTGAAACCGACGACGCCAAGCGCAGCAAGATGTACGCCGACATGCAGACCCTGGTGCATGAACACAGCGGCATCGGTGTGCCGGTGTTCATCAGCAACATCGACGGCGTCGACCAGCGCATCAAGGGCTACGGTAGCAACCCGTTGGGCGGCTTCATGGGCTACATGTTCGCCGAGCAGGTCTGGCTCGATGCCTGATCGGCCGCACACGGGTGTAAGCGGGGCTATTGCATGAGGGTAGGGCGATGAATAGCAACACACTGTGGTTGATCGGGCGGCGCCTGGGCGCGGCGATCGTGACCTTGTTGATCGTGTCCATGGTCGTGTTTGCGATCACGGCGGTACTGCCGGGGGACGCGGCGCAACAGGCGCTCGGGCAATTCGCCACGCCGGAACAGGTGGCGGCCTTGCGTCTGAAACTGGGGCTGGATCAACCCGGTGTGGTGCGTTACCTGCATTGGTTGATGAACTTGCTGAGCGGCGACATGGGGCAGTCAGTGTCCAATGCCTTGCCCGTCAGCGAGCTGATGGCCGGGCGGGTACCGAACACATTGATGCTGGCGGCCGTCACGGCGCTGGTGTCGGTGCCGGTGGCGCTGATCCTCGGCATCGGTTCGGCCATGGGCCGGGGCGGGCGTGTCGACAGTTTCCTCAGCTTCATCACCCTGGCCCTGGTCGCCGTGCCGGAGTTTCTGGTGGCGACCCTGGCGGTGCTGATTTTTGCGGTGAACCTGGGCTGGCTGTCGGCGTTGTCCTATGCCAGCGACATCACCTCACCGCTGCAATTTCTGCGTACCTATGCGTTGCCGGTGATGACCCTGTGCTGCGTGATTGTCGCGCAAATGGCGCGCATGACCCGGGCAGCGGTGATCGATCAACTCGACAGCGCCTACGTGGAAATGGCCCGGCTCAAGGGCGTAAGCCCGGTGCGGATCGTCCTGCGCCATGCCTTGCCCAACGCCATCGGGCCGATTGCCAATGCCATCGCCCTGAGCCTGTCGTACCTGCTGGGCGGGGTGGTGATCGTCGAGACGATCTTCAACTACCCCGGCATCGCCAGCCTGATGGTCGATGCGGTAACCAACCGTGACATGGCGCTGGTTCAGGCCTGCACCATGCTGTTTTGTACGGCGTACCTGGGGTTGGTGCTGATTGCCGACCTGTGCGCGATTCTTTCCAATCCGAGGCTGAGAAACCAATGAACGATCTCATTGCGAAATCGGCGCCTGCCGGACCCGAGCTGGCGCTGGGCAAGGTCTCCCATGGGCCATCGTGGCTCGGCCTGGTCGGGGCGGCGATGTGTGTGATCTGGTTGCTGGTGGCTATCTTCGGCCCTTGGCTGGCGCCGCACCCAGTGGGTGAAGTGATCTCCGATAACGTGTTCGATAGCCTCAGCGCGGCTTACCCGTTGGGCACCGATTACCTGGGCCGCGACATGCTCAGCCGGATCCTCGTCGGCGCGCGGTTCACTGTTGGCCTGGCGCTGATTTCGGCGGTGTTGGCCAGCACGTTGGGTACCGGATGTGCGCTGTTGTCGGTGGTCTCACCGAAATGGCTGGATGAAGTGATCAGCCGTTTGATGGATGCCTTTATTTCCATCCCGAGCAAGATGCTGGCGTTGATCATGGTTTCGGCGTTCGGTTCTTCGGTGCTGTTGCTGATCTGCACCGCAGTCCTGAGTTTCACCCCAGGCGCGTTCCGCATCGCCCGCAGCATGGCGGTGAATATCGAAGCGCTGGAGTATGTGCAAGTGGCCCGCACCCGTGGCGAGCGCCGGTTGTACATCGCTTGCGTGGAAATCCTGCCGAACATGCTCAACCCGGTGCTGACCGACCTGGGGTTGCGCTTCGGTTTCATCGTGCTGCTGCTCAGCGGCATGAGCTTCCTCGGCCTCGGCGTGCAACCGCCGGATGCCGACCTGGGATCGCTGGTGCGGGAGAACATCGGTGGCCTCAATCAGGGCGCGCCGGCCATCGTGATCCCGGCGTTGGCCATCGGCACCCTGACCATCGGCGTGAATCTGTTCATCGACCGACTGTCGTCACGGCGTAGTCGACGTACGGGAGGTCATTGAAATGAGTGATTTGATTCGAGTCGAAGACCTGCGCGTGGTCGCTTGCGGCGAGCGTGGCGAGGTGGAAATCGTCAAGGGCGTGAGCTTCTCCCTGGCCAAAGGCGAAGTACTGGCGCTGATCGGTGAGTCCGGCTCCGGCAAGACCACCATCGCCCTGGCGCTGCTCGGCTATGCCCGACGCGGTTGCAGATTGGCGTCCGGCGTGGTGCAGGTCGGCGAGCACGACATGCTGGCGTTGAGCGAAAGCGAACTGCAAGGCCTGCGCGGCAATCGGGTGTCGTACATCGCCCAGAGCGCCGCCGCTGCATTCAACCCGGCGAAGAAACTCATCGATCAAGTGGTGGAGGGCGCATTGATTCACGGCCTGGGCAGCCGGGCCGTGCTGGAAGCCAAAGCCGTCGAACTGTTCCGCGACCTGGCCCTGCCGGATCCCGATCACATCGGTCAGCGTTATCCGCATCAGGTGTCTGGCGGGCAGTTGCAACGGGTGATGGCGGCCATGGCGCTGATCAGCGACCCGTTGCTGGTGGTGCTCGACGAGCCGACCACCGCCCTCGACGTGACGACGCAGATCGACGTGCTGCGCGCCTTCAAGCGGGTGGTCCGCGAGCGTGGCGCGACGGCGGTCTATGTGTCCCATGATTTGGCCGTGGTCGCGCAGATGGCCGATCAGATTGTAGTGCTCAATGGCGGGCAGATTTTCGAGCAGAGCGCCACCGCGCCACTGCTCAAAGGCCCGGCCCACGAATACACCCGCAGCCTGCTGTTGGCGGCACGGCCGGACACGACGATTCGCCCACCCTGCGGCATCGCCGAAGAAACACCGCTGCTGACCATCCAGGGGCTGACCGCCGGTTACGGCAACAAGAACCTGCAAGGCATGCCGGCGATTCGCGTGCTCGAAGACATCGACCTGACCGTGCGCCGAGGCCAGGCCATCGGCGTGATTGGCGAGTCGGGCTCCGGCAAGTCGACCCTGGCGCGGGTGGTGGCCGGGTTGCTGACGCCGGCATTGGGCGGCCTGACCTTCGATGGTCAGCCACTGGGCGGCAGCCTGTCCGAGCGCACCGATGAGCAGTTCCGACGGATTCAGATGGTGTTCCAGAATGCCGACACCGCGCTCAACCCGATGCACAGCGTCGGCACCATTCTGAGCCGTCCGCTGAAAATGTACTTCGGCCTCAAGGGCGCTGCGTTGCGCGAGCGTATCGGCGAACTGCTGGACCTGGTGCGCTTGCCGCGCGCCATGGCCGAACGCCGTCCGAATGAGCTGTCTGGCGGGCAAAAGCAGCGAGTCAACCTGGCGCGGGCCCTGGCGGCCAAACCGGACCTGATCCTCTGCGACGAGGTGACCTCGGCGCTGGACACCGTGGTCGGCGCGGCGATTCTCGAACTGCTGCGCGACCTGCGTCAGCAACTGGGCGTGTCGTATCTGTTCATCAGTCACGATATTTCCACCGTGCGCGCGCTGTGCGACGACATTGTGGTGATGTACAGCGGCCACAAGGTCCAGGCCGGCAGTCGGCAGTCGTTTGCCCAGGCACCGTTCCATCCCTACACCGACCTGTTGATCCATTCGGTACCGGAACTGCGTCAGGGCTGGCTGGAAAACTGCGGCACCACGTGCGGCACGCTGCCGCCAATCGGCGCCAAGGCCAATGTGCCGGAGCTGTGCACTTTTCTCAGTCGCTGCCCGGTGCGGGTCGACGGCCTGTGCAATCACACCGCGCCGAACCGGCGGATCATCGACGGCGGTAGCGAAATTCTTTGTCATCACGACAGTGCCGAGTTGCTGAAGACTCAGCAGGGTTTATCCACCATGAGCCTGGGAGCCTATGCATGAAAGGGCGTTTTGTGAGGTTGGCCGAGCAGGGCCGGCCGACCGTCCAACTGACGGTGGACGGTTCACCTATCGAGGCATTGCAGGGCGACACGCTGATGGTCGCGTTACTGACCCAGGGCTCGGCGCTGCGCCAATCAGAGTTCGATTCGGGTCGCCGCGCCGGTTTCTGCCTGATGGGCGCCTGCCAGGATTGCTGGGTCTGGACCCGCAGCGGCGAACGTTTGCGCGCCTGCTCCAACGAAGTCCGCGAAGGGCTGGACATCGTCACCAAACAACCGGAGGCGATATGGCCACTGCACGGCTGAGCGCTCAACGAATCGTTATTGTCGGCGCCGGGCCGGCCGGCATTCGCTGTGCCGAAACGCTACTGGCCGCTGGCCTCAAACCGATTCTGATCGACGAGAATCGCCGGGATGGCGGGCAGATCTACCGCCGTCAGCCCGAAGGTTTTACCCGGGATTACGCCACCCTGTATGGCACCGAAGCGGCCAAGGCGAAAAACCTGCACCAGAGCTTCGACCGTTTGCGCGGGCAAATCGACTACCGCCCCGACACGCTGGTGTGGAACCTGACGCCGGGGCAATTGTGCTGCGTCAGCCAGGGCAAGCATTCGACGGTGGATTATGACGCGCTAATTCTGTGCACCGGCGCCACCGACCGCTTGATGCCGATCGAAGGCTGGCAGTTGGCAGGCACCTACAGCCTTGGCGGCGCGCAGATCGCGCTCAAGTCCCAGGCGGTTTCCATCGGCCACCGCGTGCTGTTCATGGGCAGCGGGCCGTTGCTGTATCTGGTCGCCAGCCAATATGTCAAAGCTGGTGCCAATGTGGTGGCGGTGCTCGACACTTCGCCCATCAGCAAGCGCATCGCGGCACTGCCGAAGCTGATGGCGCGTCCGGGATTGCTGTTCACCGGGATGAAGCTACTGGCGCAGTTGTACCGGGCGAAAATCCCGGTGCATCTGGGGATTTCGCCGCTTCAGGTGCAGGGCGATGCGGCCAGCGGTGTCAGTGGTGTACGGGGGCGTACCGCTCGCGGTGAGACGTTAACGGTGGATTGTGATGCTGTGGCATTGGGTTATCACTTGCGCCCGGAAACCCAATTGGCCGATCTGGCCGGTTGCCGCATGCGCTTTGACGAAGCGTCCAGCCAATGGTGGCTGGCCGTCGATGAAGAGGGCCGCACCTCGGTCAACGGTGTGTATGCCGCCGGGGACGGTTCGAAGATTCGCGGCGCCGATGCCGCCGAGCACGCCGGGCGACTGGTGGCGATGGCGTTGCTGGAAGATTTGCAGCAACCGGTGAACGCCGGTTTGCGTGACGAACAACGGCACGCGCTGGCGGTGATGGATGAGTTTCGCCTCGGCCTGGCCCAGGCGTTTCCCTGGCCTGCGGCGCAAGCCAAAGCCTTGCCGGACTCAGCCATCGTCTGTCGCTGCGAGATGATCAGCGCCGGCGAGTTGCGCCGTACCGTCAGTGAGAAGGGGGCCTGTGAAGTCAATCGGGCCAAGGCCTTCAGCCGGGTCGGCATGGGCCGCTGCCAGGGGCGTTATTGCTCCCAGGCCGGGGCCGAAGTGATCGCCGCCGCAGCGGGCGTCAGCGTGCAACAGGTCGGCCGGCAGCGTGGGCAGGCGCCGGTCAAACCCCTTTCGATGCTCACCGAGGAGGTGTCGCCATGACGCTACACAAAGCCGATGTGGTGATTGTCGGCGGCGGCCTGATGGGCTCGGCGGCAGCGTTTTTCCTGCGTCAGCGCGGGCAGTCGGTGATTTTGCTGGAGCGCGACCAGATCGGTCAGTACGCCAGCGGGGTGAACTTCGGCAACGTCCGGCGTCAGGGCCGCTTCCTTGGTCAACTGGAGTTGGCCAACCGTTCCTGGGCGCTGTGGAAGCGCTTGCCAGAGCTGATCGACGACGACCTCGAATTCATTGCCAGTGGGCACATGCGCGTGTGTTACCGCGAGGATGAAATCCCTGAACTGGAAGCCTATGCGGCAGCGCCCGAGGCGGCGCAGCTGGATTTGAAAATCTATCGTGGCGCCGAGCTGCACCAGCGCTTTCCGTTCCTCGGGCCGGACGTGAAGGGCGGTTCTTACGCGCCCCACGACGGCCACGCCAACCCGCGTCTGGCCGCGCCGGCATTTGCCCGGGCTGCCCGCCGCCTCGGGGCACGGATCGAGGAACAGACCGAAGTCGCCGAGGTGCAGAAAGTGGCCGGCGAGTTCACGGTGACCACCACCGACGGCCGCCAGTTCTGCGCCGAGCGTTTGCTGATCACCGCCGGCGCCTGGGGCCAGAAGCTCTCGGCGCAGTTCGGCGAGCCGGTGCCGCTGGATACCCACGGCCCGCAAATGGCCGTGACTGAACCAGTGCCGTACGCGTTGCCGACGGTGATCGGCGTGTACACCAAAATTCCCGAGGAAGTGATCTACTTCCGGCAGATCCCGCGCGGCAACATCATCATCGGCGGCGGCTACCGCAGTAAACCGGACATGCTCAACCGCCGCGCCTATGTCGAGCCGCGCAGCATCCTCAATCAAATGGATCAGATGCGTCGCCTGCTGCCGGGTGTCGGCAACCTGAACATCATCCGCGTATGGAGCGGCATTGAAGGCTATCTGCCCGATTCCCTGCCCGTAATGGGCCCCAGCGGCAACGTTGACGGTTTGTACTACGCGTTCGGCTTCTGCGGTCACGGCTTCCAGCTCGGCCCAGGCGTCGGCGACGTGATGGCCGAATTGATCAGTACCGGCAGCACCAGCACTTCGATTGAACCGTTCTCCATCCGCCGGTTCGCCCCTTCAGCCGAACAACGGACAACCGAGCAAAGGAGCAAGGCCTCATGAAACCCCGCGTACTGGAGATTCTCAAACGCCTGATGGCCTTCGACACCGTGTCTTCGGAGTCGAACATGGCCCTGATCGAATACGTGCGCGATTTGCTGCTGACCAAGGGCATCGAGTCGCTGATCGTCAAGGACGAAAGCGGCAAGAAGGCCAACCTGTTCGCCAGTACCGGCCCCAAGGAATTACCGGGCATTCTGTTGTCTGGCCACACCGACGTGGTGCCGGCGGCGGGGCAGGCCTGGACCTTCCCGACGTTTCAGGCGACGGTACAGGACGGGCGGATTTACGGGCGGGGCAGTTGCGACATGAAGGGGTTTATCGCGTTGGCCATCGACGCCATGCTCGATGCCGCCGACCGTTCGTTGAGCCGACCGCTGCAAATCGCCCTGTCCCATGACGAAGAAACCGGTTGTGTCGGTGTGCGCCGTTTGCTCGACGTGCTGCACCTGGCGCCGGTACGACCTTTTTTGTGCCTGATCGGTGAGCCGACCAACATGCAGTTCGTGCTGGGGCACAAGGGCAAGGGTTCTTACCGCACTTACTGCCGTGGTCTGGAAGCGCATTCCTCCTTGGCACCGCGTTCGGTCAATGCGATTCATGTGGCCTGCGATTTCATCGCGGCACTGCGCCAGAGCCAGCAACACCTGCAAGAGCAGGGCGCGCAGGATGCCGATTACGACGTGCCTTACAGCACCGTGCACGTGGGGCAGATTGTCGGAGGCAAGGCGCTGAACATCGTGCCGAACCTGTGCACCCTGGATTTCGAGGTACGTAACTTGCCGGCGGACGATCTGGACCAGTTCCTGGAGCAGATGCGCGAGCGTGCCGAAGTGATCGTGCGCGAGGCGAAAAAGCTGTCCAGCGTGGCAGACATCGAGATCGAAACCCTCAATGTCTATCCGGGCCTCGATACCCACCCGAGCGTTGAAGCGGTGCGCTTCCTGAAAAACTTCGCCGCCCCGGATACCGGCACCGCCAAAGTCTCGTTCGGCACCGAAGGCGGGTTGTTCAAGCAGCGTCTGGACGTGCCGGTAGTGGTCTGCGGCCCGGGCTCGATCGAACAGGCGCACAAGCCGGACGAGTTCATCGAGATCAGCCAGATGCAGGCTGGGGAGAGGTTTCTGGAAGGATTGCTGGGCTCCCTGAAACTTTGAAATCGTCAAGATCTTTTGAATGATCGTTCCCATGCTCCGCGTGGGAATGCAGCCCGGGACGCTCTGCGTCCCAAGAGCGGACGCAGAGCGTCCATTGAAGCATTCCCACGCAGAGCGTGGGGACGATCAGTCGGTAGAGCCTGCCGTCCCACCGCGAATTTCAGCATCCAACACTGCCCATCAAACGCTTTCAGCATCCTCATCCGTGGCGTCTCCCTAGACTGGGAAATGTCTCGGATCAGGACTCGACCATGCTCAAGAATCGTTTGAAAGACCCCAGCCTTTTAGCAGAACTCGCTTATGTGGACGGGCAGTGGATCGGCGCCGATAACGCCGCAACCCTGGACGTCATCGACCCGGCCACCGGCCAGTTGCTCGCCCGGGTGCCGGCCATGCAGGGCGTGGAAACCCGACGCGCCATCGAAGCCGCCGAGCGGGCCTGGCCGGCGTGGCGTGCGCGCCCGGCGGCGGAGCGTGCAGCGCTGTTGGAGCGCTGGTATCAGGCGATGATCGACAACCTCGACGACCTCGCCTTGATCATGACCTGCGAGCAGGGCAAGCCGCTGAACGAAGCCAAGGGTGAAATCCGCTACGGTGCCGGGTTCGTCAAATGGTTCGCCGAAGAGGCCCGCCGGGTCTACGGCGAAACCATGCCGGCCCCCAGCGGCGACCGTCGCCTGCTGACCCTCAAGCAACCGGTCGGCGTTTGCGCCGCGATCACCCCGTGGAATTTCCCCAACGCGATGATCACCCGCAAGTGCGCGCCGGCCCTGGGCGCCGGGTGCCCGATCATCGTTAAACCCTCGGACCTGACCCCGTTGTCGGCCCTGGCCCTGGCCGTACTCGCCGAACGCGTCGGCATTCCGGCCGGGGTGTTCAACGTGCTGACCGGGATGCCCGCCGGCATCGGCGAAGAGCTGACCGGCAACCCGACGGTACGCAAAATATCCTTCACCGGTTCCACCGCGGTCGGTCGGCTACTGATGCGCCAGAGTGCCGAACACATCAAGCGCTTGAGCCTGGAACTGGGCGGCAACGCGCCGTTCATTGTGTTCGACGACGCCGACCTGGAGCAGGCCGTGGCCGGCATCATGCTCAGCAAGTTCCGCAATGCCGGGCAGACCTGCGTCTGCGCCAACCGCATTCTGGTGCAGGACGGCATCTACGAACGCTTCGCCCAGCGACTGGTGGAAGAGGTCGGCAAGCTCAAAGTCGGCAATGGCCTGGACGCCGACGTGACCATCGGCCCGCTGATTAACCCGGCGGCGGTGAGCAAAGTCGCCCGGCACATCGACGATGCCCTGAGCCAGGGCGCGCGTTTGCTCTGCGGCGGTATTCCGGAGGGCGACAGCCAGTTCGTTCAGCCAACCGTCCTTGGCGACACCCACGCCGGCATGTTGCTGGCCAATGAAGAAACCTTCGGCCCGGTGGCGCCATTGATGCGGTTTACCTCTGAGGCCGAAGCGCTCGCCTTGGCCAATGCCACGCCTTTTGGTCTGGGTGCCTACTATTTCACTCAGGACTTGCGCCGGTCCTGGCGGTTCGGCGAGGCGCTGGAATTCGGCATGGTCGGCCTCAACACCGGGATCATTTCCATGGAAGTCGCACCGTTCGGCGGCATCAAGCAGTCTGGGCTGGGCCGCGAAGGCAGCAAGTACGGCCTGGATGAATACCTTGAAGTCAAAGCCTTCCACATCGGTGGGCTGTAACCCGGCAACGATTGCACTGTCATTTTGCGAGGCATGATTGATGAGTAAACCATTCAGAATCGCCGCGATTGCCGGCGATGGCATCGGCAAGGAAGTCCTGCCCGAAGGCTTGCGGGTACTGGAGCAGGCCGCGAAGAAGTGGCAACTGGAGTTGAGCATCGAAGTGCTCGACTGGGCTCACTGCGATTACTACCTGGAACATGGGCAGATGATGCCCGACGATTGGTTCGACCAGCTCAAGGGTTTCGACGCGATCTACTTTGGCGCCGTCGGCTGGCCAGACAAGGTGCCGGACCACATTTCCCTGTGGGGCTCGCTGCTGAAGTTTCGCCGCGACTTCGACCAATACGTGAACATTCGCCCGGTTCGGTTGTTTCCCGGCGTGCCGTGCCCGCTGGCCGGGCGCAAACCGGGGGACATCGATTTCGTGGTGATCCGCGAGAACACCGAGGGCGAGTATTCCTCGGTCGGTGGCAAGATGTTCGAAGGCACCGAGCATGAATTCGTGCTGCAAGAGTCGGTGTTCACCCGGCGCGGCGTGGACCGGATTCTCAAGTTCGCCTTCGACCTGGCCCAGACCCGACCGCGCAAACGCCTGACGGCGGCGACCAAATCCAACGGGATTTCCATCAGCATGCCGTACTGGGACGAGCGCACGGCGTTGATGGCCGCGCAGTACCCGGACATCACCTGGGACAAGCAGCACATCGACATCCTGTGCGCGCGTTTTGTGCTGCAACCGGACCGGTTTGATGTGGTGGTGGCGTCGAACCTGTTCGGCGACATTCTGTCCGACCTAGGCCCGGCCTGCGCCGGCACCATCGGCATCGCACCGTCGGCCAACCTCGATCCCGAGCGGCGGTTTCCGTCGCTGTTCGAACCGGTGCATGGCTCTGCTCCGGATATCTACGGGCGCAACATCGCCAACCCGATCGCGATGATCTGGTCTGGCGCGTTGATGCTGGATTTTCTGGGCAACGGCGATGAGCGTTATCGAGCCGCTCATGATGGGATTCTGCAAGCGATTGAAAGGGTGATTGCCGAGGGGCCGATTACTCCGGACCTCGGCGGGCAGAGCTCAACTCAGGAGGTCGGCAAGGCGATCGCACAGGCGCTTTAAAGCCCGCGATGCACTCCTTGTGTAGCAGCTGTCGAGCCTGCGAGGCTGCGTTCGGCGACGAAGTCGTCGTAAATCCCCGGTTTAGCTGAAACACCGCAGTGCCTGATTTCACGACTGCTGCGCAGCCGAACGCAGCCTCGCAGGCTCGACAGCTGCTACAGCCGAACGCAGGGGATCAGTCTTCCTTGCGAATCGTGGCCACGTCATCGGCGCGGACTTGCACTTTCGCCCCGGAAATATCCTCGAACTCGAAGAAGCCGTCCTTGCCCTTGGTGTTCGGCATGTCCTTGGTCAAATACTGGGTGCCGTTCTGCAGGGTCACGACCGTTGGCGTCGAGCAACCGGCCAGGGCCAGAAAGGCCGCTACCGCCAGGGGCAAAGCCAGAGTCTTGATATTCATACACACCTCCATCACTCAATAAAAACAATGCGAACGCCTCATTCGAGATCAATCCTCATCGTGCTTCTAACGCCGTTGGTGCGATGGAATGGCAGAAAGTTCGATGGTCACCCGAAAATTGCCCGATTGCGTCGCCACTGATCCTTTTCCGTTTGCACCGGGTGGGGCATAGCTGGTATCTGTACGCATAACCAGTATTCGCTTGCCATGGCCCGATTGCCCGTGATTGTAAATCCGCTCGATGACCCGTTCTATTACTTGAACAACTTCATGCAAGTGCTTGATTGGCTTGAGCATCGTTATGCCGATGTACTCCGCATCGAAGAGCAGGACTTCATTCGCGACTTCAACCGACTGCCCCGCGAGTCCCAGGCTTTGCTGGTCAGGCTGGTGATGCGCAAGGGCGTGCATTTCAGGGCCGGCAAACTGAGTTACGTCGAGATCGGCGACATCGCCAGTGCCGCGGCGCCGCTGCTGGCATTGGGCTGGATCGATGAGCAGATGCCATTGCCCATCGAGGAAGTATTCGAGGTGCTGCTCAAGGCCGAGATTCTCCAGTGTTTTGGCGACGCCATCGATCAACCGAAAGGTAAAAAGAGCGATTGGCTGCCGGCCCTGAGCGAGCAGTTTCCCCAAAAGCAACGTTTTGCCCAGTGGTGCCCGGCACTGGATGACCGGCTGTTCAGCCTGACCATCATGGGCCTGTGCGACCGTCTGCGCCTGATGTTCTTCGGCAACCTTTATCAGGACTGGTCGGAATTCGTGCTGGCCGACCTGGGCATCTACATCTACGAGAAAGTCGAGTTTTGCGCTGAGTCCCGAGGCTTGCGCAGTCGCGAGGACGTCGACGCCTGCCTGTTCCTGCACAACTGTCAGCAGCATTTCGAGGCCGGTGAAGACGTGGCGGTGGTTGTGGAGCAGATCAACGGGCTGGAACTCGCCAATCCCTGGCTGCAAAGACGTCGGGCCAAATTGCTGTTCCAGATCGCTCAGCACTGCGAACGCATGGCGGATTTTTCCACCGCCCTGAGCCTCTACCGCGATTGCGCCTACCCCGGCGCGCGCCTGCGGCTGATTCGGGTGCTGGAGCGCTGTGGTGAATTTCAACTGGCGATGGACCTGGCGAGCCACGCCGAGCAAGCCCCGGAAAGCGCCACCGAACATCAGCATTTATTACGCGTGCTGCCCAGGCTGCGGCGCAAACTGGGCGGGCCGCCGATCAAGCGGCCAGCCCCGCGGGCCATGCAGCGTCTGGACCTGCAATTGCCCCGGCACGATCCGGCGTTGTCGGTGGAGTATTACGTTCAGGCGCATCTGGCGGACGAGTTGGCACCGGTGCATTACGTCGAGAACAGCCTGATCAACTCGCTGTTCGGGTTGCTGTGCTGGCCGGCGATCTTCGCCCCGTTGCCGGGGGCATTTTTTCACCCATTCCAGCGCGGGCCGGTGGACCTGCACAACGAAGACTTTCATGTGCGGCGTGCGGATCTGTTCCAGGCCTGCCTCGCCGAACTCGATGACGGGCGTTACGCCCAGACCATCCGCGAGCGTTACATCGCCAAGTGGGGTGTGCAGTCGCCGTTCGTATTCTGGGGCGCGCTGAGCGAGGAACTGCTGGAGCAGGCGCTCGACTGTCTGCCCGCCGAACACCTCAAGCACTGGTTCAATCGACTGCTGCTCGACATCAAGGCCAACCGTGCCGGTATGCCGGACCTGATCCAATTCTGGCCGCAACACAAGACCTACCGGATGATTGAAGTAAAAGGCCCCGGCGATCGCCTGCAAGATAATCAGGTACGTTGGTTGGAGTTCTGTCACGAGCACCAGATGCCGATTGCCGTTTGCTACGTGCAATGGGTGGAGCAGGGCGCTTGAGCTACAGCATCGCGGTGCGGGCGTTGTGTGAATTCACCGCCAAGGTCGGCGACCTTGACCTGCGCTTCACCCCGTCGCCAACCGCGCTGGAAGGCATTGTCGGCCATCGCACGGTGGCGTCACGACGCAGCGAGGGTTATCAGAATGAGGTCGCGCTCGAGGGCCAGTATCAAACCTTGACCGTGAAAGGCCGGGCGGACGGCTACGATCCGGGGCAAAACTGCCTCGAAGAAGTCAAAACCTACCGGGGCGACCTGAGCAAGCAACCGGCCAACCACCGGCAGTTGCACTGGGCGCAGGCGAAAGTCTATGGCTGGTTGATGTGCCGGAAACTGGATCTGGCGCAGATCGACCTGGTGCTGGTGTATTTCGACATCGTCAGCGAAAAAGAAACCCGTCTGGTCGAGACCTTCAGCGCCGCTGAATTGCAGCTGTTCTTCGAGCACCACTGCGGGTTGTTCCTGCACTGGGCCGAGCAGGAAATGGCCCATCGGGAAGGGCGCAATCTGGCGGCTCAACAGCTGAGCTTTCCCCATGCCGATTTTCGCCCCGGCCAACGGCATCTGGCCGAATCGGTGTTCAAGGCGGTCAGCACCGGTCGCTGCCTGATGGCCCAGGCGCCGACCGGTATCGGCAAGACCATCGGCACACTGTTCCCGATGCTCAAGGCCCTGGCGCCGCAGCAACTGGACAAGGTGTTTTTTCTCACGGCGAAAACCCCGGGGCGCAAACTGGCGCTGGACGCCGCCCGCGTCATCCTCGACAGCGCCGATGCGCAGCCGTTGCGAATCCTCGAGATGATTGCCCGGGACAAGGCTTGCGAACACCCGGACAAAGCCTGCCACGGCGAGTCCTGCCCGTTGGCCCAGGGTTTTTATGATCGCCTGCCGGCCGCGCGCCAGGCCGCCAGTGAACTGAGCCTGCTGAACCAGAGTGCTTTGCGTGAGATAGCCCTGCAGCACGAGGTTTGTCCTTATTACCTGAGCCAGGAAATGGCCCGCTGGGCGGACGTGGTGGTCGCCGACTACAACTACTATTTCGACTTCAGCGCGTTGTTGTTCGGGCTGGCCCAGGCCAATAACTGGAACGTCGCGGTGCTGGTGGACGAGGCCCACAACCTGGTGGAGCGCGGCCGGCAGATGTACAGCGCCAGCCTCGACCAGGCGACCTTGAACGGCGTACGAAAAACCGCGCCTGAGCCGTTGAAGAGATCCTTGCAGCGGGTCAATCGTGAATGGAATGCCCTGCACGATCAGCAACTCGGCCCCTATCAGGCCTACGACAAAGCCCCGGAAAAACTGCTTCAGGCCTTGTCCTTGTGCTGCGCGAGCATCGGCGACTACCTGAATGATCACCCTCAGGGGCTGGACAGCGGGTTGCAGAATTTTTACTTCGACATGCTGCAATTCGGCCGCGTGGCTGAACTGTTCGACGAGCATTTTCTATTCGACATCAGCAAGCGCGACCTCGAGCGCAAGCGCAACCTGTCGCAGCTGTGCCTGCGCAATGTGGTGCCCGCCGGTTTCATCCGCCCGCGCCTGACCGCAGCGCGCAGCACGGTGCTGTTTTCCGCGACCCTGAGCCCCCGGCATTACTACGCCGACTTGCTGGGCACTCCGGCGAATACGGTATGGATCGATGTGGAATCGCCATTTCACGCCGATCAGCTGCAAGTACACATCGTCAGCCAGATATCCACGCGGTTCGTCCACCGTCAGGCGTCCCTTGCGCCCATCGTCGAGCTGATCGCCAAACAGTTCAGCCAACGGCCCGGCAACTATCTGGCGTTTTTCAGCAGTTTCGATTATTTGCAGCAAGTGGCGCAGTTGCTGGCCGAGCGGTATCCGCAGATCACGCTGTGGTCGCAGTCCCGGGGCATGGGGGAAGCACAGCGTCAGGAATTTCTCGACCAGTTCACCGCCGACGGGCAGGGCATCGGGTTTGCGGTGCTGGGTGGCGCGTTCGGTGAAGGCATCGATTTGCCCGGCGCACGATTGATTGGCGCCTTCATCGCCACCCTGGGGCTGGCGCAACTCAATCCGGTCAATGAACAGATGAAACAGCGCATGGCGGCGATTTTCGGTGCCGGTTATGACTACACCTACCTGTTTCCCGGCGTGCAGAAAGTGGTGCAGGCAGCGGGGCGGGTGATCCGTACCCGGCAGGATCAAGGGATGGTGATGCTGATCGACGACCGGTTTTGCGAGAGCAAGGTCAAGCAATTACTGCCGCGCTGGTGGGCGGTCGAGAAGGCACACAAATCCCCTTGTGGGAGCGAGCCTGCTCCCACAAGGGATGTGTTGTGTCATTGAGTCCGAGTGGAGTCAGACCTTACGGTTACGCAAACTACGCTCCATCCGCGCAATCCCTTCTTCCAGCAACGCCCGTGGGCAGCCGAAGTTCAGGCGCACGAATTGCTGGGCGTGATCGCCGAAATCCAGCCCGGCGCTCAGCCCGACCTTGGCCTGTTCGAGGAAGAATTGCTGCGGGTTGTCCAGCCCCAGTGCCGTGCAATCGAGCCACGCCAGATAAGTGCCCTGGGGAACGTTCATGGTCACACCCGGCAACCGCGTGCGAACCGCCTCCACCAGATAATCCCGATTGCTTTGCAGGTAGGCCATGAGTTCAGTCAGCCAGGGATGGCCTTCGCTGTAGGCGACGCGGGTGGCTTCCAGGCCCAGCGGGTTGACGCTGTCGACCATACCGCAGCGGGCATGATTGACCCGATGGAGCAGCGCTGCGTCCTGAATGATCATGAACGCAGTCTTCAGGCCGGCGATGTTGTAGGCCTTGCTGGCCGACATCAGGGTGATGGTGCGTTTGGCGATCTCTGGACTGAGCGAGGCGGTCGGAATATGCACGCGCCCATCGAAGCACAGCTCGGAATGGATCTCGTCGGAGATGATCCAGGCATTCTGTTCCAGGCAGATGTCGGCAACCGCTTGCAGTTCTTCGCGCGGGAAGACCTTGCCCAGCGGGTTATGCGGGTTACTCAACAGCAGCGCACCGCCGCCTTGCAGCGCCTGGCGCAAGGCGTCGAGTGGCGTGGTATACGTGCCATCGGCCAGCGCGTTGAAGTCCAGTTCGACTTTGTTCAGCTGCCAATGGCCCGGCGCATGGCGCAGTGGCGGGTAGTTGGGCGTTTGCACGACCACGTTCTGTTGCGGCTGAACCAGTGCATGCAGGGCCATGTTGAAGCCCGACTCGATACCCGGCAGGAACACCAGTTCCTGGGGCTGCACGCGCCAGGCGTACTTGTTCCACAGGTCGGCGACGATGGCGTCGCGCAAGTCATCCTGGGCCACGCTGTAACCGAGCATCGGGTGTTCCAGGCGTTTTTGCAGGGCCTGAATGATCGCTGGCGGTGCGGCGAAGTCCATGTCGGCGACCCACATCGGCAACACGTCGGCCGGGTAACGGCTCCACTTGGTACTGCCGGTGCCATGGCGGTCGAACACCTGATCAAAATCGAAAGTCATGCTCAGTCTCATAAAAGGCAGAGGGGGTAATCCGGCGGCCATGATAAGCGCCAACCTTCACCGCTGGCGAGTTGTGCAACGGAGCATGACCGGCAAGCCGCCGACGGTCGGTTTTCAGACCGCACAGCACAACATTGTCTAAAGTTCTAATTGGCGGTAGTTCCGTTGCCGTCACCGTGATCGTCCAGAAAAACCCGGCCAACGCACCGGGTTTCCACCTGATCAGGAGTGCACGATGGACCTCAACCGTCGTCAGTTCTTCAAGGTCGCTGGTCTCGGCCTTGCAGGCTCTAGCCTCGGCGCGCTGGGCATGGCCCCGACGCCAGCCTTCGCCGAACAAGTGCGTCATTTCAAGCTCGCCCATACCCATGAAACCCGCAACACCTGCCCGTACTGCTCGGTCGGCTGCGGCTTGATCATGTACAGCCAGGGCGACAATGCGAAGAATGTCGCCCAGAGCATCATTCACATCGAAGGCGATGCCGACCACCCGGTCAATCGCGGCACCCTCTGCCCAAAAGGCGCAGGCCTGCTCGACTTCATTCACAGCCCCAGCCGTCTGCAATACCCGCAAGTGCGCAAGCCCGGCACCAAGGAGTGGACGCGGATCTCCTGGGATGAAGCGCTGGACCGTATCGCCGACCTGATGAAGGCCGACCGTGACGCCAACTTCATCGAGAAGAACGCCCAGGGGCAAACGGTGAACCGCTGGCTGACCACCGGTTTCCTCGCGGCCTCGGCCTCGTCCAACGAAGCGGGTTACATCACCCACAAGGTCATTCGCAGTCTGGGCATGCTGGGGTTCGATAACCAGGCACGTGTCTGACATGGCCCGACGGTGGCAAGTCTTGCCCCGACGTATGGCCGTGGTGCCATGACCAACCACTGGACCGATATCGCCAACGCGAATCTGGTTCTGGTGATGGGCGGCAACGCAGCAGAAGCGCACCCTTGCGGTTTCAAATGGGTCACCGAAGCCAAAGCCCACAACAAGGCGCGGCTGATTGTGGTCGACCCGCGTTTCACCCGTACGGCCTCGGTGGCGGACTATTACGCGCCGATCCGCACCGGCACCGACATCGCCTTCATGGGCGGGCTGATCAATTACCTGCTGACCGAAGACAAGATCCAGCATGAATACGTGCGGGCCTATACGGACGTGTCGTTCATCGTCAAGGCTGGCTTCGGTTTCGAGGACGGCTTGTTCAGCGGTTACGACGCGAGCAAGCGCAGCTACACCGACAAGTCCGGCTGGGGTTATGAGATCGGCGAGGACGGCTTTGCCAAAGTCGACCCGACCTTGCAGGACCCACACTGCGTCTATCAATTGATGAAGCAGCATTACAGCCGCTACACCCTGGAGCTGGCCAGTCAGGTCTGTGGCATGCCCACCGACGCGATGCAGAAAATCTGGGAAGAGATCGCCACGTGCTCGCAACCGGGCAAAACCATGACGATTCTCTACGCCCTGGGCTGGACCCAGCACTCGATCGGCTCGCAGATGATCCGCAGTGCGGCCATGGTGCAACTGCTGTTGGGCAACATCGGCATGCCGGGCGGTGGCGTCAACGCTTTGCGCGGGCACTCCAACATCCAGGGCCTGACCGACCTCGGCTTGCTCTCCAACTTGCTGCCCGGTTACCTGACCCTGCCGGCCGAAGCCGAACAGGACTACAACGCCTACATCGCCAAACGCGCACTCAAACCGCTGCGTCCCGGGCAGATGTCCTACTGGCAGAACTACGGCAAGTTCCACGTCAGCCTGATGAAAGCCTGGTACGGCGCCAATGCCACCGCCGAGAATCACTGGGGCTACGACTGGCTGCCGAAACTGGACATTCCCGGCTACGACATCCTGAAAATGTTCGACATGATGGGCAAGGGCCAGGTCAACGGCTACATGTGCCAGGGCTTCAACCCGATCGCCGCCTTGCCGGACAAGAACCGGGTGATGAAGGCACTTGCCAAGCTCAAGTGGCTGGTGGTGATGGACCCGCTGGCCACCGAAACCTCGGAGTTCTGGCGCAACGTCGGGCCTTACAACGATGTGCAAACGGCCGACATCCAGACCGAAGTCATCCGCCTGCCCACCACCTGTTTCGCCGAAGAAAACGGCTCGCTGGTCAACAGCGGTCGCTGGCTGCAATGGCACTGGAAGGGTGCCGATGGCCCAGGCCAGGCGCGCACCGACGTGAAGATCATGAGCGAGCTGTTCTTGCGCCTGCGCCAGCGCTACCAGGCCAATGGCGGTGCCTGGGCCGAGCCGATCCTCAAGCTCGACTGGCCGTACAAGATCCCCGATGACCCGACGCCAGAGGAGCTGGCCCGGGAATTCAACGGCTACGCCATCGCCGATGTCACCGACGCCTCGGGTGCGGTGGTCAAGGCCGGTCAGCAGTTGTCCGGTTTCGCCCAGCTCAAGGACGATGGCAGCACGGCGTCCGGTTGCTGGATCTTCTGCGGCAGCTGGACCGAGCAGGGCAACAACATGGCCCGGCGTGATAACAGCGATCCGTTTGGCATGAAGCAGAACCTGGGCTGGGCCTGGGCCTGGCCGATGAACCGGCGGATTCTCTACAACCGCGCCTCTTGCGACCCTCAAGGCAAACCGTGGGATGCGAAAAAACGGCTGGTGTGGTGGAACGGCAAGGTCTGGACCGGCACCGACGTGCCCGACTACAAGGCCGATGTACCGCCGGAAGCCGGGATGAACCCGTTCATTATGAACCCCGAAGGCGTGGCGCGTTTCTTCGCCCTCGACAAGATGAACGAAGGGCCATTCCCCGAACACTATGAACCGTTCGAGACGCCCATCGGCATCAACCCGATGCACCCCAACAACAAACAGGCGACCAGCAACCCGGCCGGGCGGATCTTCGATTCGGTCTGGGACACCCTGGGCCAGGCCAAGGACTTCCCATATGCGGCGACCAGCTACCGGCTGACTGAACATTTCCACTTCTGGACCAAGCATTGCCCGATCAACGCCGTGACCCAGCCCGAGCAGTTCGTCGAGATCGGCGAGGCGCTGGCCAAGGAGAAGGGGATTGCCGCCGGCGACCGGGTTCGAGTCAGTTCCAAGCGCGGGCATATCGAAGCGGTGGCGGTGGTGACCAAGCGGATTCGTCCGCTGCTGGTCAACAACCAGACCGTGCACCAGATCGGTATTCCGTTGCACTGGGGCTTCACCGGCGCCACCCGTCACGGTTACCTGACCAACACCCTGGTGCCGTTCCTCGGCGATGGCAACACCCAGACCCCGGAATCCAAGTCATTCCTGGTCAACGTGGAGAAAGTCTAAATGGCCAGCCAAGACATCATCGCCCGTTCGGCCACCACTACCGTGCCGCCCTCGGTGCGCACGCAAGAGGAAGTGGCCAAGCTGATCGACACCACCAAATGCATCGGCTGCAAGGCCTGCCAGGTCGCCTGCTCGGAATGGAACGAGCTACGCGACGACGTCGGTCACAACCTCGGCACCTACGACAACCCTCACGACCTTAGCGCAGACACCTGGACCCTGATGCGCTTCACCGAGCATGAAACCGACGCCGGCAACCTCGAATGGCTGATCCGCAAGGACGGCTGCATGCACTGCGCCGAGCCCGGCTGCCTGGCGGCCTGCCCGAGCCCCGGTGCGATCATCAAGCACGCCAACGGCATCGTCGATTTCGATCAGGACCACTGCATCGGCTGCGGCTATTGCATCACCGGTTGCCCGTTCAACATTCCGCGTATCTCGCAAAAGGACCACAAGGCCTATAAATGCACGTTGTGCTCGGACCGGGTGGCGGTGGGGCTGGAGCCGGCCTGCGTGAAAACCTGCCCGACCGGGGCCATCGTGTTCGGCAGCAAGGAAGACATGAAGGAACACGCCGCCGAACGCATCGTCGACCTCAAGAGTCGCGGCTTCGAAAACGCCGGTTTGTATGACCCTGCCGGCGTCGGCGGCACCCACGTGATGTATGTGCTGCACCATGCCGACACGCCCAGGTTGTATGCCGGTTTGCCGGATCACCCGGCGATCAGTCCGCTGGTGGACCTGTGGAAAGGCCTGAGTAAACCCTTGGCGCTGTTGGCCATGGGCGCGGCGGTGCTGGCCGGGTTCTTCCACTACGTGCGCGTCGGGCCGCAATTGGTCGAGGAGGACGAACATCCGGCCACCGTCGACCCTGCCGTGCATGAGTTCGATCCTTCGGTGCACACATTCGATCCAAGCAAACCCGGCGGGGAGGACAGGCCATGAACGACAAACCGATCGTGCGCTACACCGTCAACCAGCGCACCAACCACTGGCTGGTGGCGATTGCGTTCCTGATGGCCGCGCTGTCGGGGCTGGCCTTGTTCCATCCGGGGTTGTTCTGGCTCAGCAATTTGTTTGGCGGCGGTTCGTGGACGCGCATTTTGCATCCATACCTGGGCGTGACGATGTTTGTGCTGTTCCTCGGCCTGGTGTGCAGTTTCTGGCGGGCGAATTACTTCAGCACCAACGACCGGCTGTGGCTCAGGCATGTCGGAAGCGTGATGCGTAACGAGGAGGAGGGCGTGCCACCGATCGGCAAGTACAACCCGGGCCAGAAGTTGCTGTTCTGGGTGTTGCTGATCTGCATGCTGGTGCTGCTGTTCAGCGGACTGGTGATCTGGCGCGCCTGGTTCAGTGCGTACTTCGGCATCACCAGCATTCGCTGGGCGATGCTGCTGCATGCGTTGGCGGGGTTCATTCTGGTGCTGAGCATCATCGTTCATGTCTACGCGGGTATCTGGATTCGCGGCTCGGTCGACGCCATGGTGCATGGCCGGGTCAGCCGCGCCTGGGCGAGAAAACACCATGGGCTCTGGTACCGGGAAGTGACCGGCGACGAGACACCTGAGCGACCGATCAGCAAAAAAGGATGACCCCTTGGCCACGATCCTCGAGCCTGGGCAGATAGAAGCGGCGGCGAGTTCACCGCCGTTTCTGTACCTGCCACCGAACAACCTGTTCACCCTGCGCGCGCTGCGCCTGGAACGTTTGGCCGATGGCCATCCCATGGCGGACTATCTGCGCTTGATCGCGCAGCTGTGCCACGTCCAGCAGCACCTGATGGACAATCCACCCGTGGCCGCCATGCCCGATCCCGAACGCCTGCGACTATGCCAGCAACACGGCTTGCCACCGTTCGCCGCCGACAGTTTGGTGCGTGAAAACGTTTGGCTGCCATACCTCGAAGCCTTGTTGCAACGCTATCAGCCACCGCCACACGCTGCGGTAGAAAACGCCGTAGCGACTTTGCGCAGCGCGAACCCAGGGCTGCTCAAAGCGTGGGCGATTGCCTTGGTCAGCGGCCAGTACTCGCTGCTGCCGGCAGCGCTGGTGCCGTTTCTCGGCGCCGCGCTGCAAGTGGCCTGGAGTTATTGGTTGCTGAACACGCCCAACCTTGAACTGACGCGCGGCGACAGCCTCAGCCAATGCCCGGCCTGCGGTTCGCCGGCGATGGCCGGGGTGATTCGTCATCGCGGCAAGTACAACGGTTTGCGTTATCTGGTGTGCTCGCTGTGTGCCTGCGAATGGCATGTGGTGCGGGTCAAATGCGTGTATTGCGAACAGAGCAAGGGGCTGGAATACGTCAGCTTCGAGGATGATCGCCACGCCGCCAATCAGGCACCGTTGCGGGCGGAGGTCTGTCCCGGCTGCAACAGCTACCTGAAACTGATCTACCTGGAAAACGACGCCGAAGCCGAAGCCCTGTCGGCGGACCTGTCCAGCCTGATGCTGGACATGCGCCTGGAGCAGGAAGGTTACCAACGCCCAGCGCCCAATCTGCTGCTGGCAACAGGCGAACAGTAGCTCCAACGCTGCGATCTGTAGCAGCTGTCGAGCTTGCGAGGCTGCGTTCGGCTGCGAGGCAGTCGTCAGTCCGACAGCCATGGTGCACCTGACACACCGCAATGCCTGATTTTACGACTGCTTCGCAGCCGAACGCAGCCTCGCAAGCTCGACAGCTGCTACGGGCGGACGCAGCCTTCGGCAGCCGCTACAAAGGTTCTGTCGCGGCTGG
>NZ_AKJT01000100.1 GCF_000282195.1 Pseudomonas sp. GM18
CAGCCGAACGCAGCCTCGCAGGCTCGGCAGCTGCTACGGATATCTGGGGGTAAACAAAATGGGCGACCTGTTGAGGTCGCCCATTTTCGTTACTGCATTTAAATCTGTGCCTGCAATCGTCGCCCGATCACATCCATCAAATCACAACCGTCGCGCAGCGGAATCGCCAGCACCCGCGCGAAATCCTGCAGCAGCAATGCATCGCGGCTGATCCCCTCGCCGATGGAGAGGGTTTCCAGTAGTTGAGTCACGCTTCTGATGCGGTAGGCCGCCGTGTCATGCAACACATCCACAGGTGCTTCGGTATCAATCAGCAACGACGGGATTTTGCAGTCGATGCCCGTAATCGGCATGTATCGAGCCATAACCGAACCTCCCTGATCAATGTTGAGTGCCTGGCTGAACTGCAGTTGCGCCTTCGGGCGGATCGATAGTGTCCAGTGCGCGGTTCACCAGCAATTCGGCTACCACCGCCAACTGCTGAATCGACAGCGCCACGTTGCGGTTGGAGCTTTCCAGCTTGCAGGCCAGATCCGTGATCAGGACATTCAGGGACGCGAGGGTTTCGCAGGCGTGGCTTAGCAGGGTTTGTGTGTCGACGCCGGGGACGATGGTGAAGATGTGGCTGATCGGGTCGGCGCGCCTGGGGTAACGTAAGCGAGCGGTGATGGCGGGTTCGGTGATTTCGGAAAGTGGAACGGGATCGAGGGGATCGGAATCGGTTGGAGTTTCGGGAGGGTTGGGACTTAATTTTTTCATGTGCGAAGAACCTCGGTAATTAAAAAAACTGCCGATCTCACTTCCACAGAGAGGGTGGCAGCTGTACGCAGGTGTGGAAGTCCGGGATACCGAGAGAAACCCAGTGCACTCAAGAGCGCTCCTGCGCACAGCCGCCATAAGCAACAATGTTGGCATAAAAAAACGCCAACATGTGTTTACAGGTGCACATGCGCTCTCGGTACTCACCGGACTTCCACATCCGACCACTGATTTTGCAGCGGCAGAAGAAGGTTATCCGGGCAGTCGATGGGGCGATAGTTCATGGAGTGCGCTACGTCTTGCAGGAAATGTCCGACGCAAACGAAGGCGCAGACTTAACGTCCTAGGACGCCCCGATTCCGTAGCAGCTGCCGAGCCTGCGAGGCTGCGTTCG
>NZ_AKJT01000101.1 GCF_000282195.1 Pseudomonas sp. GM18
AATTCCGAAACCCCTGTCTGCTTATGCAGACAGGGGTTTTGTCTTTCTGGGCTTATAGAAGTTTAAGTCCGAAGCGGGTCAAATCCAGGTCTGCGTGTCTCGCTACTCCGTCGAGCCAGCAACGCCAGATATAGACCCCCGTCACCTATAACACCACAACCCAAATACCCAACACCGCGATCATGACTTGCGGTAAGCCCAATAATCCGTCCCCTCTAGTACGCCGTTCGGCGGCTATCTGACGGGTTTTGTACAAATCCTTAAGTTTTCTACCGCTCGTGCCGAAAGACTGGTGACACATGCGTGCACCAAAGTAGAGCGGCTTCAGAATGCCGTCTGCGCTGTTACATGGAATGTTGCAACCCGGAACGCATCCCCACTTTTGGCATAAGAAGTCCCATGAAATGAATCTCAAGTTCAGCCATAAAATCCTGCTGGCCGCTTCAGGCGTCGTGGTGCTGGCTTTTGCGTTGTTCACTTTGTACAACGACTATCTGCAGCGAAACACCATTCGGCAAAACCTCGAGTCCTCCGTTGAGCAAGCTGGCGATCTGACCGCCAGCAGTGTGCAGAACTGGATGAGCGGCCGCGTGCTGGTCCTGGAAAACCTATCGCAGAACGTTGCCCATCAAGGTGCCAATGCCGATTTGCCGGGGCTGGTCGATCAACCGGCCCTCACCTCGAACTTCCAGTTCACCTATATCGGGCAGGCCAATGGTGTGTTCACCCAGCGCCCTGACGCGAAGATGCCGGACGGCTACGATCCGCGTCAGCGCCCCTGGTACAAACAAGCCGTGGTCGCCGACAAGACCATGCTGACCCCGCCTTACATGGCTGCGGTCGGTGGGCTGGTGGTGACCATCGCCATGCCGGTGAAAAAGAAAGGCGAACTGCTGGGTGTGGTCGGCGGCGACCTGAGCCTGGAAACCCTGGTGAAGATCATCAACTCGGTGGACTTCGGTGGCATCGGTCACGCATTCCTGGTCAGTGCCGACGGTCAGGTGATCGTCAGTCCGGACAAGGATCAGGTGATGAAGAACCTGAAAGACATCTATCCGGGTTCCAGTGTTCGCATCGAGAAAGGCATCCAGGAAGTCGTACTGAACAAGCAGGACCGCATCCTCTCGTTCACGCCGGTGAGCGGTTTGCCGGGTGCCGAGTGGTACGTCGGTCTATCGATCGACAAGGCCAAGGCCTACGCGCCACTGAGCCAGTTCCGCACCTCGGCTCTGATCGCGATGTTTATCGCCGTGACCGCCATTGCCGTGCTGCTGAGCTTGCTGATCAACGTGCTGATGCGTCCACTGACCACGATGGGCCGAGCGATGCAGGACATCGCTCAGGGTGAGGGTGACCTGACTCGTCGTCTGGTCGTAGAAAGCAAAGACGAGTTCGGCGAGTTGGGTGGTTCCTTCAACCAATTCGTGGAGCGGATTCACGCATCGATTTGCGAAGTGTCCTCGGCGACCCGCCAGGTTCACGACCTGTCGCAACGGGTGATGGCATCGTCCAACGCTTCGATCATCGGTTCGGACGAACAAAGCGCCCGCACCAACAGCGTGGCCGCAGCGATCAACCAATTGGGCGCCGCCACCCAGGAAATCGCCCGCAATGCCGCCGATGCTTCGCAACACGCCAGCGGCGCGAGCGAGCAGGCCGATGACGGCCGTCAGGTGGTGGAACAAACCATCCAGGCCATGACCGAACTGTCGCAGAAAATCAGCCTGTCCTGTACGCAGATCGAAACCCTGAACGCGAGCACCGACAACATCGGCCACATTCTGGATGTGATCAAAGGTATCTCCCAGCAGACCAATTTGCTGGCGCTCAACGCGGCCATCGAAGCGGCCCGTGCCGGTGAGGCCGGTCGTGGTTTTGCGGTGGTGGCGGACGAGGTGCGTAACCTGGCTCATCGCACCCAGGAGTCGGCGGAAGAGATCCACAAGATGATCAGCTCACTGCAAGTCGGTTCTCGTGAAGCGGTGACCACGATGAACGCCAGTCAGGTGTCCAGCGAACAGAGCGTCGAAGTGGCGAACCAGGCCGGCCTGCGACTGGTCAGCGTGACCCAGCGCATCGGCGAAATCGACGGTATGAACCAGTCGGTAGCCGCGGCGACCGAAGAGCAAACGGCGGTGGTGGAAACCCTCAACGTCGACGTCAACCAGATCAACCTGCTGAACCAACAGAGCGTGGCCAACCTCAATGAAACATTGAAGGATTGTGATGCGCTGTCGCAGCAGGCCAATCGTTTGAAGCAACTGGTTGATAGCTTCAAGATCTGATTAAGGTCAGTTGGACCTCGTTATCGTTCTTCGCGGGCAAGTCGGATCGCCGCACCGCTTGCTCCTACAAGAGCTAACCTGTAGAAGCGAGCGGTGCGGCGATCCGACTTGCCCGCGAAAGCGGTAGATCACTCACCGCTGAACCGAAGCTCTACACAAACAGCTTCACCACATTTCCCATCGCATCATCGGCAAACCTCTGAACGAAATCCTTGAACCCCGGCAGGGCCTCGTCACCGCCCTGGGCCGGTTCAGCGATGATGGTCCAGGTCGCCCGCGACTTGTCTGCGCCCAGGGATTCCACACTCATCGCTGCCCACAAATTGGCCACGCCCAAGGTGTTGTAGATCGTGGTCCAAGTCATGTTCAGCGCCTGGTCGTTGCGGGAGTTGAGCTGCTCGACCACCAGGTTGCCGTCCTTGAAGAATTTCTTGCGCAGCGACGACACGCCTTCGCCCGTCATCTCGATGTGCGACAGCGCCGGAATGAATCGGTCGAAGCCGGCAAAATTGCCGACCACCGCCCAGACTTGCGCCGCATCGGCCGGTACTTCCACCGAAGACACGACGTGGCAGCCGTGAGGGTTTTTGATCAGGGTATCGGGTTGCAGAGTATTCATGGTTTTTGCTCCGTGCTGGGTGAGGTTGAATCAGATGAAGTTGATTTCTTTGAGGTAGTCGCAGCCGCGACGCAGCAGCGCCGGGGATTTTTCCGGGTAGTGCGCGCCCATCTGTCGGACGCCGGCCTGGGCGTTGTCGTGGCCGATCATCGAGATGTCGCCGATGTCTTCCTCGAAGCCGTTGAGGTAGAAACCCAGCACGCCAAACAGCGCGTTATCACTGTCGACCCGGCCCAGTTGCTGCTGCCAGTCGGCGACGCTGACCATCGAGAACTCCCGGCCGGCCTCGCGAAAGGACGCCACGTAGGTGTCCCAGCTCAGGGGTTCGGGGTTATGCAGGTTGAACACCGCTTTTTCGGCCTGGTAACGGCTGGCATGGAAGGCGATGAAACGGGCGAGAAAGTCCACCGGCATCAGGTCGAAATTCAGTGCGAACTCCGGCACCTGACCGAGCTGGATCGAGCCCTTGAGCATCAGCATCAGGCGATTCTTGTGGGGTTGGCAGACGCCGGTGAGGCTGTTGAAACTGATGTTGCCGGGGCGATAGAGATTGACCCGCACCCCGCGCTCCCGCGCCCTTTCGAGAATCCGCTCGCCGACCCATTTGGACAGGTTGTAGCCGTTCTTGATGTAGATCGGCGGTGTCTGCGCGGCGGGCAATTCCAGCACCCGGCCATCGTCGGACATCGTGCTGGAGGCCGAGAGCGTCGAGACGAAGTTGAAGATCTTTTTGCTGCGCCCTTCACACAGACGCAGGCACTCGAAAATCGGCTCGACGTTATCCCGCGCCAACGACTCGTAATCGAGGACGTGATTGACGTTGGCGGCGTTGTGCACCAGTGCGCCGAACTCATGATCCAGTCGCTGGTAAACGTCTTCGCTAAGCCCTAGTTGCGGGCGAGTGATGTCTGCCGCGTAAACCTGCACCCGGCTCAGGTCCAGATGTTCCAGGCGGTTTTCCCTCAACGCCTGGGCGAAGCGTTGCGCCGCCGATTGCCCGCCGCCATCGCGCACCAGGCACGCTACTTCGCTTGCGCCCCAGGCCAGCAGCGCCTCGACGATATGAACACCGACAAAGCTGTTGGCACCGGTGACGATCACCTTGTGCACATCGCCCATTCGGCTGACCGGCAACGGCTCGATGTCCAATTCGCGGAAGGCGTCGGCCAGGGCTTTTTCACTCAGCACTTCCTCAGTCCCGGACCCGCGCACCAAAGTCGCCAGCTTCGCAATCGTCGGCAGCTCGATGAAGCGGTTGATCGAGATGCTGCGGCCGAACTCCTCACGCAAACGCAGGAGCATGCGCGACAGCAGGATCGAGTGCCCACCGAGGTTGAAGAAACTTTCGTCGGTGGAAATGTCGCTGGCGGGCAGCTCCAGCAGCTCGGCCCAGATTTCCAGCAACAGCGCTTCATCGGCGCTGGCGGGCAAACGCCGTGGGCTGTTTTCGGTCACATTGACGGGCAATTCCAGCAGCGCTTTGCGGTCGACCTTGCCGTTGCTGGCGAACGGCATGCTTGCCAGTTCGGTCCAGGCGATCGGCTGCATGTAGTCCGGCAGAAACTGCATCGCGTGGGCTTTCAAGGCTTCGCGAGCGGCACCGGGTTGCGCTTCCTGAGGCTGCGCTAGAAAGGCCAGAATCCGTCGATGACGATCGATGACCACCGCCACCTGACGGTACAGCTGGCTGTCGCGCAGGCAACGTTCGATCTCTTCCGGCTCGACCCGAAAGCCGCGAATCTTCACCTGATTGTCTCGCCGTCCGCACAGCTCGATACCGTCGGTGGTCCACTTGGCCATGTCGCCGGAGCGGTAGGCGCGCAGGCTCTGGCCGTTCGGCAGGCGCAGGTTCAGATAGCGTTCGGCTGTCTGCTGCGGGTTATTCAGGTAACCCAAGCACACCCCCGGACCGACGATGTACAACTCACCGACGGTTTGCTCGGTCACCGGTTGCAAATCCTCATCGAGGATCAGCACCTGACTGTTGGCAATCGGTGCGCCGAGGGTCCGGTTGTTGTCACCGGGCCGCAGCTGGCGAGCGGTGATCAGCACCGTGGCTTCGGTCGGGCCATAGAGGTTGTAGAGATTGCCTTGGCGGGTCAGTTGCTGGATCACATAGGGTTCGCAGACATCGCCGCCGGTCATCACATGATCGAGGACCTGCAACTGATCCAGCGGCAGGATGCTCAACAATGCCGGAGGCAAAAAGGCATGGCTGAGTTGTTGATGGCGGATCAGCTCGACCAGTTGCAACGGGTCGCGACGTTGGTCCTCATTGGGCACGATCAGCTCGGCGCCCTGCAGCAGGGTCGGGAAGATATCGATCAGCGACGAGTCGAAACTCAACGATGAAAACTGTAACACCCGGCTCTGTTCGGTCAGCTGCACGTAGTCGGCGTACCACGCGGTGAAGTGCGCGAGGTTGGCCTGGCTGAGCAACACGCCTTTGGGGTGACCCGTGGTGCCCGAGGTATACAGCGCCATGCACGGCGCGTCGAGATCGGGGCGTTGGCGCATCAAGGGTTGGTCGGGATTCACATCGCCGCCGTCGATACGGCTGATGTCCAGTCCTGGCATCGTCTCGCTGAGTGGGTGCTCTCCGTCATGCAGCAACAACACCGCGCCAGCGTTTTCCAGAATGTACTGCTGACGTTGCAGCGGGTGGCTCGGCTCCAGCGGCAGGTACACCGCGCCGCTGCCGAGGATCGCCAGAATCCCCGCATACAACGCGCTGCATTTTGGCAGGCAGATCCCGACCACCAACCGTCCTTGATGCTGCTCGAGCAACGGTTGCAATCGCTGTTGGATGGCGCGGCTGTGGGCGTGCAGTTGCCGATAGCTCAGCGACGTGCCGGCGATGTTCAGCGCCGGACGCTCGGCAGACTGAATGAAGCGTTGTTCAAGCCGCTCGATCATCGGGACCTGCCCGAGCTGCAGCAGCCGTGGTTCCGCCGTGTTGTTGAGGCGATGGAAGAAGGCCAGCTGCTCCAGGAACAGCAGGTTTTCCACCTGCTCGAAGTGCGCGGAAGTCGTCGTCTCGGCCTGCAGGAAATAGTCGGCATCCCGGGAGAAGCGGCTGACCAGAAGTGCCACGTGATCGACCAGCTCAGCCACCGCTCGCAGGCGCAATGCCTGGCCGTTGCCGGACGACTCTTCGGCGATCGGCACGCGAGTCAGCGGCGTCGAGTTGTGCGTGCACAGCAGGTCCAGTGGTGGCAGTCCGCAAGCTCCCGGCAGCCCGACACCCAGTTGCAGCGTCAGGCGCGGCGCATTGCCGAAGTCCTGAAACGGCAGGCTGGCATCGTCGATCAGCAGATCAAACGTGTCCTCCACATTCGCAAGTCGCGCCAGTGAATGACCGTGTTGTTCGAGCTCCAGCGCCAGTTCGGCCAGGGCCTGGCTTTGCCCGATGAGCAAAATATCGAGACGTCTCATGATGTTCTCCTCGTTAAACCAGGTAGTCGCTCAGGGCGCTTTGCACGCACGGTGAATCGAGCAGCGAACTGCTGCGGAAAAACCGCACGATGTTGGCGACCAGCGGGTGATGGCGATTGATCGGGAAGGCCAGCCCCGACACTTCGCTCTTGAGTGCCCGACGCGCCACGTCGCTGACCTGCAAGGCCTCAATCAGGCGGAAGTCGAAAGACTTCTGGATGTCGTTGGTCAGGTAATGGCCGATGAACACCGGCAGGATGTGCGCGATGCACTGGCGATCGTCTTCGCTTGCGGTGTGCCAGTAGATGCGCACCAACCGCGACCAGAACCCGGAGTGACGACCCTCGTCGAGCAAGTGGTCAGCCATCAGGCCTTTGATCGATTGCTTGACCGTGTCGTCCTTGGCGAACGCTGCCACATCGCCGGTCACGGTGTTCTCGGCGATGGCCACGCAGATCAGCTCTACGGCGCTGCGCAGGTGCTCCGGTGCGAGCGCCACGGCTGCTGGAATCGCGCGACTCAGTTCGATTTCATCCGGCAGTTCGATGGGCGCGATGCCGGTCATGGCGACGGTCTGCTGCATGAAGTCCATGGCCACCAGGGCGTGGTAATCCTCGTCCACCACCACAGTCATGGCGTCGTAGCGACAGGCGAACGGGAACGCCACGCTGAAGCGGTTTTTAGCGATGCTGCGGGCGGTCTTGTCGACGATCTCGGTTTCGAAAATCACCACGTCGTTGATGAACTTGTAGAGTGTCTGCACCAGGGCAAAATCCCGTTGTTCCGGGCATTCGCGCAGGAAGGTTTCGCTCAGCACCAACGGCTGGCGGCTCAGTGGATAGATCAGCTTGTCATCGTTCTCCAGCACGCGCCGGGGGCGGGTGCGAATGGTTGCGCGGCTTTCCCAGGCGTCGGCGAAGGATTGGTAGTCGGCGGCGTTCATGCGTTCACCTCCGCAACCGGTTCGCTCATGCTCAGGCGCAAGCCGTCCCACAGCGCGATGCGACTTTCCACGGCGGCGATGGCGCTGGCGTATACGTCTTCTTCGCGCTGCGGATCGCCATCGACCAGGCGCGCGAGGAGTTTTTCCGCCGCCGGGCCGTGGTCTTCGGAGTCGACTTCGATGTGCCGTTCCAGGTAGTAACGGAAGGTTGGCGCCTGTTCGATGCCAATACCCCAGTCGTCGAGAATCCGCTGGAACATCTGCGGGATGACACTCTCGCGTCCATGCAGAAACGCTGCCGCCACACTGTGCCCCGGTGCATGCAACGCGGTGTGCAAGGTATGGCGCACGAACTGCGCGGCCGCCGGGTCGACGTCCACGCTTTGCAAGGCCACGTCGTAGCTCACGCCTTCTTTTTGCAGCGCCACGAAGCGTTCGACGGCGACCGTGCTTGCACCGACTTCGCGCATCGCATCCAGGTACAACTCGAAATGGCTGTAGTGACCTTGGGCCGGACGATCATCGGACTCTTCACCGAGCACGATCTCGTTGATCAGACGCGCGGCCTGCGGATCTCGTGGCGGCAGCCAGGGCAGCTGAACGCAGGTCAGTTCCTGTTGCAGGCGTTTGGTCAGCGACATGAAATCCCACACTGCAAACACATGGGTTTCCATGAAGCGTTGAAGCACCGATAACGAATGTATTTCAGAAAAGATCGGGTGCGCACTAAGTTCTGCTTTCTTCTGATTAAGACGATCTTTAGTCGGTTTCATGAGCGAGCCTATAAGTAATCTGGAATACCGTTGAGGGGGTGTTGATCAATAAGTAACGGTTGCTTGAAGTTTTCTATTGGCGAGCGGGTGCCTCAATTGAATTGATGCTTTTTAGGGTTGTGCAATCGCTGAATAGTGCTTGGCCCCGGTGTTTATGGGCGGCGGAGAAAAACTAATACATGAATAAAGTGTCGGGCAAGTGTTTTTTTAATTAATTGTAAGTTTAACTTTCTCGAGTGCGACAAGTTCCAATAAGACTTTTATATAAAGTTTTATTTGGGCGTAGTTGCTCCTTTCGGCGTATATAAGCCAAAATTTAAATAAAGAGTGAATGCCTCACTCGAAGCAACTTTTTACTTGGATCGTCGACGTGATTTGAGGGGGTGGAAGTTGGCTGGGAGCGACGCCGGTTCTTCCTTTCCCGTGACAAGACTCCTTCCGTTGGTTCTTGTGGTGCGGGTGACTGCTCCGCGGGTGCGGTGCGTCGCCCGTCATTGTTCGTTGGCAGCTCAAGAGTGAGCGTAATTCACGGCAGTCGCTATCACCCCTGCATGATCTGATAGGTGCAATTATCGGGCTCGGGGGTGGCAGGGGCTTTGGGGAGTGGGCATGAAGTCGTTGCACACCGGTGCGGTGTGAACAAAAGGGGGATTTGTAAGCAGATTTGTTCGTCGAGCAGTCCAGGTGCGGATCGGCTAGAAATCGCGGCAAACGAAAGCGAGCCGTTCAATAGGTTCGCTCGGGGTTGTCGCCGCGGTTTACTTCGAGGTTTTTCTGCGCTGCGCCTCAGGGCTTGCGAGGTAGTGCGTGATGACTTCGACACCCCGGTTGAGGTGGTTTTCGAGCAACATCACCGAGTGCTCGATATCCCGGTCCTCGGCGGCCCGCAACAACGCTCGGTGATCTTCCTGGGACAGTTTGCCCAGGCCCATGGCTTCCAAGTTGAAGCGCAGGAAGCGTTCCTCTTCGTTCAACCCGTCTTCGACCAGTCTCAGCAGCCGCTGGTTGGGGGCTTTGTTGTAAAGCGCCATGTGGAACAGGCGATTGAGCCGGCCGATCTCGGTGTAGTCGTGTTCCGTTTCCAACTCGTCGATGTAGCGTGCAGCCTGTTTGAAATCGGCGTCTTCAAGCAGGGGGATCGACCGACGCAAGGCTTCGGACTCCAGCAGGATCCGCAACTCATAGGTCTCTGCCGCATCGCCCTGAACCAACGGTGCGACCACCGCGCCTTTATGGGCGATCACGTTGAGCAGCGCTTGCGCTTCAAGCTGGCGCAAGGCTTCGCGCACCGGCATGCGGCTAACGCCGAACAGGTCGGCGAGGTCTTGCTGACGCAGGGCGGTGCCGCAAGGAATACGACCGTCGAGAATGGCCGCGCGCAGGGTTTCTTCGATTACCGAGCGTGCCAGATGAGCGGGAATCGGCCCGTTGACCTTGATGCTGCTGAGAGGGTTGGGCTTCTGTGTCACGACAAACGCACCCTGATTGGCTGAAATATTTGGATCCAAATGGACACTAGTGACTGCCTGACGGGTTGTCAAACAGTCGGAAAGTCAAAAGATCGCAGCCTTCGGCAGCTCCTGCGATCTTTTTATTGCACCCGTAATGCAAAGTTTAGCGCGTTGGCAGTGATCTCACCGTGCCATTGTCTTTTAGCAGACTAACCTTCACCATCAAGCCAGATTTCCATCTGCCTGATCTGGATGCCTCGCATTGGCGGTACGTTTCGCGATCCCTCGGATTTTGCGCTGGCTAGGCTGCGCACTGCTGCTGGCCGGCGTCATGCTGGGCGGGCTGCATGCCGACTGGGATTTTTCGCTGATCAGCCGTCGCGCGCAGGCATTGTACGGGCCTTTGGGTGAAGGGCGGCAGCGCATCGATGCCTGGCAGCAGTTGCTGGCCACGCAAAAACAGGTCGGCGAGCTGGAACAGCTCAACGTGGTCAACCGGTTCTTCAACAAGCAGATGCGCTACGAAGAAGACATCGACCTGTGGCACGAGGTCGACTATTGGGAAACCCCGATCGAAGCCTTGTGGAAAGGCGCCGGTGATTGCGAAGACTACGCTATCGCCAAATATTTCAGCCTGCGTCATCTTGGTGTCTCCAGTGACAAGCTGCGCATTACCTACGTCAAGGCTTTGCGCCTGAACCGCGCGCATATGGTGCTGACCTACTACGCGAGTCCCGAGGCCATGCCTTTGGTGCTCGACAGCCTGATCGATGCGATCAAGCCCGCCAACCAGCGAACCGATTTGCTGCCGGTCTACTCTTTCAATGCCGAAGGGTTGTGGCTGCCGGGTGCCAAGGGCAACAAGAAGGTCGGAGACACCAAACGCCTGTCTCGCTGGCAGGACGTGTTGAAGAAAATGCAGGCCGAAGGTTTCCCGGTCGAGACGATTAACTAGGAGCACGCGCTCAGATGTCTTTGTTCAAACAGCTGTTGATCGCTATCTGTCTGTTCCTGGTGGTCGCCTTCACCGGCAGCTTCATGGTCAGTCTGGAAAGCTCGCGCACCCAGTACGTCAATCAGTTGCGTTCTCACGCCCAGGACGCCGCGACGGCATTGGCGCTGTCCCTGACGCCCAACGTCGACGACCCGGCGATGGTCGAGTTGCTGGTCAGCTCGATCTTCGACAGCGGTTATTACGCGAGCATCCGCGTGGTCGATCTGGCCAATGACAAGACGATTGTCGAGCGCAGCGGCATCCCGGCGGTCACCAACGTGCCCGACTGGTTCGTCAAACTGATCGGCCTGGAACCGGCCGGCGGCGATGCGATTGTCAGCCGTGGCTGGGAGCAGGCCGCGCGGGTCGAGGTGGTCAGCCATCCGATGTTCGCGTTGGCCAAACTGTGGCAGAGCGCGTTGGGCAGCCTCAGCTGGTTACTGCTCTGCGGCGCGGTGAGTGCGGTACTGGGCGCGTTGTTGCTGCGTCGGCAACTCAAGCCGCTGGACTACATGGTCAAGCAATCCCATGCCATCGCTCGCCGCGAATTCCTCAGCCTGCCAGAACTGCCGCGCACCCCGGAACTGCGTCGGGTGGTGCAGGCCATGAACCAGATGGTCGAGAAGCTCAAGGCGCTGTTCCAGGAGCAGGCCGAACGCAGTGAAAAGCTGCGGACCGAGTCCTATCAGGACAACCTGACTGGCTTGGCCAACCGGCGCTATTTCGAAATGCAATTGAACGCGCGAGTGAGCAACTCGGAGCAGGCCAGCTCCGGTTATTTACTGCTGTTGCGGGTGAAGGATCTGGCCGGTTTGAACCAGCGGCTGGGCGGTCAGCGTACCGATGAATTGTTGAAAGCGGTCGGCGAGCAGTTGTCCCGCGAGTGCGCCAAGTACCCGGAAACCCAGAACCTCGTCACGCGCATTCGTGGCGGCGAATTCGCCGTGTTGGCACCGGGGCTGGTGCGTGAAGAAGCACTGCAACTGGCGAGCAACCTGGAGAGTGCCCTGGTGAGCCTGCATGCCACGGGCGCCACGGACGTGGCTTCGGTGGCCTCAATCGGGCTGGCGCCGTTTGCCCATGGCGACTCGCCGCAAGCGGTGATCGGATTGGCGGATCAGGCACTGGCCCAGGCGGAAAGCCAGGGCGAACCGAGCTGGGCATGCCTCGATCAGGGTGCGCTGGCGCGGGTTGGCGACGATCACCATGCCTGGCACACCCTGCTGGATCAGGCGTTGGACCAGCAGCGTTTCGAGCTGTATTTCCAGCCGGTGGTGGCCAGCCACGATACGAAGTTGGTGCTGCATTACAAAGTGCTGTCGCGCCTGCTCGACGAGCAGGACCAGACCATTCCCGCCGGGCGTTTCTTGCCATGGCTTGAGCGCTTCGGCTGGACCGCACGGCTGGACCGTCTGATGCTGGAACTGGTGCTTGAGCAGATGGCCGACCATCAAGAGTCGCTGGCGCTGAACCTGTCTTCGGCGACACTGGCGGACCCGCAGGCGCTGAGCGCGGTGTTCGATATCCTGCGTCAGCATTCGCATCTTGGCGAACGACTGACCCTGGAAATCGGCGAAGAGCAACTGCCCGAGCAGGCGGTGCTGGAGCAGCTGACGCGGCGTTTGCGCGAGCTTGGGTTCTCGCTGAGTCTGCAGCGTTTTGGTGGGCGCTTCAGCATGATCGGCAACCTGGCGCGGCTGGGGTTGGCGTATCTGAAGATCGACGGCAGTTACATCCGCGCGATTGATCAGGAGAGCGATAAGCGCCTGTTCATCGAGGCGATTCAGCGAGCGGCGCACAGCATCGATTTACCGTTGATTGCCGAGCGGGTCGAGACCGAAGGGGAGTTGTCGGTGATTCGTGAGATGGGGTTGTATGGGGTTCAGGGGCAGTTATTTGGTGAGCCGAAGCCTTGGCGGTAGCCCTCTGATCGTTCCCACGCTCTGCGTGGGAATGCAGCCCGTGACGCTCCGCGTCACAACGGTGCCAGGCGCAACGCCGGCGGTGGGGCTGGAACGCGGAGCGTCCCTTGAGGCATTCCCACGCAGAGCGTGGGAACAATCGGCGGGGGAGGCTTAGATCAACCCCGTCTCATCATCATCGATCAACTGGCTCAACCCGCCCAGCGCTTCACGGGCCTGGTTCCGGTCCATGAGTTTGGCCTGTGCGGCAGGCGGCAGGTCGGTGACGCGGATCACGCCTTTTTGGGTCAGCACCTGAATCAAGTCGTCGAGTACCCGGATCATTTCCAGGTCGCTCTGCTTGAGCTGCTTGAGGCTGGTCTCCACCACTTCGTGGGCATACCAGGCCTGGATTTCATGGTGGTCGGCCGGCAGCGTTTCCGTGGCTTCGGCGTAGACCGTGGCTTCCACGCGCACTAACTGACCTTGCGCATCGCGTTGCACGTAAAACATTGAGCATCCCTCGGAAATGGACCAGCGTCGTGCTGTCAGCAGCATAGGCCAACGCAGGCGAGTATGCGGTGCGACGATGAAATCGTCACCCGTGAGGTGTGCGCATACATGACGGCCGCCCGGTTGGGGCGGCCGTCAGCCTGCGTATCAGCTGTTGTTGTGATCGATCTTGATGGTCGGGTCACTGCCGGCAATCAGCGAGTTGATGCTGGCACTGGACCAATTGTTACCTTCCAGTTTGATCGTCACGTCCGGGGTGGTCGCTGCGGCATCGGCGCCGTTGAATTTGCCGGCGGAGCTGACTTGCAGGGACGACACGCCGTCCACGGTGGTGATCTTCAGGAAGTGGTCGATCGTGCTGCCGCTTTCACCCTGCAACAAATCACGCAGGTCGATGCGGTCGCCTTCGCTGGCCTTGAAGTCCTTGATCACGTCGCTGCCGGTGTCGCCAGCCTTCCAGATGAAGGTGTCGGCACCCGAGCCGCCAATCAGAATGTCGTTGCCTTGACCGCCGATCAACGAGTCATTGCCGGTGCCGCCGAGCAGGATGTCATTGCCCTTGCCGCCATCGAGGAGGTCGTTGCCACCCTGGCCGAAGAGAATGTCGTTGCCCGCGCCACCCAGCAGCGTGTCGTTACCGTCGTGAGCGCCAGACACATCGAACGCGGTGTAGTGCTCGGTGATGTACTGGTGCACGTTGCTGGTGGTGACTTTGCTGACGTCGACGCCGGTTTGCTGGGCGACGAACGCCTGCATCGCCTGATAACCCTCGCCGGCAATGCCATTGAAGCTCACCAGATCGCCGAACAGGAGGTCGTTGCCGTCACCGCCGCTGACCGTATCGGCACCCGGCATTGTCGCTTCGGTATGGCCGATGATCGAGTTGGCCAGGTCTTTCGGATCGATGTTGGTTTGTGGCGTTTGATCCGAGTCGTACGGCTTGAGGTCGGTGAGGGTGACGTCCTTGTTCAGGCCGATGGCTTCCACCGTCGACACGTTGCTCAGCAATGTGAAGCCGCTGGAGGAGTTGTCGATGGCGGTGGAATCGGTGCTGTAGCCGGTGCCATCGCGATAGGACAGTTCGTACGTGCCGTTACCCTCGGCATGCAGGGTGCCCAGTTCGGAACTGTTCCAGCGCCCCGAGTTTTTCAGAGTCAGCAGCGTGACGTTGCCGGCGCTGTCGATGGTCAGCTGGTGGGTGCTGTCCAGGTAGTTGGAATAGGTCTGCCCCAACTTGTAGTTGTTGGTGGTGATGACGTCATCGAGCTTCACGTTGCCGTACAAGGTCGGGTTGGTTTGTTCGCCGCTCTGGTAGTAGGTCGGCTTGCCATCGGTGATGAAGTACGTGAGGTTCTTCGCGCCAGTATTGGCAATGTCGGCACTCTGGAACCAGTTGGCCGTGGTTTTGAACACGTCCTCGTAGTTGGTGCCACCGCCGGACGACATCGAATCCAGCACGGATTTGAGCAAGGTCAGGGCGTTCGGATCATTCAGATTCACCGACACCGATTTATTGACCTGGGTATCGAAGTCCACCAGGAAAATATTCACGGTCCCGGAGTTGCTGCCCAGGCTTTGCTTGAGGGTGTTGAACACCGCCGTCAGCGAATCCTTGGCCGCGCTGATCGAGGAGGCACTCATGCTGCCCGAGCTGTCGACCATGAACGCGATGTTGTAGTTGGTGCCCGGCACCACGGTCAGCCCGCCGATGTCGGCGACCATGATGTCGTTGCCGTCGGTGCCGGTGATCGTGTCGTCAGCTGCAGTGGCGGTGGTGGCGTTGTAAACCGCCGGGTACACCGTGACCGGGATCTGCACGGTGCTCAGTGCCGAGCCACCCAGGGCTTCGGTGGATGTCGAGGTCACGGTCAGGGTGAACTGGCCGTTGTAGTACGGCGGTGGGGTGACGGTCAGGCTGCCGAGGTTCCAGCCGGTGACATTGGCTTCGCCGTTGGTGGTGGTGAAGGTGTGGCCCGCGCCATCGCTGAGTACGGAGCCCGCCGGCATGCCGCTGATCTTCACGCTCAGGCTTTCAGAGCCGTCGGTGTCGGTCAGTGCCGTCTTGATCGCGGACAGGTGAACGCTGGTACCTTCGGCGCCTTCGTTGAGTTTGTAGCCATCGTAGTAGCCTTCGCCATTGGTGCCGTGCAGGTCGGAAACCGTAACGCCAGAGGCGGCCAGATCCGCCACACCGGTGTACAGCGGCACGCCAGCGCTGCTCAGGTCGACCGCTGTACCGCCGTTGACCGACAGATTGACGTCATAGTTGCCGGGGCCACTCTGGTTGTGGTGGTAGATGTCCAGGGTGTAGTAACCGCTGGTGGTCGGGGTGAACGAACCATTCAGCTTGCCGCCTGCACCCCAAGTCGTCGCGGCTACGTTCTGGCCGCCGATGGTCACCAACAGGCTGTCATCGCCGGTACCGCTGAAGGTGTACGTCTTGCCGGCTTCGAGGTAGATCAGGCCGGACGTTTTCGAGGCCGTGCCGGCGGTGACGCCGCCGTCGGACTGAACGTTGGTCACGGTGCCGGTGGAGTTCGGGGTGCCTGCGGCGTCGATGACCGATTTCAGCGTGCCGGACGACGCGCCGCTGCCATCGGTGCCCAGACCCGACAGACCGGTCCAGACTTCCTTGACCAGGCCGGTGGATTTGACGCTGTTGTCCGCGACGCTCAGGGATGGCGCGTCGGCAACCGGCGTGATGTCGATTTTCACCGTGCCGGTGTTGCCCAGCAGTTGACCGTCGGTTGGCTGGAACTTGATCTGCGCGTAGTCCGCCTGGTTATTGCCCACGCCGCTGCCACCATAGCCGTCAACGCCCGATTCGTTGGCATCCGGCGTGAAGCGCAACTTGCCGGCGTCAATGTCGGCCTTGCTGATGGTCTGGTTGGTCGTTACGTCTTTCCAGGTCGCGCCGTCCAGGTACTGCAATTTGCCTTCGCCCGGCAGCTGAGTGATTTTCACCCCCAGGTTGGCGGCCGAACTGTCGACATCGCTGACGCCGAAGGTCGACCAGCCGAGGATCAACGGGGTGTCTTCGGTGCCGGTGACGTTAACCGGTGCAGCGGTCGGCGCGTCGTTCACGGCCACCACGTTGACGGTGGTGGTCGCGGTGTTGGAATAGTTGCTGCCATCGGTCACCGTCACGGTGATGATCCGCGGCACGGTGCTCGGATCCTCACTGCTGTTGGTGAAGCTGATGTTTTTGATCTGCTGCATGTAGTCGGCCAGCGTCGCGTTGCCCGACAGGGTCAGGGTGACCGTGCCGTCCTGGCTGTTGGCGTTGATGCTGATGCCATTGACGCTGTTGCCCAGGTTTAGCGCGTCACCCGGCTGACGGTTGGTCAGCACGATGGTCGCGCCGGTCAGCATGGTGCTGTCCGGGTCGGTGATGGTCAGGTCGGTGTCGCCGATCGAGACGCCTTGGCCGGTGGTGCCTTCGGTGAAGGTCACGTTGTAGTTGGCCCCGGTGGCCCCGCTGGAGTTGTTGGCGTCCAGGTCGAGAACCGGCGCGGCATCGTTGTCGATGATCGAGGTGCTGACGCTGCCGTTGGTGCTGCTGACCGCGAGGTTTTCGAAGTTGCCGCCGGTGGCCGAGTCGATCTTGACCACAAAGTTCTCGGTGCCCTCGGTGAGCTTGTCGTCCAGCGTTGCGACGTTGAAGCTCGCGCTGCTGGCGCCGGCCGGGATTTTCACGGTGTACACGCCGGTGAAGTCCGAACCGTCGGCGGCAGTGCCGCTGTAGACGATTTTCAGGGTCACTTCGGTCTGCGCCGGGTGGGTCAGGCTGACGGTGTAACTGGCGGTCTGTCCTTCGGTCACCGAGGTGCTGCCGCTGATGCTGACTTCGGTTTTGTCGATCGTGTCGGCGACGGTGGTGATTGCCGGGGTGGTGCTCGGAACCAGATTCTCGAAGTTGCCACCGGTGGCGGTGGAGATGGTCGCCTGGACCGTGCCGGCGTCTTTGTAAACGTCATCGGATGGTGCCGGGACAGTGACGGTGCCGGTGGTTTT
>NZ_AKJT01000102.1 GCF_000282195.1 Pseudomonas sp. GM18
CAGGCTCGGCAGCTGCTACAGAGAGTACGTCTGTGACTCAGTAATCGACCCACACCCCACCAAGGTCCGCGGAATGGACGCAGCGTTCGACCCAGCGCACGCCTTCGACACCGGCATTGATGTCCGGATAACGCAGCGTTGCCAGCTGCTCATGATCGCCACGGTTGGCGGCGTCCATGGCCAGGGCGAAACGGTAATAGAGGTTGGCCCAGGCATCGAACAGCCCTTCCGGGTGCCCGGCGCCGATCCGGTCATCGAGCAACGCATGAGGATGCAGATACCCCATCCCGCGCTCCAACACTTGGGCGGGTTTACCCTGCACTTCGAATGACAACTGGTTCGGCCGCTCGTCCCACCATTCAAGGCTGGCCCTGGAGCCGATCACCCGAATCTTCTGGCCATGCATGGAGCCGGCGTTCACCGCGCTGGACCATAAACTGCCCATGGCCCCGCCTTCGTATTCCATCAATGTGTAGGCGTTGTCCTCCAGCGGCGCGCGGCTTTTGACAAAGCTCTGGCGGGTGCACAAAAGCCGTTTGATCTTGAGCTCGGGCAGCATGACTTCCGACAGGTACAGCGGGTGAGTGCCGACGTCTCCCAGCACATAACTGGGGCCGGCGAGGCGCGGATCGACCCGCCATTTGGTCGCCTCGCTCTGCGCCTCGACCGCCTCACAGTGGAAACCATGGGCAAACTGCATGTGCACCATGCGCACCTCACCCAGCTCGCCACGGGCGATCATTTCCCGTGCTTGCTCGATCAGCTGGTGCCCGGCGTAGCCGTAGGTCACCCCCACCACCCGGTTTCGCGACAACGCGATTTCACGCAGGGTTTGCGCTTGTTCAAGGGTGAAGCACAACGGTTTTTCACAGACCACATGCAGCCCCGCTTCCAGAGCGGCCTTGGTGATTTCAAAGTGGGTGCCATTGGGCGTCGCCACGGAAATGGCCTGGATGCCATCCACCCGCCCCGCTTCGCCCTCAATCAGGCTGCGGTAGTCGGCGTAGCAACGCTCGGGGTCGACCCCCAGTTGCACGCCAAAATCCCGACCGCGTTGCGGGTTCAGGTCGAAGGCGCCGGCCACCAGTGCAAACGACTGGTCACGCAGGGCCGCCGAACGATGGATATAGCCGATCTGACTGTCACGCCCGCCACCGACCATCGCCCAGCGGATCGGTTGAGAAATACGCTTGCTGCCATTGATCATCGAAAAGTCCTTCGCATGAGGGGAATTCAGAAACCTGCCCGGGACAGGTAGTCACGGCTGGCAGCCACGTCGCGCAGGCTGCCATGGGCGTTGCGTGGATCACGTTCTTGCTCGACCGTGATGTAGCCCTGGTAACCGATCTCGGTGATCAGCTCGCGCAAGGCGCCGTAGTCGATGACACCCTGGCCAATCGGGCACATCACGCCTTTTGCGCACGCGGCGAAGAAGGTGATGTGTTCACCCAGCACCTGATCGAACACGGCCTGATCGATGTCTTTGAAATGCAGGTAATCCACGCGGTCCGCGTACTGGCGCAGGGTCTGCACCGGGTCCATGCCGGCGTAGTACAGATGGCCGGTGTCCAGGCACAGGCCGGCCACTTCGTAGGGGATGTCTTCGACCAGTCGGGCCAGCTCGTCGGCGAACTCGATGTAGCCCCCGGCGTGCGGGTGAATCACCGTACGCACACCGAATTCCGTCCACGCCAGCTCGGCGATGGCGCGGATGTGAGCCATCATGCCCCGCCAGGCCTCGGGTACCAGGCGCGGTGCACGGTCAGAGTGGCCGGCGGCGTAGTCGCGTTCCTCATGCCCCCAATCGATGACCACCAGACACGGCATCGCGAAGCGTTGCCCCGGCTCCAGTGGAATCGTCGGTAACTGCTTGAGCAATGCGCAGATATTGCGGGTTTGATTCAGCAGGCTGGGCAGATTGGCGGGGTCGACCAGATTGTCGAATATCGTACCGGCCACCACGTGCAGGCCGTGTTCGACCAGCACCGAGCCCACCGCGTCGGCGTCCAGTGGCAGGTAACCGTATGGCCCCAATTCGATGCCGCGATAACCCGCTTGCGCCGCTTCGCCAAGGACTTGCTGCCACGCCGGTAGATGAGGATTGTTGACGTCGTCTACGCCCCAGCAACAAGGCGCGGTGGAGATGTGGAGGGTCATGTCAGGCTCCGATGATTATTGTTATGAGTGGCGATGTTTCGCTCGCAGAAATCCTAAGGCGAGCAGGTCCACGGCTGCTATAGTCCTTGGGCGATACCTGTCAAAACCCGTCAAAAGTTTCAGATAGGCTTTCATTTCATGTCAGAGCATTCTTCGTCAAAAGCCGACAACCCGCTCGGTCGTCGTTCAACCATGGAAGATGTGGCCCTGGCCGCCGGGGTGAGCCTGTCCACCGTGGACCGAGTGATGAACCTGCGGGCCAATGTGCGCGCCGATACCGCGCAACGCATTGCCGAGGCCGCCGCCCGGCTGGGCTTCTACGGGCGTAATGTGATCGAGCAACGAGTGCTGCAGCAGCGCCCGACGGTGCGCTTGGGATTTCTGCTGCAAAAGCGTGGCGTGGCGTTTTATCAGGGGCTGGCCAAGGCCTTGGCCGAGGCCGCGACGGCCAGTGTGCGGGCCCAGGTTCGGGTGATGATCCACTACATCGACGACCTGGCCCCGGCCGCCACCGCAGAACGCATCCTCAAACTGCAAGGCGAAGTCGATGCCCTGGGCGTGGTGGCCGCCGATCATCCGGTCGTGCGCGAAGCCATGGCGCAATTGCGAACGGCCTGCATTCCCGTGGTCGCGCTGGTGTCCGAACTAAGTGCTTCGGCCGGGGCCGGTTATGTCGGTGTCGATAACCGCGCCATGGGCCGTACCGCCGGCTGGTTCATCAAGCACTTGGCAGCACAACCGGGGCCGGTGGCCGTAATGGTCGGCACCCAACGCTTTCAGTGCCAGGAACTGTGCGAAATGAGTTGCCGTTCTTACCTGTCGCAACAACCCCAGGACTGGGAATTGCTGGCGACGCGCCTGACCCTGGAAGACGAAGAGTTCGCCTATGCCGGCACGCTCGACCTGCTCACCAGCCAGCCCGACCTGGTCGGCCTGTATGTCGCGGGCGGCGGCATCGAGGGGGTCATCAACGCCCTGCGCGAACTGAAAGCCCAGCACATCGCATTGCCTGTCGTGGTGTGCCACGACCTGACCCCCGTCACCCGGGAGGCCCTGCGCGACGGCATCGTTCAAGCCGTGCTGTCACATCCGGTCGAGGCACTGGCGCAAACGGCGGTCAGGGCCATGGTGGATGCGGCGATCGATCCAGCGTCGGACAGCGCAGCGAAGTTCATGCTTTCGTTGCAGATTGATGTGGCTGAAAGTGTTTAGCAGGTGATAAACAACAGCACGAACAGCCCGACGATAGGGCTGTAAACTGGCCGCACAAAAAAGGCGTCGCCCCTTCACCCCCACAAACAAGAGATCCCCATGGCAAACCACGACATCACTTTCCTCCCCGACCCCGACGCGGAATCCATCTCTTCCGACGTCGCCGGTTTCGGCGGTCTGCTGGTCTCCACTCAGATCCCTACCCGCGCCGACGGCAGCCTGGAATTGGGTGACATCACCCTGCAGAGCGAGTGCACCTTGCAGGCGCTCAAGGTAGCGCTGGAGAAAGCCGGCAGTTCCATGGACCGGGTGCTGCATCTGACCATCTACCTCACCGACATGGCCGATCGCGCCGCGTTCAACGAGGTCTACCAACGCTTCTTCGCCAAGCCCTGGCCGGTTCGCGCCGCTGTTGGCGTGGCCGCTTTGGCGGTCGAAGGCATGCGCGTGGAAGTCACCGCGATGGCGGCCAAGGGCTAAGTCGGCAAACGTGTCTGGTGGCCCCGAGCAGCGGCCGCCGGACAGGCTGGCGAGTGGATATCTGCGAGAAGGTGATTATGCTTCAAGAAACCCTGCAGCACTGCGAGGCCGTCAGCCTGTTTCCATTATTCGTGCAATTGGTAATCCGACGACATCAGCCCTAGGGCCTGGGTGCGGCAAAGTGAGTGAGGTACTCCGGCCTTCAACAAGAGCAAGACGGAGAAGACTCATGGCCACGATTGACACTACAGCCACGGGCACCACGCCCAACCGAGGGATCACCAAGGAGGAGCGCAAGGTCATTTTCGCCTCGTCCCTGGGCACCGTGTTCGAGTGGTACGACTTTTACCTTTACGGCTCCCTCGCGGCGATCATCGCCAAGCACTTCTTCGCGGGCGTCAATGAAACAACCTCCTTCATCTTTGCATTGCTCGCGTTCGCCGCGGGCTTCGCCGTGCGCCCCTTCGGCGCCATCGTGTTCGGGCGACTGGGCGACATGATCGGGCGCAAGCACACGTTCCTCATCACTATTGTCATCATGGGTACATCCACGGCCATAGTGGGCTTTCTGCCCGGCTACGCGACTATCGGGGTGGCGGCACCGGTCATCCTGATCACCCTGCGTCTGCTGCAAGGCCTGGCCCTGGGCGGTGAATACGGCGGCGCGGCGACTTACGTGGCCGAACATGCGCCGAAAGGCAAGCGCGGCTACTTCACTTCGTGGATTCAGACCACCGCGACTCTCGGCCTGTTTCTTTCGCTGCTGGTGATCCTCGCCTGCCGCACCCTCCTCGGCACCGAAGACTTCGAGGCCTGGGGCTGGCGGATTCCCTTCCTGGTGTCGATCCTGTTGCTGATCGTCTCGGTCTACATCCGCTTGCAACTCAGCGAGTCGCCGGTGTTCAAGAAGATGAAAGAAGAAGGCAAGTCTTCCAAGGCACCGCTGACCGAATCCTTCGCCCGCTGGGACAACCTCAAGATTGTGATCATGGCTTTGCTCGGCGGCACTGCCGGACAGGCCGTCGTCTGGTACACCGGGCAGTTCTATGCGCTGTTCTTCCTGCTGCAGACGCTGAAGATCGACCCGCAGACCGCCAACTTTTTGATTGCCGGTTCGCTGCTGATTGGCACGCCGTTCTTCATTCTGTTCGGCAGCCTGTCCGACCGCATCGGCCGCAAGGGGATCATCATGGTCGGCTGCATCCTCGCGGCGCTGACCTACTTCCCGATCTTCCATGCGTTGACCGAATACGGTAACCCCGACGTGTTTGCCGCACAGGCGAAAAATCCGGTCACGGTGGTCGCCGACCCCGGTCGGTGCTCGTTCCAGTTCGACCCGGTGGGCAAGGCCAAATTCACCAGTTCCTGCGACCTCGCCAAAACTGTGCTGGCGAAGAGGGCCATACCCTATGAGAACGAGAAGGCCACGCCTGGCGTCGTCGCGCAGGTCCGCGTCGGTGACAAGGTGATCCCGAGTTTCGAGGGCACCGGCATGCCGGCCGCCGACTTCAAGACCCGCAACGACGCCTTCGTCGCCACCCTCGGCACCGCCCTCAAGGACGCCGGCTACCCCGAGAAGGCCGACCCGGCCAAGACCAACTACCCGATGGTGCTGCTGCTCCTGACCATCCTGGTGATCTACGTGACCATGGTCTACGGCCCGATCGCCGCCTGGCTGGTGGAGCTCTTCCCGGCGCGCATCCGCTACACCTCGATGTCGCTGCCCTACCACATCGGCAATGGCTGGTTCGGCGGTTTTCTGCCCACGGTGGCGTTCGCCATGGTCGCGGCCACGGGTGATATCTACTACGGGCTGTGGTACCCGATCGTCATCGCGGTGATGACGGCCATCCTTGGCACTTTCTTCCTGCCGGAAACCAAGGATCGGGAGATTCATCACACATAAGCGTTCAGGGTCGAGTCGCGATAGTTTGCACCCTACGCAAAAAAAACGCCCCGTCAGTCCGTTCCTGACGGGGCGAATCATCGCCTACACCCACGGTGTTTAAGCTGCGCGTTTAAAGACACCCGGTGTTACTTCATCAAGGCTACAACGCCTTGCGTCGTTGCCTACGACTGCGCCAGAATCCGCCGGCTTGTGCGCTTTGGGGGCCATCGGTAACTTGATTCGCGTCACTGCTCATCAGTGATCGGGTCTGCAAGCCCGCCGGAATACCAGTCGCATAGCCCTGCCGTAGGACGCTCATTTGTGTCCGCTCAATGGCAGCTTTGTGCGGGAGACCTTCGGGTCTGCCGGGTTCCGGGTTCCTGGTTTCCCGGTCTTGCAGACCCGCGCACAGCTGCCACCCATCATCTGCAAGTGATGTTGGTAGCTCCTAATGAATAATCAGGAGTTTCACCATGTTCAAACCAACACCCAATCCGCCGATCACAGACCCGACATCCCCCTACGAATCCCTCGATTCGAAAAAACTCCACGAAGCCGCCGAGCGCGCCCTCGACCACTACCTCAACCCGGCCGCCCAGATCATGGCCTCCACCAACGAACCCGAGCCCATGTACCTCGCCAACCCGAAGTACAACACCGAATCCCTGCTGGCCAACGCCAGCGAAACACTCGGCTCGGCCACCGTCATGCTCACCAATTTCGCAGCATTGCTGGAAACCTCACACCGCAAAACCCTGCTGGGCATTGCGCAAGTGGTCATGCTGGGTGAACTGGCGGTGAACCAGGCACTGGATCACGTCGAACTGAAGGAGTAACTAACGCAGCCGGTGGCGAGGGGATTTGCTCCTCGCCACACCAGATTGGGAAAATATATTGATGTCCGCCAAACAGGCCAACGCTGCGATCTGTAGCAGCTGGCGAAGCCTGCGTTCGGCTGCGCAGCAGTCGTGAATCCGGCTGACGCGGTCATGTACCGCAACTTCTGGTTTGACGACTGCTTCGCAGCCGAACGCAGCCTCGCAAGCTCGACAGCTGCTACAGCCGAACGCAGCCTTCGGCAGCTGCTACAAAGAATGCGTCGCGACTGAAATTGCCTAAGTGAACAGCATTGATTCATCAAGCTCTGCTCACCGAAACTTGCGCACAGCAACATTAGGCTAAGCTTTCAACAGCTCATTGCTCACGATGCTCGCGTCTGCAGGTTTTTGGTTTTTTCTGGAGAGCGTCTGCAACAGCTATCTCAGACAGGTCCAGACCCTTCATGCAGGACTGACGCGATGACCGAGCCTCTCCTCAGCTTCGATGCACTCAAGCGCGCCGCTGCCTCCGGCGAAATCGATACCGTGCTGGTGTGCATGGTCGATATGCAGGGGCGATTGGTTGGCAAGCGATTCCAGGTCGAGTTTTTCATCGACAGCGGCCACGAAGAAACCCATTGCTGCAATTACCTGCTGGCCGACGACATCGACATGGAACCGGTGCCGGGATACGCCGCCGCCAGCTGGAGCAAAGGCTATGGCGACTTTGTGCTCAAACCCGACATGTCCACGTTACGGCGCGTGCCGTGGCTGGAATGCACGGCGCTGGTGCTCTGCGATGTGCTCGATCATCACCACAGAAAAGACCTGCCCCACAGCCCGCGGGCGATCCTGAAAAAACAGGTCGAGCGCCTGCGCGAGCGCGGCTTTACCGGCATGTTCGCCTCTGAGCTGGAGTTCTACCTGTTCGACGAGAGTTACCAGGCGATCCACGAGCGCAATTACCACAAGCCGAAGACTGCCGGCCATTACATCGAGGATTACAACATCCTGCAGACCACCCGCGAGGAGCCGGTGCTGCGGGCGATTCGCAAGCACCTGCAGGCATCCGGCATTCCCGTGGAAAATTCCAAGGGCGAATGGGGGCCGGGCCAGGAAGAGATCAACATCCGTTATGCCGATGCCATGACCATGGCCGACCACCACGTCATCATCAAGCACGCCTGCAAAGAGATCGCGCAACTGCAGGGCAAGGCGATCACGTTCATGGCCAAGTGGCGCTATGACGCCGCCGGTTCCAGCAGCCATATCCACAATTCGCTGTGGGACAAGAACGGCAAAAAGTCGCTGTTCTTCGATCCCAAGGCCGAGTTCGGCATGTCCAAGCTAATGCGCTCGTGGGTGGCCGGGCAGCTCAAATACGCCAACGACGTCACCTGTTTTCTTGCGCCCTACATCAATTCGTACAAGCGCTTTCAGGCCGGCACCTTCGCGCCGACACGGGCGGTATGGAGCCGGGACAATCGCACCGCAGGCTTTCGGTTGTGCGCCGAAGGCAGCAAGGCCATTCGCATCGAATGCCGCATCGGTGGTGCCGACCTCAATCCTTATCTGGCCTTCGCCGCGTTGATCGCCGCCGGCCTGGCCGGGATCGACGAGAAGCTCGAACTCGCACCGCCGTTCGAGGGCGATGCCTACGTCGATGAGCATTTGCCTGAAGTGTCGAAGACCCTGCGCGAGGCCTGCGCCGCCCTCAAGGCGTCGAGCATGTTGCGTGAGGCGTTCGGCGATGAAGTGATCGACCACTACGTGCACACCGCCGACTGGGAACAGAAAGAATACGACCGACGGATAACCGACTGGGAACTGCAGCGCGGCTTCGAGCGCTATTGAGCACGCCATGACTGAGATCGTCCAACTCATCTCCCCGGTCGATGGCCGGGTTTATGCCGAACGCCGCCGTGCCGATGCGGCGCAGATCGAGCAAGCCCTGATCGCCGCCGAAACCGCCCAGGCGCAATGGAAGCTCCGGCCACTGAGCGAACGCGCCGCCTTTTGCAGCGCTGCCGTGGACGCGATGCTGGCGATGAAGGACGAGATCGTGCCGGAACTGGCCTGGCAAATGGGCCGCCCGGTGCGCTTCGGCGCTGGCGAGCTGCGCGGCTTCGAAGAACGTGCCCGGCACATGATCGCCATTGCGCCTGAAGCGTTGGCAGCGATTGAGCCCGCACCTGTCGCGGGTTTTCAGCGCTATATCAAACGCGAGCCGCTGGGTACGGTGCTGGTCGTCGCGCCATGGAATTACCCGTACCTGACGGCGGTGAATACGATCATCCCGGCGCTGATGGCCGGCAACAGCGTGATCCTCAAACACGCCACGCAAACGCTGCTGGTGGGCGAGCGTTTCGCCGAAGCTTTTCGCCGTGCCCAGCTGCCCGAAGGACTGTTCCAGAACCTGCTGCTCAGTCATGTCTATGCCGCGGCGATCATTACCTCGGGACGGGTGCAGCAAGTGAACTTCACCGGTTCTGTCAGCGGCGGCGAGGCCATGGAACACGCGGCCGTCAGAGGTTTCCTCGGCGTAGGGCTGGAGCTTGGCGGCAAAGACCCGGCCTACGTCCGGGCAGACGCCAACCTCGATCATGCGGTGGAAAACCTGGTGGACGGCAGCTTCTTCAACTCCGGGCAGAGCTGCTGCGCCATCGAACGTATCTATGTCGATAAAAGCATCTACCCGGCCTTTGTCGAGCGCTTCGCCGCCCTGACCCGCCAATACGTGCTGGGCAATCCGCTGGACGAAGCCACCACCCTCGGGCCGCTGGTCACACCGAGCGCCGCTGAGTTCGTTCGCCGGCAGATTGCCGATGCACTGGCGCAAGGGGCCAGGGCGCTGATCGATCCGAAAGACTTTCCCGCCGACGCGCCGGGCAGCGCCTACCTGGCGCCGCAGGTATTGGTCGACGTCACCCATCAAATGGCGGTGATGCGCGAGGAAAGCTTCGGCCCGGTGGTGGGCATCATGCCGGTGGCCAGCGACGACGACGCCATCGCCTTGATGAACGACAGTGAGTTCGGGCTCAGCGCCTCGATCTGGACGCAAGACCTGGCCGCCGCCGAACGCATCGGCAACGAGATCGCCACCGGCACCGTGTTCATGAACCGCTGCGATTACCTCGACCCGGCCCTGGCCTGGACCGGGGTGAAGAACAGCGGGCGCGGCGTAACGCTGTCGCGCCTTGGCTATGAACACCTGACCCGAGCCAAATCCTTCCATTTGCGCCACGAGATCTGAGCCATGAGCCTGACAGCGAACTGGAATTACCCCACGAGCATCCGCTTTGGCGTCGGCCGCATTGCCGAGCTGGCCGATATCTGCCGCAGTCAAGGGATCCAGCGACCGTTGCTGGTCACCGACAGCGGCCTGGCGCGCGTGCCGATCACCACGGCGGCGCTGGAATCCTTGCGCGCTGCCGGCCTCGGTGTCGCGCTGTTCTGCGACCTCAAGCCCAATCCGGTTGAAGCCAACCTGGCGGGTGGGCTCGACGCCTGGCGCGACGGTCAACATGATGGCGTGGTGGCGTTCGGCGGTGGCAGCGGCCTGGACATGGGCAAGCTCATCGCGTTCATGAGCGGCCAGACCCGACCGGTCTGGGATTTCGAAGACATCGGCGACTACTGGACACGCGCCGACGAAAGCAGCATCGCCCCGATCATCGCGGTGCCGACCACTGCGGGCACCGGCTCCGAGGTCGGTCGTGCGGCGGTGATCATCGACGAGCGCACGCACACCAAACGCATCATTTTCCACCCGAAGATGATGCCGCGGGTGGTCATCAGTGACCCGGCCCTCACCGTCGGCATGCCGGCCAAGGTCACCGCCGGCACCGGCATGGACGCGTTTTCCCATTGCCTGGAATCGTACTGCGCACCCGGTTTTCATCCCATGGCCGAAGGTATTGCGGTGGAAGGCATGCGCCTGGTGGCCAATGCCCTGGTGCGGGCGGTACACACCCCTTCCGACCTCGACGCGCGCGCGCAAATGCTCGCGGCTGCGGCGATGGGCGCCACCGCGTTCCAGAAAGGCCTGGGAGGCATGCACGCCCTCTCGCATCCGGTGGGCGCCCTGTACGACACCCACCACGGCATGACCAATGCCACCTTCATGCCCTATGTGCTGAAATTCAATCGCCCGGCCATTGAGGAGCGCATTACCCGTTTGGCGGCCTATCTGCGCCTGCCCTCGCCGGGCTTCGACAGCTTTATGGCCTTCGTCCTCAAGCTGCGCAAGGACATCGGCGTGCCGCATACGCTGATGGAGCTGGGGGTGGATGATCAGCAGGCCGACCTGATCGCCGACATGGCGATTGTCGACCCCTGCGCCGGCGGCAATCCGTTGCCGTTGACACGAAATGGCGCGGCAGAAATTTTCGAAGCGGCTTATCACGGCCGTCTTTAGAACGGCCACAGCATGGATGGGTTTTATCCATTAGACGCAGGAGCAGTAAGACAGGGGGTTGAAGACAGTCCCATTCGGCAACGCACTACGCGGATGGATGTGTATCAAACCTGACAAGGCACACATTATGAGTCCTGTAAGCCAACCCGGCGCCACCGCGCCACAAGACGACGACCTCAAGGTGTTGCACAGCATGGGCTATGCCCAGCAACTCTCGCGACGCATGGGCGTGTTCTCCAACTTCGCCATTTCCTTTTCGATCATCTGCATCCTCTCGGGTGGCATCAACTCACTGGCACAGGGCACCTCGGGTGCGGGCGGCGCGGCCATCGGTATCGGCTGGCCACTGGGCTGCCTGATCTCCGGGGTTTTCGCCATGGCCATGGCGCAGATTTCCTCGGCCTACCCCACCGCCGGCGGCCTCTATCACTGGGGCTCGATTCTCGGTAACCGCTTCACCGGCTGGCTGACCGCCTGGTTCAATCTGTTGGGGCTGATCACGGTGCTCGGCGCGATCAACGTCGGCACCTATTACTTCTTTTTCGGAGCCTTCGGACCGGCCCTTGGCATGCAAGACACGATCACCACACGGATCGTTTTCCTGGCGATCCTGACCGGCATCCAGGCCTTGTGTAACCATTTCGGCATCGGCCTGACCGCCAAGCTCACCGACTTCTCGGGCTATCTGATCTTTGCCACGGCAACCGCGTTGACCATCGTCTGCCTGATCGCCGCGCCCAGTTATGAGTTCATCCGGTTGGTGACCTTCAGCAACTACTCCGGCGCGGCCGGCGGCGCTGTCTGGCCACAGGTGTCGAACGGCTGGATTTTCATGCTCGGCCTGCTCCTGCCGATCTACACCATCACCGGCTATGACGCCTCCGCTCATACGTCCGAAGAGACCCACAAGGCGGCCGTGTCGGTGCCGATCGGGATGGTCTCGTCGGTGGCCTGGTCGTTACTGTTCGGCTGGGTCATGCTCTGCTCGTTTGTTCTGATGTTGCCGAGCATGGACGAAGCCGCCAAGCAGGGCTGGAATGTGTTCTTCTGGGCAATGGACACCCAGGTTAACCCGGCGATCAAGATGGCGCTTTACGTAGCGATTTTCATCTCGCAGTTCCTCTGCGGGCTGGCGACCGTGACCTCGGTCTCACGCATGATTTTCGCGTTCTCCCGTGACGGCGGCCTGCCCTTCTCCAAAGCACTGGCCACGGTTTCGCCAAGCCATCGCAGCCCGGTGGCGGCGATCTGGACCGGTGCCACCCTCGCGGTATTGTTCGTGTGGGGATCGTCGCTGGTGTCGATCGGCGAAACGCCGGTGTACACGATTGTGGTGTCCTGCACAGTGATCTTCCTGTTCTTCTCGTTCATCATTCCCATCGTGCTGGGCCTGTTTACCTACGGGACCTCGAAGTGGCCGACCATGGGCCCGTGGAACATGGGACGCGCGCTGTACTCGTTGTTCGCCATCCTCTCGATCCTCTCGATGGTGCTGATCTTCATCATCGGCATCCAGCCGCCGAACGAGTGGGCGTTGTACATCACCATCGGTTTTCTGATTCTGACAGCAATCATCTGGTTCGCCTTCGAAGCCCGACGCTTCCAGGGCCCGCCCGTGGGCGAGATGATCATCAAGCGTCAGGCGGAAATCGCCGCGGCTGAGGAGGCGTTGAATAAGCAGGCTGGGAGCTGATTACCACAGCCCAAAAAAGCGGGGTACTGAGCACCCCGCTTTTTTTTGGCACACACCACACTTATGTGATTTTGATATCAGTCCTATACGATTAGCACCATTTATCAATCAATAGCCCAAGGGTAAGTTGCTGCTCTGCGATTTCAAGTCGAGAGCAATCCATGACCCCAGACATCCTCCGCAAGTGCATGCCTGCTGCAGCCCGGGCGGGCACCCTGTGTTTCGCGCTGTGCACCGGTGCGGTCGCTGGTGCGAATGATCGCAGTCCGCTGGTCATCAAGGACCAGGGAAGCCTGTTTGCCGGCGGTGGGCTGATCGCTCAGCCGGGGGTCTTTGATCCCTACAAACCGATGACGCCCGACGGCCAGAGCTACCACGGCGACCATGTGTATGCGTTCTACCAGGTTCCGGTCGATGCACGCCCGCTGCCGATCGTCATGTGGCATGGCGCCGGACAGTCCGCGAAGTCCTGGGAGACGACGGCCGATGGACGTGAAGGGTTCCAGAACATCTTCCTGCGTCGCCGCTTCTCTACGTATCTGATCGACCAGCCACGGCGTGGCGATGCAGGTCGCAGCCTGGTTGAAACGACAATCAAACCGGTTGCCGACGAGCAGATGTGGTTCAACCAGTTCCGTATCGGTCTGTGGCCCGACGCCTTCGAGGGCAGCCAGTTTCCACGTAGTCAGGAAGCGCAGGAGCAATTCTTCCGTTCGATGACGCCCAACACCGGCCCTTACGACATTGAGGTCGTGTCCGATGGCGTGTCCGCCCTGCTGGAAAAGGCGGGCCCCGCCATCCTGTTCACCCACTCGCAAGCTGGCGGGCCCGGTTGGCTGACGGCGATCAAGAGCCGTAACGTGCGGGCCATCGTGGCGTTCGAACCGGGCAGCAGTTTCGTGTTTCCAGAGGGAGAGGTTCCCGCGCCGATTCCCAGCGCGTTCGACACACTCATCGCCCATGTCGTATCGACGGCGCAGTTCGAAGCGCTGACCCGCATTCCCATCGTCATCTTCTATGGCGACAACATCCCCGCCAAACCGGTTCGTTTGCCGGCACAAGACAGCTGGCGCGCCCGACTTGAGATGGCGCGCCTGTGGCGCGATACGGTAAATCGCCACGGCGGTGACGTAACCCTCATCCATTTGCCGGAGATCGGGATCAAGGGCAATACCCACTTCCCGTTCTCGGACCTCAACAACGTCGAGATCGCGGATCTGGTTTCGACATTCCTTGCAGAGAAAGCGCTGGATTGACGACGAGCATGGCGATGGCTGCCGTGTCTTTCAGAAACAGGAAGTAACAGGAGTACTCATACGATGCGAACAACGATAAAGGCCACCCTCCTCGCCGCCATGGTCGGGATTTCGGCAGCCGAAGTTGAGGCCGCGGACTACAAGCAGAATCCCTTCACGTTGACCTACGGCGGCGCGATTACCAAGAACGAACCGGGCAAAGTCAACATCCGCCCGGTCACGTACACGCTCAACGGCCTGGAGATTGTCGCCAACGTTTACACCCCCGCGAACTATGACGCAGGGAAGAAATACCACGCCGTCGTCGTGGCGCATCCCAATGGCGGAGTGAAGGAACAGGTCGCCGGTCTGTATGCCCAGCGATTGGCAGAACAGGGCTACATTACGATCGCCGCGGATGCCGCGTATCAAGGGGCCAGTGGCGGTCAACCGCGCAACGTCGACAAACCCGCCTACCGCATTGAGGACATCCATGGCATGGCGGACTTCATCGCCCGCTATCCAGGCGTCGACAGTGCGCATCTGGGCCTGCTCGGCATTTGCGGCGGTGGCGGCTACTCGTTGGCCGCAGCAAAAACCGACAAGCGATTCAAGTCGATTGCGACGGTGAGCATGTTCAACTCCGGGCGGGTTCGTCGTAATGGCTACGGCGATTCGCAACTGGACACTGTCCAGCAACGCCTGGAGCAGGCTTCAGCTGCCCGAGCCCAGGAAGCGGCTGGCGGGGAAATTCTCTATGCCGGGGCTGCCAATCTGACCGATGAGCAGATCGCCAAGTTGCCGTTCGATCTGTATCGCCAGGGTTACGAGTATTACTGGAAGACGCATGCGCATCCCAACTCGACCTTCAAATACACCATGAGCAGCTTGCTGGACTTGATGCGCTTCGATGCCACCGACCAGATTGAACTGATCCAGCAACCGTTGCTGATGATCGCGGGCAGCAAGGCCGACAGCCTGTACATGACCGAAGATGCGTTCGCCAAGGCCACCGGCACGAAGGACAAGGAATTATTCAAGATCGAGGGCGCAACCCATATCGAAACCTATTGGGTGCCAGCGTATGTGGACGCCGCAATGGGCAAGTTGACTGCGTTTTACGCCAGAACGCTCTGACCTGAGCAAGGACCCGTCATCATGAACAAAACCCTTTTGGGAATCGCGGTGTGCGCCGCGACGCCCTTCGCCAGCGCGGCCGGCCAACCGGACACTGCCGGTGAATCCCTGGCCGCCCAACAGATCAACCGCGCCGGTACCCAGGCCTCGGCAACGGGACCGGCGGATTACTTTTCCGGGCGGGTGCGCGTCGATCCCTTGTTTCCCGCCAGCGGCGAAATCAATGCATCCGGCGCCTATGTCACCTTCGAACCGGGCGCGCGCTCGGCCTGGCATACCCATCCCGCAGGACAGCGATTGGTGGTGGTTTCCGGCATAGGGCTGACGCAGGAATGGGGCAAACCCGTGCAGGAAATCCGTCCGGGAGACGTGATCGTCTGCCCACCGGGCGTCAAGCACTGGCACGGTGCTGCACCGACGAGCGCCATGACCCACTTGGCCGTGACCGGCGTGGTGGATGGTAAAAGCGTGCAATGGCTGGAGAAAGTCACCGATGACGCATCCAATGCGCAAGGTCCGGTGAAGCCGCAAGCAATGTCCGCCGAACAGCCCGTTTCCGAGGTGCTGTCCGCCAAGCAACAGGCCATCCCGTTGATGGCGGCGTTCATGGCCACGAGCAACATGCCCAGGCTCAATACCGCCTTGAACCAAGGGCTGGATGCAGGCCTGACCGTCAGCGAGGCGAAGGAAATCCTGGTGCAACTCTATGCCTATGTCGGCTTTCCGCGCAGTCTCAACGCACTCGGCGAGCTGATGAAGGTGTTGGAGGAACGCAAACAACGCGGCCTCCACGACGCTCCGGGGCGCGAGCCCGCTGGCGTGATTCCCAGCGGCGATGAACTGCTGGCGGTGGGCAAGGCTAACCAGACGCGCATTGCGGGCGCTCCCGTCCAGGGCCCGCTGTTCGACTTCGCCCCCGTTATCAACCAGTACCTGCAGGCGCATTTGTTCGGTGACATCTTCGAGCGCGATAACCTGGACTGGCAAAGCCGCGAGCTGGCCACCGTCGGGGCGCTGGCCGCCACACCCGGCGCGGAATCGCAACTGCGCTCGCACATGGCCGCCAGCATGAGGGTCGGTCTGGGCGCTGCGCAATTGCGTCAACTGATCCAGGTGCTGGCCGACCACGGCGATGCCGATGCAGCCGAGCGTGCCCGCGAGGCGTTGGATAGAACTGCCGGGCGACCGTGAGTCAGGAATCAACCCGCGTAGCGCAGGGCATCGCGCAACAACGTAAAGGCGGGTGAGCTCTGGCGTCGGCTTGGATAGTAGAGGTGATATCCCGAAAACGGTTCGCACCAATCCGCCAACACGCGAATCAACCGACCCTGCGCGATATGTGTCTGCACCAGGTCTTCCGGCATGTAGGTCAGCCCCAGCCCCTTGAGAGCGGCATCCAGGCGCATGGCGATGTTGTTGAACACCAGTTGGCCCTCGACGCGCACTTTCAGTGCTTGCCCCTTCTTCTCGAACTCCCAGGAGAAGATGCCGCCGTAAGTCGGCATGCGCAGATTGATGCAGTTGTGCTGCATCAGATCGCTCGGGACTTTTGGCTTCGGATGACGGGAGAAGTACTCCGGGGAGCCAACAACCGCCATCCGCATGTCGGGGCCGATGCGCATCGCGATCATGTCCTTGGCTACCTGCTCACCCAGGCGGACACCAGCATCGAAGCCTTCCGCCACGATGTCGGTCAGACCGTAGTCCACGATGATCTCGATGCTGAGATCCGGATTCTCGGGCAGCAGCTTTGCGAGCACCGGTTGCAGGATCGTGATCGCGGAATGCTCGCCGGCCGTGATGCGCAGTTTGCCTGCCGGCTTGTCGCGGAACTGGCTGAGCAGTGCCAACTCGCTGTTGATTTCTTCGAACCTGGGGGCGATCACTTGCAGCAGATGTTCGCCCGCTTCCGTGGGGGAAACGCTTCGAGTGGTGCGCGCAAGCAACCTGACGCCCAGTCGTTCCTCCAACTGACGCATGGCCCGGCTCAAGGCGGGCTGCGACATGCCGAGCCTGGCGGCGGCGCGGGTGAAACTGCGCTCCTGTGCCACGGCCGCGAAGATCGCGAGTTGATCGTAGCTTTCAGTGGTCATTTATACGGCCTGGTTATGAACCTTCGACGATTATGCCATCAACCGGTTTAGTCAATTTCAAGCTGACGAGAGATATACCCATGAAAAATCTTACGAACGTGATTGTCGTTATTGGCGCTGGCTCAATCGGTCAGGCCATTGCCCGCAGAGTCAGTGCCGGCAAGCATGTGGTGCTGGCGGATCTGAGGCAGGAGAACGCCGATGCTGCGGCAAAGGTCTTGTTTGATGCAGGATTCGAGGTCACCACGGCCATCGTAGACGTCTCTTCTCGCGAGTCGGTGCAGGCTCTGGTGCAGACCGCGACGGCCATTGGCGACATCAACGGTGTCATTCACGCCGCGGGGGTTTCACCCTCTCAAGCATCGGCTGCCACCATTTTGCGGGTTGATTTGTATGGCACGGCAGTCGTGCTTGAGGAGTTCGGAAATGTCATCGCCGAAGGCGGCTCCGCGATCGTAATCGCATCACAATCCGGCCACCGCTTGCCCGCGTTGAGCCCCGAACAAAACAAAGCGCTGGCGACCACGCCGGTGGACGATCTGCTCGCGCTCCCGATGTTGCAAGCCGACCAAGTCACCGATCCTTTGAACGCTTACCAAATCTCCAAGCGTGGTAACTCGTTGCGAGTCATGGCTGAAGCCGTGCGCTGGGGCAAACGCGGTGCGCGGGTCAATACGATCAGCCCCGGCATCATTTTTACACCACTGGCGCGGGACGAATTGAGCGGCCCACGCGCTGAGGGCTACCGGCGCATGATCGAACTGAGCGCGGCAGGACGCGGCGGCACGCCGGATGAGGTGGGCGCCTTGGGCGCGCTGCTGATGGGACCTGAGGGCACGTTCATTACCGGCAGCGACTTTCTGATGGATGGCGGCGTCACGGCGGCGTACTGGTACGGCGATTCGGCTCCCAAGTAGCTTTTCTCAAGTAGCCCTGCTTGAACCGTGATCGATTGAAGTCACGAAACAACCACGACGCACGCTTTGTAGCAGCTGCCGAGCCTGCGAGG
>NZ_AKJT01000103.1 GCF_000282195.1 Pseudomonas sp. GM18
GGTAGGGGTTTTGTTTTGCCCGCAGGAAAAGCCTACTTCGCTGGCAACACAAAATTGCACAGTTATTTTCGAGTCAGGACACTAGAATAGGTCCAACTTTTTTGGAGCCAGAGCCTTTATGCCAGATCCGGTTGACGCCCCTGGGCTGTCAGATTTACCACTGGACGGTTTGGTGGCGTGTCATGAGTGCGACTTGCTGATGCGCAAGCCTGAACTCGCTCATGGTGAGAAGGCCATTTGTCCACGCTGCGGTTATGAGCTGTATGCCCATCGGCACAATGTCGTGCAGCGCAGTCTCGCCTTGGTCATTGCCGCACTGTTGTTGTATATCCCCGCGAACTTTTTACCCATCATGCAGCTCCATCTACTCGGGCAGTCATCGAATGACACTGTCTGGAGCGGTGTTGTCGGCCTGTTCGATACCGGTATGCAGGGCGTAGCAGCAGTGGTATTTCTCTGCAGCATGGGGATTCCGCTACTCAAGCTGCTCTGCCAATTGGTGGTGCTGCTGAGTATCCGCTTCGATATCGGACGCAGCTACGGTTTGCTGCTCTACCGCATTTATCACCATCTACGGGACTGGGGGATGCTCGAGGTTTACCTCATGGGCGTACTGGTCGCGATCGTCAAATTGGCCGATATGGCGGCGATTACCGTAGGTCTTGGTCTGGCGTGCTTTATCAGTTTGTTGTTGGTCCAGGTCTGGCTGGAAGTGGTGATGTCACCGCACCAGATCTGGCAGGCTTTATCAGGAGAAGATGCCCATGCGGGCGATTGATGCAGGCATTCTGATTTGTGCCGAATGCCACGAGTTGAACAAGCAGGAAGCCGGCACCGACGAGCAAGTCTGCACCCGCTGTGGTGCGTTGGTTCATGCCCGTCGACCGAACAGCCTGATGCGAACCTGGGCGCTGCTGGTCACGGCTGCGATTATTTATATTCCGGCCAACGTGCTGCCGATCATGACCGTCAGTTCCCTGGGGCAGGGCGATCCGAGCACCATCATGTCCGGCGTGATCCAGCTGGTTCAGCACGGCATGATTCCAATCGCGGCTGTGGTTTTTATCGCCAGTATTCTGGTACCCACGTTCAAACTGGTGGGCATCGGGTTGCTGCTGTTTTCGGTTCAGCGCCGCCAGCCACTCTCGGCACGCCAGCGTATCTGGATGTACCGCTTTATCGAGTTTATCGGCCGCTGGTCGATGCTCGATATTTTTGTGATCGCCATCCTGGTGGCGGTGGTGAATTTCGGACGGCTTGCCAGTGTCGAAGCCAATCTTGGCGCCATCGCCTTCGCCAGTGTGGTGATTCTGACGATGCTTGCCGCAGTAACTTTCGATCCCCGACTGATTTGGGATAACACGGAGTCGGACGACGACCATGACTGATTTGCCTACAGCGAAAACCCGACCGGCCTCTAACTGGTCTGCCATTTGGGTATTGCCCCTGATCGCCTTGCTCATTGGCGGTTGGCTCGCCTGGCGGGCCTATAGCGAGACAGGCATTGAGATCCATGTGCGCTTCGAAAGCGGCGAAGGTATTCAGGCCAACAAGACCGAAGTCGTTTACAAAGGTATGTCGGTCGGTAAGGTGAAAGCCCTCACACTCGATGACGAAGGCAGCTCCAAAGGCGTGATCGCCACCATCGAGATGAATAAGGACGTGGAGCAATACCTCAGAACCAGCACACGTTTTTGGCTGGTCAAGCCGAGCGTGACCCTGGCCGGCATCACGGGCCTGGAGACGCTGGTCTCGGGTAACTATGTGGCTGTCAGCCCGGGAGAGGGCGAACCGACCCGCAAGTTCAAGGCCCTGGCCGAAGAGCCGCCGCTGTCGGACGCCAAGCCTGGTCTGCACCTGACCATCAAGGCTGATCGTCTCGGTTCGCTGAATCGCGGTAGCCCGGTGTTCTACAAGCAGATCCAGGTCGGTCAGATTAAAAGCTACTTGCTGTCCGCGGACCAGAACACCGTTGAACTCAAAGTCTTCATCGAACCGACCTACGCCAGCCTGGTACGCAAACACACGCGTTTCTGGAATGCCAGCGGCATCAGCATCGACGCCAACCTGTCCGGTGTGAAAGTGCGTAGCGAGTCCCTCGCCAGCATCGTCGCCGGTGGTATTGCGTTTGCCACACCGGAAAACCGCAAGGACAGCCCGCCCACCGATCCAAGCCTGCCGTTCCGTCTCTACGAAGACTTCGATGCAGCCGCCGCCGGCATTCGGGTCAAGGTCAAACTCAGCGATTTCGAAGGCCTGCAGGCCGGTCGTACGCCAGTAATGTACAAAGGCATCCAGGTCGGCAATCTGAAAGCGCTCAAGGTCGACCCGGACCTGTCCAGTGCGACCGCCGAGCTGACGCTCGACCCATTGGCCGAAGATTACCTGGTCACCGGTACGCAGTTCTGGGTGGTCAAACCGTCGATTTCGCTCGCCGGTATTACCGGCCTGGAAGCGTTGGTCAAAGGTAACTACATCGCCGTTCGCCCTGGCGACAAGGGCGGCGCACCGCAGCGCGAGTTCGAAGCCCGGGCCAAGGCGCCGCCGCTGGATCTGCGTTCGCCGGGCCTGCACCTGGTGCTGTTCACCGAAAACCTCGGTTCACTGGAAGTCGGCAGTCCGATTCTCTACAAGCAGGTCAAGGTGGGATCGGTGCAGAGCTACCAGTTCTCCCGCACCAAAAAGCAGTTGGTGATTGGTGTGCACATCGAGAAGGAATACGAAGGGCTGGTCAACGCCTCGACGCGCTTCTGGAATGCCAGCGGCATTACGCTGACGGGTGGGCTGACCGGCGGCATCCAGGTCAAAAGTGAGTCGTTGCAAAGTCTGATGGCCGGCGGCATTGCTTTCGAAACCCCGGAAGCCAAAGCGCCATTGCAGAAGCGTATTCCGCGTTTCCGTCTGTTCGCCAGCCATGAAGAGGCAAACCAGAAAGGCGCCGTGGTGACGATCAGGGTCGATCGCGCCGATGGTCTGCGCACGGGCACCCCGATTCGGTTCAAAGGCCTGGACGTCGGCAAGATCGAAGACGTCGACCTTAGTGACGACCTGCAATCGGTGCTGCTGACCGCGCGGATCACTGAGGTGCCGGAGCGTATCGCTCGGGTGGGCAGCCAGTTCTGGGTGGTCAAGCCTGAATTGGGTCTGATCAAGACGTCCAACCTTGAGACACTGGTGACAGGGCAGTACATCGAAGTGCAACCAGCGCCGAAGAACCTCGGTCCGCAAAAGGACTTCGTAGCCCTGACCAATCCCCCGGAAACCGCCAAGGAAGAGGCCGGTTTGAGCCTGGTATTGAGTGCTGCTCGTCGAGGCTCGCTGAAGACCGGTGTGCCCGTCACCTACCGCGAAATCACGGTGGGCAAGGTGACTGGCTATGAGCTGGGCCAGACGGCGGATCGAGTGTTGGTGCACATCCTGATCGAGCCGAAATACGCGCCATTGGTGCGCAGTGGCACGCGTTTCTGGAACACCAGTGGTTTTGGTTTTGACTACGGCTTGTTCAAAGGCGCAACCATACGCACCGAATCGCTGGAGACGCTGATCCAGGGCGGTATCGCCTTTGCCACGCCGGATGGCGACCGCATGGGTGTCCCGGCGCGGCCCGAGCAAACGTTCCCGCTGTTCGACAAGTTTGAAGATGAATGGCTGACTTGGGCGCCGAAGATTTCTATCGGTAAGTAACCCGAGGTTAATTTGGCGTTTATTGGACCGTCTTCGCGTGCAAGCCCGCGAAGACGGTCTACCAGACGCCGACGTCTCCGGTGGCTTATCATTAGCCCCCTAACGACGCCCACCCAAGGTTCCCCCGGCATGCTGGCTATTTTCCTCGAAACCCTGAACATCACCGCGCCGGTGTTTGCCATGCTGTTTCTGGGTGTGCTGCTCAAGCGCATCGACTGGATCAACGACAACTTCATCCATACTGCGTCGGCCCTGGTGTTCAATGTCACCATGCCGGCGTTGCTGTTTCTGGGCATCTTGCATGCCGACCTGCACGCTGCGTTGCAACCGGCGCTGCTGATCTACTTCTCGGTCGCGACCCTGATGTGCTTTGCAATTGCCTGGGGTTGGGCGATCTGGAAATGCCCGCGGGAAGATCGGGGCATTTACACCCAAGGCGCGTTTCGCGGCAATAACGGGGTAATCGGCCTGGCCCTGGCGGCGAGCATGTACGGCGACTACGGCATTTCCCTTGGGGCGATTCTCGCGGCGCTGGTGATCCTGTTTTACAACACGCTCTCAACCATTGTGCTGGCGGTCTACAGCCCGGTGATCAAGTCTGATCCGTGGAGCATCTGCAAAAGTGTGATGGCCAATCCGCTGGTCATCAGTGTGATTGCGGCCGCACCATTTGCCTGGTTCCAGATCGGCTTGCCGGGGTGGCTGGAGAGGTCCGGCCAATATTTGGCGCAAACCACTTTGCCATTGGCATTGATCTGCATCGGTGGCACGTTGTCGCTGGCGGCAATGCGCAAAAGCGGCACGATGGCTCTGAGTTCAAGTCTGGTGAAGATGATCGGCCTGCCGGTGCTGGCGACGCTGGGTGCCTGGTTCTGGGGGTTTCGTGGGGCGGAGTTGGGGATTCTGTTTCTGTACTTCGGCAGCCCGACCGCCGCGGCCAGTTTCGTCATGGCCCGGCAGGCCAATGGCAATCATGAACTGGCGGCGGCGATCATCGTGATTACTACACTGATGGCGGCGGTCACCACCAACATCGGGATCTTTTTGTTGCAGTGGGGTGGGTGGATTTAGGAGGGAAAGACCAAAAGATCGCAGCCTTCGGCAGCTCCTACGGGTGTACACAAAACTCTGTAGGAGCTGCCGAAGGCTGCGATCTTTTCAATGCGACGAAATTATTCCGGCTTCTGATAGGTATCGATCACTTCCTGCGCCGCCCGAAATGCATCGATCGCCGCCGGCACACCGGCATACACCGCGCAATGCAGCAGCGCTTCGCGAATCTCTTCCACCGTGCAACCGTTGTTCAACGCACCGCGCACATGGCCTTTCAATTCTTGCGGGCACTTCAATGCGGTCAGCGCGGCGAGGGTGATCAGGCTGCGGGTTTTCAGCGGCAAACCTTCACGGTTCCACACTCCGCCCCAGGCGTGCTCATTGACGAAGTCCTGCAGCGGCTGGGTGAATTCGGTGGCGTTGCCCAAGGCGCGGTCGACGAACGCGTCGCCCATCACTTGGCGGCGGATTTCAACCCCAGGCTTTTTATCAGTGCTCATGGCAATTCCCTCTTGTGGTGTTGGCGACGCCAGGCGCGTAGTGAGGTGAACAGCAAAAACGCCATCAGCGCCGGCAGGACGAAAAACAGCATCAGGTGTTCAAGCTTGCCGGCCAGCGGCATGCCCGTGGTGAACGACACCACGTGCAGCCCATAGGCCAGGTACAAGCCCAAAAACAGCAGGCCTTCAGCGCGGGTCACCCGGTAGCCGGAATAGAACACCGGCAGGCACAGCACCGCGACTCCGAGCATCACCGGCAAATCGAAATCCAGCGCGTTGGGCGAGACCGACAGCGGTGACGGCGCGATCAACGCGGTCAGCCCGAGCACGCCCAAGAGGTTGAACAGGTTGCTGCCGATCACATTGCCCACCGCGATGTCCCGCTGACCGCGCAGCGCGGCGATCAACGAAGTGGCCAGCTCCGGCAGGGAGGTGCTGACGGCGACGATGGTCAGGCCGATGATCCGCTCCGACAACCCCAGATCGGTCGCGACCGCCACCGCTGCGCCGAGCAGCAAGTGCCCGGCGAACACGAGCATCGCCAGCCCGGCGACAATCATCAGCAGGCTGCTGAACCACGGTGCCTGCGGCGCTTCATGAGCCGCCGATGGCGGACGGGCCGAGTGCCGTGACTGACGCAGTAGCAAACCCAAATACAGCGCCAGCGCTGTCAGCAGCATCACGCCGTCGGCCCGAGTCAGTTCTTCATTCCACGCCAGTACGGACACCAGCAGGCTGGCGCCGATCATCAGTGGAATATCCAGGCGCACCAATTGCCGCGAAACCCGCAGCGGAATAATCAGTGCCGAGAGCCCGAGGGTGACGAGGATGTTGAAGATGCTGCTGCCGATCACGCTGCCGACGGCGATGTCGGCGTTTTGCGCCAGGGTGGCTTGCAGGCTGACCGCCATCTGCGGCGCGCTGCTGCCGAGGGCCACGATGGTCAGGCCGATGATCAGTGGCCGCACATGCAGTCGCGCGGCCAGGCGTACGGCGGCGCGCACCATCAGCTCGGCGCCGGCGATCAGTAAAAGCAGACCGCTGAGCAATTCAATCACGCTGATCAGGGGTAAATCGGCCAGTCCGAAAATAGTCAGCGCTCCGTCTATCAGTCGTCGAGGGCTTGCACGCGAACCTTCGCGGTGCCGCTGCGCAGCATGCCCAACTGTTCGGCCGCTTCACGGGACACGTCGATCAGGCGTCCACGGGAATACGGCCCACGGTCGTTGATACGCACCACGCAGGATCTGTCGTTATTCAGGTTGGTAATTTTCACCCGGGTGCCGAATGGTAACTGACGATGGGCGGCGGTCAGGCCATGCTGGTTGAAACGCTCACCGCTGGCGGTGCGTTTGCCATGATGCTTGGCGCCGTAATACGAAGCCGTGCCTGTCTTGTCGTAGCCGTGTGGATCGATGGTATCCGTACTGGCGCAACCGGCCAGCAGGGAGAGCAGGGCGCAGGCGCTGAGCAGACGTTTCATTTATACGGCTCCCAAAATAAATGTGGCGAGGGAGCTTGCTCCCGCTCGACCGCGAAGCGGTCGCAAAATCGGCTGATGCATTCTCGCTGAAAGAGTGCGGTTGCCGATTTGGGCCTGCTTCGCAGACCAGCGGGGCAAGCCCCCTCGCCACAAGGAATGGAGCCAATATTGAGAGCTGGCTCCATTCTCATCAGCCTTCGAGCTTGCTTTTGAGCAGTTCGTTGACCTGTTGCGGGTTGGCCTTGCCTTTGGAGGCTTTCATGGCCTGGCCGACGAAGAAGCCAAACATCTTGCCGCGTTTAGCTTCGTCTGCCGCGCGGTACTGTTCGACCTGTTCAGCGTTGGCCGCGAGCATCTCGTCCAGAACGGCCGAGATCGCGCCGGTGTCGGTCACTTGCTTGAGGCCGCGCTTGTCGATGATCTCGTCCGCGCTGCCTTCGCCGTTGGCCATGGCTTCAAACACCACTTTGGCGATCTTGCCGGAGATGGTGTTGTCCTTGATGCGCAGCAGCATGCCGCCCAGTTGCTCGGCTGAAACCGGCGACTGGTCGATGTCCAGGCCTTGCTTGTTCAACAGGCTGCCCAGTTCAACCATGACCCAGTTGGCCGCCAGTTTGGCGTCGCCACTGATGCTCACGACTTTCTCGAAGTAATCGGCTTGCTCACGGCTGGTGGCCAGGACGCTGGCGTCATAGACCGACAGCCCGAACTGCGCCTGGAAGCGCTCGCGTTTCTGCGGTGGCAGCTCCGGCAGGGTGGCGCGTACGTCATTAAGGAACGAGTCCTCGATGACCACCGGCAGCAAGTCCGGATCGGGGAAGTAACGGTAGTCGTTGGCTTCCTCTTTGCTGCGCATCGGACGGGTTTCGTCCTTGTTCGGATCGTACAGGCGAGTCTGCTGGATCACCTTGCCGCCATCTTCGATCAGCTCGATCTGGCGTTGCACTTCGCTGTTGATCGCCTTCTCGATGAAGCGGAACGAGTTGACGTTCTTGATCTCGCAGCGAGTACCGAACTCGGCCTGGCCTTTCGGACGGATCGACACGTTGCAGTCGCAACGCAGCGAGCCTTCGGCCATGTTGCCGTCGCAGATGCCCAGGTAGCGTACCAGCGCGTGGATCGCCTTGACGTAAGCCACGGCTTCCTTGGCGCTGCGCATGTCCGGCTCGGAAACGATTTCCAGCAGCGGTGTGCCGGCACGGTTCAGGTCGATGCCGGTGGCGCCGCTGAATTCTTCGTGCAGGCTTTTACCGGCGTCTTCTTCCAGGTGCGCGCGGGTGATGCCGACGCGTTTGACCGTGCCGTCTTCGAGGGCGATGTCCAGGTGGCCCTTGCCGACGATCGGCAATTCCATCTGGCTGATCTGGTAGCCCTTGGGCAGGTCCGGGTAGAAGTAGTTTTTGCGGGCGAACACGTTGTGCTGACCGATCTCGGCATCGATGGCCAGGCCGAACATCACCGCCATGCGCACCGCTTCCTGGTTCAGCACCGGCAATACGCCGGGCATGCCGAGGTCAACCAGGCTGGCCTGGGTGTTCGGCTCGGAACCGAAGGTGGTGGAACTACCGGAAAAGATTTTCGACAGGGTGGTGAGCTGGGTATGAATCTCCAGCCCGATCACGACTTCCCATTGCATGTGTTTCTCCTCAGAAGCCGGTTGGGGTGCGGGTGTGCCAGTCAGTGTTCAACTGGTACTGGTGCGCAACGTTGAGCAAGCGGCCTTCCTGGAAATACGGAGCGAGCAGTTGCACGCCGACCGGCAGGCCATCGACAAAACCTGCAGGCATGGACAAGCCCGGCAGACCGGCGAGGTTGGCGGTGATGGTGTAGACGTCTTCCAGGTACGCGGCGACCGGGTCGTTGTTCTTGGCGCCGAGCTTCCAGGCCGGGTTCGGCGTGGTTGGGCCGAGGATGATGTCAACCTCATTGAAGGCGGCCATGAAGTCGTTCTTGATCAAGCGACGGATTTTCTGCGCCTTCAGGTAGTAGGCGTCGTAGTAACCGGCCGACAACGCATAGGCGCCGACCATGATCCGGCGCTGCACTTCCGGGCCGAAACCTTCGCCACGGGAACGCTTGTACAGGTCTTCCAGGTTTTTCGGGTCTTCGCAGCGATAGCCGAAACGCACGCCATCGAAACGCGACAGGTTGGAGGACGCTTCCGCCGGGGCGATCACGTAGTACGCAGGAATCGCGTGCTGCATGTTCGGCAGGCTGATTTCCTTGATCACGGCGCCGAGCTTTTTCAGCTCTTCAATGCTGGCCATGATCAGGTCGGCGATGCGCGGGTCCAGGCCTGCGCTGAAGTATTCCTTCGGCACGCCGATGCGCAGGCCTTGCAGCGAACCGTTGAGGCCGGCGCTGTAATCCGGCACGGGCTCGTCGATGCTGGTGGAGTCCTGCGGGTCGAAACCGGCCATGCCTTGCAGCAGGATCGCGCAGTCTTCGGCGGTGCGGGCGAGCGGGCCGCCCTGATCGAGGCTGGACGCGTAGGCGATCATGCCCCAGCGCGAAACACGACCGTACGTCGGTTTCAGGCCGGTGAGGTTGGTCAGCGCGGCAGGCTGACGGATGGAACCGCCGGTGTCGGTGCCAGTCGCCGCCGGCAACAGACGAGCGGCCACCGCCGCCGCCGAACCGCCGGACGAGCCGCCCGGAACGTATTCCAGGTTCCACGGGTTCTTCACTGCGCCGTAATAGCTCGACTCGTTGGCCGACCCCATGGCGAATTCGTCCATGTTGGTCTTGCCCAGGGTCACGGCCCCGGCAGCGGCCAGTTTGGCGACCACGGTGGCGTCGTACGGTGCTTTAAAGTTGTCGAGCATCTTCGAGCCGCAGCTGGTGCGGATGCCCTGGGTGCAGAACAGGTCTTTGTGGGCGATCGGCGCGCCGAGCAGGGCGCCGCTCTCACCGTTGGCCCGACGTGCGTCAGCGGCTTTCGCCTGCTGCAGCGCCAGGTCTTCGGTGAGGCTGATGAAACTGTTGAGCTGCGGGTCGAGCTGGGCGATGCGCGCCAGCAGGACTTTGGTCAGCTCTTCGGAAGAAAACTTTTTATCGGCGAGTCCGCGGGCGATCTCGGCCAGAGTCAATTGATGCATTGCAGGCTCTTTCCCTTTAGTCGATGACTTTCGGAACCAGGTACAGGCCGTTTTCGACCGCTGGTGCGATGGACTGATAGGCCTCGCGATGATTGGTCTCGGTCACGACGTCTGCACGCAGGCGCTGGCTGGCCTCCAGAGGGTGGGCCAGCGGCTCGATACCGTCGGTATTGACCGCTTGCATTTCGTCGACCAGCCCGAGAATGCTGTTCAGGGCCGAAGTGATGTGTGGAAGATCGGCATCATCGAGGCCAAGGCAGGCCAGATGAGCGATTTTTTCCACGTCGGAGCGTTCAAGCGCCATGGGATTCTCCAGTGGAAAACAAAACGGACCGCGTCCGTGTGTTAGATTGTCGGAACACTACCGCATATCTACGGTCTCAAGGCCGCGATTGTGGTGCTTGGTGCACAGAAAAGCGGCCAATTTAACATATTGGCGCCTTGCCCAAAATCCCTGTCGTTGTTAGAGTTTGCCGCACTTTTTTACCCACGCGTTGCCTAGGGTCCCTTTCCCATGTTCAAGAAACTGCGTGGCATGTTTTCCAGCGATCTTTCCATTGACCTGGGCACTGCCAACACCCTTATTTACGTGCGCGAGCGCGGTATCGTCCTGAATGAGCCATCGGTTGTGGCTATTCGGACACACGGTAACCAGAAAAGTGTCGTTGCTGTCGGCACCGAGGCCAAGCGCATGCTCGGTCGGACGCCGGGCAATATTGCAGCCATTCGTCCGATGAAGGACGGTGTGATCGCCGACTTCAGCGTTTGCGAAAAAATGCTGCAGTACTTTATCAACAAGGTTCACGAGAACAGCTTTTTGCAGCCTAGCCCTCGTGTGCTGATCTGCGTTCCATGCAAATCCACCCAGGTTGAGCGTCGTGCCATCCGTGAGTCGGCCCTCGGTGCCGGCGCCCGTGAAGTGTTCCTGATCGAAGAGCCGATGGCTGCTGCGATCGGTGCCGGCCTGCCGGTTGAAGAAGCTCGCGGGTCGATGGTGGTCGATATCGGTGGCGGTACCACTGAAATCGCGTTGATCTCCCTCAACGGTGTGGTTTATGCCGAATCCGTACGGGTTGGCGGCGACCGCTTCGACGAAGCGATCATCACCTACGTGCGTCGCAACTACGGCAGCCTGATCGGTGAATCCACCGCCGAGCGCATCAAGCAGGAAATCGGTACGGCCTACCCGGGCGGCGAAGTTCGTGAAGTCGACGTTCGTGGCCGTAACCTGGCCGAAGGCGTTCCACGCGCATTCACCCTGAACTCCAACGAAGTGCTGGAAGCTCTGCAAGAGTCGCTGGCCACCATCGTTCAGGCAGTGAAAAGTGCGCTGGAGCAATCGCCTCCGGAACTGGCTTCCGATATCGCCGAGCGTGGTCTGGTACTGACCGGTGGTGGCGCCTTGCTGCGCGACCTCGACAAGTTGCTGGCCCAGGAAACCGGTCTGCCGGTGATTGTCGCCGAAGACCCGCTGACCTGCGTTGCTCGCGGCGGTGGCCGTGCATTGGAAATGATGGATAAACACACCATGGACCTGCTGTCGAGCGAGTGATCTCGCCCGATGCATCTATGCTGGTGAGCCCGCAGGCAGCACTTTGCAGTGCTGCCTGTTGGCGTTTATCTTCTGTCAGTCTGCATCCAGGCCGGTTTGATGCCGTATGAATAAAGAGAACATTTGCCTGGGAGGAGCGGCTTATTAAACCGCTTTTCACCAAAGGCCCCTCACTGGGCGTGCGCTTGTTGGTGCTGGTCGTGCTATCGGTCGCGCTGATGGTGGTCGATGCCCGCTTCACACTGCTCAAGCCAGTGCGTAGCCAAATGTCGCTGGTGCTGATGCAGTCTTACTGGATCACCGACCTGCCGCAGCGGCTATGGCAAGGTGTGGCCAGCCAATTCGGCAGCCGGACCGAGCTGGTCGCCGAAAACGAAAAACTCAAAACCGAAAATCTGCTGTTGCAGGGGCGCATGCAAAAGCTTGCCGCCCTCACCGAGCAGAACGTTCGGCTGCGCGAGTTGCTCAACTCTTCCGCACTGGTCAACGAGAAGGTCGAAGTGGCCGAGTTGATCGGCATGGACCCCAACCCCTTCACCCATCGCATCATCATCAATAAAGGTGAGCGCGACGGTGTGATCCTCGGTCAGCCGGTGCTCGATGCCCGCGGCCTGATGGGGCAGGTGGTCGAGTTGATGCCTTATACCTCTCGCGTACTGTTGCTGACCGACACCACCCACAGCATTCCGGTGCAGGTGAACCGTAACGGTCTGCGGGCTATTGCCAGCGGCACCGGCAACCCGGAGCGCCTTGAGCTGCGTCATGTGGCCGATACCGCCGATATTAAAGAAGGCGATCTGCTGGTCAGCTCCGGCCTCGGTCAGCGTTTCCCGGCGGGTTACCCGGTGGCGACGGTCAAGGAAGTGATCCACGATTCCGGTCAACCGTTTGCCATCGTGCGTGCGGTGCCGACTGCCGCGCTGAACCGCAGCCGTTATTTGCTGTTGGTGTTCAGTGATGGTCGCACAGCCGAGGAGCGCGCCAACGAAGCCGCCCAGGCTCAAGAGGCTCTGGACCGCCAGGGTGGCGGGCCGATCATTCCTGCAACCGTGCCGAAACCGGCCGCGTCGTTGATGCCGGCTGCCGCTGCAACTCCAGCTACTCCGGCGGCTGCACCTGCTGCCGCGACCCCGGTCAAACCTGCCGCTTCCCATCCCGCTGCCGCCAAGCCACCCGCGACGGCACCGACGGCCGCCAAACCCAAACCCGCGGCCGTGAAGCCTGTTGCCAAACCGCCTGTCGCCGCGCCGGCCACCAATGGGGGAACAGAATAATGGGCGGTGCAACTTCCTCCCGAAACGGCTGGATGGTCTGGCTGACTTTCGCCATCGGCATGTTGCTCAGCGTTTCACCGCTGCCGCAATTCATGGAAATCCTGCGTCCTTTGTGGCTGGCCTTGCTGTTGGCCTTCTGGGCGTTGGCCCTGCCGCAGAAAGTCGGCATGGTGACCGCCTGGTGCCTGGGCCTTGCCGAAGACGTGCTGTATGGCACGTTGCTGGGCCAGAACGCGTTGATCCTCACGCTCATAACGTTCCTGGTGCTGTCGTTGCAACAGCGCCTGCGCATGTTCCCGATGTGGCAACAGAGCCTGGTGATCCTGGTGATCTTCGGCCTCGCCCAACTGGCTCAGTTGTGGCTGAGTGCCCTGACCGGCAATCGTCAGCCGACCCTGGCGCTGGTGTTGCCGGCGCTGGTCAGTGCGTTGCTCTGGCCTTGGATCAGCTTCGGTTTGCGCGGTTTGCGTCGACGTTACAAAATCAATTAATTCGGTCAGGCATGTGCTCGCACCTGGTGCCCTGTCTCGCCAAAAAGGAACAGTATTCGTGAGACAGGGCACTGGACAGGGAGATGTCTTGATGAAACAGCTGTACCTCGCCTCAGGCTCGCCGCGTCGGCGTGAACTGCTCACGCAGATTGGCGTGCCGTTCACCGCCATCAGCGCGGACATCGATGAAACCCCTTTCCCTGAAGAATCTCCATCGGCCTATGTCGAGCGTTTGGCGCGCGGCAAGGCCGAGGCCGGGCGTGGGGCGATCGTGTCCGACGCGGATTTCTGCGTGCTGGGCGCCGACACCGCCGTGGTGCTGGACGGAAAAATTCTCGGCAAGCCGGTGGATGAAGCCGAAGCGTGCGCCATGCTTATGCTGTTGTCCGGGTGTGAGCATGAAGTGCTGACTGCGATTGCGGTGCACGATGGTGAACGTTGCGAGTCTCTGGTGGTGCGCAGTCTGGTGCGTTTTCGCACCATCGGCCGCGACGAAGCGGCGGCCTACTGGGCCAGCGGCGAACCCCGGGACAAGGCTGGCGGCTACGGGATTCAAGGGCTGGGCGCGGTGTTCGTCGCCGGGCTCAATGGCAGCTACTCGGCGGTGGTCGGTTTGCCGCTGTGCGAAACCGCAGAACTACTCGGCCATTTCGGCATACCCTGTTGGCAAACCCTTAACGCGCACTGAGCGTCGTACTGACAAGATGCGGCCATTATCGTGAACATGCCTGAACGAGACCCTGCCATGAGTGAAGAGATCCTGATCAACATCACGCCGATGGAATCACGCGTGGCGGTGGTCGAAAACGGTGTTCTGCAAGAGGTCCATGTCGAACGCACGCAAAAACGCGGGATCGTCGGCAACATCTACAAAGGCAAGGTTGTGCGGGTATTGCCGGGCATGCAGGCCGCCTTCGTCGATATCGGGCTGGACCGTGCCGCATTCATTCACGCCTCGGAAATTTCCCTGCGCGAAGGCCCGGCGGTGGAGAGCATCAGCTCGCTGGTTCACGAAGGCCAAAGCCTGGTGGTGCAAGTCACCAAGGACCCGATCGGCTCCAAAGGCGCACGCCTGACCACGCAGCTGTCGATCCCGTCGCGCTATCTGGTGTACATGCCGCGCACTGCCCACGTCGGTATTTCCCTGAAGATCGAAGACGAAGCCGAGCGCGAACGCCTCAAGCAAGTGGTCACCGACTGCGTGGAGAAAGAAGGCATCAAGGAAGCCGGCGGTTTCATTCTGCGTACCGCTGCCGAAGGGGCCGGGGCCGATGAAATCCTCATGGATATCCGCTACCTGCGCAGGCTTTGGGACCAGATCAACGCCCAGATCAAAACCATCAGCGCGCCGAGTGTGATCTACGAAGACCTCGGCCTGGCGTTACGCACCTTGCGCGATCTGGTGAGCCCGAAAATCGAAAAGATCCGCATCGACTCCCGGGAAACTTTCCAGAAAACCACGCAGTTCGTCGCTGAACTGATGCCGGAAATCGCCGATCGTCTGGAGCATTATCCGGGCGAACGGCCGATTTTCGACCTGTATGGCGTCGAAGACGAAATCCAGAAAGCCCTGGAGCGCAAGGTGCCGCTCAAATCCGGTGGCTATCTGGTGGTCGACCCGGCGGAAGCCATGAGCACCATCGACGTCAACACCGGAGCCTTCGTCGGTCATCGCAATCTCGAAGAAACCATCTTCAAGACCAACCTCGAAGCCGCCACCGCCATTGCCCGTCAACTGCGTCTGCGCAACCTGGGCGGGATCATCATCATCGACTTCATCGACATGGAAGATGAAGAGCATCAGCGTCAGGTGTTGCGCACCCTCGAGAAGCAACTGGAGCGCGATCACGCCAAGACCAACATCATCGGCATCACCGAGCTGGGCCTGGTGCAGATGACCCGCAAGCGCACCCGCGAAAGTCTCGAGCAAGTGCTGTGCGAACCGTGCAGCAGCTGCCAGGGTCGCGGCAAGCTCAAGACCCCGGAAACCGTGTGCTACGAGATCTTCCGCGAAATCCTGCGTGAGGCCCGTGCCTATCAGGCCGAAGGCTATCGCGTGCTGGCGAACCAGAAAGTGGTCGACCGTTTGCTCGATGAAGAGTCGGGCAACGTCGCCGAGCTCGAAGGGTTTATCGGGCGCACCATTCGGTTTCAGGTAGAAACCATGTATTCCCAGGAACAATACGACGTGGTGCTGCTCTGAAGCGTTGTATTTCAATTCCACTAGAACGGCTGGCCTCAGCTTTTTGCAGTATTTTTGCCATGGGAGCCAACTGACATGGACCGTCTGACACGCATTTTGGCCGCACTGACCCGCTGGGGTCTGGGCCTGTGTGCGTTGGTTTTGGTGTTGATGGCGCTGTTCGTCAGTCTCGGCCGGGAGCTGACACCGCTGGTGGCCGAATACCGTGCCGACGTCGAAACCAAGGCCAGCGCCGCCTTGGGCATGCCGCTGCACATCGGCGAACTGGAGGGCAACTGGAGCGGCCTCGCCCCGGTTCTGCTGGCCCATGACGTGATGGTCGGTGAGGGCTCCAATGCCTTGCGCCTGGACAAGGTGCGCGCGGTGCCGGATCTGTGGGCCAGCCTGCTGGCGCGCGAAATACGCATCGCACATCTGGAGCTCAACGGCCTGAAGATCAGCCTCAAGGAAGGCGAGGATGGTCATTGGACGCTGGAAGGGTTGCCGGTGCGGCAGGATCAGCCGCTGGACCCGGAGCAGTTGTTCAATCGTATGCAGATGGTCCGGCAATTGTCGGTGCTCGACAGCCAGGTGACCTTGCAGCCACTGGATCAGCCGCCGCTGACCCTGACCTACGTTGGCCTCAATCTGAGAACCGGTGTGTCGCGTCAGCGCCTCGACGCCCGTTTGACTCTGCCTGACGGCCAGCCGGTTGCGATGAGCCTGCGCACCCGTATCCGCGCTAGCCAGTGGCAGGACGGCCAGGTCGAGGCTTACTTGAGCCTGCCGCAAAGCGATTGGTCGAAATGGTTGCCCGAGCGCCTGACCCAACAATGGAATTTCTCCGAGATCAAGGCCGGTGGCGAGCTCTGGGTGAACTGGAGCGAGGGCATCCTGCAAAGCGCCGCGATCCGTTTGAATGCGCCGCAACTCAACGGCGCCTACGCCGAGCGCAAGCCGATCCAGATCAACAATCTGGCGCTTAACGGCTATTTCCAGCGCAGCTCCACAGGCGTGCTGGTGACCCTGGATTCTCTGGCGATGAGCCTGGGTGAAACCCGCTGGGAATCGAAACTGCAATTTCAACAAACCGCGGCGACCGACGAGACGCCAGAGCTTTTGCATCTGCAAGCCGACCGCATCGACCTCACGCCGCTCACCCCGTTGCTGAACGCCTTGGGGCCGCTTCCGGAAGGTGTCGCCACGGCCGTCGAGCGGCTCAAGGTCACCGGGGTATTGCGCAACGTGCTGATCGACTTGCGCCCCGCGGCTACCGATGACAGCAAATTCAGCTTTGCCGCCAATCTGGAACGGGTTGGCTTCGACGCCTATCACGGCGCACCGGCGGCGCGAAACGTCAGTGGCAGTATTAGCGGCGACCTGGGTCAGGGCGAGTTGCGCATGGACAGCAAGGATTTTTCCCTGCACCTGGACCCGATTTTCGCCAAGCCATGGCAGTACATTCAGGCCAATGCGCGGTTGACCTGGAAGCTCGATAAAGAAGGTTTCACCCTGATCGCGCCGTACCTGAAGGTGCTGGGCGAAGAGGGCAAGATTGCTGGCGACTTCCTGATCCGCCTGCATTTCGATCACACCCAGGAAGACTACATGGACCTGCGGGTCGGCCTGGTCGACGGCGACGGTCGCTACACCGCCAAGTACCTGCCGGCCGTGTTGAGCCCAGCGCTGGACGAATGGTTGCGTACGGCGATTCTCAAAGGCGCGGTGGATGAAGGTTTCTTCCAGTACCAGGGTTCGTTGAACCATGGCGCCCTGGAAACGGCCCGCAGTATCAGCCTGTTTTTCAAGGTTCACGATGCCGAACTGGCGTTTCAGCCGGGTTGGCCGCATGTCAGCAAGGTTAGCGGCGATGTGTTCATCGAAGACAGCGGCGTGCGGATTCTCGCGAGCAAGGGGCAATTGCTCGACACTCAGGTCAACGACGTCTACGTCAATATTCCCCATGTGCCTGCCGGGCAGAGCCCCCACCTATTCCTCGATGGCGGGTTCGCTGGCGGGTTGGGCGATGGCCTGAAGATTCTGCAGGAAGCTCCGATCGGCACCGCCGACACCTTTGCTGGCTGGGAGGGCGAGGGCGATCTGCAAGGCAAGCTCAACCTGGATATCCCGCTGGTCAAAGGTGAGCAACCGAGAATCCTCGTCGACTTCAAGACCGACAAGGCCCGTTTGAAACTTCGCGAGCCCATCCTGGAACTGACGCAACTCAAGGGCGACTTCCGCTTCGACAGCGCCAAGGGGTTGAGCGGGCAGAAGATCACCGCACGAGCGTTCGACAAGCCCGTGACCGCGCAGATTTTTGCCGATGGCAGTGCGGGCAAGCTCAACACTCGGGTCACCGCGTCGGGTCAGGTCGAGGTCAAGAAGCTCACTGAATGGCTGAACGTCACTCAGCCGCTGCCCGTGTCCGGTGTGGTCCCTTATCAGCTGCAACTGAACCTTGATGGCGCCGACAGCCAATTGATAGTCAGCTCCAATCTCAAAGGCGTGGCGGTGGATTTGCCGGCGCCGTTCGGCATGGCGGCGGATGTCGGCCGCGACACCGTGTTCCGCATGACCCTGCAAGGACCGGAGCGGCGTTACTGGGTCAACTATGGTGAACTGGCGAACTTCACGTTTGCGGCACCGACCGGTAATTTCGTCGACGGTCGCGGTGAGTTGTTTCTCGGCGGTGGCGATGCTGTGCTGCCTGGCAACAAAGGCCTGCGCGTGCGCGGTGTACTGTCCGAGCTGGATGTGTCTCCCTGGCAGGATCTTGTCAGCAAGTATGCCGGCCAGGATCCGGGCGGCAGCGCCAAGCAATTGCTCAGCGGCGCGGATTTCAAGGTTGGCAAGCTCAGCGGTTTCGGCACCACCCTTGATGAGGCGTCGGTGCAGTTGACGCGCAAGCCGGCCGCCTGGGCGCTGCAACTCGACAGTCAGCAGGCCAAGGGCACCGTCGGTATTCCCGATGCGAAAGCCGCACCGATTGCGGTCAATCTGCAATACGTACGTTTGCCGGCGCCAGACCCGACGGTGCTGGCCGACGAGAATTCGCCGGACCCGCTGGCCACCGTAGACCCGACGAAGATCCCGGCGCTGGATATCACCATCAATCAGCTGTTCCAGGGCCCGGATCTGGTGGGTGGCTGGCAACTGAAAGTCCGTCCGACCGCCAAGGGCATTGCCCTTAATACGCTGGATCTGGGCCTCAAGGGCATCTTCCTGCAGGGCAGCGGCGGTTGGGAAGGCACACCCGGCAATTCCAGCAGTTGGTACAAGGGCCGGGTCAGTGGCAAGAACCTCGCCGACGTGCTCAAGGGCTGGGGTTTTGCGCCGAGCGTCACCAGTGAAGAGTTTCACATGGATGTCGACGGTCGCTGGCCCGGCTCACCGGCGTGGCTGGCCACCAAGCGCTTCTCCGGCACTCTTGATGCATCGCTCAATAAAGGTCAGTTCGTTGAGGTCGAGGGCAGCGCCCAGGCTCTACGGGTATTCGGCCTGCTCAACTTCAACTCCATTGGCCGCCGCTTGCGCCTGGACTTTTCCGACCTGTTCGGGAAAGGGCTGAGCTATGACCGGGTCAAAGGGCTGTTGGTCGCGAGCAACGGGGTCTACGTGACCCGTGAGCCGATCCGGCTGACCGGCCCGTCGAGTAACCTGGAGCTCAACGGCACCCTGGACCTGGTGGCTGATCAGGTTGATGCCAAGTTGCTGGTGACCTTGCCAGTGACCAACAATCTGCCGATTGCCGCGCTGATCGTCGGTGCACCGGCCGTCGGCGGGGCGCTGTTCCTGATCGATAAGCTGATCGGTGACCGCGTGGCGCGTTTCGCCAGCGTCGCATACACCGTCAAAGGCCCGTGGAAAGAGCCGAAAATCACCTTCGACAAGCCTTTTTGAAAAGCCACTTTCCAGGCCTATGGAGTAGCATGGCCGTAAGTCCCCTGTGGGAGCTGCCGCAGGCTGCGATCCTTTGGTTTTGAAGAACCCGAAATCAAAAGATCGCCTGCGGCAGCTCCTACGGGTATGTGTTGATTCCAGATAAGGAAATGGCCATGTCTGTAGCGGTGATTCAAATGGTCAGCCAGAGCGACGTGCTGGCCAATCTGGCCCAGGCCCGTCGTCTGCTTGAGCAGGCGGCGTCCGGTGGCGCGCAGCTTGCCGTGCTGCCGGAAAACTTCGCCGCCATGGGCCGTCGCGACATTGCCGACATCGGCCGCGCCGAAGCCTTGGGTGAAGGCCCGATCCTGCCATGGTTGAAACAGACCGCCCGCGACCTCAAGTTATGGATAGTGGCCGGCACGTTGCCGCTGCCGCCGGTGGATCAACCGACGGCCAAAGCCCATGCGTGCTCGTTGCTGGTCGATGATCAGGGCGAGACCGTGGCGCGGTACGACAAGCTGCATCTGTTCGACGTGGACGTGGCGGACAATCGCGGGCGTTATCGCGAGTCCGATGACTATGCTTATGGCAGTGGCGTGGTGGTCGCCGATACGCCGGTCGGCCGAGTCGGCCTGACGGTGTGTTACGACTTACGATTTCCGGAGCTGTATAGCGAATTGCGTGCTGCCGGCGCGGAGCTGATTACCGCTCCGTCGGCCTTTACCGCAGTAACCGGCGCGGCCCATTGGGACGTGCTGATTCGTGCACGGGCCATCGAGACTCAATGTTATGTGCTCGCGGCCGCCCAGGGTGGTACTCATCCGGGACCACGAGAAACCTATGGTCATGCCGCGATTATCGACCCATGGGGGCGGGTGCTGGCACAACAGGATCAGGGCGAGGCCGTGCTGCTGGCCGAACGCGACAGCAGCGAACAGGCGTCCATCAGGGCGCGGATGCCGGTGTCCACTCACCGGCGCTTTTTCTCGCAGGGCGCTCAGCGACCTGCATCAGAACGACGAATTTAAGGCGTAAAGCATATGAGCGAGTTGTTGTCCTCTGTCAGTGAACACCTCCTGGCGCCCGGCGGCGTAACGATCGAGAGCCTGCAAGGTGTGCTCGGCGATCTGGCCGGCCCGGGCATCGATGCCGCCGACCTGTACTTCCAAGGGCAGATTTCCGAGTCCTGGGCGCTGGAAGACGGGATCGTCAAGGAAGGCAGCTTCAACCTCGACCAGGGTGTCGGCGTGCGTGCGCAATCGGGTGAAAAAACCGGCTTCGCCTACAGTAATGCGATCACCCTCGAAGCGCTGGGCGCGGCGGCCCGTGCGGCCCGTTCGATCTCCCGGGCTGGGCAGAATGGCACCGTGCAGGCGTTCACCACCCAGGATGTCGCCCAATTGTACGGGCCGGACAACCCACTGGAAGTGATGACCCGCGCGGAGAAAGTCGAGCTGCTCAAGCGCATCGATGTGGCGACCCGCGCCCTCGACCCGCGTATCCAGCAAGTCACCGTGAGCATGGCCGGGGTCTGGGAGCGGATTCTGATTGCCTCTACCGATGGCGGGCTGGCGGCGGATGTACGGCCGCTGGTGCGTTTCAACGTCAGCGTGATCGTCGAGCAGAACGGTCGTCGTGAACGCGGCGGTCATGGCGGTGGCGGTCGTACCGACTACCGCTATTTCCTCAGCGAAGACCGCGCGATGGGCTATGCCCGTGAAGCGTTGCGTCAGGCGCTGGTGAACCTGGAAGCCATCCCGGCGCCGGCCGGTACGTTGCCGGTGGTGTTGGGTTCGGGTTGGTCCGGCGTGTTGCTGCACGAAGCCGTCGGCCATGGCCTGGAAGGCGATTTCAACCGCAAGGGCAGTTCGGCCTACAGCGGGCGCATGGGCGAGATGGTTGCATCGAAGCTTTGCACCATCGTCGATGACGGCACCCTCGCCGGGCGCCGAGGTTCGCTGAGCGTCGACGACGAAGGCACGCCGACCGAGTGCACCACACTGATCGAAAACGGCGTGCTCAAAGGTTATATGCAGGACAAGCTCAACGCGCGCCTGATGGGTGTGGCCCGCACCGGCAACGGTCGTCGCGAATCCTATGCGCACCTGCCGATGCCGCGCATGACCAACACTTACATGCTCGGTGGCGAAAGCGACCCGGCGGAAATCATCGCCTCGGTGAAAAAAGGCATCTACTGCGCCAACCTCGGCGGCGGTCAGGTAGACATCACCAGTGGCAAGTTCGTGTTCTCCACCAGCGAGGCGTACCTGATCGAAGACGGCAAGATTACTGCCCCGGTCAAAGGCGCGACGTTGATCGGCAACGGGCCGGAAGCCATGAGCCGTGTGTCGATGGTTGGTAACGATCTGGCGCTGGATAGCGGTGTGGGAACGTGTGGCAAGGATGGGCAGTCGGTGCCGGTGGGTGTCGGGCAGCCAACGCTGAAGATTGATGCGATCACTGTGGGTGGCACAGGCGCCTAAGGGATGGAGCTTCGGGTGAGTTGCAAGGCAACTCACCCGATTCGAGAGTTAACGCAAACCGCGTTGAGTCTCGTCCAGCTCACGGATGTACTTGAAGATTTTACGGCTCGAAGCCGGTGGCTTGTTGGTCGCCAGTTCGTGCTGGGCCTGACGGATCAGGGAGCGCAATTGTTGACGATCGGCCTCCGGGTAATCGACGACGAACTTCTCCAGGACGGCGTCGTCGCCTGCGATCAAACGATCGCGCCAGCGTTCCAGGCCGTGGAAACGTTCGTTGTACTGCCGGGTGGAGGCATCGAGTTGATCGAGCAGAGTGAGAATGGCGCCAGTGTCCTGATCGCGCATCAGCTTGCCGATGAACTGAAGGTGCCGTTTACGCGCGATGTTCGCGGTGTGCTTGGGCGCATCGGCCAGTGCCCGGCGCAAAGCGTCGGTCAACGGCAGTTTTGCCAGCAGGTCAGGCTTGAGTGTTGTAAGGCGCTCGCCGAGGTCAACCAGAGCATGCAGCTCGCGTTTGACCTGGGATTTGCTTTTTTCTCCCGTATCGAGGGAGTCGTCGTAAGAATCAACCATGGTGGCCGTCCGCAAAGAAACGCCGCCATGATAACCAGTCGGGGGCCGCTTGTCCGGCCCGGTCGCTCGATGACCGTTACCGAAAGCAGAATTTGAGTGGAGAACAGCATGAGTGCAGTTGAAAGCGTCGGCCCACAAGCGTTGCCGGCACTGCAAGAGCAAGTCGAGCAGATCATTGCTGAAGCCAAGCGCCAGGGCGCCAGTGCCTGTGAAGTGGCGGTGTCGCTGGAGCAGGGCCTGTCGACCACGGTGCGTCAGCGGGAAGTCGAAACCGTTGAGTTCAACCGCGACCAGGGCTTTGGCATCACTTTGTATGTAGGGCAGCGCAAAGGCTCGGCCAGCACCTCGGCCAGTGGCCCGGAAGCGATTCGTGAAACCGTCGCTGCCGCACTCGCGATCGCCAAACACACATCGGAAGATGAAGCCGCGGGCCTGGCGGATGCCGCGCTGATGGCCAAGGACCTGCAGGATTTCGACCTGTTCCATCAATGGAACATCACCCCGGAGCAAGCCATCGAGCAAGCCCTGGCCTGTGAAGCGGCGGCATTTGCCGCCGACAGCCGGATCAAGAATGCCGACGGCACTACCCTCAGCACTCACCAGGGCTGCCGGGTTTACGGCAACAGCCACGGTTTTGTTGGCGGTTATGCCTCGACCCGGCACAGCCTAAGCTGCGTGATGATTGCCGAAGCCGACGGGCAGATGCAGCGCGATTACTGGTACGACGTGAACCGGCAGGGCAACTTGCTAGCTTCTCCAGAGAGCATCGGCCAGCGTGCCGCGCAACGGGCGGCGAGCCGCTTGGGCGCGCGCCCGGTGCCGACTTGCGAAGTGCCGGTGCTGTTTTCCGCGGAACTGGCCGGCGGTTTGTTCGGCAGTTTCCTCTCGGCGATTTCCGGCGGCAGTCTGTATCGCAAATCGTCGTTCCTCGAAGGCACCCTGGGGCAGAAACTGTTCCCGGAATGGCTGACCATCGATGAACGTCCGCATTTGATGCGTGCTCTGGGCAGTTCGGCCTTCGACGGCGATGGCCTGGCAACCTACGCCAAGCCGTTTGTGGAGAAGGGTGAACTGGTGTCCTACGTACTTGGTACTTACTCCGGCCGCAAGCTGGGCATGCCGAGCACTGCCAACGCCGGCGGCGTGCACAACCTGTTCGTCACCCACGGCGACGAAGATCAGGCGGCCTTGCTGCGCCGCATGGGCCGTGGCCTTTTGGTTACTGAGTTGATGGGGCAGGGCCTGAATATGGTCACTGGCGATTACTCCCGTGGCGCGGCGGGTTTCTGGGTCGAGAACGGCGAAATCCAGTTCGCGGTCCAGGAAGTGACTATTGCCGGCAACATGCGCGACATGTTCAAGCAGATCATTGCGGTCGGCAATGACCTGGAATTGCGTAGCAACATTCGCACGGGTTCGGTGTTGATTGAGCGGATGACGGTTGCGGGTAGCTAAACTTCGACCGCTGTAAAAAAGCGCGCCACCCAATCGGGTGGCGTTTTTTTTGGGGGGATCAAAAGATCGCAGCTTTCGGCGGCACCCACAGGCGCGTAGGAGCTGCCGAAGGCTGCGATCTTTTGATCTTTATCCGCGCACTTGTTTTGGTTCTCATTATCATCTAATAATAAATCTCATTACCGAATGAGCCCGGATTATGAGTTCTGCCTTGCACGAGCAGCCTTACCTCGAAAGCTGGCGCTGGATGAGTCGCCAGATCCGATGTGCCATGGACCCCGACGAGCCGCGCCTGATCGAACATTACCTGGCCGAAGGCCGGTATCTGGCCTGTTGTACGGCGACCTCACCCTGGACCATCGCCGAAACCTCCTTCCGTTTATTGCTCGACACCGCTGCTGACGTCGCGCTGCCGTGGCACTGGCGGACCTACTGCCTGGATCAGGCCTGGCGTCCGTTGCGTGATCTGGAACGCCTCTCCCTCTGCAAGTGCCGCCTCAAGCGCTGGCAACGCTACACCTGGCAACTGGCGACCTGCGAGTTGCAACCCTCGATTCCTCTCATAGAACTGGTGCAAGGATTCCCCGATGAGTAACACTCGTATCGAACGCGACAGTATGGGCGAGTTACAGGTTCCGATTGATGCCTTGTATGGCGCGCAAACCCAGCGCGCGGTGGATAACTTCCCGATTAGCGGCAAACCGATGCCCGTGCAGTTCATCCGGGCGCTGATTCTGGCCAAGGCCGCGGCCGCCCGTGCCAACGTCGAACTCAAACAGATCAGCGAATCTCAGGGCAAAGCCATCGTTGACGCCGCTCAAGGCTTGCTCGAAGGCGATTTCATGCAGCACTTTCCGGTGGATATTTTCCAGACCGGTTCCGGCACCAGTTCCAACATGAACGCCAACGAAGTGATCGCCACCCTGGCCAGTCGTTTGTTGGGCGAGCCGGTGAATCCCAACGATCACGTCAATTGCGGCCAGAGCAGCAATGACATCATCCCGACCACCATCCACGTCAGCGCCGCGTTGACCTTGCATGAGCAGTTGCTGCCGGCGCTGCTGCATCTGGTGCAGGTGATCGAACGCAAGGCCGAGCAGGTTCATCCGTTTGTCAAAACCGGGCGCACCCATTTGATGGATGCCATGCCGGTGCGCATGAGTCAGGTGCTCAATGGCTGGGCGCAACAGCTCAAGGCCAATATCGCTCACTTGCAGGATTTGCTGCCAAGCCTGCAATCCCTGGCCCAGGGCGGCACGGCGGTGGGCACCGGGATCAACGCCCATCCGCAGTTTGCGGCGCGTTTCAGCCAGCAGCTCAGCCATCTGACTCAAGTGCAATTCACGCCGGGCAGGGACCTGTTTGCGCTGATCGGTTCGCAGGACACGGCGGTCAGCGTTTCCGGGCAGCTCAAGGCCACGGCAGTTTCTCTGATGAAGATTGCCAACGACCTGCGCTGGATGAATTCCGGTCCATTGGCCGGTCTCGGTGAAATCGAACTCGAAGCCTTGCAGCCGGGCTCATCGATCATGCCCGGCAAGGTCAACCCGGTGATCCCGGAGGCCACCGCGATGGTCGCCGCTCAAGTGATCGGCAACGACACAGTCATCACCGTCGCCGGTCAGTCGGGCAATTTCGAGCTGAACGTCATGCTGCCGATCATCGCCCAGAACCTGCTGAGCAGTATCGAATTACTGGCCAACGCCAGCCGTCTGCTGGGTGACAAGGCCATTGCCAGCTTTACGGTCAATGAAGCCCGGATCAAGGAAGCTTTGTCGCGTAATCCGATTCTGGTCACCGCCCTAAACCCGATCATTGGCTACCAAAAAGCCGCCGAAATCGCCAAGAAGGCTTATCAGCAGGGCAGGCCGGTGATTGATGTCGCCCTGGAACACACCGACCTGACACGCAACCAGCTTGAGGTTTTGCTTGATCCGGAAAAGCTCACCGCAGGCGGCGTGTAATCACTGCTAGCGCTTTGGAGGCTCACCATGGAGTACTGGAAACGCACGATCGAAAGAGCAAATCGCTGCTTCATGCTGGGCGAGCTGGTCGATGCCCGCGAGGCTTACTTGCAGGCATTGGCCCTGGCGCAGGTGTTGTTCGAGCGCTGGGCGGATGCCGACGAAGCGGTGGCGGCCTGCGTGATTTCCCACCACAACCTGGCAGACCTGCACTTGCGTCTGAACCAGCCGGAGGAGAGCGCCGAGTACCTGTGCGCAATCCATCAACGGCTGTTGCAGACCATGCAGGACCCGCGACTGTCACCGGCCCTGCGTGAAGCCGCGCTGCGCCAGAGCAGCAAAACCTACGTCGAACTGCTGAGTTTCATCAGTGAACACGGCGAGTATCCGCGCACCCAGCGACTGCTACGCACCGAAAAGTCGCCCGCGCATCAGCCTGCGCCCCTACAACATGGAGTTCATTGAAATGGCTTTTACCTTGCCTGCCTTGCCGTACGCTTACGACGCCCTGGAACCGCACATTGATGCGCAGACCATGGAAATCCACTACACCAAACACCACCAGACCTACATCAATAACCTTAACGCTGCAGTCGAGGGCACCGAATTCGCCGAATGGCCCGTGGAAAAACTGGTGGCAGCTGTCCAGCAATTGCCGGAAAAACTACGTGCAGCGGTGATTAATCAGGGCGGTGGGCATGCCAATCATTCGTTGTTCTGGGAAGTCATGGCGCCCAGCGATGGTGGCAAGCCTGAGGGTGCGCTGGCCAGGGCGATCGACGAGCAATTGGGTGGCCTCGATAGCTTCAAGGAGGCTTTCACCAAAGCCGCGCTGACCCGCTTCGGCAGCGGCTGGGCGTGGCTGAGTGTGACGCCGCAAAAGACTTTGATCGTTGAAAGCAGCGGCAATCAGGACAGCCCATTGATGAGCGGCAATACGCCGATCCTCGGCCTGGATGTCTGGGAGCACGCTTATTACCTGCGTTATCAGAACCGCCGTCCGGAATACATCAATGCGTTCTACAACGTGATCAATTGGCCCGAAGTTGCTGCGCGCTATCAGGCTGCACTGGCTTAAAGGGCTGACTATGGGCACTGAAACACTGGCGATCGGCAGTGGGCGGATGTTTCGTTACGCACTGGGGTCGCTGTTGCTGCTGGCGGGCATGACGTTATTGGTTGCCCAAGGGCTGACATGGCTGGATCTCGAACCGAAACTGCAGCGCGCCCTGCAAGGTGGGGTGATCTGCGCCTTGGGCACCGCCTTGGGCGCGGTGCCGGTGCTGGTGATTCGGCGGATGCCTCAGACGCTCAGCGACACACTGCTGGGTTTCGGGGCCGGAGTGATGCTTGCGGCGACGGCGTTTTCGCTGATCGTTCCGGGCATTGCCGCGGCCGAGAACCTCGGGCTGACGCCTTGGGCGGCCAGCGGCCTGATCAGCTTCGGCATCATGCTGGGCGCTTTCGGGCTGTTTCTGGTGGATCGCAAAGTGTCTGGCGCCACACCTGAGATGCTCGTGGGGACGCTGGAACGACCGGTGATTCCGCCGCGAATCTGGTTGTTTGTGTTTGCCATCATCGCCCACAACATCCCCGAGGGCATGGCGGTCGGTGTCTCGGCCGGGGGTGGCATGCCGGACGCCGACAGCCTGGCCATGGGCATCGCCTTGCAGGACGTGCCGGAAGGGCTGGTGATCGCGTTGGTATTGGCCGGCGCAGGGATGTCGCGGTTCAAGGCGTTCCTGATCGGCGCCGCATCAGGGGTGGTCGAACCGGTCTTTGCGCTGTTGTGCGCGTGGCTGGTGAGCCTGGCCGAACTGCTGTTGCCGTTGGGATTAGCACTGGCGGCCGGGGCAATGTTGCTGGTGGTGACTCGCGAAGTCATCCCCGAGTCGCGCCGCCATGGTCACGACAAATTGGCCAGCCTTGGGCTGCTGATCGGGTTTTGTCTGATGATGGTGATGGATACGGCGTTGGCCTAGGGCTGCTACAGGGCGAGCATTACTCGCCCTCGTCGAAGAAGTTATTGATCAGCGCCACCAGCGCATCCAGCGCTTCCTGCTCTTGTTCACCTTCGGTTTTCAGGTGGATTGTGGTGCCTTTGCCCGCGGCCAGCATCATCATGGCCATGATGCTTTTGCCGTCGACCATCGTCTCCGGAGTGCGGCCGGCCCTGATCTGGCACGGGAACTGCCCGGCCACCCCGACGAACTTTGCAGATGCGCGGGCATGCAGGCCCAGCTTGTTGATGATTTCGATTTCCAGAGCAGGCATCGCGATGTGAATCCTTTAGCTGAGGTCGCGGTGGCGAACCTGGACGTTCTTCAGGGATTGTTGCAGGACCTGACCCAGACGTTCGGTCAGGTAGACGGAGCGGTGATGCCCGCCGGTGCAGCCAATGGCAATGGTGACATAGGCGCGGTTGCTGGCGGCAAAGCGGGGTAGCCACTTGAGCAAGTAGGAGGAAATGTCCTGGAACATCTCTTCGACATCCGGCTGCGCCGCCAGGTACTCGGCCACCGGTTGATCGAGCCCGGACTGTGCCCGCAGCTCCGGTTTCCAGTAAGGGTTGGGCAGGCAGCGCACGTCGAACACCAGATCGGCGTCCACCGGCATGCCACGCTTGAACCCGAAAGACTCCACCAGAAACGCAGTACCGGGCTCCGGCTGATTCAGCAGGCGCAGCTTGATGGTATCGCGCAGCTGATACAGGTTCAGACTGGTGGTGTTGACCTTGAGGTCGGCCAGATCGGCGATCGGCCCCAGCAGATTGGTTTCGTCCTCGATTGCCTCCGCCAGCGAGCGATTGGCGCTGCTCAGCGGGTGACGACGGCGGGTTTCCGAAAAACGTTTGAGCAGGGTTTCTTCATCGGCGTCCAGATACAGCACATCGCACTGGATATGCCGGCTGCGGACTTCTTCCAGCAATTCGGGAAACCGTGACAGATGGCTCGGCAAGTTGCGTGCATCGATGGACACGGCCACCAGCGGTTGTGCCAGTTCGGTATGAATCAGCGCGCGTTCGGCCAGTTCCGGCAACAGGCCGGCAGGCAGGTTGTCGATGCAGTAATAGCCGTTGTCCTCGAGAACATCGAGGGCAGTGCTTTTACCGGAGCCGGAGCGGCCGCTGACGATGATCAGGCGCATGATTAGTGACCGTTTTGCTCGTTCAGGACAACCTTGTACAAGGCTTCGTTGCTCGGGGCGCTGCGCAGTTTTTCACGCACCTCCTTGCGATCAAGCATGCTGGCGATCTGGCGCAGCAGCTCCAGGTGCGCATCGGTGGCTGCTTCCGGGACCAGCAGTACAAATAGCAGGTCAACCGGGGCACCGTCGATGGCGTCGAAATCGATGGGTGCATCCAGGTGCATCAAGGCACTGATGGGCGATTCGCAGCCCTTGAGGCGGCAGTGGGGGATGGCGATACCGTTGCCAAAACCGGTGGAACCGAGTTTTTCACGGGCGACCAGACTCTCGAAGACATCCTGCATGGCCAGATCCGGCACTTCGCGATGGATGAGGTTGGCAATTTGCTCGAGGGCTTTCTTTTTACTGCCGCCCGGCACGTTCACGAGGGAACGGCCGGGGGTCAGGATGCTTTCAAGTCGGATCATGGGTTGGGAGTGTTAACGACCGGTAGCGCCCTGGAGGAGGCTCTGGGTCTTTTCCTTATGCTTTTTGAGTTGTTTATCCAGCTTGTCGGTCAGTGCGTCGATCGCTGCGTACATATCGGTATGTTCCGCGTTAGCGACCACTTCATTCCCGGGAATATGCAGTGTGGCTTCGATTTTCTGCTTGAGCTTCTCGACCGTCATCGTGACCTGCACGTTGGTGATCTTGTCGAAATGCCTCTCTAATCGTTCGAGTTTTTCGCCGATGTAGGTGCGAAGAGGTTCGGTCACTTCCAGTTGGTGTCCACTGATGTTGACTTGCATACAGCTTCTCCTTCGTTGCCAGTGCATAAAGCGGTAGATCAGATGATCTACCACTGGAACGCTGTGGCGTGGCTCTACATCAACCGCTTACGTTCGCTCGAAGGCGCGATCCCGAGGGATTCGCGGTACTTGGCGACGGTGCGGCGAGCCACCTGAATGCCTTGTGCCTCCAGTAAACCAGCGATCTTGCTGTCACTCAACGGCTTTTTCTGATTTTCCGCGGCAACCAGTTTTTTGATGATCGCGCGGATCGCCGTGGACGAGCATTCACCGCCTTCGGAGGTGCTGACGTGGCTGGAAAAAAAGTATTTCAGTTCATAGATGCCCCGTGGGGTATGCATGAATTTTTGCGTGGTCACCCGTGAAATCGTCGATTCGTGCATGCCCACCGCTTCGGCGATGTCATGCAGCACCAACGGCTTCATGGCCTCGTCGCCGTACTCCAGGAAGCCGCGTTGATGCTCGACGATCTGGGTGGCCACTTTCATCAGGGTTTCGTTGCGGCTTTGCAGGCTCTTGATGAACCAGCGAGCCTCCTGCAGCTGATTACGCATGAAGGTGTTATCGGCGCTGGTATCGGCGCGACGTACGAAGCCGGCGTATTGGGCGTTGACCCGCAGGCGCGGTACCGACTCCTGGTTCAGCTCCACCAGCCAGCGCTCGTTGTCCTTGCGCACGATCACGTCGGGAACGACGTATTCGGCTTCGGTGGACTCGATTTGCGAACCCGGGCGCGGGTTGAGGCTCTGGACCAGTTCGATCACCTGGCGCAGTTCATCTTCCTTGAGCTTCATGCGGCGCATCAGCTGGCTGTAGTCGCGGCTGCCAAGCAGGTCGATGTAATCGGTGACCAGGCGCTTGGCCTCGGTCAGCCAAGGGGTCTTGGCGGGCAGTTGGCGCAGTTGCAGCAGCAGGCATTCACCGAGGTTGCGGGCGCCGATACCGGCGGGCTCGAATTGCTGGATGCGGTGCAGGACCGCTTCGATTTCGTCCAGTTCGATGTCCAGTTCCGGATCGAAGGCCTCAAGGATTTCCTCGAGGGTTTCGTCCAGATAGCCCTGATTGTTGATGCAGTCGATCAGGGTCACAGCGATCAGGCGATCGGTGTCGGACATCGGTGCCAGGTTCAGTTGCCAGAGCAAATGGCTTTGCAGGCTTTCACCGGCCGAAGTACGGGTGGTGAAATCCCACTCGTCGTCATCGTTGCTCGGCAGGCTGCTGGCGCTGGTCTGGTAGACGTCTTCCCAGGCGGTATCGACAGGCAATTCATTGGGAATGCGCTCGTTCCAGTCGCCTTCCTCAAGGTTATCCACCGTCGGGGCGGTTTCCTGGTAGGAGGGTTCCTGAATGTCGGCGCTGGGTTGCTGTTCGGCTTTGTCGGCCAAGGGGTCGGCGTTATCGAAGTCGTCGCCTTCTTCCTGGCGTTCGAGCATCGGATTGGACTCCAGGGCCTCCTGGATTTCCTGTTGCAGGTCCAGGGTCGACAATTGGAGCAGGCGGATGGCCTGTTGCAGCTGCGGTGTCATCGTCAGCTGCTGGCCCATTCTCAAGACTAGCGATGGTTTCATGGCAGGGGCTTAACACCTTATTCGCCGGCGCACATGCGCCATCCACTACAGGGCGCCGAAGCGCCAAACATAAGCAAATTATATGCCTGAAACTGAAGTGTTTGCCTAGAGCGCTGTAACAATAAAAAACTATTGATTTTTTATTGAGACGAGCACCGAGGCGACTGGCCAGGCACCTCAGTGCTTACAGGCGGAACTCATGGCCCAGATACACTTCCTTGACCAGTTCGTTGGCCAGGATGGTGGCGGAGTCACCTTCAGCGATCAGCTGGCCATCGTTGACGATGTAGGCGGTTTCGCAGATGTCCAGGGTTTCACGGACGTTGTGGTCAGTGATCAGCACGCCAATGCCTTTGGCCTTGAGGTGATGGATGATCTGCTTGATGTCGCCCACCGAGATCGGGTCCACGCCGGCGAAGGGTTCGTCGAGGAGGATGAATTTCGGGTTGGTGGCCAGTGCCCGGGCGATTTCCACCCGGCGGCGTTCACCACCGGACAGGCTCATGCCAAGGCTGTCACGGATGTGGTGGATGTGAAACTCCTGCAGCAGGCTTTCCAGCTCTTTGCGGCGACCGGCCTTGTCGAGTTCCTTGCGGGTCTCGAGGATGGCCATGATGTTGTCGGTCACCGACAGTTTGCGGAAGATCGACGCTTCTTGCGGAAGATAGCCGATACCGGCCTTCGCGCGACCGTGCATCGGCTGGTGGCTGACGTCCAGGTCATCGATCAGTACGCGACCCTGATCGGCCTGTACCAGGCCGACAATCATGTAGAAGCAGGTGGTCTTGCCGGCGCCGTTGGGGCCGAGCAGGCCGACGATCTGGCCGCTGTCGATCGACAGGCTGACGTCGCGCACGACCTGGCGGCTTTTATAGGCCTTGGCCAGGTGCTGAGCTTTCAGAGTTGCCATTACTGGGTTTTCTCGTCGGTTTTCTTCTTCGGCTGGATCACCATGTCGATGCGCGGACGCGCCTCGGTGACCTTGTTGCCGGTAGCGCGACCGGCGCTGGCCAGTTTTTTCACCGTGTCATAGACGATTTTTTCGCCCTGAGTGACGTTGTTGTCCTTGTCGACAACTTTGGCCTTGTCGATCAGTACGACGCGGTTTTGCGCGGCGTGATATTGGATGGTCACGCCCCAACCCTGAACCGGCTTGGTATCGCCAGCAGTTTGCACCTGCTCGAAGTACGCCAGGTTGCCCACCGAGGTCACCACGTCGATGTCGCCAGTCGGGGTGCGAGTGATGGTCACGGTGTTGCCGGTGACCTTCATCGAGCCCTGGGTGATGATCACGTCACCTTTATAGGTGGCAACGCCATTCTTGTCGTCCAGTTGGGCGTCGTCGGCCTGAATGCGGATAGGCTGCTGCTGATCGTTCGGCAGAGCCCAGGCGCTCACGCTTCCCAGTGCTGCGCCCAGACTGAGCAAAATAGGGAGAGTTTTAACGAGCCTCATACTGTCCTCTTACGTTCGATAGCAGGTGTATCCTGCTTTCTTTCAAGTACGCTTTCATTCCGTTGCCTGTCGATACACCGCCGGCGCCGTCGATTCTAACGGGTTGCTCGGTCTGCGCATATTGCTGCTGCGGGAACACTGTCATACGGGTGGTGGTAATCAGGGTTTTGCGGTTTTTCTCGTCGAAACGCGTGATACGTACCGAGTCAATCAGCTCAACCTGAGTGCCGTCCGGGTTGACTTCGCCGCGCTCGCTCTGGACGTGCCAGGGGAACTCGGTGCCGCGAAACATGTTCAGGTCAGGATTGGTCAGCAACGTCACTTCGGTCGCCTTCAGGTGTTCGACCTTGTCCGAGGTCATCTCGTATTGCAGTTTGCCATCGGGCAGATACTGCACACTGTGGGCGTTGGTGGCGTAGTAATCGATCATGGTTTCATCGACATGCGCCACTTGCTTGTCGAGGAAGCGTTCCGGGCTGATGTTCCAGTAGCCGACCGCAGCGAATAGCGCTGCGATGCAACCGAATATCAGGATGTTGCGAATCTTTTTGCTCAGCATGATGGGCTCACAGGTACGCGGCGTTGGCCGCATCGAGGCGGCCCTGGGCGCGCAGGATCAATTCGCAGAATTCGCGCGCGGCACCCTCGCCGCCGCGGGCCAGGGTGATGCCGTGGGCGTGTTCGCGCACGAAGCTGGCGGCGTTGGCCACAGCCATGCCCAGGCCGACGCGGCGAATCACCGGCAGGTCCGGCAGGTCGTCGCCGAGGTAGGCCACTTGTTCATAGCTTAGGTTGAGTTGGGCAAGGAGCTCGTCGAGCACCACCAGTTTGTCTTCGCGACCCTGATACAGGTGTGGAATGCCAAGATTCTTCGCCCGCCGTTCGACCACCGGGGTCTTGCGGCCGCTGATGATAGCGGTCTGCACGCCGGCTGCCATCAACATCTTGATGCCTTGGCCGTCGAGGGTGTTGAAGGTCTTGAACTCGCTGCCGTCTTCGAGGAAGTACAGGCGCCCGTCGGTCAGCACGCCGTCGACGTCGAATACCGCCAGTTTGATCTGTTTGCCGCGTTGCAGCAGGTCTGTGCTCATTACATTACTCCCGCGCGCAGCAAATCGTGCATGTTCAAGGCGCCGACCGGACGGTCTTCGCTGTCGACCACGACCAGCGCGTTGATCTTGTGGTCTTCCATGATTTTCAGCGCCTCGGCGGCAAGCATCTCTGCACGTGCGGTCTTGCCGTGAGCCGTCATGACCTGGTCGATGGTGGCACTGTGGATGTCGATGCTGCGGTCCAGGGTGCGACGCAGATCGCCGTCGGTGAAGATCCCGGCGAGTTTGCCGTCGGCTTCCAGGATCACGGTCATGCCCAGGCCCTTGCGGGTCATTTCCATCAATGCGTCCTTGAGCAGGGTGCCGCGCTGAACCTGCGGCAACTCTTGCCCGGCGTGCATGACGTTTTCCACTTTCAGCAGCAGGCGTCGGCCAAGCGCGCCGCCGGGGTGGGAAAAGGCGAAATCTTCAGCGGTAAAGCCGCGGGCTTCCAGCAGTGCCACCGCCAGGGCATCGCCCATCACCAGGGCGGCGGTGGTCGAGGAGGTGGGCGCCAGGTTCAATGGGCAGGCTTCGTGCTCGACATGAACGTTGAGGTTGACCTCGGCAGCCTTGGCCAGCGCTGAGTCGGGATTGCCGGTGACGCTGATCAATTTGATGCCCAGGCGCTTGATCAGTGGCAGCAGGGTGACGATTTCATTGGTGGAGCCGGAGTTCGACAGTGCCAGGATGATGTCGTCACGCGTGATCATGCCCATGTCGCCGTGGCTGGCTTCGGCTGGATGCACGAAGAACGCCGTGGTGCCGGTGCTGGCCAGGGTGGCGGCAATCTTGTTGCCGATATGCCCCGATTTGCCCATGCCGACCACGACTACGCGGCCTTTGCTGGCCAGAATCATCTCGCAAGCGCGTACGAAATCTGCGTCGATATGGGGTAGCAAGCCTTGCACGGCCTCCAGTTCGAGACGGATGGTGCGTTGTGCAGAATGAATCAGGTCGCTGGATTGGCTCATGTCAGAAATCGTATAGCCTGATGAAAAGGCGGCGATTATAACGGTAATGATCAAAACCCTCACGCAAGTTCGTCGCGCTTTGTCATTCCTTGTTACCGAAACCCTCTAAATAGATGATTTCAGGTGGTCATGTTGCTGAACGTGCCCGGCTTGGGCCTTGGGCGCTTGGCCTTTGCAGTGATATAGTTCGCCGCCAGTTCGGCCTGCCCGGGGAGGTATGTGCTTTCGTCAGAAGGCCAGGCGTCCGAGTGAGAGGCTGCATCGCAAGGAGTTTAGATGAGTGCCGATAACGCCTACGCGGTCGAGCTGAAGGGACTGACCTTCAAGCGCGGTGCGCGCAGCATTTTCAATAACGTCGATATCCGCATCCCACGCGGCAAGGTCACCGGCATCATGGGGCCTTCCGGGTGTGGCAAGACCACGCTGTTGCGGCTGATGGGGGCACAATTGCGCCCCACCAGCGGCGAAGTGTGGGTCAACGGCCAGAACCTGCCAACGTTGTCGCGCAGCGATTTGTTCGATGCGCGCAAGCACATGGGCGTGCTGTTTCAGAGTGGCGCACTGTTTACCGATCTCGATGTGTTCGAGAACGTCGCCTTTCCGCTGCGCGTTCATACCGCGCTGCCGGAAGAAATGATTCGCGACATTGTCCTGCTCAAATTGCAGGCCGTGGGCTTGCGTGGCGCCATCGACCTGATGCCTGACGAATTGTCCGGCGGCATGAAGCGTCGAGTCGCGCTGGCCCGGGCGATTGCCCTCGATCCGCAAATTCTCATGTATGACGAGCCCTTTGTCGGCCAGGACCCGATCGCCATGGGCGTGCTGGTGCGCCTGATCCGCCTGCTCAACGATGCGCTGGGCATCACCAGTATCGTGGTTTCCCATGATCTGGCCGAGACCGCAAGCATTGCGGACTACATCTATGTCGTCGGCGAAGGTCAGGTGTTGGGGCAGGGGACTCCCGAGGAATTGATGAATTCGCAGGAACCACGGATTCGCCAGTTCATGACTGGCGAACCCGACGGCCCGGTCGCATACCACTTTCCAGCGACGGATTACCGCGCAGATCTTCTGGGGAAGCGCTGATGCGCAAGATTTCACTAATAGAAAGAGTGCGCCGTTTCGGCCACGCCGGCATCGATGTGCTGGCGGTGTTCGGGCGTTCGGCGCTGTTCCTGTTTCATGCCTTGCTCGGTCGTGGCGGCATCGGCGGCGGTTTTGGTCTGCTGGTCAAGCAGCTGCACTCGGTGGGCGTGATGTCCCTGGTGATCATCGTGGTCTCCGGGGTGTTCATCGGCATGGTGCTGGCGCTGCAGGGCTTCAATATTCTGTCCAGCTACGGTTCGGAGCAGGCGGTCGGGCAGATGGTTGCGCTGACGCTGCTGCGTGAGCTGGGGCCAGTGGTCACGGCCTTGCTGTTCGCCGGGCGCGCGGGTTCGGCGCTGACCGCCGAAATCGGCAACATGAAGTCCACCGAGCAACTGTCCAGCCTGGAAATGATCGGGGTCGACCCGCTCAAGTACATTATTGCCCCGCGCCTGTGGGCCGGCTTCATTTCCCTGCCGGTGCTGGCAATGATTTTCAGCGTGGTGGGTATCTGGGGCGGTTCGTGGGTGGCCGTCGACTGGTTGGGGGTCTATGAAGGCTCCTACTGGTCGAACATGCAAAACAGCGTGACGTTTGTCGACGATGTGCTCAACGGCATTATCAAAAGCATCGTTTTTGCCTTCGTCGTGACCTGGATCGCCGTATTCCAAGGCTATGACTGCGAGCCCACTTCCGAGGGTATCAGTCGTGCCACTACCAAGACCGTGGTGTACGCCTCTCTGGCGGTACTCGGCCTGGACTTTATTTTGACCGCCTTGATGTTTGGAGATTTCTGATGCAAAACCGCACCCTGGAAATCGGTGTCGGCCTTTTCTTGCTGGCTGGCATCCTGGCTTTGCTGTTGCTTGCGTTGCGGGTCAGTGGTCTGTCCCCGAGCCCGAGCACCGATACTTATAAACTTTATGCATATTTCGATAATATCGCCGGTTTGACGGTCAGAGCTAAAGTGACCATGGCCGGTGTGACCATTGGCAAGGTCACGGCGATCGATCTGGACCGTGACAGCTTCACCGGTCGGGTGACCATGCAACTGGAAAAGCGCGTAGATAACCTGCCGACTGACTCCACTGCATCTATCCTGACCGCTGGCCTGTTGGGTGAGAAATACATCGGTATCAGCGTGGGCGGGGAACAAGCCCTGCTCAAGGATGGTGGAACCATCCACGACACGCAGTCGTCGCTGGTGCTTGAGGACCTGATCGGTAAATTTCTACTCAATACCGTTAGCAAAGACGCCAAATGAGGAGCTTTTCAATGATCTCTATCTTGCGACGTGGCCTGTTGATATTGCTCGCGGCCTTGCCGTTGATGGCTAACGCCGTGGCGGCGCCTTCCGCGCACGATCTGGTACAGGACACCACCACCCGGCTGTTGGCGGATCTTTCCGCCAACAAAGAAAAGTACAAGCAGGATCCGCAAGGCTTTTATGCGGCCCTGAACACCATCGTTGGCCCTGTAGTGGATGCCGAGGGCATTTCCAAGAGCATCATGACGGTCAAGTACTCGCGCAAAGCCACGCCTGAGCAAATGCGCACGTTTGAAGAAAACTTCAAGAAAGGCCTGTTTCAGTTCTACGGCAATGCCCTGCTGGAGTACGACAACCAGGGCATCATCGTCGACCCTGCCAAGGATGAGTCGGGAGACCGTACAAGCGTTGGCATGACGGTCAAAGGCAGCAGCGGCGCGATCTATCCTGTGTCTTACACACTCGAGAAGATCAACGGCGAGTGGAAGCTGCGCAACGTGATCATCAACGGCATCAACATTGGCAAGCTGTTCCGCGATCAGTTCGCTGATGCGATGCAGCGCAATGGCAACGACCTGGACAAGACCATCAATGGTTGGGCCGGGGAAGTCGCCAAAGCCAAGGAAACCACCGAAAAAGCTGTCGAGAAGAAAGCCCAATGAGTGAGTCGGCCATTCGCATGAGCGAAACCGGCGAGCTACGGCTCAGCGGCGTGCTGGATTACCGGACAGGCCCGGACCTGCGCAAGCAGGGGCAGGCGCTGATCAAGTCCAGCAACGCGGCTGCGCTGGTGGTCGATTGCTCCGCGGTGGAGAAGTCCAGCAGCGTCGGCTTGTCGCTGCTGCTGTGTTTCATGCGCGATGCCCAGGCGGCCGGCAAGGCCCTGAGCATTCGTGCGATGCCCGACGATATGCGCGAAATCGCTCAGGTCAGTGAGTTGACCGAGCTGTTGGCGCACCCCTGAACCGCATCTATAAAGAAGCCCCCCGTCAGAGTCCTGCTTCGCGGGGTTCGCAGGCGCGGGGCTTTTTTGTATGATGTCCGACCCGCGCGCACAGGGCGCCGATTGAGGTTGAGCATGCAGGCCAACGAAGTGAAGAGCTTTCTTGAAGGAAAGCTGCCCGGAGCTCAGGTAGAAGTTGAGGGCGAAGGCTGCAACTTTCAGCTGAACGTGATTAGCGATGAACTGGCGGCGTTGAGCCCGGTGAAGCGTCAGCAGAGCATCTATGCCCATTTGAACCCGTGGATTGTCGATGGCAGCATCCATGCGGTCACTATGAAATTTTTCAGCAGCGCGGCCTGGGCCGAGCGCACCTGAGCCCAAGGGCGTCGAGATTCTTATGGATAAACTGATTATTACCGGTGGCGCTCGTCTTGATGGCGAGATCCGCATTTCCGGGGCAAAGAACTCTGCCCTGCCGATCCTGGCTGCCACCTTGCTGTGCGATGGCCCGGTGACCGTGGCCAACTTGCCGCACCTGCACGACATCACCACCATGATCGAGCTGTTCGGTCGCATGGGCATTGAGCCTGTGATCGACGAGAAGCTCAGCGTCGAAATCGACCCACGCACCATCAAGACCCTGATCGCGCCGTACGAACTGGTTAAAACCATGCGCGCCTCGATCCTGGTACTGGGCCCGATGGTTGCCCGTTTCGGTGAAGCCGAAGTCGCACTGCCTGGCGGTTGCGCCATTGGTTCGCGCCCGGTTGACCTGCACATCCGTGGTCTTGAGGCCATGGGCGCGGTCATCGACGTCGAAGGCGGCTACATCAAGGCCAAGGCCCCTGAAGGCGGCCTGCACGGTGCGCACTTCTTCTTCGATACCGTCAGCGTGACCGGTACCGAGAACATCATGATGGCGGCCGCTCTGGCCAAGGGCCGCAGCGTTCTGGCCAACGCCGCTCGCGAGCCTGAAGTCGTCGACCTGGCGAACTTCCTGAACGCCATGGGCGCGAAGGTTTCCGGCGCCGGCACCGACACCATCACCATCGATGGCGTCGAGCGTCTGCACACCACCACTTACAAAGTGATGCCTGACCGTATCGAGACTGGCACCTACCTGGTGGCCGCAGCGGTCACCGGCGGGCGTGTGAAGGTCAAGGACACCGATCCGACCATCCTCGAAGCCGTTCTGGAAAAACTTCGTGAATCGGGCGCCGAAATCACCACCGGTGAAGACTGGATCGAGCTCAACATGCACGGCAAGCGGCCGAAAGCCGTCAACGTGCGGACCGCTCCATACCCGGCGTTCCCGACCGACATGCAAGCGCAGTTCATCTCCCTCAACGCCATTGCCGAAGGCACCGGTGCGGTGATCGAGACGATCTTCGAAAACCGTTTCATGCACGTTTACGAACTGCACCGCATGGGCGCGCACATCCAGGTCGAAGGCAACACTGCCATCGTCACCGGCATCGAAAAGCTCAAGGGCGCGCCAGTCATGGCCACCGACCTGCGTGCTTCGGCCAGCCTGGTGATCTCGGCGCTGATCGCCGAAGGCGATACCCTGATCGACCGCATTTACCACATCGACCGTGGTTATGAGTGCATCGAAGAGAAACTGCAGATGCTCGGCGCCAAGATCCGCCGCGTACCGGGCTAGTTTCTGCTGTATGGGCGCAGGGACGTGCCCGTTGATTTGTTGAAGTCGAGCCTGTTTCAGGCTCGATGTGTGTTCGGCGCCATTTGCGACCGGGCATGAGTACCTTGATAAGGACTGACGTTTCCCATGTTGACTATCGCACTGTCCAAGGGCCGCATCCTTGACGACACTTTGCCGCTTCTGGCTGAAGCGGGCATCGTGCCGACCGAGAATCCGGACAAGAGCCGCAAGCTGATCATCCCCACGACCCAGGCCGATGTGCGCTTGCTGATCGTGCGTGCCACCGATGTGCCGACCTATGTCGAGCATGGTGCCGCCGACCTGGGCGTCGCCGGTAAAGACGTGCTGATGGAATACGGCGGCCAGGGGCTGTACGAACCACTGGACCTGCAAATCGCCCAGTGCAAACTGATGACGGCCGGTAAAGTCGGCGCAGTCGAGCCCAAGGGCCGTCTGCGCATTGCCACCAAGTTCGTCAACGTCGCCAAGCGCTACTATGCCGAACAGGGTCGTCAGGTCGACATCATCAAGCTCTACGGCTCGATGGAACTGGCGCCGCTGATCGGTCTGGCGGACAAGATCATCGACGTGGTCGACACCGGTAACACGCTGCGGGCCAATGGCCTGGAGCCACAGGATTTCATCGCTGCCATCAGCTCCCGTCTGATCGTCAACAAAGCGTCGATGAAAATGCAGCATGCCCGTATCCAGGCGTTGATCGACACCCTGCGCAAGGCAGTGGAGTCTCGACACCGCGGCTGATTCACCTGCGCGACCTTGAGTCGCGCCCGTCTATCCGCCTCATAGCCAGAATTCTCGGGTGCCCAAGCGGATCAACGGCTAGCTTAGGGCGCCCGAGTTTTTGCCAATCCTATGAGGCTCTCGCTATGACCGCACCGACTGCAATTCGCCGACTCAACGCTGCTGACCCGGATTTCGCACATCATCTGGATCATCTGCTGAGCTGGGAAAGTGTGTCTGACGACTCGGTCAATCAGCGGGTGCTGGACATCATCAAGGCCGTGCGTGAGCGTGGCGATGCAGCAGTGGTCGAGTTCACCCAGAAGTTCGACGGCCTGCAAGTGGCGTCCATGGCGGACTTGATCCTGCCGCGCGAACGCCTGGAACTGGCATTGACCCGCATCACCGTGCCTCAGCGCGAAGCCCTGGAAAAAGCCGCGGCCCGTGTGCGCAGCTACCACGAAAAACAGAAACAGGACTCCTGGAGCTACACCGAAGCCGATGGCACGGTGCTGGGTCAGAAGGTCACGCCGCTGGATCGCGCCGGTCTGTATGTGCCGGGCGGCAAGGCGTCCTACCCGTCATCGGTTCTGATGAACGCGATTCCGGCCAAAGTTGCGGGCGTAACCGAAGTGGTCATGGTCGTGCCGACCCCGCGCGGTGAAGTCAACGAGCTGGTGCTGGCCGCGGCCTGCATCGCCGGCGTCGACCGGGTGTTCACCATCGGCGGCGCCCAGGCGGTTGCGGCGCTGGCTTATGGTACTGAAAGCGTGCCGAAGGTCGACAAAGTGGTCGGTCCGGGCAATATCTATGTCGCCACCGCCAAGCGCCACGTGTTCGGCCAGGTCGGTATCGACATGATCGCCGGTCCGTCGGAGATTCTGGTTGTGTGCGACGGCCAGACCGATCCGGACTGGATCGCCATGGACCTGTTCTCCCAGGCCGAGCACGACGAAGACGCCCAGGCGATTCTGGTCAGCCCGGACGCCGAGTTCCTCGACAAGGTAGCGGCGAGCATCGCCAAACTGCTGCCGACCATGGAACGTGCCGAGATCATCGAAACCTCGATCAATGGCCGCGGTGCGCTGATCAAGGTTCGTGACATGGAGCAGGCCATCGAAGTGGCCAACCGCATCGCGCCGGAGCACCTGGAGTTGTCGGTCGCCGATCCACAGGCCTGGTTGCCGCAGATTCGCCACGCCGGCGCGATCTTCATGGGCCGCCACACCTCCGAAGCCCTGGGCGACTACTGCGCAGGTCCCAACCACGTGTTGCCGACCTCCGGCACTGCGCGCTTCTCCTCGCCGCTGGGTGTTTACGACTTCCAGAAACGTTCGTCGATCATCTTCTGCTCCGAGCAGGGTGCCTCCGAATTGGGCAAAACCGCTTCCGTGCTGGCCCGTGGCGAATCGTTGAGCGCCCACGCCCGCAGTGCTGAATACCGCATTCTTGATGACAAGCAGGGGAACTGAACATGAGTAAATTCTGGAGCCCGTTCGTCAAGAACCTGGTGCCTTACGTCCCGGGCGAGCAGCCAAAGCTGGCGAAACTGGTGAAGCTCAACACCAACGAAAACCCGTACGGTCCATCGCCTAAAGCCTTGGCGGCGATGCAGACCGAACTGAACGACAACTTGCGTCTGTACCCGGACCCGAACAGCGACGTGCTCAAGCAAGCCGTTGCCAAGTACTACGGCGTGCAGGGTAATCAGGTGTTCCTCGGCAACGGTTCCGATGAAGTCCTGGCGCACATCTTTCACGGTTTGCTGCAACACGATAAACCGCTGCTGTTCCCGGACATCAGCTACAGCTTCTACCCGGTTTACTGCGGGTTGTACGGGATTGCGTTCGACGCGGTGCCGCTGGACGAGCAGTTCCAGATCAACCCGGCGGACTACGCCAAGCCGAACGGCGGGATCATCTTCCCGAACCCGAACGCACCGACCGGTTGCCTGCTGGCGCTGGATGCCGTGGAGCAAATTCTCAAGGCCAGCCCGGATTCGGTGGTCGTGGTGGACGAGGCTTACATCGATTTCGGTGGCGAGACGGCGATCACTCTGGTGGACCGTTATCCGAATCTGTTGGTGACTCAGACCCTGTCCAAGTCCCGTTCTTTGGCCGGCCTGCGGGTTGGCCTGGCGGTGGGGCATCCGGACCTGATCGAGGCGCTGGAGCGGATCAAGAACAGCTTCAACTCCTACCCGCTGGATCGTCTGGCGATTGTGGGGGCTGCGGCGGCGTTCGAGGATCGCGAGTATTTCGACAAGACTTGCCGATTGGTCATCGAGAGTCGCGAGAAGGTAATTGCGCAACTGGAGGCGAAAGGGTTTGAAGTGTTGCCGTCGGCGGCGAACTTCATTTTCGCCCGTCACCCGAAGCACGATGCGGCAGGGCTGGCGGCGAAGTTGCGCGAACAGGGCGTGATCGTTCGGCACTTCAAGCAAGAGCGGATTGCCCAGTTCCTGCGGATTTCCATCGGCGCGCCGGAGCAGAATCAGGCGCTGATCGACGGCCTCGGCGACCTGTAACACCCCCCAGACTGATCGTTCCCATGCTCCGCGTGGGAATGCATCCCGTGATGCTCCGCGTCACAGTGGACGCAGAGCGTCCATGGCGGCATTCCCACGCAGAGCGTGGGAACGATCATGCAGTGGTTACTCGTGATGCGGTTCGCCAATGAAAGTCAGCGATGTGAATAGCCCACGCGTCGCCACATCGGCATTGTCCTTTAGCGGGATTTCCACCTGCGCCGCAATCACATTCAACCCTTCATTACGCACCAGTACCTGCGCCCGGCCATCTGCATCGGTCTCGGTGCTCAAGGTATTCGGCGCGCTGCGATAGTCGCCCACCAACTTCACACCCGCCGCTGGTTTGCCATCGAGTAGCACTCGAACCGGCAACGATTTCCCCGGCCCGACGGTCAGCGGATCAACCTCCGGCAGAATCAGCAACTTCATCTGATCGAGCTTCGGCAGCTTCGCCCCCGGCTGATAAATCGCCAGGCTGTACTTGAAGGTCTGGGTCGATTCGATTGCCCCCGGCACCTTGCTGCGTCCTTCGTTGATCCATTTTTTATCGGCGGTCTGCGACCACATGCCATTGTTCAGCGCCACGGCCATCACCGCCGGCGATCTCAGCGGTTGCAGGCGGGCGTGGTCGGCCAGGCGTTGCACGCTCACCGGGATCATTTTGCCGCTGGCGTCATAGGCCCAGGCGCCGCTGATTTTCTGCGCCTTGAAGGCGTTGTCTTCGGCGCCATGGCCGTAGATGACTTCGATGTTGCCGCGACGTTGTTCGGTCCACAGGCCATGGGCCGAAACCTGGCCGACAAACAATAGGCCGAGCAGCAGGCCGGGCAGCGCCAAAGGTTTGAGGTGTTGCATGGTGACGTCCTTTTACAGGTTGAGTGTCAGGCTGACGGTGAAATTGCGCGGCTCGCCGGGATTGACCCAGTAGTTGCTGTAGGAGCGCTCGAAGTATTTCTCGTCGAAAAGGTTGTTCAGGTTCAGGCCCACGGTGACGTTTTCGCTGGCCTTGTAATGGGCCAGCAGGTCGACGGTGTGGTAGGCCGGCAGTTCGAAATCGCTGCCGGCTTCACCCGAGCGATCGCCGACATAGGTGAACGCGGCACCGAGGTCCGAGCCACGCAGATGGCCATCCTGAAATTCATAAACCCCCAGCAAACTGCCGCTGCGTCTGGCCACGCCGAGAATTCGGCTGCCGGTGGGAATCACCTTGTCGCCTTGGGTGACTTCGGCATCGATGTAAGCAAAGGCACCGATCACTCGCACGGCGTCGGTCACTTGCCCGGTGACTTGCAGGTCGACACCCTGGCTGCGTGCCTTGCCCATGGCGCGGCTGGAGTCGGTGCTCGGGTCGAGGGCCAGGACGTTTTCCTTGTCGATATGAAAGGCAGCGAGGGTGCTGCTCAAGCGATCGTCAAACAGTTCGCTCTTGATCCCGACTTCGTAGCCGACACCCTCTTCCGGGTCGAAGGACTTACCGGCAGCGTCCAGGCCATTGTTCGGTTTGAACGAGGTGGAGGCGTTGGCGAACAGTCCCACTTCGGGCGTCAGTTGGTAGAGCAGGCCTGCTCGTTGAGTCAGCGCGTCGTGGCGCTGGCGGCTGGTCGTGCTGCGGCTGTGATCGTCGATGCGTTGTTCGAAATGTTCGAAGCGCGCACCGAGCATGCCGCGCAGTTTGTCGGTGAAGACGATCTGGTCCTGAAGGTTCAACGCCTGGCTTTCGACATGCTCGAAGAAGTCGGTCCCGGAGCGCGCGCCATCGGGTTTCGGCTGGCCGTAGATCGGCCGATAGATATCGATGGCGTAGGGGCCGCCGGCAATGGTCGTGACCCGTTCGTTCTTGCGGAAATTTTCGTACTCGCTGCCGATCAGCAGTTCGTGTTGCCAACTGCCGATGTCGAACAGGCCGTGCAGTTCGAGTTGGGTGATGCTGTCGTGCCAGTTGGTATCGCGCTCGCGGTAGCGGCGGTTGACGGTGTGGCCGTCGGCGTTCAATGGACGACTTTCGGAGGCGAAGCCCCAGAGCTTGCCTTCCTTGTAATGGCTGGCCAGGCGCAGTTTCCAGCGATCGTTGAGCTGATGTTCGAGGGCGGCTTGCAGCAGGTTGTTGTGGTTGTCGATGTTGCCGTCGTTGGGTTCGCCTAGGAAGGTCGAGCGTGAGACGCCGCTCCACTTATTGTTCGGCGCGACGATGCCGCGATCGAATGTCGAGCTGTGGCGGACGAACTCGCTCTCCACCAACAGGCTGGTGTCCGGGTTCAGCTGCCAGCTGAACGAAGGCGCAACGAACACGCGCCGGCTGTCGACGTGATCGCGAAAGCTGTGGTTGTCTTCGACGGCCAGGTTCACCCGGGACAGAACGTTGCCGGCATCATCCAGCGGCGTGTTGACGTCCACCGCGGTGCGATAACGATCCCAACTGCCGGCGCTGGTCTGCAGGGTGGTGAAGGCTTCGGGTTGGGGTTTCTTGGTGACGATGTTCACTGTGCCGCCCGGATCGCCGCGCCCATAGAGGCTGGCAGCCGGGCCTTTGAGCACTTCGATGCGTTCGATGTTGGCCACGTCCGGCGTGCTCGGATAGCCGCGGTTGGCGCTGAAACCGTCCTTGTAGAACTCCGAGGTGGTGAAGCCGCGCACGCTATATTCGTAAAGCGTCAGGCCGCCAAAGTTGTTCTGCTTCGACACACCGCCGGCAAAATCCAGGGCGCGCTCGACGTTGGTGCTGCCCAAGTCCTTGAGCACACTGACAGGAATCACGCTGATCGATTGCGGGATGTCGCGAAGGGCGGTGTCGGTTTTGGTCGCGCTGGAAGAACGCGTCGCGCGATAGCCCTTGACCGGGCCGGTGGGGGATTCGTAGTCGGAGGTGACGCTGATGGCGTCCAGTTCAACGGTTTGGGGTTCTTCGGCGAAGACCGGATCTCCCAGCAGACCGAGAGCCAGGCCTGCGAGGGAAGCCATTGTTCGAGACGACATGTTATGTTGTTCCAATATTGATATTGAAACAATATAACATGCCTAATGAGAATGTCTGCCGTTAACGACTTTGGAGTGGTGGAGCTTTCGAGGGCGTAAAAGATCGTCCGAACGCGGCCCGAACCTTCGGCAGCTCCTACTCTTCTTTCTCCTGGACCGGTGCCGGCGGCGGACGCAGACCGATTTCTGCGGTGAGCTTGAGTTCTTTGCCGTTGCGCATCACCTGAATCGTGACCTTGTCGGTCGGCTTGATGCGCGCCACCTGGTTCATTGACTTGCGACCATCGCCAGCCGGTTCACCATCGATGCTGAGGATCACGTCGCCCAGTTGCAGGCCGGCCTTTTGAGCCGGGCCGTCACGGAAAATCCCCGCGACCACAATTCCCGGGCGTCCCGACAGGCCAAACGATTCCGCCAGTTCCTGGCTCAACGGTTGCACTTCGATGCCGAGCCAGCCGCGAATCACCTGGCCGTGTTCGATAATCGACTTCATCACTTCCATCGCCAGTTTGACCGGGATCGCGAAGCCGATGCCTTGCGAGCCACCGGACTTGGAGAAGATCGCCGTGTTGATGCCGGTCAGGTTGCCGTTGGCGTCCACCAGCGCACCGCCGGAGTTGCCGGGGTTGATCGCGGCGTCGGTCTGGATGAAGTCTTCGTAGTTGTTCAGGCCCAACTGATTACGCCCGGTAGCACTGATGATGCCCATGGTCACGGTCTGGCCGACACCGAACGGGTTGCCGATGGCCAGGGCCACGTCACCGATGCGCAGGTTGTCGGAACGGCCGACGGTGATCGAAGGCAGGTTTTTCAGGTCGATCTTCAATACCGCGAGGTCGGTTTCCGGGTCGCTGCCGATGACTCGGGCCAGGGTTTCACGACCATCCTTGAGCGCCACCACGATCTGGTCGGCACCGCTGGTCACGTGGTTGTTGGTCAGCAGGTAACCTTCCGGGCTCATGATCACGCCCGAACCGAGGCTCGACTCCATGCGCTTCTGCTTGGGCGAGTTGTCGCCGAAGAAGCGGCGGAACTGCGGATCTTCGAACAGCGGATGACTGGGTTTGTTGACCACTTTGGTGGTGTACAGGTTGACCACCGACGGCGCGGCCGTGGTCACCGCATCGGCATAGGACACCGGGCCCTGTTGCGCACCAAGGGTTTGCGGGGCTTGCTGCAGATTGACGTCGAGGCTTGGCAGCCCGACCCACTGCGGGTAACGCTGAATAATCAGTAGAGCGACAAGCACGCCGGCCAACAGCGGCCAGCCGGAAAAACGCAGCGCCTTGAGCATTAAGCACGTCCTGAGAGGTTGCAGGCGGTATGAGACCGCCCATAATGTCGCGCATTATACGAGGCCGCGCGCGCCTCTGAACGGGATATTTAGGAGTCTTTTATGGCCGTCGCCCTGAGCACCCTGGTCGAAGAAGCCGACCGTTACCTGGCAAGTTCGAAGATCGCCGATTACTGCCCCAACGGCTTGCAGGTCGAAGGCCGGCCGCAAGTGATGCGTATCGTCAGCGGTGTCACCGCCAGTCAAGCGCTGCTGGACGCTGCGGTGGAGGCCCAGGCCGATCTGGTGCTGGTGCATCACGGCTATTTCTGGAAAGGCGAGAACCCATGCATCACCGGCATGAAGCAGCGCCGGTTGAAAACCCTGCTCAAGCACGACATCAGCCTGCTGTCCTATCACCTGCCGCTGGACCTGCACCCGGAAGTCGGCAACAACGTGCAGCTCGCCCGGCAACTGGACATCACCGTCGAAGGTCCGCTGGATCCGGACAATCTGAAAATCGTCGGCCTGGTCGGCTCGTTGAGCGAACCGATGACTCCCCGCGATTTCGCCCGCCGCGTGCAGGAAGTCATGGGGCGCGAGCCGTTGCTGATCGAAGGCAGCGAGATGATTCGTCGGGTCGGCTGGTGCACCGGTGGCGGCCAAGGTTACATTGACCAGGCGGTGTTGGCCGGCGTCGATCTGTACCTCAGCGGCGAAGCCTCCGAGCAGACGTTCCACAGCGCCCGGGAAAACGACATCAGTTTCATCGCCGCCGGCCACCATGCCACCGAGCGTTACGGTGTGCAGGCTTTGGGCGATTACCTGGCGCGACGTTTCGCCCTCGAGCACATCTTCATCGATTGCCCGAACCCGATTTGATTTCAGGGCTGGAGCCCAAACGAGGGGGTATATTCATATACCCTTTCGATCTAGCCGCCGTCCTGATTAGAAGAGGGCGCTGTGCTAGGATTCCCCGCTCGAACACGGCCCGCAGGCCGTCCATAAGATCGTTTTCGTGAGTAGCCATGGTCGACAAACTGACGCATCTGAAACAGCTGGAGGCCGAAAGCATCCACATCATCCGCGAGGTCGCCGCCGAGTTCGATAACCCGGTGATGCTGTACTCCGTCGGTAAAGACTCCGCCGTGATGCTGCACCTTGCGCGCAAGGCATTCTTCCCGGGCAAACTTCCGTTTCCGGTGATGCACGTCGACACCCAGTGGAAGTTCAAGGAAATGTACGCGTTCCGCGACCGCATGGTCGAAGAGCTCGGCCTGGACCTGCTGGTACACGTCAACCCCGAGGGCGTAGCGCAGGGTATCAACCCGCTGACCCACGGCAGTGCCAAGCACACCGACATCATGAAGACCGAAGGCCTCAAGCAGGCCCTCGACAAGTACGGCTTCGACGCTGCATTCGGTGGCGCCCGTCGCGACGAAGAAAAGTCCCGTGCCAAAGAGCGCGTGTACTCTTTCCGTGACAGCAAGCACCGCTGGGACCCGAAAAACCAGCGCCCGGAGCTGTGGAACGTCTACAACGGCAAGGTCAACAAGGGCGAATCGATCCGCGTATTCCCGTTGTCGAACTGGACCGAGCTGGACATCTGGCAGTACATCTACCTGGAAGGCATCCCGATCGTGCCGCTGTATTTCGCTGCCGAACGTGATGTCATCGAGATGAACGGCACCTGGATCATGATCGACGACGAGCGCCTGCTCAATCACTTGAGCGACGAAGACAAGGCGCGCATCGTCAAGAAAAAGGTCCGTTTCCGTACACTGGGCGACTACCCGTTGACCGGTGCTGTCGAGTCCGAGGCTACCAGCCTGACCGACATCATTCAGGAAATGCTCCTGACGCGAACTTCCGAACGCCAAGGCCGAGTCATCGATCACGATGGCGCCGGTTCCATGGAAGAAAAGAAACGTCAGGGTTATTTCTAAGGGGTTGTCATGTCGCACGCATCTGATTTGATCAGCGAGGACATCCTCGCCTACCTGGGCCAGCATGAACGCAAGGAAATGCTGCGCTTTCTGACTTGTGGCAACGTCGACGACGGCAAGAGCACCCTGATCGGGCGCCTGCTGCACGACTCCAAAATGATCTACGAAGATCACCTGGAAGCCATTACCCGCGACTCGAAAAAAGTCGGCACCACCGGCGAAGACATCGACCTGGCGTTGCTGGTCGACGGCTTGCAGGCCGAGCGTGAGCAGGGCATCACCATCGATGTCGCCTACCGCTATTTCTCTACCGCCAAGCGCAAATTCATCATCGCCGATACCCCCGGCCATGAGCAGTACACCCGCAACATGGCCACCGGTGCGTCCACCTGTGACCTGGCGATCATCCTGGTCGACGCCCGTTACGGCGTGCAGACCCAGACCCGTCGCCACAGCTTTATCGCCTCGTTGCTGGGCATCAAGCACATCGTTGTCGCCATCAACAAGATGGACCTCAACGGCTTCGACGAAAGCGTATTTGAGTCGATCAAGGCCGATTACCTGAAGTTCGCCGAAGGCATCGCGTTCAAGCCGAGCACCATGGCGTTCGTGCCAATGTCCGCGCTCAAGGGCGACAACGTGGTGAACAAGTCCGAGCGCTCGCCGTGGTACACCGGCCAGTCGCTGATGGAAATCCTCGAAACCGTCGAAATCGCCAGCGACCGCAACTACACCGACCTGCGTTTCCCGGTGCAGTACGTCAACCGTCCGAACCTGAACTTCCGTGGTTTCGCCGGCACCCTGGCCAGCGGCATCGTACACAAGGGTGATGAAGTCGTTGTGTTGCCGTCGGGCAAGAGCAGCCGCGTGAAATCCATTGTCACCTTCGAAGGTGAGCTGGAGCACGCAGGTCCTGGTCAAGCGGTGACGCTGACCATGGAAGACGAGATCGACATCTCCCGCGGCGATTTGCTGGTGCATGCCGACAACCAGCCGCAAGTGACCGACGCCTTCGACGCCATGCTGGTGTGGATGGCCGAAGAGCCGATGCTGCCGGGCAAGAAGTACGACATCAAGCGCGCCACGACTTACGTGCCGGGCTCGATCACCAGCATCGTCAATCGCGTGGACGTGAACACCTTGGCCGAAGGCCCTGCCAGTTCGTTGCAGCTGAACGAGATCGGTCGGGTCAAGATCAGCCTCGACGCGGCCATCGCGCTGGACGGTTACGACAGCAACCGCACCACTGGTTCGTTCATCGTCATCGACCGTTTGACCAACGGCACGGTCGCGGCGGGCATGATCATCGCTCAGCCGCTGGCACATGGCAGCAGCTCCCACCACGGCAAACTGGCCCATGTAGCCACCGAAGAACGCTCCCAGCGCTTCGGTCAGCAACCGGCCACCGTATTGTTCAGCGGCCTGTCGGGCGCTGGCAAAAGCACCCTGGCGTATGCGGTTGAACGCAAGCTGTTCGACATGGGCCGCGCGGTGTTTGTGCTCGATGGCCAGAACCTGCGTCATGACCTGAACAAAGGCCTGCCGAATGATCGTGCCGGGCGTACCGAAAACTGGCGTCGTGCGGCGCACGTTGCGCGTCAGTTCAACGAAGCCGGCTTGCTGACACTGGCGGCGTTTGTTGCCCCGAGTGCCGAAGGTCGTGAGCAGGCCAAAGAGCTGATCGGCAAGGAGCGTCTGCTGACGGTCTACGTCCAGGCCTCGCCAACAGTCTGCGCCGAGCGTGATCCGCAAGGCCTGTACGCGGCGGGTGGCGACAACATCCCGGGCGAATCCTTCCCGTACGACGTGCCGCTGAATGCCGATCTTGTGATCGACACCCAGTCGCTGTCGCTGGAAGAAAGCGTCAAGCAAGTGCTGGATCTGCTGCGCAAGCGTGGCGCGATCTAAGCGTTAGCTGAAAACAAAAAGCCCGCAGATGAGTTATCGTCTGCGGGCTTTTTTGTGTCTGGTGATGATCGTTCCCACGCTCTGCGTGGGAATGCCGCCCGGGACGCTCCGCGTCCCTTCGCAAGCGTGACGCAGAGCGTCACAGGATGCATTCCCACGCAGAGCG
>NZ_AKJT01000104.1 GCF_000282195.1 Pseudomonas sp. GM18
GGGAATGCATCCCGTGACGCTCTGCGTCACATCTGGAGCGGAACGCGCAGCGTCCCTGGCGGCATTCCCACGCAGAGCATGGGAACGATCAGGTTACTCGGCGTCAGCAGCTGGATTGAGCCTCGCTTCCAGCTCCGCCACTTTCGCCTCAAGGCTCTCCAACCGGGCGCGGGTCCGTGCGAGCACGACCATCTGGCTGTCGAATTCTTCCCGGCTCACCAGATCCAGCTTGCTGAAACCGCTTTGCAGCAGGGCCTTGAACTGGCTTTCGATTTCGCTTTTCGGCAGTGGGGTGTCGCCGCTGAAGAGGCGGGAGGCGGTGCCGCTCAGGGCGTCGAGGAAGTCTTTTGGCGCGAGCATGGGAAAGGTCCTGTCAACAATGGCGGGCAGTGTACCACGCAGTGTCTATAGTCAATCTCGGCGGCAACGGATGCACGCTTTTCGCGCATGCGGGTGGGCGGCCGCGCACTGTTGTTGTGCGTAACCGTTGTGTCAATCGACTGGAAGGGCCTGTGGCAGCGGTCAAGGGCTTGAAATCAATGGGTTTTTGATAGATGGCAAGCTTTCTGCTTAGTCGCTGGTGACCCATGCACTGATGCAGTCGCTGTGACGAATGCAGTGCGCCAAGCGGAACGGGGGAAGTTTCGTGCGGAGTGGTTAGCTGGCGTCGGACGGGCAGGTAAGGCCGACGATGCGTTACAAAGCCAGGCACTGCGCTTAGACTTGAGTCGGGTTTGTTTTCCTGGGGCAAGTCCACCAATTCGGGAGAGAGTTTTCATGAAGCTAGTCACTGCCATCATCAAGCCGTTCAAACTGGACGACGTGCGCGAGTCGCTGTCCGAGATCGGCGTGCAGGGCATTACCGTTACTGAGGTCAAAGGCTTCGGTCGGCAGAAGGGTCACACCGAGCTGTATCGCGGCGCGGAGTACGTGGTCGATTTTCTGCCCAAGGTGAAGATCGATGTCGCCATTGACGACAAGGATCTGGACCGGGTTATCGAGGCGATAACCAAGGCCGCCAACACCGGAAAGATCGGTGACGGCAAGATCTTCGTGGTCAATCTGGAACAGGCGATTCGCATCCGTACCGGCGAAACCGATACCGACGCAATCTAAGCCGCCACAAACCCAACGCCCCAGGAGAAAACAATATGACTCTGCGTAAAATCGCAGGGCTAGGAGCCCTGTTGTCCCTCGTAATGCCCGGCCTGGCCATGGCGGCAGACGAAGTGGCGGCCCCAGTCCTCAACTCCGGCGATACCGCCTGGATGATGACCTCGACAGCCCTGGTGCTGTTCATGACCATTCCCGGCCTCGCGCTGTTCTACGGCGGCATGGTTCGGTCGAAAAACCTTCTTTCCGTGATGATGCAGTGCTTCGCCATTACCGGTCTGATCAGCGTTCTGTGGGTCATTTATGGCTACAGCGTCGCGTTCGACACCACCGGCATGGAACAGGGCGTCATCAACTTCAACTCGTTCTTCGGGAGTCTGAACAAGGCCTTCCTCGCCGGTATCACGCCTGCGAGTCTGACCGGGCCTGCGGCGCTGTTCCCTGAGGCGGTGTTCGTCACCTTCCAGATGACCTTCGCCATCATTACCCCGGCGCTGATCGTCGGCGCCTTCGCCGAGCGGATGAAGTTCTCCGCCATGCTGATCTTCATGGGCGTGTGGTTCACCTTGGTTTACGCACCGATTGCGCACATGGTCTGGTCCGGTAACGGAGGCCTGTTGTGGGACTGGGGCGTACTCGACTTCGCCGGCGGCACCGTGGTGCACATCAACGCCGGTGTGGCCGGTCTGATTGCCTGCCTGGTATTGGGCAAGCGTAAAGGCTTCCCGACCACTCCAATGGCGCCGCACAACCTCGGTTACACCTTGATGGGTGCTGCGATGTTGTGGGTCGGCTGGTTCGGTTTCAACGCCGGTTCCGCTGCGGCCGCCAACGGCACTGCCGGCATGGCGATGCTGGTGACTCAGATCGCCACCGCCGCTGCGGCGCTGGGCTGGATGTTTGCCGAGTGGATCACCCATGGCAAGCCAAGTGCACTGGGTATCGCTTCGGGTGTGGTGGCCGGTCTGGTTGCAATCACTCCGGCGGCTGGCACCGTGGGCCCGATGGGCGCTCTGGTGATCGGTCTGGCAGCAGGCGTCGTGTGCTTCTTCTGCGCGACTACTCTGAAACGCAAACTCGGTTATGACGATTCCCTGGATGCCTTCGGCGTGCACGGTATCGGCGGTATCCTCGGCGCGATCCTGACGGGTGTGTTCGCGGCACCGTCCCTGGGTGGTTTCGGCACCGTCACCGACATCGCGGCTCAAGTCTGGATTCAGTGCAAAGGCGTCGGCTTCACGGTGATCTACACCGCGATCGTCACCTTCATCATCCTCAAGGTGCTGGACGCCGTCATCGGTCTGCGTATCACCGAGGAAGAAGAGGCAGTCGGCATCGATCTGGCGCTGCACAACGAACGCGGCTACAACTTGTAAGCACGCCTACAAAATAATGCCCGGCTTGCCGGGCATTTTTTTGTCTTGATTTTGTCAGTGGAGGAAAGGCTGAAAGGTTTTTTCATACACGTTCAGGGGCGTTTACAACGGGTGTTTTTCTGCGGCCAATGGCTTACACGATTGAAGGAATATTAGGGCCTTTGTTTTTTCCCAGAGCGCGCTAGAATGCGCCCCGAACGTGCGGAGAACTGTATGTGGCAACAGACTCTGATTACCCTGCGGGCACGGCCCCGGGGCTTTCATCTGGTAACGGACGAGTTACTCGCCGGCTTGCCTGAACTCAAGGCGTGCCGGGTCGGTCTGTTGCATTTGTGGCTACAGCATACCTCGGCGTCGTTGACCATCAACGAGAACGCCGATCCGGCGGTACGTCGCGACTTCGAACGATTTTTCAATCGTCTGATCCCACAAGGAACGGACGACTATGAGCATAACGACGAAGGCCAGGACGACCTCCCGGCGCACTTCAAGGCCAGCGTGCTTGGCTGTCAGCTCAGTTTGCCGATCTCGGCAGGCCGACTGGCGTTGGGAACCTGGCAAGGCGTTTATCTGGGCGAGCACCGTGATCATGGCGGTGCTCGTAAAGTCCTCGCCACCGTGCACGGTGAAGGGGCATAAACCGCTGGTCACCAGCGGTGGTTGAATTTTTTCCGGCAGACTTCGACAGAAGGCAAAGCTGGGCTATAACTAATCTGCTTTTCGCAAGTCATGAGGTAGAACATGAGCGACGATGATCTGGAAAACGACGACCTCGAAGTAGGCGACGAAGACGAGGCCGAAGAAGGTCTGGAAGCAGCAGCGGAAGACGTTGCTGACGATGACGGTGCTGATGTGCCCGTTCCGACTGCCAAAGGCAAAGCCAAGGCAGCGGTATCGGTCGATGAGCTGCCGAGCGTTGAAGCCAAGAACAAGGAACGCGATGCCCTGGCCAAGGCCATGGAAGAGTTTCTGGCACGGGGCGGCAAGGTGCAGGAAGTGGAGGCCAATGTGGTCGCCGATCCTCCCAAGAAGCCTGATAACAAGTACGGCAGCCGGCCTATCTAAGCGCCTGCTTCCTGCTTGCTGAAAAAGCCCGCCGTCGCTGCGGGCTTTTTCATGGGCGAGGATAAGTGGGTCGAAGGCGATCTCGAAGACGCTACGAAACCGAGTTCCAGCGCGCCAACAACCCCGGCAACTCGGTCAAACTGCGAATCTCGGCGTCCGGCGCCTTCTCGGCTTCCCACACTTTGCCCGCCGGGTTAAACCAGATCGCTCGCAACCCAGCCTGCTGGGCTCCGGCAATGTCATCGCCGGGATGATCGCCGATATGTACCGCGGTTTCAGCGGTCGCGCCGCCACGTTGCAACGCTTCATGAAACAGTCGCGCATCCGGTTTGGCGATGCCGATGTCTTCGGCGCACAGGGCAAACTTGAAGTAATCCGCCAGGCCCAGTCGGCGCACATCGGCGTTGCCGTTGGTCACTACGCCGAGGGCGTAGTGCTTGGCCAGCGTCTCCAGCGTCGGCTCGACTTCGGGGAATACTTCCAGCTGATGCCGGGCATGCAGAAATACTTCAAAACTTTGATCAGCCAGGTCTGAGGCTTGACCATGGTCGTAACCAGCCTCTTCCAGAGCATGAAAAAGCACCCGCCGACGCAGCGCGCTGATGCGGTGCTTGAGGCTCGGCTCGTTGCTCAACACCCGCTCGCGAATCGACCACAAATGCTCCACCGGCACCGCGCCCAGGTTCGGCGCATGCTCGGTCAGCCATTCACGCAATATGGCTTCGGCGCTGGCGATTACCGGGGCGGTGTTCCACAGGGTGTCGTCGAGATCGAAAGTGATCAGTTGGATGGTCATGAATCATCGCCTTTAATGCGTTTGGCCCGTGGATGGGCGCTGTCGTAGACCGTCGCCAAGTGCTGGAAGTCCAGGTGGGTGTAGATCTGGGTGGTCTTGATGTCCGAGTGGCCGAGCAGTTCCTGCACGGCGCGCAAGTCCTGAGAGGACTCCAGCAAATGGCTGGCGAAAGAGTGTCGCAACATGTGCGGGTGCAGGTTCTGTCCCAGCTCGCGCTCGCCGGCGGCCTTGACCCGCACCTGAATTGCCCGGGGGCCAAGGCGCCGGCCTTGCTGACTGACAAACACCGCGTCGTCCGCCGGGTTGGCCATGGCCCGCAACGGCAGCCATAGCTCCAATGCTTCGCGAGCCTTTTTGCCAACCGGCAACAGTCGGGTCTTGCTGCCTTTACCGAGGACCTGGACCATGCCGTCAGCCAGGTCCAGTTGATCAAGGTTGAGCCCGGTCAGTTCGGAAAGGCGCAAGCCGGAGGAATAGAACAGCTCCAGAATTGCCTGATCCCGACGCGCCAGAAAATCATCCTCTACGGCGCCTTCCAGCAGTTGCAGCGCACGGTCGGTGTCGAGGGTTTTCGGCAGGCGGCGTTCGCCCTTGGGCGGTGCCAGGCCATTGGCCGGGTCGTGGTCGCACAGGCCTTCGCGGTTCAGATAATGATAGAGCCCGCGCACCGCCGACAGTAGCCGCGCCAGGCTGCGGGACGATTGGCCTTGTGCATGCAAGCGAGCGATCAGGCTGCGCAGCCGCTGGATGTCCAGCGCGGCCCAACTGCCGATGTTCTGTTTGACGCACCAGCCAAGCACTTTGTCGAGGTCGCGGCGGTAGGCGTACAGCGTATGCGGCGACACCTGCCGCTCACTGCGCAGGTGTTCGCAGTAAGCGTCCAGTTGCCGTTCCACGATCAGCGTACCGAGCGCAGGGAATTGTTGACCCGTGGCAGCACGCGGCCCATGACTTCGGCGATGTAGCTGAGGAACAACGTACCCACCGAACTCTTGTAGTGCTGCGGATCGCGACTGGCGATGGCCAGAACACCGTGGATGCCCTGGTGGCTGATGGCGACGACGGCGGTGGAGCCGATCTGCTTGCGCTGTTCTTCGCCGAACAGGAAGTCCAGTTCATGCTCACGCAGGCTGCCGCAGACGCTCTTGTCTTCCGAGAGCAGGCCGCCGATGGCCGTTTGTGCATCGGCGTGGGTGACCCAGCGGCCTACCGGCATCGGGTTGTCGCCCAGCAGGATCAGGCTGACGAAGGGCACCTGAAAGTCCTGGCGCAGGCTGTCTTCGACGCCGATCACCACGTCTTCCAGGCTGGTCGCGTCCATCAATGTGAGAATCAGACGGCGGGTCTTGTCGAACAGACGATCGTTGTCGCGGGCCACGTCCATCAAGTGCGAGAGACGATGACGCAACTCGATGTTGCGATCGCGCAGAATTGTCATCTGGCGTTCGACCAGCGAAATGGTGTCGCCGCGCTGGTGCGGAATGCGCAGGGCCGGGAGCAGTTCTTCGTGCTCGATGAAGAAATCCGGATGAGCCTCCAGGTACGCGGCAATCGCCGCCGCCTCAAGGCTTTCGGAAGGGGATTCGTCGGGCTGTAGGGCGGGAACCTGGGGCTTGTCGGTCATGGATTTCGCTCACTCAAAGACGCACTTGTCCTTCGTATACGCGTACTGCCGGGCCGGTCATCATGACCGGTTGGCCAGGGCCTGCCCATTCAATGGACAGGCGCCCGCCGGGCAGGTCGATCAATAGCGGCGAATCCATCCACCCCTGGCTGATCGCGGCCACTGCGGCGGCACAGGCGCCGGTTCCGCAGGCCTGGGTTTCCCCGGTCCCGCGTTCCCAGACGCGCAACTGCGCGCGGTTCCGGTCGATGACCTGGAGAAAACCGACATTGACCCGCGCCGGGAAGCGCGGGTGATGTTCGATTTTCGGCCCCAGTTCATGCACCGGTGCATTGTTGATATCGCTGACCCGCAACACGGCATGGGGGTTGCCCATGGACACTGCGGCCAGTTCAACCGGGGTGCCATCGACGTCGACCTGATAGCTCACGGCCTGGCTCGGGGCTTCGAACGGAATCTCGGCCGGCACCAGGCGCGGGGCGCCCATGTTGACGCTGATCTGGCCATCGTTGCGGATGTCCAGTTCGATGATGCCGCTTTTGGTCTCGACGCGAATCTGCCGCTTGGCGGTCAGGCGCTTGTCGAGCACGAAGCGGGCGAAGCAGCGTGCACCGTTACCGCACTGTTCCACTTCGGAGCCGTCGGCGTTGAAGATCCGATAGCGGAAATCCACGTCCGGGTTGCTGGGCGCCTCGACGATCAGCAACTGGTCGAACCCGATGCCGGTGTGCCGGTCGCCCCATTGCTTGGCATGCTTGGGCAGGATGTGCGCGTGCTGGCTGACCAGGTCGAGAACCATGAAGTCATTGCCCAGGCCGTGCATCTTGGTAAAACGCAGCAGCATGGGGTTACTCCGGCAGCAGGCTTTCGCCAGCAAACAACTCGGCTACCGTCTCGCGGCGACGCACTTCGATTGCCTGATCACCGTCCACCAACACTTCAGCGGCGCGGCCGCGGGTGTTGTAGTTGGAACTCATGACAAACCCGTAGGCACCGGCCGAATGCACGGCCAGCAGATCGCCTTCTTCCAGGGCCAGCTGACGGTCCTTGGCCAGGAAGTCGCCGGTTTCGCAGATCGGGCCGACGATGTCGTAGGCACGCGCCGCGGTATCGCGAGGGCGCACGGCGGTAACGTCCATCCAGGCCTGGTACAGCGCCGGGCGGATCAGGTCGTTCATGGCTGCGTCGACAATGGCGAAGTCTTTGTGTTCGGTGTGCTTGAGGTACTCGACCTGGGTCAGCAGCACGCCGGCGTTGGCGACGATGAAGCGGCCTGGCTCGAACACCAGCGCCAGGTCACGACCGTCGAGACGTTCACGCACAGCCTTGATGTAGTCGGCAGCCAATGGCGGCTCTTCATCGCGATAACGCACGCCCAGACCGCCACCGAGATCGATGTGGCGCAGGTAGATGCCGCAATCGCCGAGGCGGTCGACCAGGCCCAGCAGGCGGTCGAGGGCATCGATGAAGGGCGGCAGGGTGGTCAGTTGCGAGCCGATGTGGCAATCGACGCCGACCACTTCCAGGTTAGGCAGTTGCGCGGCGCGGACATACACGTCTTCGGCGTCGGCGATGGCGATGCCGAACTTGTTCTCTTTGAGACCGGTGGAGATGTACGGGTGCGTGCCGGCATCGACGTCCGGGTTGACGCGCAGCGAGATCGGTGCGCGAACGCCCAACTCGGCGGCCACTACTTGCAGACGCTCGAGCTCATCGGTGGATTCGACGTTGAAGCAATGCACGCCGACTTCCAGGGCGCGACGCATGTCGTCACGGGTCTTGCCGACACCGGAGAACACGATCTTGTCGGCGCGGCCGCCAGCGGCCAGGACACGTTCCAGTTCGCCACGGGAAACGATGTCGAAACCGGCGCCCAAACGGGCCAGGACATTCAGTACACCCAGGTTGGAGTTGGCCTTGACCGCAAAGCAGACCAGGTGCGACGTGCCGGCCAGCGCATCGGCGTAAGCCAGGTACTGGGCTTCGATGTGGGCACGGGAGTAGACGTAGGTCGGTGTACCAAAGCGTTCGGCGATGGCGGACAGGGCAACACCTTCCGCGAACAGCTCACCGTCACGGTAGTTAAAAGCGTCCATGGCGTTCCCTTATTGGTAGACGTCGTGCTTGTGTGCTTTCGACGGAGACTGTTGCGACGACTTGGCCTGCTCTGCAGGATCCTGGCTGTCATCGGGCAGGTACAGCGGGCCTTTTTGACCACAGGCCGATACCAGGCAGGCAACCGCGACGAGCGCAGCAAGGGAAGAGATCAGGCGCTTCATGGCGAAATCCTTGAAAATGCGTTAATTGCGCCGGAGTATACCGGCCACCCGGCAGCTTGCCTATGTGACGCGGCTCCCGTCCGGCGGGCCTTTGACTGTGGCGCAGTAACTTGTCCTGCGTCGCGCAGGGATATTTCGTACCGCACCTCGTCCTTGGTGGTTATTCTTTGCAATCATCGGGGCTCGCCCGTATCTTGCGGCGCTTGAGCGTGAGTAGACACTTTTTGAGGTTCCCGTAATGAGTTTGACTGAAGCCCGTTTTCACGACCTGGTCGATGCCACCCAGCAGATGCTGGAGGATATTTTCGATGAGAGTGACCTGGATATCGATCTGGAGAGCTCGGCCGGTGTGCTCACCGTCAAGTTCGAAAACGGCAGCCAGTTGATCTTCAGTCGTCAGGAGCCGTTGCGTCAGCTGTGGTTGGCGGCGGTGTCGGGTGGCTTCCACTTCGACTACGACGAAGAGAGCAAGCGCTGGATGTGTGACAAGAGCGACGAGCAACTGGGCGAGATGCTCGAGCGCATCGTCCAACAGCAAGCCGACGTCGAACTCGATTTCGAAGGCCTGTGATTCCGTGACTGAAACCGCACCGGTCCGGCCGCCGAAGCCGCTCTATAGCAACGTCAGCCCGGCAGTGCCTTCGCCGTGCAGCGGTGTGTGCCGGCTGGATGAGCAGAAGGTTTGCCTTGGGTGTTTTCGGCATGTCGAAGATATTCGCGAATGGCGCTCGGCCGATGATGAGCGGCGGCGGGTGATTTGCGCGCAGGCCTCGAATCGTAAGGCCACCGTCAATCCTCTGTAGGAGCTACCGCAGGCTGTCCGGTGGCGGCTTGTTTATTTATTGAGCTGTGATAGTGTCCAGATACGCCTCAACCCATCGAGGCTCGTGAAAACCCCGCCTTTTTCTGGCGGGGTTTTGCTTTTTTCGTGCAGAAGAAAGGAGTCTGCCCTGATCATGACCGCACCTTCCATCACCCTTACCCGTCTGGACGTGCAACGTCTGGAGCGCCTGATCGACAGCCTGGATGACTCGCTGCCGGGCGTTATCGCGCTGCAAACCGAACTGGATCGCGCCGATACTCTGGTCGGTCACGAAGAGGTGCCAGCCGATGTCGTGACCATGAATTCCAAAGTGCATTGCCGTGAAGAGAGCAGTGGCAAGGACTACCACCTGACCCTGGTCTACCCCAAGGATGCCAACGCCGACGAAGGCAGGATTTCCATTCTGGCGCCGGTGGGCAGTGCGTTGCTCGGCTTGAAGGTTGGCCAGCACATCGACTGGCCGGCACCGGGCGGCAAGACCCTCAAGCTGACCCTGCTGGAAGTCGAATCGCAGCCTGCCAATGGCGGCGCCTTCCCGGAATAAAACCCCTCAGACCTGCTCGAGCGCCTCGTTCAATGCGCGCTCCAGGTCGGCCTTGTAGTGCAAATACAAATTGCTTGAGCTCTGACCATCACCGATCAGGCCCGACAGGTCCAGGTCGGTGATGTAGCAGCGATAGCGTTCGGTCTCGCGGCGCTGTTCGACGATTTTTCGGGCGACCACGCTGAACAGTTGGTCGCCATGTTCCAGCTCTGAAAATTCCCGCTGATTGCAATACAACGTGACCTGCACCTGCCCCGGTGCGGCTTTGCCGACGATCGCCTGTACGTCATAGAACGGTTTGTTGACCAGGGTTTGCGGCGCCGGCCGGGCTTCGACCCGACGCGCCCGCGCGGTGCCTGAAGGCAACAACTGGTAATACAAAGTTTCCAGGCTCAGCGGCTGGGCGGCGTCCATCGGCAGCAAGGCGTCGCGCCGGTACTGGATCGATTGCAGGAAGCGCTGCAGCGGCACCAGCAGGCTTTGTTCGTCGTGATAGGGCAAGCGTTGTTGCCACAAGGCATTGAACTCATCCAGTACGTACATATCGGCCTGGTGTTCGTTGATCCGGTAGAACACCTGAACGCAGTCGGGTTGCCCCATGGGCAGGATCAGCGCCAGGTCGTGGTCTTCCAGTGCCATCGGGTCCAGATGCAGCGGGCTGTAGCTCGCCAGCTCTTCGCCGAGGTAGTCGAGCAGCGCCGGCAGCGTGGCGAGGGCAACGTGATTGACCTGGCCGGGCACCAGCTCCAGCACGTGGTAATGCTGCTGGACCTGAATCAGGTAACGATGATTGAGCTTGCTCAGCAGCAGGTTTTGCGCGGTATCGAGAACTTCCTCGACCCGTCGGGCAATGAATTGTGCGCGGTTGTGGCAGAAGCAACGCACCCGCAACTTGGGCTGCTGTGGGCCGCTTGGCAAGTTGTTGAGGTAATCGCGCAGGCAGTCGAGCAGGGCGTGGGGGCCGTCAAAGCGGCTGACCAGCACTTCGTTCCAGCTGTTGAGCGTGACCTGATCCAGGGTCAGCACCAGATTTTCCCGCACGCCGGCATAGCTCAGGGAATCGGTGCGCTCGGTGGTCATCAGGATGTTCATGTCGCGATGGTGCTTGAGTGGATCGACGCCGACGTTCACCAGAATCAACACTTCGCTCGGCACACTGGCGCGCAGCAAAGGCTCTTCGGCGACGGTAGCCAGGGGCAGGGCGATGCTTTGTTGCAGACTGCCGAGCAGGTTGAACAGTTCGAACTCGCTCAAGTCGCTGGCGCCAGGGTGCAGGGCCAGGCGGGTGCTGCTGTCGATCACGCCGTTACGGTGACACCAGGTGAGCAGTTCGAGTAACTGGCGGCTGCGCTTGATCGGCGCGAAATGCTCCCACTCGTGGGCGGTCAGGCTGCCATTGTACAAACCCCATTGGGTTTGCCCCGGTTCTCTCTTGTTCGGGGCTTGCACCAGCGTCAAGGTGTCTTCGGCCAGATCGGGGGCGATGCCCGGGTTGATGAATTCGACCTTGTCGGCCTTGCGCTCGAAGGCCGCGTACAACCGCCGGCCCAGCACATTGAGGTCGCGCTTGTTGATCAGGCTGGCGGTCTGCTCGTTGCGGGCAAACTGTGTCAGGAAGCGGTAGCTGTAATTCAGCTCGCTGACCAAGGCCCGACGTTCGGCGCTGACCTGGCGGACTTTCCACTGGCTGCGGCTGTCGAGCAACGCCAACTGACGCTGATCCCAATGCCATTCGTGGGCCAGGCGTTCGAGCAACGAACGCTGCCAGCTCTGGGTGCGACCGCTGCTGCCGGTGAGCTTGCGATTGACCTTCAGGTACAGCGCACGACGTACCAGCTCGAGCCGCTCCGGTTCGCCCCGAGCCGTGAGGTATTCCTCGATGCGCCGGTAAACCACCATGTACGGGTCCAGTTCGTCGAGGTCCAATTGATTGGCGAACACCGCCTTTTTGAAGCGCAGGCTCAGGCAGTGGACCTTCGGGTGTTCACTGGCGTAGACCTCGGTCAGCAGCAGTTTGAGCACTGATTTGTAGGGTGATTCGATGCCTTTGAACAACTGCCAGAGCCCGGCGCCGATGAATTCCCCGGGCGGGATGTACGCCAGATGCCCCAGGTCCAGGGTTTCGTCGGCACGGATGAAACGCTTGGAAAGCAGCGTGTGGGTGTAACGGTTGTACGCGGCCTCTTCGTAAACCGGCACCAGCCACCAGATGGGGGTGCGTCCGGCCAGCCAGATCGCGGTTCGATAGAACTCGTCCAGCAGCAGATAGTGCTGGGTGGTACCACAGTCTTCCGAGCTCAATTGCGTATCGCGTTCGCCGAGCACGAAGCGGGCCGGGTCGATCAGGAAAAAATGCGCCTCGGCGCCCTGGCTGGCAGCCCAGACTTCCAGCAACTGGCTTTTTTTGCGCAGCTCGGTGAGCTCGCTTTCGCTCAAGTCCGGCCCGTGACAGACCCACACGTCCATGTCGCTCTGATCGGCCTGGGCCAGGGTGCCGAGGCTGCCCATCAGGAACAGGCCGTGAATGGGACGCGGCGGATTGCTGCCATGGCGCGGCTTGTAGGAAAACGAGCGGGTCAGGCGTTGGGCTTCGGCGAGGGTGTTGGTGTCGGGTTCGTAATTCGACAACCCGGCCGGGGTGCTACCCGAGACATAACCCGGCAACAGCGGATGATTGACGTGGAAAAACAGCGGCAACAGGGTCAGCACCGTTTGCTGTCGGGTCGACAACCCTTCCATGGCGCGGGCCATGCGGCCCTCGTTGAGCTTCAGAAAACGGGCGCGAAGCTGACTGAGAACCTTGCGGTCGATTCCCTCGTCCAGATCGGGGCGGATTTCATGGGTGTGGGTCATGTCAGCTCAATCCGGCTCGCGGGGCTCGGACGTGGGAGGGCTCAGGATGAGGGGCAGTTTAGCGCCTCGGCCCCGGGACTTTTAAGCTGAATTTGTTTTTTGGCGTCAGACTTCTATCGTCGGGCGACGGCAGGTGACAGGGCCAGTCATCAAGTGTGCCCGCGGAAATCCCGTGACAGAGCTTTCCGTGGGCTATGCAGTGATGCTCAGGCTGTTTCCCGCACGGACAGAATGGTGAGAACGGTTTGCACGTTTTGTGCGGCGTCACGCCCCAGGCTGGTCAGATAACCGCCATCGGGCTGGGTGATCAATTCTTTATCGAACAGTCTTTGTGCGGCGGCAATGGCTTTCGGGGCAGCGGTCTGATGAATTTTCAAACCTTCCTGGGAACTGTCCAGGTTGAAGAGTGCGAGGATTTCCAGTTCGGCAACCAACTCAGGGGTAAGCGACATAAGGACTCCAGACTTTCTAGGAATTAGACGATAGCGCCCCTAAGGTGAACCCGTCGGTGAGGCATGTCCAGTGCTGGCAACAGGGTTTTTCGCCTGGAAGGGTTGCGTTCCCGTGTAGTCAGGGGCTGAAAAACGGTTGCCTGAATCAAAAGATCGCAGCCTTCGGCAGCTCCTGCCTGGAATGCGTTCCCCTGTAGGAGCTGCCGAAGGCTGCGATCTTTTGATTTTTGCGTTTACTGCTTTTCCGGCGGCAACTCTGGCAGCGCGCGCAGCGCCGCTTCGTACCATTGGGTGTCGAACGCACGATCTTCATCGAGCATGGCGTCGATCTCGTAAGCCAGCACATGAGCCATCAGATTGAGGATTTCTTCACGCTCGTAACCCACCAGGGTCAGCTTGTTGAAGGTTGCCTTGGCGGCTGGCGGGTTGTCGCTTTCGATCTGGTTCTCGATCGCTTCGATCAGCGTCGTTTCGGCGAATTCTTCTTCGTCGTTGTCGATGTCGTTTGGCTCGCTCATGGCAGGCTCCTCAAGGAAAGGCGGCCAGTTTACCTGCATTCAGCATTGTGATGCTGCTGGCAAGAAGCGCCCGGGCGATCTATAACTGGCGCTGCCAACCCCCCCTGCACGGCCTGGAGGCTATGTAATGCTCAAGCTTTATGGATTTTGCGTCAGCAACTACTACAACATGGTCAAGCTGGCGTTGCTGGAGAAGGGACTGTCGTTTGAAGAAGTGCCGTTTTACCCAGGCACCAGCCCCGAGGCGCTGGCCATCAGTCCGCGCGGCAAGATTCCTGTGCTGGGCGTCGAGCAAGGTTTTGTCAACGAAACCAGCGTGATTCTCGAGTACCTCGAGCAGAGTCAGAAAGGCACGCCGCTGCTGCCGAGTGGGCCCTTCGAACGAGCGCAGGCGCTGGCTTTGGCCAAGGAAATCGAGTTGTACATCGAACTGCCGGCGCGCGCCTGCTACCCCGAAGCGTTTTTCGGCATGTCTGTGCCGGAGGCGATCAAGGACAAGACCAAGGCCGAGCTGCTGCTGGGTTTCGCCTCATTGGGCAGGCACGGCAAGTTCGCCCCTTACGTAGCGGGCAACAGTCTCAGCATTGCGGATTTGTATTTCCTGTACAGCGTGCCGATGGCCTGTGCCGTGGCGCAGAAGCTGTTCGATATCGATCTGTTGGCGCAGATGCCGGCGGCCAGGGCGCTGCTGGAGCGTCTGGGGCAGAATCCGAACGTGCAGCGAATTGCGGTAGACAAGGACGCAGCAATGCCCGCGTTTTTGGCGATGATCGCGTCGAAGAAGTAAGTTTTGTAGTGCTTTGAAGTCAGACATCGCGGGCAAGTCGGATCGCCGCACCGCCGCTCCCACAGGTTTCTCTGTCTGCCATAGATTTTGGCCAA
>NZ_AKJT01000105.1 GCF_000282195.1 Pseudomonas sp. GM18
TTCGGCAGCTGCTACATAAATGCGCTGCTGCTGATATTGCTCTGCGATCTTTTGATTCTACTTGGGATAAAGCGGCGGCAACCCGCTGTCGCCGACCACGCCTTGAACCCCTTCGGCCGTCGGGATCGCCCGGATGGCGCGCCAGAGTTCTTCGCCTTGCCAGTACTGGCCGGTTTCGCTGTAGAGCGCGCCGTTCAGGCCGTCGAGGGCATCGGACAGCGGCACGAAGCGGGCGGCCATGTCGGCCAGGGTTTCCGGCTGTTGCCGGGCCCAGGCGTCGAGGGCCTGGCGGGTGGCGTGGGTGTCGTTGGCCTGGCAGGCGCGTTTGAGGTCATCGAGCAGGGTGCGTGGGCTCGGGCCGGTCTGCGCTGCCCGCAGGATTGCCGGTTGCGAGCGTGCGCGCCACCAGAGGCCGAAGCCCAGCAGGGTCGTGCAGGCCAGAATCGCCGTGCTGAGCTTCCACCACCAAAGGGCTTCGTTGCTGGCGCCGGACATCACCTGCGGGCTGCCCGCCGGGGTGTCGACGATCAGGCTTGGATTGCTCGCCACTTGCAGTGTGCGGGCCGGCAGGCTGGTGTGTTCCAGGTGATCCTCGAAGGTGTTCCACCAGACCACTTCAACGCTCGGCAAGTCGATGTCGCCGGTGCGGGTCGGCACCAGGGCTTCACGGTCCTCGCGACTGCCGATCAAGCCGCGATCGCCGCTCTGGTTGCTCAGCACCGGTTGATCCGGGTAGCGCCGCAGGCCGTTGATCTCGGTGGCGGGCAACGGTGGCAGTTGGGAACTGGCGAGGCCTTCGGCACTCAAGGTCAGGCTGCGGGTCAGCGAGTCGCCGACCTGCGCATGATCCGGTTCCGGGCTCCAGCTTTCGTCGAGGCTCAGGCTGCGGGCCGGTAGCCAGGGAACATCGGCTGGATAACTGCCGGGTTTGGCTTTGACCGTCAGCGGGATCTCGGCGGAACTGACGCGCATCAACTTGCCTGGTTTTGGCCCCTGGGGCGATGGGTCCTGGGACGGCTGGGTGTCGACCGGCGTGGCACTGAACACCTGCGCTGGAATGGTCAACACGCCGCTGTGCTGCGGGTAGATCGCGTAGCGCATTTCGATCACGCCATGGCGCAAACCGTTGATGGCTTTCTCATAGGTGCGCGTCTCGCCCAGCTGTTCGATGCGCGCATCGGGGATCTGCAGCGGGGTCAGGCTGCTGTCATCGTACAGGGTGACTGAATGGTAAATGCGCAAGGTCAGGATCGCCTGGGCCTGCACATAGACGCTGTTCTGGTCGAGACTGGCTTCGATGAACACCGGCGCCAGCGTGTTGCTGCTGTCCTGGGTTTCGCTTTCGATCACCTGCACGGTAATCGGCTGGCTCTGCGCCTCGCCCAGTTGCAATGAAGGAATGACCACGCTGCCGTTCTGTCGGGGCAGCAGGGTGATGATCCAGCGGGTGGTCGCTTGAGTGTTGCCGTTGAGGGTGTTCAGTTGGTTGACCTGACGGGTGCCGCGTACTTCGAACTGCGGCTCCAGCGGAGTCAGGTCGGGTTTGCCGAACTGGGTCACGTCGCTGGATTCCAGGGTCAGTTCGATCGTCTCCCCGGAACTCAGGCGACTGCGATCGACACTGGCGACCAGCCCCGCAGCCTGGGCCTGAACGGCACAAAGCAACAGGGCGGACAGCGCTGCGAGCAAGAAGGCGGTGAAGCGGGTCATCGAGTTTTTCCCTGATCCTGATGTTGTTGCTGTTCGTACCAGAATTTGCGTCTGAGCAGTTCGCCGGGGTCATCCGGGATCTTGCGCAGCCATTGCTCCAGCGCCTGTTGCTGTTCGCCTTCGAGCATGTCGCTGGCGGGGCGCCGGGGTGGCGTGGTGCTTTGTTCATCCCCCAACTCGCTGCCCGGGACTTCATTGGCACCCGGTTGCGGTGGTGCCGTGGGCGGCTGTTCGGCGTCTGGCGTGGCCTGTTGGGCGTCAGTTTTGGGCTCGCCATCGCTCGGTTGGGTGGCACTGCCCGGTGGCGGTTCCTGGGGCATGGTTTCGGTTTCGCCCTCGGCGGTTTTGTCCGGCTCGACGGGCGGCGTGGTGGTTTTCTGCTTGAGCAGGCTTTCCACCAGTGCCTTGTTGGTCAGCGCCGGGCGCAGGTCCGGTTGAAGTTCCAGTGCTTGTTCGTAAGCATCCAGTGCCGCTTCCAGCTCGCCGCTTTTGGCCAACGCGTTACCCCGATTGTAGTGGGCGTGGGCGTCACTGCCTTGGGCAAACCGCTGGGCGGCGCCACTGTAGTCGCCGGCTTCATAGAGCGCCACACCTTGCCATTGCGGGTCTTCGAAATGCTGCGCGGCTTCGGCGGGGCGCTTTTGTTTGAGCAAGTGCAAACCCTGCTGATCGGGCCGAAGCCACAGGTCTTCGAAATCGAAGGCGTAACTCGGTTGCGGCAACAGGAACAGCAGCGGCAAGCAGAACAGCCAGCCGCGACGCCCGGCACAGGCGGCCAGCAACAATAATGGCAGCAGCAGCCAGTAACCCTGATCGGCCCAAGTGTCGAGGCGCAATGTCTGGCCGTCGTTGCGCAAGTCCCGTGGGCTGTCGAACAGGCCGAGGCCGCGCAGGTCGGCATCGTCCAGGCGTGCCTGGCGATAACGTCCGCCCAGGCCGTTGGCGAAGGCTTTCAGGCTGGGGCCGTCCAGATGCGGCACCAGAATCGCGCCCTGATCGTCCTTGAGGAAACTGCCGTCGTCCTGCGCGACCGGCGCACCTTCGGCGGTACCGATACCGAGCATCAGAAATTGTGTGGACCTGGCGTCCAGCGCCTGACGCATCCCTTGGCGTTCGTGTTCCGTCAGCGACGAACCGATCAGCAGGATCCTCCCCTGGCCGAGGGCGCCCCGATCCAGCAGTGTCAGGGCCTTGGCCACCGCCAGATCGGCGCGATGACCGGCCTGGGGCATCAGCGACGGCTTGAGTGCATCCAAAAGATTGCGGCTGGTCGTCAGGTCATCCGACAGTGGCACCAGCGTGTGGGCGCTGCCGGCGTAGACAACGATGGCAGTCTGCGCGTCGCTGCGGTTTTGCAGCAGATCGAGCAGTTTGCGCCGGGCCTGTTCCAGCCGGTTTGGCGCAACGTCGGTGGCGAGCATTTCCGGGGTCAACTCAAGCAACACCACCAGCGGGTCAGCGGGTTTCTGGCCGGTTTGCTCGACGCGTTGCCAGCTCGGTCCCAGCAGGGCCAGCACGGTCAGCACCCAGGCCAGGCCCAGGGCGACCCACGGCAGTTTGCTCTCGCGACCGCTGCCACCACTGAGCAGGGCGGCATGGAAGGCCGGTGGCAGAATCATTTGCCAGCGACCCGCGCGCTTCTGTCGGTGCCAGAGTTGCCAGAGCAACCAGCCCAGCAGCGGCAGCAATAACAGCCACCAGGGGCGGAACCAGTACGGCCAGAGAGCAATCATCGGCGCCTCCGCAGGCGCAGGCGTTTGAGCCGCTGACGCCAGTCTGGCAGTTGCGTATGCAGAAACCGCTCTTTGGTAAACAGCTGCTTGGTTAACAGTCGTTGCAACGGGTTATCCGGCCAACGCTCACGGACCACCAGCAGCATGCTCAACAGCAGCGCCATCGCCAGAGGCCAGTGATACAACGCTTGGGCCGGGCGGGCTTGCGTAGGTTGCTGGGCCACCGGTTCCAGTTTGTCGAGGGTGGTCTTGATCGCCTGCAACTCCTGGCCGTCGTGGGCGCGGAAGTACTGGCCTCCGGTGGCTTGGGCGATGGCTTTCAAGGCCGGTTCGTCGAGGTCCAGGCTCGGGTTGATACCCAGGAAGCCCAGGGTGCCGCTTTGTTCCGGATCAGCGCCAATGCCGATCGGGTAGATTTTCACCCCTTCGTTGGCCGCCAGGCGTGCGGCGGTCAGCGGATCGATTTCGCCACCATTGTTGGCGCCGTCGGTGACCAGAATCAGTACGCGGCTTTGTGCCGGACGTTGGCGCAGGCGTTTGAGGGCCAGGCCGATGGCGTCGCCGATGGCGGTGTTCTTGCCGGCGATGCCGATCCGCGCTTCGTCGAGCCAGACGCGCACGGTGTGGCGGTCGAAGGTCAGCGGCGCTTGCAGATAGGCCTGGCTGCCGAACAGGATCAACCCGACCCGGTCGCCGTCGCGACTTTCGAGAAAATCACCGAGCAAATGCTGCACCAGTGACAGTCGGCTGACGTCTTCGTCCTGCCACTGCATGTCGGGGAAGTCCATTGAGCCGGAGACGTCCACCGCCACCAGCAAATCGCGGCCACTGGCGGCAATCGGCAGGGGTTCGCCGAGCCATTGCGGGCGCGCCGCGGCGATCAGCAGCAACAGCCACATCAGAATGAACGGGGCTTGCTGGCGCCAGGTCGGCAGGTTGGCCCGTGCGCGGCGGCGAGCGAGGCCTTCGAGGTCGCTGAGGAAACTGACCTTGAGCGCCGGTTCGCCACTGTCGGCCACCGGCAGCAGCACCCGCATCAGCCACGGCAGCGGCAGCAGGGCGAAGATCCACGGCCAGGCGAACTCAAACATGTTTGCGGATCCAGGTGTCGACGGCTTGAGTCAGGCCGGCGATGGCCTTGTCGTCGAGTTTGCATTCGGGCTTGTAGGCACCTTCCACCAGCACCATCCAGCGCGTGAGGCCGGCGGCTGGGCAGCGGTTATCGAGGAACGCCAGCCATTGGCGCCCGTTGAGGGTGTGGCTCTGGCTGTAGGGGTAATGGTTACGGCACAGGCGTTTGAGCAAGCCGTTGAGTTGCTGCAGCCAGGCACCGGCCGGGGCACCATCGTAGGGTTTGGGCATCAGCGCGAGTTCGGCCAGGGCGGCGAGACGCACTGGGTCCAGCGGTTGCTCGGCGCGCACGATCGGGCGCTTGTCCGGAATGAAGCGTCGCAACTGCCATACGCCGAAACCGATCAGCGGCAGCAACAACAGCAGCAGCCACCAGCCCGGTGCCGGCGGCCAGAAGCCGATCGGTGGCGGGGAAATCAACGGTTGCAGTTGATCGAGGCTGCTCATCGAGCTTTCCCCGGACGTTGTGGGTTCAGGTATTCGCGCAATTGCTCGACCATCTCGCTTTGGGTGCTCAATGGCATCAACAACACCCGTAGCTTCTGCGCCAGCAATTCCCAGCGGGCGATGCGCGCTTCCGCTTGTGCGCGGTAGGCCTGGCGCAAGTCGAAATTCAAGGTGTCGAGTTCCAGTTGCGCGCCGTGTTCGGCAAAACGAAGCAGGCCGGCGGCGGGCAGGGCGTGATCCAGCGGGTCGGACACCGGCAACAGCAACAGGTCGCAATGGCGTGACAACAGGCTCAGTTGCTGCTCGGCACTGTCGGACAAGGCGCGTTCGTCGCAGATCACGATCACCAGGCTACCGGGGCGCAGCACTTCCCGGGCGCGGCGCAGGGCAATGCCGAAGGCGTCGCGGTCGGGCTCGCGCTCGGTGTGCAGCGACTGATTGACCCGCACCAGCCGATTGAGCAATTGCAGCAGGCTCTGCTTACTGCGTCGAGGCTTGATTTCGTAGTGCTCGTTGTCGCCGAACACCAGCCCGCCCACCCGGTCGTTATGCCCCAGCGCGGCCCAGCCAATCAGGCTCGCGGCTTGGGCGGCCAGCACCGACTTGAACATCAACCCGGAGCCGAAAAACAGCCGGCGGCTCTGTTCTACCATGATGAAAATCGGTCGTTCGCGTTCTTCGTGGAACAGCTTGGTATGCGGTTCCTGGGTCCGGGCGGTGACGCGCCAGTCAATGCTGCGCACGTCATCGCCAGCCTGATAGACCCGCACCTGATCGAAGTCCACCCCGCGCCCGCGCAGTTTGGAGTGGTGCAGGCCGATCAGCGGGCTGCGCTGGCTCGGCGTGGAAAACAGCTGCACTTCGCGCACGCGATGGCGCATCTCGATCAGCTCGGCGAGGCTGATGCGGATGCCCGGCTCGGGCGGCAGAAGGGTGTTCATCGGGGTCAAGCGACGGCTACGACGTCGAGAATCCGCTGGACCACCCGGTCCTGGTCGATGCCAGCGGCTTCGGCTTCAAAGGAAAGAATGATGCGGTGGCGCAACACATCGAACAGCACCGCCTGAATGTCTTCCGGGCTGACGAAGTCGCGACCGGCCAGCCAGGCGTGGGCCCGGGCGCAACGGTCGAGGGCGATGGAACCGCGCGGACTGGCGCCGTAGGCGATCCATTCGGCCATTTCCGGGTCGAACTTGGCCGGGATCCGCGTGGCCATGACCAGTTGCACCAGGTATTCCTCCACGGCGTCGGCCATGTACAACCCGAGGATTTCCTTGCGCGCGGCGAAGATCGCCTGCTGGCTGACCCGGCGTTCAGGCTTGGTTTCGCCGTGCAGTGCTTCGCCACGGGCCTGTTGCAGAATCCGCCGTTCGACGGTGGCGTCGGGGAAGCCGATTTTCACGTGCATCAGGAACCGGTCGAGCTGGGCTTCGGGCAACGGGTAGGTGCCTTCCTGCTCGATGGGGTTTTGCGTGGCCATGACCAGAAACAGCGGCGACAGCTCGTAGGTGCTGCGCCCGACGCTGACCTGGCGTTCGCCCATGGCTTCGAGCAGGGCCGATTGGACCTTGGCCGGGGCACGGTTGATTTCGTCCGCCAGCACCAGGTTGTGGAAGATCGGGCCTTGCTGGAACACGAAACTGCCGGTTTCCGGACGATAGATTTCCGTGCCGGTGATGTCGGCCGGCAGCAGGTCGGGGGTGAACTGGATGCGATGGAACTGTGCTTCGATGCCTTCGGCGAGTTCTTTGATGGCCTTGGTCTTGGCCAGCCCCGGGGCGCCCTCGACCAGCATGTGACCGTCGGCGAGCAAGGCGATGAGCAAGCGCTCGATGAGTTTTTCCTGGCCGAGAATCTGCGTTGAAAGAAAGGTTCGCAGCGCGAGCAGCGCTTCACGATGTTCCATCGATGACTGTTCCTGGAAAGGGTGACCGAAGACGTTCGAATAACGCCAGGGCTGGGGGCGTTACTTTAATCCATCGTGGGGGGCGCCGACTAACGGCATTTTGTAGAAATGTGCGGATTAGCGCTCGTTCCCACGCTCTGCGTGGGAATGCATCACCGGACGCTCTGCGTCCCGCTTTAAAATCGTGACGCAGAGCGTCACAGGCTGCATTCCCACGCAGAGCGTGGGAACAATCACTAAACCGCCATCAGATTTCGCTGATGTAAGTACCAATCCCCTTGAGGATGTTCTGCAAGGTTTCTTCCACCTCGGCCAGATCGCTGGCATCGGTACTGTGCAGGATTTCCAGCGAATCATTGCCATCCAGCGCATCGGCGTCCACGGCGGCGATTTCGATCAGCAGGCGGTCGGGGCTGAGGGTGACTTTCACACCATCCAGGGCCGAAGGCTTGTCGTGGAAGATGATCTCCAGCTCGTCCTCGTCCGGAAAGCGGCTCATCAGGAACATTTCGCCCTCGGCACTGTTGCAGCAGAGCATGGCCAGATTGTCTTCTTCGTCATCGCACGGGTTGACGATCAAGAGGTCGGTTGTCATTTGCATGGGAAAAATCCTGGCTCGGCGAGCGTTGTGAATACAACAAACGGCAATTCTGCCAGCCCTCGGGAGTTTCTGCTTGGTTGAGTGTCAGAGGATGCGTCGTGAACATTCGATACATCTCGAGTCATTTCTGGTACGCAGGTGCCGTAAATTCGGGCATAAAACGCCCATTTTCCTGCACGGCTGCTAGTGTTGTTCGAGGCACATGCCGCGAGTTACGTGCCGATGACCGAATATGTCGCAGCGCTGCAAGCACGGCCCTTGCCGCACTGGTTAAGCTGCGCAACGGATGAGCACCCGTAAAGGCATTGTCGATGGCTCAATGGTAGCCCCGACAGTCGTTTTTGCAGATGCCCATTCAATGGAAGGTGAATGTGACCTGAGTGTCTCGTCCAGCTTCACCCAACTGTCGTCCTGTTTCCTCTGCCCGAGAATCAGGAACAGGGTGACGGATTGCCCCGAAAGGGGTTTTGCACGCGACGCTTCCATCAATAACAAGCCCAAGCGGAGTACCACAGATGGCGTTCTTCACCGCAGCCAGCAAAGCCGACTTCCAGCACCAACTGCAAGCGGCACTGGCGCAGCACATCAGTGAACAGGCACTGCCACAAGTGGCGCTGTTCGCCGAACAATTTTTCGGCATCATTTCCCTCGACGAGCTGACCCAGCGTCGGCTGTCCGACCTCGCCGGCTGCACTCTTTCTGCATGGCGCCTGCTTGAGCGCTTCGATCACGCTCAATCGCAAGTGCGTGTCTACAACCCCGATTACGAGCGCCACGGCTGGCAGTCGACCCACACCGCGGTCGAAGTGCTGCACCACGATCTGCCATTCCTGGTGGACTCGGTGCGTACCGAGCTGAACCGTCGCGGCTACAGCATTCATACCCTGCAAACCACTGTGCTGAGCGTGCGTCGCGGCAGCAAGGGCGAGCTACTGGAAATCCTGCCGAAGGGCACCCAGGGCGAAGGCATTCTGCAAGAATCGCTGATGTACCTGGAAATCGACCGTTGCGCCAACACGGCCGAATTGAATGTCCTGACCAAAGAGCTGGAGCAGGTTCTCGGTGAAGTCCGCGTCGCGGTCGCCGATTTCGAACCGATGAAAGCCAAGGTCCAGGAGATGATCGAAGGCATCGACAACAGCCAGTTCGTTGTCGACGCCGACGAAAAATCCGAAATCAAGAGCTTCCTGGAATGGCTGGTGGGCAACCACTTCACCTTCCTGGGCTACGAAGAGTTCGTGGTGGGCGAGGATCAGAACGGCGGTCACATCGTCTATGACCAGGACTCGTTCCTCGGCCTGACTAAACTGCTGCGCGCCGGCCTGACCGTCGATGACCTGCGCATCGAAGACTACGCCGTCAACTACCTGCGCGAACCGACGCCGCTGTCGTTCGCCAAGGCTGCACACCCAAGCCGTGTGCACCGTCCGGCGTACCCGGACTACGTGTCGATCCGCCAGATCGATGCCAATGGCAACGTCATCAAGGAATGCCGCTTCATGGGCCTGTACACCTCGTCGGTGTATGGCGAAAGCGTGCGGGTCATTCCTTACATCCGTCGCAAGGTCGAGGTCATCGAAAAGCGTTCGGGCTTCCAGGCCAAGGCTCACCTGGGCAAGGAACTGGCTCAGGTGCTTGAAGTGCTGCCGCGCGACGACCTGTTCCAGACGCCGGTGGACGAGCTGTTCACCACCGTGATGTCGATCGTGCAGATCCAGGAACGCAACAAGATCCGCGTATTCCTGCGCAAAGACCCGTACGGCCGTTTCTGCTACTGCCTGGCCTACGTGCCGCGTGATATCTACTCCACCGAAGTGCGCCAGAAGATCCAGCAAGTGCTGATGGATCGCCTGAAAGCCACCGACTGCGAGTTCTGGACCTTCTTCTCCGAGTCCGTGCTGGCCCGTGTGCAACTGATTCTGCGGGTCGATCCGAAGAACCGTCTGGACATCGACCCGGTTCTGCTGGAAAAAGAAGTGGTACAAGCCTGCCGCAGCTGGCAGGACGACTACGCGAGCCTGGTGGTCGAAAGCTTCGGCGAAGCCCAGGGCACCAACGTGCTGGCCGACTTCCCGAAAGGCTTCCCGGCCGGTTACCGCGAGCGTTTCGCCGCCCACTCGGCAGTGGTCGACATGCAGCACCTGCTGAGCCTGAGCGAAAAAAATCCGCTGGTGATGAGCTTCTATCAGCCGCTGGCCCAGGTTTCCGGTCAGCGCATGCTGCACTGCAAGCTGTATCACGCCGACACGCCGCTGGCGTTGTCCGACGTCTTGCCGATCCTGGAAAACCTCGGCCTGCGCGTGCTGGGTGAATTCCCGTATCGCCTGCGCCACAACAGCGGCCGCGAGTTCTGGATTCACGACTTCGCGTTCACGGCTGCCGAAGGCCTGGAACTCGACATCCAGCAACTCAACGACACCTTGCAGGACGCTTTCGTCCACATCGTGCGTGGCGATGCCGAGAACGATGCCTTCAACCGTCTGGTGCTGACCGCCGGCCTGCCATGGCGCGACGTGGCGCTGCTGCGTGCCTACGCCCGTTACATGAAGCAGATCCGTCTGGGCTTCGACCTGGGTTACATCGCCAGCACCCTGAACAACCACACCGACATCGCTCGCGAGTTGACCCGGTTGTTCAAAACCCGTTTCTACCTGGCGCGCAAGCTGGCCAGTGACGATCTGGAAGACAAGCAGCAACGCCTGGAACACGCGATTCTGAGCGCACTGGACGATGTTCAGGTGCTCAACGAAGACCGCATCCTGCGTCGTTACCTGGACCTGATCAAAGCGACCCTGCGGACCAACTTCTACCAGACCGATGCTCACGGTCAGAACAAGTCCTACTTCAGCTTCAAGTTCAACCCGCACCAGATTCCAGAGCTGCCGAAGCCGGTTCCGAAGTTTGAAATCTTCGTTTACTCGCCGCGCGTCGAAGGCGTGCACCTGCGCTTCGGCAACGTGGCTCGTGGCGGTCTGCGCTGGTCCGACCGTGAAGAAGACTTCCGCACCGAAGTCCTGGGCCTGGTAAAAGCCCAACAAGTGAAGAACTCGGTCATCGTACCGGTGGGTGCGAAGGGCGGCTTCCTGCCGCGTCGCCTGCCACTGGGCGGCAGCCGTGACGAGATCGCGGCCGAGGGCATCGCCTGCTACCGCATCTTCATCTCGGGCCTGTTGGACATTACCGACAACCTGAAAGACGGCGCGCTGGTACCGCCGGCCAACGTCGTGCGTCATGACGACGATGACCCGTACCTGGTGGTGGCGGCGGACAAGGGCACTGCGACCTTCTCCGACATCGCCAACGGCATCGCCATCGACTACGGCTTCTGGCTCGGCGACGCCTTTGCGTCTGGCGGCTCGGCCGGTTACGACCACAAGAAAATGGGCATCACCGCCAAGGGCGCGTGGGTCGGCGTTCAACGCCACTTCCGCGAGCGCGGCATCAATGTCCAGGAAGACAGCATCACCGTGGTGGGCGTCGGCGACATGGCCGGTGACGTGTTCGGTAACGGCTTGCTGATGTCCGACAAGCTGCAACTGGTCGCAGCCTTCAACCACCTGCACATCTTCATCGACCCGAACCCGGAGCCTGCCAGCAGCTTTGCCGAGCGTCAGCGCCTGTTCGACCTGCCGCGTTCGGCCTGGTCGGATTACGACACCAGCATCATGTCCGAAGGCGGCGGGATCTTCTCCCGTAGCGCGAAAAGCATCGCGATTTCCCCGCAGATGCAAGAGCGCTTCGACATTCAGGCCGACAAGCTGACCCCGACCGAACTGCTCAATGCCTTGCTCAAGGCACCGGTAGACCTGTTGTGGAACGGCGGTATCGGTACTTACGTCAAAGCCAGCAGCGAAAGCCACGCCGATGTCGGCGACAAGGCCAACGATGCGCTGCGCGTGAACGGTAATGAACTGCGCTGCAAGGTTGTGGGCGAGGGCGGTAACCTGGGCATGACCCAACTGGGTCGCGTCGAGTTCGGCCTCAATGGCGGCGGTTCCAACACCGACTTCATTGACAACGCCGGTGGCGTGGACTGCTCCGACCACGAAGTGAACATCAAGATCCTGCTGAACGAAGTTGTGCACGCGGGTGACATGACCGACAAGCAACGTAACCAGTTGCTGGCGAGCATGACCGACGAAGTCGGTGGCCTGGTGTTGGGCAACAACTACAAGCAGACCCAGGCACTGTCCCTGGCGGCTCGTCGCGCTTATGCGCGGATTGCCGAATACAAGCGCCTGATGAACGATCTGGAAGGTCGCGGCAAGCTGGATCGCGCCATCGAGTTCCTGCCGTCGGAAGAAGCGATCAACGAGCGCGTCGCGGCAGGCCATGGCCTGACCCGTGCCGAGCTGTCGGTGCTGATCTCCTACAGCAAGATCGACCTCAAGGAAGCGCTGCTCAATTCCCTGGTGCCGGACGACGACTACCTGACCCGCGACATGGAAACCGCTTTCCCGCCGACGCTGGTCAGCAAGTTCTCTACCGCCATGCGCCGTCACCGTCTGAAGCGCGAAATCGTCAGCACCCAGATTGCCAACGATCTGGTCAACCACATGGGCATCACCTTCGTTCAACGGCTCAAAGAGTCGACCGGCATGAGCCCGGCGAACGTGGCCGGTGCTTATGTGATCGTGCGTGACATTTTCCACCTCCCGCACTGGTTCCGTCAGATCGAGTCCCTGGACTACCTGGTCTCCGCTGATGTGCAACTGGAGCTGATGGACGAGCTGATGCGTCTGGGCCGTCGCGCCACGCGCTGGTTCCTGCGTGCCCGCCGCAACGAGCAGAACGCTGCCCGTGACGTCGCGCATTTCGGTCCGCACCTGAAGGAGTTGGGCCTCAAGCTTGACGAACTGCTCAGTGGCGAGATTCGCGAAACCTGGCAGGCCCGCTATCAGGCGTACGTCGAAGCCGGTGTGCCGGAGTTGCTGGCACGCATGGTGGCTGGCACTACGCACCTGTACACCCTGCTGCCGATCATCGAGGCTTCCGACGTGACTGGCCAGGACCCGGCGGACGTGGCCAAGGCCTACTTCGCCGTGGGCAGTGCGCTGGACATCACCTGGTACCTGCAACAGATCAGCGCCCTGCCGGTTGAAAACAACTGGCAGGCCCTGGCCCGTGAAGCGTTCCGCGATGACGTCGACTGGCAACAACGTGCGATCACCATCTCGGTCCTGCAACAGGGCGACGGCACCCAGGACGTGGAGACACGCCTGGAGCTGTGGATGGAGCAGAACGAAGGCATGATCGAACGCTGGCGCTCCATGCTGGTGGAAATCCGTGCTGCCAGCGGCACTGACTACGCCATGTACGCGGTGGCCAACCGTGAATTACTGGATGTGGCGTTGAGCGGTCAAGCGGTGGTACCTGCCGCTGCAACTACCAGCACTGCGGACGCCGAGCTGGAGCCGGCGGCCTGATAAGCGCTGAATGAAAAAGCCCCGTCTCGAAAGAGGCGGGGCTTTTTTTATGTCTGAAAGTTTGCAGCGGCTGGTCGGGCCTAATCGCCTCAGCGATCAGTTCTCCAAAGGAATCAACACTTTCTCATCCGGGGCCAACACCATGAACACCAACAACTTGGCAGGTTTTGTGGCGCTGGCGTTTTTCGACACCAGATGTTCCGAGCCGGCCGGCTCGTACCAGAATTCGCCAGCCTTGTAGGTGATCGCTTTTTCGCCTTTGACTTGAGAAGTGATCTCCCCCGACAGCACGTAGGCCATGGCCGTGCCTTGGTGTTTATGGGCGATGGACGATTGCCCCGGCTGGTAATCGACTTCGATCATCAAGGCTTTTTTGCCGGGTGCGTTTTTCAGCATCTGGTCTTGCAGAATGGTGACTTTTTCTGAATGGGAGGCGGTTTCGTGGGCGAATGCCGAGGCTGAAACGGTTAGCGTCAGGGCGGCGAAAGAGGCAGCAAAAAAGCGAAGCGCATTCATGGTTGATTACCTGCGGTGTTGAGTCGTCAGGGAGCACAGTAAGCTGCGCTAACGGACAATCAAACGGCCAATTTTGACGAAGATCAGGGGACCATTCACCGAGGCTACGTTACCCGTAGGCCCGTAGCAGCTGCCGAGCCTGCGAGGCTGCGTTCGGCTGCGTAGCAGTCGTCAAATCAGAACTTGCGGTGCGTCAGAC
>NZ_AKJT01000106.1 GCF_000282195.1 Pseudomonas sp. GM18
AGCAGCTGCCGAGCCTGCGAGGCTGCGTTCGGCTGCGAAGCAGTCGTGAATCCGGCTGATGCGGTTTGCCTGATTCACCGAAACTTCTGGCTTGACGACTGCTTCGCAGCCGAACGCAGCCTCGCGGGCTCGGCAGCTGCTACAAATCGCACTTATGGCTTCACTTTCCGCCTCCTTGCCCCCTCAAGAAGCGGTGATCCGCCAAATCCCGAACGGCAGATGCCACGGTTCGAACCGCATGAACTGGTACTTGCCGTGCCAGGTCCAGCGGTGGCCGGTCATCAAGTCTTCGCCCTGGGTGCTGGCATCGTCGGGCAGGCCCATTTCCCACAGCGGCAATTCGAAATTCGCTTCCTGGACGTTATGCGGGTCGAGGCTGACCGCTACCAGAATAAAGTTGCTGCCATCCACACTGCGTTTGCCGAAGTACAGAATGTTGTCGTTCCAGGCGTTGTAGACCTTCAAGCCCAGGTGCGTGTGCAGCGCCGGGTTCTGCCGGCGGATGCGGTTGAGCTGGGCGATTTCGGCAATGATGTTGCCCGGCGCAGTGAAGTCCCGTGGGCGGATCTCGTACTTCTCGGAATTAAGGTATTCCTCGCGGCCCGGCACCGGTGCCGCTTCACACAGTTCGAAGCCCGAATACATGCCCCACAATCCAGAGCCCATGGTCGCCAGCGCGGCACGAATCAGAAAACCGGCGCGCCCGGATTCATGCAGGAACGCCGGGTTGATGTCCGGTGTATTGACGAAGAAATTCGGCCGGTAGCATTCGCGCCACGGCGACTCGTTGAGCTCGGTGAAATAGGTCGCCAGCTCGGTCTTGGTGTTGCGCCAGGTGAAATAGGTGTAGCTCTGGGAGTAACCGACCTTGCCCAAACGCGCCATCATCGCCGGCGTGGTAAAGGCTTCCGCCAGAAAAATCACCTCGGGGTACAGCGCCCGCACATCGGCGATCAGCCACTGCCAGAACGGCAACGGTTTGGTGTGTGGGTTATCGACGCGAAACAGCTTCACGCCCTCCTCGACCCAGCCCACCACGATGTCCCGCAACTCAAGCCACAGGCTGGGAATCGCCTCCACGGCATAGAAGTCGACGTTGACGATGTCCTGATATTTCTTCGGCGGGTTCTCGGCGTATTTGATCGTGCCGTCCGGCCGCCAGTTGAACCAGCCCGGGTGCTGTTTGAGCCACGGGTGATCCTGGGAACACTGAATCGCAAAGTCGAGGGCCACTTCCAGCCCATGCTCGGCCGCCGCCGCGACGAGCCGGCGAAAATCTTCGCGGCTGCCCAGTTCCGAGTGAATCGCCTCGTGTCCGCCCTCTTCGCTGCCGATGGCATAAGGGCTGCCGGGATCGTCGGGGCCGGCGGTCAGCGAGTTGTTCGGGCCTTTGCGGAAACTGCGGCCGATCGGGTGGATCGGCGTGAAGTACAGCACGTCGAAGCCCATGTCCTGGATCATCGCCAGCCGCGCATGCACATCGTTGAAGGTACCGTGGCGGGCCGGGTCATCGGTGATCGAGCGTGGGAACAATTCATACCAACTGGCAAACTGCGCCAACTCTCGCTCCACGTCCACCGGGTATTCAGGGCTCAGGCTCACGAAGGGCCGATGGTCGGCCTGGGTCATCAAGTCCGCGCTGCGTTGGTGCAGAAACAAGGCGACCTGCTCGGTTTCGAGCAGACCGGACAGCTCATGGTGCAACGCCGCCAGTTGTTCGCTCAGTTGGCCTTCGCTGCGTTCGGCCGCCTGCTGCACATGAGTGCGTCCTTCCTGCAATTCCAGGCTGACCGAGACGCCGGCCATATGCTTTTTTTCCAGCTCATAACAAAAGCTGGCGTACTGATCGATCCAGGCTTCGAGGCAGAACACATAGCGGCCCTGCTTCTCGACACGAAACTGGCCCTGCCAGCCGTTATTGCCCAGCTCAGCCATCACCTCGCTCTGCCAGGTGTCGTCACCCTCGGCACGCCAGCGAATGCGCACGGCCAGTTTGTCGTGACCGTCGGCAAACACTTTGCTGGTCACCACCACGTCCTGACCGACCACGGCTTTAACAGCGAATTGCCCGCCATCGAGGGTCGGCATAGTGTTTTCAATCACGATCCGCGGCAGCAGTAACGCCTGGGACAGCGGTATATGCGGGTTGTAGCTCAGTTCCGTGGGTTTTTCAGCGGTCATCGAGCATCTCTCCTTACGCCCCAAGGACGCTCTTGTGCCTGTCATCATTCACACGAAGCAGTCTGCCCCAGCATGAACTCACGGGCATTACTCACATAGGTTCCGAGCCACAGGCGCCGGCAAAGTTCAGAGGGATCTGCCAGGTCTTTCGGCGAATCGAATCCCCAGGCACGGGTCAACCAACTTAAGCACGACTCACGCCATCTATCGGTTGCACAGAACAATCACCGGCCAATGCGTCCTAACACTTAATGAATCCGCAAAAAGGCCTCCCCCATGACCGTGCGAATCGAAAACCAGACCTGCTTCTTTATCACCGAGAACAGCGAAGAAATTCGCCTTTGCCCTGATATCACCATAATCACTGACGAGGAAAAATCCATGTCGGCAGTGGACCTCGACGGCCAGCGCTTCTACATCACCGAAGCAGAAGCCGATGCATTGACCGTAGCAGGCGCCGTGGACGGTCGTCGGCATTTGAAGGCCACGAACAGTGATTCGGTGATTTGACTGACCCGCATCAACACACCCCGCCAGCGCCTGACATAGGCACTTGCAGCCCGCCCTTGCGGTTGCATCAAGTTGTCGCAGGCGGGCGTTGGCAATCCATCTGATCCGCTTTTTATTGCATTAGCTGAGTCTGTTATGCAAACAGATCGCTGGTCATAGTGCTCAGGCCTGATGGAGGCTGATGAGCGAAAGACCATGAGCGATAGAATCCCCGTCCGAACCGTTGAACCTGCCTCATTTATAAAAAACAATGAGCCTTCGCGTCCAAAGATGAAGGCCAAGTCCAGCGACAACCTGATTCATACCCGCAGCTTCACCGGCCTGTTCCGCACCCTGCGCATGAGCGGCGCGGGGTTTCTGTTTCTGCTGTTCTTCGGCACGGTGTGGCTGAACTGGGGTGGCCGCCAGGCGGTGCTCTGGGATCTGTCCGAAAGCAAATTCCACATCTTCGGCGCGACCTTCTGGCCCCAGGATTTCATCCTGCTGTCGGCGCTGCTGATCATCGCCGCGTTCGGCCTGTTTGCGATCACCGTGTTCGCAGGCCGGGTCTGGTGCGGTTACACCTGCCCGCAGAGCTCCTGGACCTGGATCTTCATGTGGTGCGAGAAGATCACCGAAGGCGAGCGCAACCAGCGGATCAAGCTGCAAGCCGCGCCCTGGGGCCTGAACAAACTGCTCCGCCGCTCAGCCAAACACACCTTGTGGCTGGCGATCAGCCTGCTCACCGGCCTGACCTTTGTCGGCTACTTCACACCGATCCGCCCCCTGGCCGAAGAGCTGCTGACCTTGCAAATCGGCGGTGTCAGCCTGTTTTGGGTGCTGTTTTTTACCGGTGCCACTTACATCAACGCCGGCTGGCTGCGCGAAGCGGTGTGCATGCACATGTGCCCGTATGCACGGTTCCAGAGCGTGATGTTCGACAAGGACACCCTGACCATTTCCTACGACGTGGCTCGCGGTGAAAACCGTGGCCCGCGCAAACGTGAGGTGAAGCCCGCCGAGGTCGGACTGGGCGATTGCATCGACTGTCAGGTGTGCGTGCAGGTCTGCCCGACCGGCATCGACATCCGCGACGGCTTGCAGATGGAATGCATCGGTTGCGCCGCGTGCATCGACGCCTGCGATTCGATCATGGACAAAATGGGCTACGCCCGTGGGCTGATCAGCTACACCTCGGAGCATCAATTGCAGGGCGGCAAGACCCACCTTCTGCGCCCACGCCTGATCGGTTACACCGCGGTGCTGCTGGTGATGATCGGCGCCCTCGCCCTGGCGCTGGTGGAACGGCCGATGGTGTCGCTGGACGTGAGCAAGGACCGGGGCCTCTTCCGCGAAAACAGTGAAGGCCAGATCGAAAACATCTACAGCCTGAAGGTCATCAACAAGACCCAGCAACGCCAGGAATATCGTCTGACGCTGGTCGATGGCGACGGCTTCCAGCTGCAAGGCAAGACCGAACTGAGCCTGGCCCCCGGCGAGATTGTCGACGTACCGGTCTCGGTGGCGATGACCACGGAACGGCCGAGCAGCAGCTCGCAGACGATCAGTTTCAGGATTGTCGACAGCGATGAACCAGACATCTATAGCGTGGCCAAGAGCCGGTTTGTTGCGCCGATGAACCGTTGAGCCTTTAAGATGCAATCCTTTGTCAGATGCGGTCCTCTGTCAGATGCAGTCCTCTGTGGCGAGGGGGCTTGCCCCCGTTCGGCTGCGAAGCAGTCGCTAAACCAGACGACTCGGTATGTCTGGAAATGTAGAGGGCCGCTTCGCGACCCAACGGGGGCAAGCCCCCTCGCCACATAAAGCTCCATTTGCCCAATAGCGCTCCAAACCGGGACTTAAATGAAACGCTACGAAAAATTCGCCGACGACATCGCTGAACTGATCCGCTCCGGCGTCCTGGGCCCCGGCCATCGGGTGCCGTCGGTGCGCTACGCCAGCCAGACCTACGGCGTCAGCCCGTCCACGGTGTTCCAGGCCTATTACCTGCTCGAACGTCGTGGTCTGATCCGCGCGAGGCCGCGCTCCGGCTACTTCGTCAATGCGCACACACCAAGCCCGTTCTCGGAGCCGGTGATCAGCAGCCAGGTCAACGAGTCCACCGAAGTCGACGTCAGCGAACTGGTGTTCTCGGTGCTGGACTCGATCAAGGACCCGACCACCGTGCCCTTCGGTTCGGCCTTCCCCAGCCCCACGCTGTTCCCGCTGCAGCGCTTGTCCCGCTCTCTGGCCAGTGCCGCCCGGGAGATGGACCCGCGCATGGTGGTCACCGACATGTCGCCGGGCAATCCGCAACTGCGTCGGCAAATCGCCCTGCGCTACATGGTCGGCGGGCTGATGCTGCCGATGGAAGAACTGCTGATCACCAACGGTGCGCTGGAAGCGCTGAACCTGTGCCTGCAAGCGGTCACCGAGCCTGGCGATCTGGTGGCCATCGAAGCCCCGGCGTTCTACGCCAGCCTGCAAGTGCTGGAACGGCTGAAGCTCAAAGCCGTGGAAATCCCCGTCCACCCGCGAGACGGCATTGATCTCGGCGTACTCGCCCAGACCCTGGAGCGGCACCCGATCAAGGCCTGTTGGTGCATGACCAGTTTCCAGAACCCCATGGGCGCGACCATGCCCGAGGCGAAGAAACAGGAACTGGTGGAGTTGTTACGCAGCCATCAGGTGCCGCTGATCGAAGACGACGTCTACGCCGAGCTCTATTACGGGCAACAGGCGCCGAAACCGGCCAAGGCGTTCGACACCGAAGGGTTGGTGATGCACTGCGGTTCGTTCGCCAAGAGCCTGGCCCCCGGCTACCGCATCGGCTGGGTCGCCGCCGGGCGCTATGCGCAGAAAATCGAACGCCTGAAACTCATGACCTCGCTGTGCGCCTCGATGCCCGCCCAGGCGGCTATCGCCGATTACCTGCAACACGGCGGCTACGACCGGCACCTGCGCAAACTGCGTTACGCCCTGGAAGAACAGCAAAGTGCCATGCTTGCCGCCATCGCCCGCTACTTCCCGGCCCAGACCCGCGTCAGCCAACCGGCCGGCGGTTACTTCCTGTGGCTGGAACTGCCACCGCAGATGGATTCGTTGAAGTTGTTCCAGATGGCATTGGCGCAGGGGATCAGCATTGCACCGGGGCCGATTTTTTCACCGACCCAGCGGTTCAGGAATTGTATTCGGTTGAATTACGGGAGTCCGTGGACCGAGGATTCGGAAAAGGCGATGGAGACGTTGGGGCGGATTGTGCGGTCGTTTTGATAGTTTGATGTTGTCTGATCTGGCCTCATCGCGATGAGGCCAGATCAGACAACAAAGAATCTTGAGGATTAACGCCCGCCGCCAAGGTCCACGAAAGTCCCGGTCGCATACGACGCTTTATCCGACAACAACCACACAATCGCCTCCGCCACTTCATCCGGCCGCCCGCCGCGCGCCATCGGAATCGCCGATTCCAGCTTGCTGACCCGATCCGGATCGCCGCTCAATGCATGGAAATCGGTGTAGATGTAACCCGGTCGCACCGCATTGACGCGAATCCCCTCGCCCGCCACTTCCTTGGACAGACCGATGGTGAAGGTGTCCAGCGCGCCTTTGGACGCCGCGTAATCCACGTACTCGTTGGGTGATCCCAGACGCGAGGCGACCGACGACACGTTGACGATGCTGCCACCCTGCCCGCCATGTTTGGGCGACATGCGCAAAATCGCGTGTTTGGCGCAGAGGATCGGCGCCAGGACGTTGGTCTTGAGGATTTTCAGAATACGGAATTCCGACATTTCGTCGATCCGCGACTTTTGCCCGACGGTGCCGGCGTTGTTCACCAGCGCCGTAACCCGGCCCAGTTCGGTGTCCACCCGATGAAACAGTGCGATCACTTCGTCTTCGATGCTGACGTCGGCACGCACAGCGATGGCTTGGGCGCCGCGTGCGCGGACTTGCTCCAGCACACTGAGCGCCGCCTGTTCGTCGGACTGATAATTGATGCAGATCCGATAACCTTGCTCGGCGGCCAACAGGGCCGTGGCGGCGCCGATTCCACGGCTGCCGCCGGTGATGATGATGACTTTGTCCATGCAGGCTTTCCCCCGTTCCAAGCGTAAGCAGTCGGGGCCAAGAATAACCGCCATTGCGCGGTTTTGCATGGGCCTGCATCAAGGGGCATGGTACATCTTGTAGCAGCTGCCGAGCCTGCGAGGCTGCGTTCG
>NZ_AKJT01000107.1 GCF_000282195.1 Pseudomonas sp. GM18
AGTGGGCAACCCGGCATGGATGCCGGGTTAGCCGCCCCCGGCCATGGATGGCCGATGGCGGCGGGCCCACGGAGCAGGACCGGAACGAGGGTACCCTGAGCCTAGGCAAAGGGCCGAACGACAGGGGCAAGAGCGCTTTGGTTACTTTCGCCTGGGCCGGCATTCCGGCTTTTCGAAAGTGACTCGCTGTAAGAGCGAAACCGCCAGCCGCCGTTACCGCAGAAACGGATATGTACCCCAGACCCCGATCACCTCTGCGAATGTCCCTCCATTCAGCGTCTGCGCATATCCCCCCGGTTAACAAAAGATAACGTGGCGTCGATTGTCAGACCTTTCCAAACCCCGATAGGATAAGCCCAGCTTCCGAAGGGGCTCTGGATTGCGGGTTTCAGGACTATGCTCTGGAATAGGGCAGTCCCGGTGAGCACCCCCTTACGGCGCCCTGAAAGGTTGAATGACCTAACAATAATAATGGGGGAAGGTCTATGAGTGAGCCTGTCATGGGTGTGAGTATTTGCCGCCCGCCGGCGTTACGCAGGTTCGCGTTGCTGGCTACAGCGCTCTCGCTGTTGGGTTGTGCCGTGCTGTCGGCCCCTGTGCTGGCCGCTGCCGCGCCGACCGCCGATGTGGTTTATTCCATTGAGTCCGCCAAGGCCAGCAAAGGCCTGATGCTCGATGTCGTGCATGCCGGCAAACGCCTGGTGGCGGTCGGCGATCGCGGACACATTCTTTATTCCGATGACCAGGGCGCGACCTGGACCCAAGCCAAGGTGCCGACCCGGCAACTGCTGACAGCGGTATTTTTTGTCGACGACAAACACGGTTGGGCCGTCGGCCACGACGCGCAGATCCTCGCCAGTGAAGACGGCGGCCTCACTTGGACCAAACAATTCGAAGACCTGCGCCGCGAATCGCCGCTGCTCGACGTCTGGTTCAAGGACGTCAACAGCGGCTTTGCCGTGGGCGCCTACGGTGCCTTGCTGGAAACCACCGACGGCGGCAAAAACTGGGAGGACGCCAGCGATCGCCTGGACAACGAAGACCAGTACCACCTCAACGCTATAGCTGCAGTCAAGGATTCCGGCATTTTCATCGTTGGCGAGCAGGGCAGCATGTTCCGTTCCGCCGATGAAGGGCAGACCTGGGAAAAGCTGGAAGGCCCATACGAAGGCTCGCTGTTCGGCGTCATCGGCACTGCGCAACCGGCCACGCTGCTGGTCTACGGCTTGCGGGGTAATCTCTACCGTTCCACGGATTTCGGCACCACGTGGGAGCAGGTCGAGCTCAAGGCTGCACGCGGTGCGCTGGAATTCGGCCTGTCCGGCGCCACGCTGCTCGACGACGGCTCCATCGTGATCGTCGGCAATGGCGGCAGTGTCATTCGCAGCAGCGACGACGGCGAAACCTTCAGCGTGTTCAACCGCCCGGATCGTATCTCCGTCTCGGCGGTCACGGCGGCGGGCAACGGTAATCTGATTCTGGCAGGCCAGGGCGGCGTTCGCGTCACTTCGCCAACGGGCGCAGAGAATGGAAAAAACGGGTCGTCCAAATGAGCCGGGTAAATAATAAGAAGGCGGGTCTATGACATCCTTAACCACTCCTCATCAGGACAAGGCGACGTTTCTTGAACGCCTGATCTTCAACAACCGCCCGGCGGTGATCGTCATCTGCCTGCTGGTCAGTATTTTCCTGTTCTGGCAGGCGACGCTGATCCGGCCGTCCACCAGCTTCGAAAAAATGATCCCGCTCGAGCATCCGTTCATTGAAAAAATGATGGAGCACCGCAACGATCTGGCGAACCTGGGCAACACCGTACGTATTTCCGTGGAAGCCACCGACGGCGACATCTTCTCCAAGGAGTACATGGAGACGCTGCGCCAGATCAACGACGAGGTGTTCTACATCTCTGGCGTCGACCGTTCCGGCCTCAAGTCGCTGTGGAGTCCGAGCGTACGCTGGACCGAGGTGACGGAGGAGGGCTTTGCCGGCGGTGAAGTGATCCCCCAGAGCTATAACGGCTCCCAGCAAAGCCTCGACCTGCTGCGCAACAACGTGCTCAAGTCCGGGCAAGTCGGGCGCCTGGTGGCCAACGACTTCAAGTCGAGCATCGTCGACATCCCGCTGCTGGAGTCCTACCCGGACCCGCAGGACCAGGGCAAGTTGCTGGCGCTGGACTACCGCAAGTTTTCGCACGAACTCGAAGACAAGATCCGCAACAAGTTCGAAGCCCAGAACCCCAACGTGAAGATCCACATTGTCGGGTTCGCCAAGAAAGTCGGCGACCTGATCGATGGGCTGGTCATGGTGGTGATGTTCTTCGGCGTCGCCTTCGTCATTACCCTGATCCTGCTGTACTGGTTCACCAACTGCATGCGCAGCACCGTGGCGGTACTGAGTACGACACTGGTGGCGGTGGTCTGGCAGCTCGGCTTGATGCACTTTTTCGGCTTCGGGCTGGATCCGTACTCGATGCTGGTGCCGTTCCTGATCTTCGCCATCGGGATTTCCCATGGCGTGCAGAAAATCAACGGTATCGCCTTGCAGTCCAGCGAGGCGGACAACGCGCTGACCGCGGCGCGGCGTACATTCCGTCAGTTGTTCCTGCCGGGGATGATCGCGATCCTCGCGGATGCAGTGGGCTTCATCACACTGTTGATCATCGACATCGGTGTGATTCGCGAACTGGCCATCGGCGCGTCCATCGGCGTGGCGGTGATCGTGTTCACCAACCTGATCTTGCTGCCGGTGGCCATTTCCTACGTCGGTATCAGCAAACGCGCCGTCGACCGCAGCAAGAAAGACGCACATCGCGAGCATCCGTTCTGGCGCCTGCTGGCGAACTTCGCCAGCCCGAAAGTCGCACCGGTCTCCATTGCCCTGGCGCTGATCGCCTTCGGTGGCGGCCTCTGGTACAGCCAGAACCTGAAAATCGGCGACCTCGACCAGGGTGCGCCGGAACTGCGTCCGGACTCGCGTTACAACAAGGACAACAGCTTCATCATCAACAATTACTCCACCAGTTCCGACGTGTTGGTGGTGATGGTCAAGACCAAGCCCGAAGGTTGCTCGCGCCATGAAGCCATGGCGCCGATCGACGAGCTGATGTGGAAGATGCAGAACACCGAGGGCGTGCAGTCGGCTATCTCGCTGGTGACCGTATCCAAGCAAATGATCAAGGGCATGAACGAGGGCAACCTGAAATGGGAAACCCTGTCGCGCAACCCGGACGTGCTGAACAACTCCATCGCCCGTGCCGATGGTCTGTACAACAACAATTGCTCTTTGGCGCCGGTGCTGGTGTTCCTCAACGATCACAAGGCAGAAACCCTGGATCGCGCGGTTCATGCAGTGCAGGACTTCGCCAAAGACAACAACAAGGAAGGCCTGGAATTCATCCTCGCCGCCGGTAACGCCGGGATCGAAGCGGCCACCAACGAGGTGATCAAGCGCTCCGAACTGACGATTCTGGTTCTGGTGTACATCTGCGTCGCGACCATGTGCATGATCACCTTCCGTTCCTGGGCGGCGACCTTGTGCATCGTGCTGCCGCTGGTGCTGACCTCGGTGCTCGGTAACGCGTTGATGGCGTTCATGGGCATCGGCGTGAAAGTGGCAACCTTGCCGGTGGTGGCGCTCGGGGTGGGGATTGGCGTGGATTACGGGATCTACATCTACAGCCGTCTGGAAAGCTTCCTGCGTGCCGGTCTGCCGCTGCAAGAGGCGTACTACCAGACGCTGAAGTCCACCGGTAAAGCCGTGCTGTTCACTGGCCTGTGCCTGGCGATCGGCGTGTGCACCTGGATCTTCTCGGCGATCAAGTTCCAGGCCGACATGGGCCTGATGCTGACCTTCATGTTGCTCTGGAACATGTTCGGCGCGTTGTGGCTGCTGCCAGCGCTGGCGCGGTTCCTGATCAAGCCAGAGAAACTGGCGGGGCAGAAGGGCAATTCGCTGTTCGCTCACTGACCGGCCGCAGAAACAACAAAGCCGCAACCTTGGTTGCGGCTTTGTTGTTGGTGAAGATCAAAAGATCGCAGCCTTACGAGGGATCGGTGCCGAGCACTACGTTCAGCGCATTACGCGCATCGTCGAGTTGCACCAACGTCGCATGCCGCGCGCCCAGCGCATCGCGATTCTCGATCGCCGTAAGAATCGCCTTATGCCGAGGCAACGCCAGTTCATGCAGATTCGGCCGTTGATTGGAGTGCTTCAGGGCTTCGGCAATCGCCACCGACAACATGTTGCACAGGTTCGCCAGCAAGTCGTTGTGGGTCGCGTCGGCGATGCGGCTGTGGAAATCCAGGTCCGGCTGCAACAAGGCTTCAGGCGTCGGTGCCGCCTCCATGCGTTGGTAGGCTTCACCGATGGAGGCGATGTCTTCGTCGGTGGCGAACTGCGCGGCCAAGGCGGCGGCGGCCGGTTCGATGATGCTGCGCACGCTGGTCAGCAGGCTGAAGAACTCATTCTGCGGGCTGCTTTGCATCAACCAGTGCAACACGTCCGGGTCGAGCATGTGCCATTCCCGGCGCGGCTTGACCACGGTGCCGACCCGCGGACGGGAATACACCAGGCCCTTGGCAACCAGCACTCGGGTGGCTTCGCGCAGGACTGGCCGGCTGACCGCGTATTCCTCGCACAACAGGGCTTCGGCGGGCAGTTTGTCGTCCGGTTTGAAACGTCCCGAGACGATCTGCATGCCCAGTTCCTGGACGATGCGCGAGTGCATGCTTTTGCGGTCGGAGGGTTTGCGGTAATCCATGGGGAACGGCGCGGTCCTGAGCAATGGGGTGCCGCGCATGATAGCAGGCGCGAGCGGTGGGCGATCCAGCCCTTTGATGATCGTTCCCACGCGCAGCAAAGGAATGCAGCCTGTGACGCTCCGCGTCACTTTCCGCGCGGGGACGCGGAGCGTCCCTTGAGGCATTCCTTTGTTGCGCGTGGGAACGATCGGCGGATGGGTCAGTGGGAGTGACGCGGCACCTCGGCCCCACGGCATCCGACCAGGAAGTCGAAGTCACACCCCTGATCCGCCTGCAACACATGGTCGATGTACAGCTGACGATAACCACCCACCAGCAGCTGTTGTGGCGGTTGCAGGTCGGCCATGCGCGCGGCCAGTTCTGCATCCGGAATGTCCAGATGCAAACGTCCATTGGCGCAATCAAGCTCGATCCAGTCGCCTTCCTTCACCGCCGCCAAAGGCCCGCCGGCGGCGGCTTCTGGTGCCACATGCAAGACCACGGTGCCGTACGCCGTGCCGCTCATGCGTGCATCAGAAATCCGCACCATGTCGGTCACACCCTGGGCCAGCAGCTTGGCCGGCAAGCCCATGTTGCCGACTTCGGCCATGCCCGGATAACCCTTGGGCCCGCAGTTTTTCATCACCAGAATCGAGTTGGCATCCACGTCCAGTTCCGGATCGTTGATCCGCGCCTTGTACATGTCGAAGTTTTCGAACACCACTGCACGGCCACGGTGTTGCATCAATTCGGCACTCGCGGCGGAGGGCTTGAGCACCGCACCCAGTGGCGCCAGGTTGCCGCGTAATACACAAATGCCGCCGTCGGCGCGGATCGGGTTGTCGAGGGTGCGGATCACTTCGTCCTGGCCGTAGATCGGTGCGTCCTTGGTGTTCTCGCCGAGGGTTTTGCCGTTGACGGTGAGGGCGTTCGGGTTCGGAATCAGGTTGGCTTCGCCGAGGCGACGCAGCACCGCGGGCAAGCCGCCAGCGTAGTAGAACTCTTCCATCAGGAAGCGACCGGACGGTTGCAGATCGACAATGGTCGGCATGCCGCGACCAATGCGGGTCCAGTCATCCAGGTCCAGTTCGACACCGATGCGCCCGGCGATGGCTTTCAAGTGGATCACCGCGTTGGTCGAACCGCCGATGGCGGCATTCACCCGGATGGCGTTTTCGAAGGCTTCCTTGGTGAGGATTTTCGACAGTTTCAAGTCTTCGCGAACCATCTCCACCGCACGCATGCCGGACATGTGCGCCAACACGTAACGGCGCGCATCAACCGCCGGAATCGCCGCGTTGTGGGGCAGGGAAGTACCCAGTGCTTCGGCCATGCAAGCCATGGTCGAGGCGGTGCCCATGGTGTTGCAGGTGCCGGCCGAACGAGACATGCCGCCCTCGGCCGCCAGGAAGTCATCAATGGTGATAGTGCCAGCCTTGACCTGTTCGCTGAGCTGCCACACCACCGTGCCCGAACCGATGTCCTGGCCCTTGTGCTTGCCGTTGAGCATCGGCCCACCGGTCACGACGATCGCCGGCACGTCGCAACTGGCCGCACCCATCAGCAGCGCCGGGGTGGTTTTGTCGCAACCGGTGAGCAGCACCACGCCATCGATCGGGTTGCCGCGAATGGCTTCCTCGACGTCCATGCTCGCCAGGTTGCGGGTGAGCATCGCGGTGGGGCGCAGGTTCGATTCGCCGTTGGAGAACACCGGGAATTCCACAGGAAAGCCGCCGGCTTCGATCACCCCGCGTTTGACGTGCTCCGCGATCTGGCGGAAATGCGCGTTGCACGGGGTCAGCTCCGACCAGGTGTTGCAGATGCCGATGATCGGCTTGCCGTGGAACTGATGGTCGGCGATGCCCTGATTCTTCATCCAGCTGCGGTACATGAAGCCGTTCTTGTCGGCAGTGCCAAACCATTGGGCGGAGCGCAGGGTGGGTTTCTTATCAGTCATGATCGGTTCTCTTATTGTATGACTATATTGTTCGGGCTGTGGCGTAACATAAGCGCAATTTCGGCTGTTTGGAAGTGTTGTTGGTTAAATAGTATTACTATATAGTCGATTTTAACGGAGGGATGGCCCTGGTGGTTTTCCGCGAGAGGCGTCCCCCGAGGTTCTATAACAACAACAATCGGAGACCGAACTCATGAGCCAGGAACTGCGGCTTATCCGTCGCATCACGCTGAAACTGATTCCCTTCCTGATCCTGCTGTATCTGATCGCCTATGTGGATCGCTCAGCCGTGGGGTTCGCCAAGCTACACATGGGCGCCGACATTGGCCTGGGTGACGCGGCTTACGGCCTGGGCGCCGGGCTGTTCTTCATTGGCTACTTTCTGCTGGAAATTCCCAGCAACCTGATGCTCGATCGCTTCGGCGCCCGACGCTGGTTCGCGCGGATCATGGTCACCTGGGGCGCCATTACCATCGGCATGGCGTTCGTCCAGGGCCCGAACAGCTTCTATGTGATGCGCTTTCTGCTCGGCGCGGCCGAAGCCGGGTTCTTTCCGGGCGTGCTGTACTACATCACCCAATGGTTCCCGATTCGCCATCGCGGCAAGATCCTCGGGTTGTTCATCCTTTCCCAACCCATCGCAATGATGATCACCGGCCCGGTGTCCGGCGGTTTGCTCGGCATGGACGGCATCCTTGGCCTGCACGGCTGGCAGTGGTTGTTCATCGTCATCGGTACGCCAGCGATCCTGCTGACCTGGCCGGTGCTGCGCTACTTGCCGGACGGCCCGGACCAGGTGAAATGGATGGATCAGTCCGAGAAAAACTGGCTGACCGGGGAACTGAAGAAAGACCTCGCCGAATATGGCCAGACCTGCCACGGCAATCCGCTGCATGCACTGAAGGACAAACGGGTGTTGCTGCTGGCGCTGTTCTATCTGCCGGTGACTCTGAGCATTTACGGTCTCGGTTTGTGGCTGCCGACGTTGATCAAGCAGTTCGGTGGCACGGACCTGGTGACCGGGTTCGTGTCGTCGGTGCCGTACATCTTCGGGATCGTCGGTTTGCTGATCATCCCGCGCTGTTCCGACCGCCTGAATGATCGCTACGGTCATCTGGCGGTGCTTTATGTGTTGGGTGCCATCGGCCTGTTCCTCAGCGCCTGGCTGTCGGTGCCGGTGCTGCAATTGGCGGCGTTGTGCCTGGTGGCGTTCGCGCTGTTTTCCTGCACCGCGGTGTTCTGGACCTTGCCGGGGCGCTTCTTCGCCGGCGCCAGTGCAGCGGCAGGGATCGCCTTGATCAACTCGGTGGGCAACCTCGGCGGCTACATCGGCCCGTTCGTGATCGGTGCGCTGAAGGAATACACCGGCAACCTGGCGTCGGGGCTGTACTTCCTGTCCTGCGTGATGGTGTTCGGCCTGATCCTGACCTGCGTGGTGTATCGCCTGCTGGAGCGTAAGCACGTGCTGTCGGCCGACCAGTTTGCCGCCAGCGCACGCGGTGCTACCCGGACCTGAGGTCAACACGATTCAAATGTGGGCGCGGGCTTGCGGCGTTTTCGAGTTTGTTTACAGGAGAAAGACATGCGTTTAGTTCAGTTCGAATTGAGTAATGGCGAACGCCGCGTCGGCGTGGTCGAAGACGGCCTGGTGCGTGAAGTGCAGGATGCTCACTCGGTGCGGGATCTGGCGCTGGCGGCGATCGAGGCAGGGGTCAATCTTGAGCAACAGGTTCAAACCCTGGGGCTGGGCATCAGCCACAATTATGCCGAGCTGCTGGCCAAGCTGCGCATCCTGCCGCCGCTGGATCACCCGGATCCGGCGCATATGCTGGTCAGCGGCACTGGCCTGACCCATTTGGGCAGCGCTTCGGCCCGGGACAAAATGCATCAGCAGGCCGGCGACGAAGCGGCGATGACCGACACCATGCGCATCTTCAAGTGGGGCGTGGAGGGCGGTAAACCCGCCGCCGGCCAGGCCGGTGTACAACCGGAATGGTTCTACAAGGGCGATGGCAGCATTGTCGTGCGACCGGGTAAACCGTTCCCGTTGCCGCCCTTTGCCGAAGATGCCGGGGAAGAGCCAGAGCTCAGCGGCCTCTATGTCATCGGCCACGACGGCAAACCGTATCGCCTCGGTTTCGCGGTGGGTAACGAGTTTTCCGATCATGTGATGGAGCGCAAGAATTACCTTTACCTGGCCCATTCGAAACTGCGCAGTTGCAGCTATGGCCCGGAGCTTCGGGTCGGCGAATTGCCGCAACACCTGGCGGGCAGCAGCCGCATCCTGCGCGACGGCGAAGTGCTGTGGCAGAACGAGTTCCTCAGTGGCGAAGCCAACATGTGCCACAGCCTGGAAAACCTTGAGTATCACCATTTCAAGTACAGCCAGTTCCTGCGCCCTGGCGATGTGCACATCCACTTTTTCGGCACCGCGACCCTGTCCTTCGCCGATGGCATCCGCACCCGGCCGGGCGATGTGTTCGAGATCAGTCAGGCCGAGTTCGGTGCGCCGTTGATCAACGGCATCGCTCCGGTTGAAGCAGCGTTCGAACCCGGCACCGTCGGCACACTTTAAGGAGACCCCCATGACCCGGATTCTTGGTCACAATTACATTGGCGGTGAGCGCAGCGCTGCCGGCACCGTCAAACTGCAGAGCGTCGATGCCAGCACTGGCGAGGCCTTGCCCCACGATTTCTTCCAGGCCACCGCTGCAGAAGTCGACGCCGCCGCTCAGGCTGCCGCCGCCGCTTACCCGGCCTATCGCAGCCTGAGCGCCGAACGCCGCGCGCAATTTCTGGATGCGATTGCCGATGAACTCGACGCCCTGGGCGATGAGTTCGTGGCTGTGGTCTGCCGTGAAACCGCGTTGCCGACGGCCCGGATTCAAGGCGAGCGTGGGCGCACCAGCGGCCAGATGCGTCTGTTCGCCAAGGTGCTGCGGCGTGGTGATTTCTATGGCGCGCGGATTGATCTGGCGCTACCGGAACGCCAGCCACTGCCACGTCCGGACCTGCGTCAGTACCGCATTGGCCTGGGACCGGTGGCGGTGTTTGGCGCGAGTAACTTTCCGTTGGCGTTTTCCACGGCTGGCGGCGACACCGCTTCCGCCCTGGCCGCTGGCTGCCCGGTGGTGTTCAAGGCCCACAGTGGCCACATGGCAACCGCTGAATGGGTGGCCGACGCGGTGATCCGCGCTGCCGAGAAAACCGCGATGCCGGCCGGTGTGTTCAACATGATCTACGGCGGCGGAGTAGGGGAAGCACTGGTCAAGCATCCGGCGATTCGGGCAGTCGGTTTTACCGGTTCACTGAAAGGTGGCCGGGCGCTGTGCGACATGGCCGCGGCACGGCCGCAGCCGATTCCGGTGTTTGCCGAGATGTCGAGCATCAACCCGGTGATCGTGTTGCCGCAGGCGCTGCAAGTTCGTGCTGAAAGCATTGCCCGTGACCTCACGGCTTCGGTGGTGCAGGGCTGCGGGCAGTTCTGTACCAATCCGGGTCTGGTGATCGGCATTCGTTCGCCGCAGTTCAGTGCGTTCGTGCAGCAGGTGGCCGGGTTGATCGGCGATCAGCCGGCGCAAACCATGCTCAATGCCGGCACCTTGAGCAGTTATGGCAAAGGCCTTCAGAAACTCCTCGCCCACCCGCAGATCGAGCATCTGGCGGGTAATCCACAACAAGGCAATCAGGCGCAGCCGCAGCTGTTCAAGGCGAATGTGAGCCTGTTGCTCGATGGCGATGAAGTGCTGCAAGAGGAAGTGTTCGGTCCGACCACGGTGTTCGTTGAAGTGGCGGATCAGGCGCAACTCAGTGCTGCGCTGAACGGCCTGCACGGGCAACTGACGGCAACGATTATCGGTGAGCCGGCGGACTTCGAACGCTTCGGCGAACTGACGCCATTGCTGGAACAGAAGGTCGGGCGGATCTTGCTCAACGGTTATCCGACCGGTGTGGAAGTCTGCGATTCGATGGTCCATGGCGGACCCTATCCGGCGACTTCCGATGCGCGCGGCACCTCGGTGGGCACCCTGGCCATCGACCGTTTCCTGCGCCCGGTGTGCTTCCAGAACTACCCCGACAGCCTGCTGCCGGAAGCGTTGAAGAATGGCAACCCGTTGCGTATTCAGCGCCTGGTAGATGGCAAGCCATCACGCGACGCTCTCTAACCGCCCACAACTGATTGGCTCGGTCCGCTGTAACTGATCGTTCCCACGCTCTGCGTGGGAATGCAGCCCGTGACGCTCCGCGTCACATCAACAGCCGAACGCAGAGCGTCCGTTGAGGCATTCCTTTGCTGCGCGTGGGAACGATCATTGCGGTGTGATGAGCTATCATTGCGGCTTTCCCATTCAAAGATTGACTGCCATGACTGCCGTAAACGACACCTTGCTCAACGCCCTCGAACACTGCGACATGCTGGAGATCGACGGGCTGCACGCTTTCGACTTCTCTCTCGATGAAGACGATAACCTGCACATCGAATGCATGGACGGTCGGGCGCTCAAGCGCTGGGAGTTCAGCATGGCGCAGATCAAGGCAGCGACTTTCGATGCTGACTTGAAGAGCTGGATCATCACTGGTGATTCCGGTGAGCACCGGCTGGTGCCTATGGAAGCGTTCGGCGGTCAGGATGACGAGGACGAAACGAATGAAGATGCGTAACTTCTGGCCACTGTTGATCGCCGGCAGCGTCGGCGCGATGGGCGTGCAGGCAGCGCCGGTCGACAACTACGAATTGCTGGTGGGGTCGTACACCGCCGGCCAGAGCCAGGGGATTTATCGCCTGAACTTCGACAGCCGCACCGGGCAGATCGATGCCAAACCCCTGCAAGTGGTAAAGAGCGCCAACCCGTCCTGGCTGACCGTGTCCAAGGATCAACATCACCTGTTCGCGGTCAACGAAAACGGCCCGGGGCAGGCCGATCCGGTAGGGCGCGTCAGCAGTTACGCAATCGATCCGAAAACCCATCAACTGAGCCTGATCAATCAGGTGCAAACCCTGGGCAACGAGCCGACACATTCGAGCATCAGCGGTGATGCCAGCCATCTGTTTGTCAGCAACTACTCGGTGGCTGAAGACCCGGGCGGCACCCTGGTGGTGTTACCGCTGGGCAGCGATGGCACGCTTAAATCGGTGGTGCAGATGAGCAGTCATCCGGCCAGTCGGGTCAACCCCGAGCGGCAGATGTCGGCGCACGTGCATTCGGTGGTTTCTTCGTCGGACGGCCACTACGTGTTTTCCAACGACCTGGGCGCGGACAAAATCTTTGTCTATCGCTTCGACCCCAAGGCCAATCCGGAGCGACCGTTGACCGCCGCCAAACCGGCCTTCGTCCAGTTGCCACCCGGCAGTGGGCCGAGACATTTGCTGTTCAGCGCCGATGGCAAGCACGCCTGGCTGACCATGGAAATGAGCGCGCAGGTGGCGGTATTTGACTACAAGGACGGCGAACTCGAACAAACGCAGTTGGTCGACCTGGCGGCGGGGCTGCCCACATCGGGCAAGGCTGCGGCTGCGCTTCACGCCTCGGTCGATGGCAAGTTCCTTTACGTCAGCAACCGTGGCACCGCCAATCAGTTGCTGGTGTTCGCCATCGACCCGGCAACCGGCCACCTCAAGGAGCTTCAGCGTCGCTCGGTGGACGGCGATCACCCGCGCGAGTTCAGCCTCGACCCGAGCGGTAAGTTCGTGCTGATTGCCAACCAGAAGAGCAACCAGATTGTCGTCATCGAGCGCAATGCCAAGACCGGTCTGTTGGGCAAAACCGTGCAAAAACTGCCGATGGATGCCCCGAGCGATCTCAAGTTCCTGCTGCGTCAATAGGCCGCAGGCCCCGGTTGATGGGGCCTGCAACCTTCTATTAATGAGACTGATATCGGCTAATGCTACAAAGCATTTCAAGGCGCCGACCCTCGGGAGTTAAGTTTGCTTCACGGCCCAACCGGGCAAGCAAGCCAACTGAATCGAGGAATACCGCCATGAACTTCAATCTTTTCTCTGTCATCGCCGCTTCCGCTATTTCCGCCACGGTTGCACTGCCAGCCAGCGCCAACGTTGAAATCAGCGACAAAAAATCCCACACCCAAAGCTACACCCAGAAATACCTGCAACAGAGCGCCAACTTCTACGCCGCGCTGGATCACAAAGCCCAACACTGAAATGTCAGCCCTGCACCCTTTATGCAGGAGCGAAGTCACTTGCCGATCGGCCCACAGGCGTCGAAAAGCCCCGAAGTGATGTCGCTCCTGCATAACGCATTTACGACAGCATCATATTGCTATCAATGTAATGCTTGATATCACATGGCCACGTGTTTAAATTTGACGCTGATTTTTTGACTCCTTCTCTAAAAGGATCGACAGCATGGCGATGCGTCTGGCAGTGGTTCTCCTGTTTCTCTATTCCACCCCGATTCTGTCGGCTGCCCAGCCCGTTCCCAACGAGCCGGACGCGGCCCGTGAGCGCTTGATGAGTTTTATCGAGGACTGAAACACGTGGGGTTCAAGATCAATAAAACTGATAGCTACTATGCATAAAGGTCGCTAGTTATCTTCTGTTTTTTGATCGATTCTGTGGGCACTGAAACATGCCCACGGAGAACACCATGGCCAGCACCATCCTCACTTCTGCCAAACACGGCGCCTACCTGGCCATTGGTCTTTACGTGGCCATGGTGTTGGTCGTCAGCCTTTCGGCTCAATCGCAACACAGCCTTCAAGCACCGATTCAGGTCGCTTATCCCGGCATCCAGTTCGAACACCGCGCTCAAAACGCGGTGGTTAATGAGGTCGACGTGGCGGGAGTGGCAGGGGCATGAAAGGACGCAGACTCTGGGTCATCGCCTTCCTGGCGTTCATGACCAATGGCGCTTCGTTATTAGGGATCGGGCAAGGCTCGGCGGGGTCGGTGGCACGCGCCATCGAATGCAACCACAACATCGCCCACAACATCCAGACCGCCAAAGCGCTGGAGTTGCTGGTGGGTAATCCACCGAGCAAATCCAATGGTGAATTCTTCGGGCCATTCCAGGTGGATTGTTCGGCGTTGGGGATGTGCTCGGTGTTGGCCTGAATCCCTCACCTGCACCCACACCTGTAGCAGCTGCCGAAGGCTGCGTTCGGCTGCGGAGCAGTCGTAAAACCAGAGCTTGCGGTGCATCAGTCAGACCGCATCAGCCGAGTTTACGACTGCTACGCAGCCGAACGCAGCCTCGCACGCTCGGCAGCTGCTACAAAGGCTGCTTCTGCATCACACCTGTGAACAACTCCGACTCGATGAACCGCTGCAACCAGCCCTGCAATCGCCCATAAGGCGTCTGCCCGAACCATTCGCGATCCACATGCGCGAATTGCCTCACGAACGGCATCAAGGCGACATCCGCCAGGCTCGGGTGCTCGCCCAGCAAGTAGTCGCGCCCCTCCAGCAATTGATCCAGCTTGCGCAAGAACACCTCGCCCTCGGCGCGATAAAACGTCATCGGCTGCTCGGGATAACGCTCGGCGTATTTGTAGCGATTCAGATGCACCTTGAACACCTGATCGTTCTCGTCGATCAGCCTGGCGATGTATTGCTGCCCGACAGGGTCATCCTTGAGCAACCAGTCCTGCGGATCGTTCTGCGCCAGCGCCCAGCGCATGACTTCCAGGCTTTCATCGATCACCCGGCCGTCCACGCTCAGCACCGGCACCGTGCCTTTGCTCGACAGCGCGAGCATTTCGGCCGGTTTGGCCTTGAGGCTGACCTCGATGATATTCACCGCAACTCCCGAATAACGCAGGGCCATGCGAGCGCGCATGGCGTAGGGGCAGCGGCGGAACGAATACAGCGTGATCATTTCACCTCCAAGGTACTCAGGCCGTTGCCCTGACGGTGGACCTGGATCTGCACCGGAATCCGTTCATGCATTTCCTGTACGTGGGAAATTACCGCGACCTTGCGTCCCTGCGCTTGCAGGCCGTCGAGGGCGTCCATGGCCAGTTGCAGGGATTCGGGGTCGAGGCTGCCGAAGCCTTCGTCGATGAACAACGATTCGATTTTCAGCGTGCTCGACGCCATCGATGCCAAGCCGAGTGCCAGGGCCAGCGACACCAGGAACGTCTCACCGCCGGACAGCGAATGCACCGAGCGCAGTTCATCGCCCATTTCGGTGTCCATCACCAATAAGCCGAGCATGCTGCCGCCCCGTTTCAGGCGATAGCGCCGCACCAGTTGCCGCAACTGAACGTTGGCGTGATGCACCAGCAAGTCGAGGTTGTAGGCCTGGGCGATTTTACGGAAGGTGTCGCCGGTGGCCGAACCGATCAGCGCATTCAAGCGCGCCCAGCGCTGGTACTCGGCGTAGGTGTCGGCGATCTGCTGCGCCAGTGCCTGATTGGCGTTCTGTCGACGCTGATCTTCGGTTTGTTCGGCGCGCAATTCGGCGCAGCGATGCTCGCTGGCGGCGAACAGGTTTTGCAGTTCGGCAAGCGCAGTGGCCAGTTGTTCGGCGCCCAGGTTGCCGTTGTGCTGCGCCTGATGATCGAGCAAGCGCTGATCCCGCTCCTGCAAGAGCACCTTGGCTTGGGCGATGTCTTGTTCGCTTTGCTGCAATCGTTGACGCAGCTCGCTGAGCTGTTGGTCGTTGACGCCGAGCAGCGCTTCCAGCCCACCGTCGTCCAGCTCCGGATGCTGCGCGCGCCAGTCGGCGATCTTGCTGCTCAGCTCTCGGTCTTCGCTTTCCAGGGCTTGCGCACGCTCCTGTTGCGCCTTGAGTTCGGCGGCCAGTTGCACCAGCCCCGTGCGCACGCTTTGCAGTTCCTGATTGGCCGTCGCCTCGGCGCTGCGCGCCTGCTCGACGGCCTGATCCAGTTGCTGCTGCCATTGTTCGGCGCTGGCGTGTTCGCCCAGCAGTTGTGTCAGTTTTTCCTGGCAAGCCTGTTGTTGCCCGGCCAGCGCGCTGAACTGCTGCTGCGCGGCGTCCAGTTGCTGGGTGCGAGTCTGCTGGCGGTCCTGTTCTTTGTCCAGCGTCTGTTGGCGTTGTTGCTGTTCATCGAGTTCATCGCGCTGCTGCTCGAGTTGTTGCAGACGCTGGGCGATCTGCCGGTCGAGCTGCATGAAGGTCGCGGCGGGTTCGTTACGCAGCGCTTCCAGCGTCTCGGCTGGCAGCAGGCTGCTGAACGCGGTCAGTTCTTCGTCCAGGCGTTGGCGATCGCTGCTCAACTCCCGTTGCTGGTTGAGCAGGTGTTGTGTCGCCTGTTGGTTCGCCGCTTCAGCGCTGCGCAGTTGCTGCGCCAGGCGCGCGGCATCCTGTTGCAGGGTGAGCAGGGCGGTTTGCCGCTGTTCGTCCTGGGTGATGCTCTGGTTCAACTGGCTGCTTTGTTGGGTCAGCCAGGCATCGCGTTTGTTTGCGTCCTGGGCCAACAGTTGAGCAGACAGAGGGTGCGCTTCCAGGCTCGGCGCCAAGCTCTGTTGCTGAGTGGCGAGTTGTTCTTGCTGCTGTTTCAGCTCTTTCAGTTGAGCGATTATTCCGCTGTATTGGGCTCGCAGATCGATGACTTTTTCATTGAGTAGATCGACGGCTTTTTTGGCGTTGGCCTGCTCGTTTTCATCGTGACGACCCAAGCTTTGCAGTAGCGCTTCTGGCTGATGGTAAGGGTGCTCGGCACTGCCACATACGGGGCAGGGCTGATCGTCCTGCAGTTGTTCGCGCAATTGTTCAACGCTTTCGCTGCGCGCAAGTCGCTGACGCTCCAGCAGTTCGCGGGTGACGGTCAGGGTCTGTTCGGCAACTGCTAATTCAGCCTTTGCTTCGCCACCTTCGCGGGTTAAGCGATCTCGTTCTTGCAGTGCTACCTGTTGGCGCTGCTGCAACTCGGCGCCGCGCTTATCCAGTTCCTGCAGGCTGGCCCACAGCCGAGTCAGCTCTTCAATGGCCCGCAGTTGCTTGCGGTTGTCTTGGAGCAGACTGCCGAGGATCTGAATCTGCTCGGCCACCGCTTCGGGCTCGGCGCCGGCCTCTTTGTACAGCAGCTCAAGGCTCTGGCGCTGGATGGCCAGATCCTCGGCGGCGCGGGTGGCGCTTTGCTCCAGGGCGGCCAGTTCGGTCTGGCCCTTGTTCAAGCGATTGCCGATCAGCATCAGTTGCTGCAGACGATCGCGGTACGCGTTCCAGGCATCGCTCAGCGGCGCCAGATGAGTGCTTTGCTCAAGCTCACCGGCCATTCGCTGCAACCGTTCCGCGACCTGTTTCTGTTGGTCGAGCAAACCCTGAATCGTGCTTTGGCCCTGAGTACAGGCCAATTCCGCCTGCTGCTTGAGGTCGGCACTGAGGGTGGCATCCTTGACCAGACGGGCGAGGGTGCTTTGCTCTTCAAAGGCCTGACGCAGCAGTGGTGCGCTGTGGCTGTGTTGGCTCTGCGCCGCGGCCAGTGCCGTTTGCGCCGCGCTCAGGCTGTGTTCGAGCTGAGCCTGACGCGCGTTCAGTTCAGTCTGCTGTTGAATATGCTGCTGAATCTGCGCCGCCAGCGGTGTGAGCTGGGTGGTCAGTTCGGTCTTTCGCGCGAATTGGTGCCGTTGCGGGGCCAGTTGCTCCAGGCGGGTCAGCTTCAAGCGCTCGCTGGCCAGGTTGTTCCAATGCTGCTGGGCGGATTGCAGTTGCTCGGTGGCGCTCCGTTGTGCGTCCTGCAACTGGTGCAGGTCCTTGAGCCAGGTGTGTTGCAACTCCAATTGCTTGAGCTGCGCCTGCTGGGTCTTGAGTTGTTGCTGCGCGTCGTTGAAGCGCTCATCGAGCTCGGCCCGCGCTTCCGGCGACAGCGGCGTGACCCCGGTGGCCTGGTCCTGCAACAGCTTGTGGGCTTCGCGGGCTTCTTTGGTCTTGTCGAAGGCGCGGCGACCGAGGCGGGTGTAGAGCGCGGTGTCGGTGAGCTTTTCCAGCAGTTCGCTACGGTCGTTGTCGTCCGCCTTGAGGAACGCGCTGAACTCGCTTTGGGCCAGCAACACGGCGCGGGTGAACTGTTCGAAGTTCAGGCCCAGTACGGACTCGATCTGGCTTTTGAATTCAAGTTTCTGACTGGCGAGCAGTTGATCCTGATCGATATCGCGCAGGCTCTGGCGACTGGCTTGCAGTTTGCCACCAGCCTTTTCCCTGGCACGATTGGCTTCCCAGCGTGCGCGATAACGGCGGCCATCGATGCCAACAAAATCCACTTCGGCAAAGCCTTCACCGGTGCCGCGACGCAACAGCGTACGCGGATCGCCAGTGCTGATTTCACCATCGGCGTCCGGGGTTTTGGCGGAAGCTTGAGCGTTGTTCAGCCGCGGCACGGCGCCAAACAGCGCCAGACACAGCGCATCGAGCAGCGTGCTTTTGCCGGCGCCAGTCGGCCCGGTAATCGCAAACAGACCGGCACTGGCCAAGGGTTCGGCGGTGAAGTCGATTTCAAACGGCCCAGCCAGGGAGGCGAGGTTTTTCAGGCGGATCGCGAGGATTTTCATGGTTGTTCGCTCTCCATCTGCACGTCTTGCAACAGCTCGGCGAAGTCGTTGAGGGTTTGCTCGTCGACCTCGCTGCCGTAGTTGTCCTGCCAGGCGCGGCTGAACAGTTCCTGCGGCGTCAGCTGATCCAGCTCGATCAAAGTGGCGCCGTCATCGACGCCGTCGCGGCTGCCGTTGCCGGCGTATTCGGCAGCAATCCGCACCAGTCGTACCGCCTTGCCTTGCAGGGCCGTTTCCACTTGATGGCGCAGGTCCGGTTGCGGTTCGTCGAGACGCACCCGCACTTCCAGCCATGGTTGGCGCTGGATGTCGGCGAGCAGGTCGATGTTGGGCAGGTCGGCCAGTTGTAGCAGGACCTCCGCCAGCGGCGCGGGGCCGAGGCGTTGCAGGTTCACTGGCCGGGGGATCAGTTTCGGTTCGACGCTGAGCAGGGTTTCGCCATCCAGTTTGATGTCGAGAATCTGATGCTGGTAACCGATCTCGGAAAACGACAGAGGTATCGGCGAGCCGCTGTAGCGGATGCGTTCTTCACCGTTGACCTTCTGCGGTTTGTGCAAATGCCCGAGGGCGACATAGCTGATGCTCGGCCCGAACAGGCTGGCGGGCAGGGCTTCGGCGTTGCCGATGATCAGGCTGCGCTCGGAGTCCTCGGAAACCGAACCGCCGGCCATGTGCGCATGGCTGATGGCGATCAGCGCCTGACCCGGCTTGCGCTTGGCGTTCGCCGCTTCGATCAGCCATTCGTGAACCTGGCCGATACCGCGCAAATAGTTGTCACCCAGATGCGCGCCGGTCACTTCGGCGGGACGCAGGAACGGCAGCGCCAGGCACCAGGCAGCGATTGCGCCGCTGGCATCCGGCAACGGCAGCAACAGGCGTTCGGCATCCAGTTGACCGTCATCCAGCCACAGCACGCGCCCGAGCGCGTGAGTGCGCAAGCGGCGCATCAACGGCGCGGGCAGTTCGATGCGCGAGCCGGAGTCGTGGTTACCGGCGATCATCACGATGGTCAGCAAGGGTTGCTGTTCGTGGGCGCTGACGATGAAATCGTAGAGGCGTTCCTGGGCTTTGACCGGCGGGTTGACCGTGTCGAAGATATCGCCGGCAATCAGCAGCACATCGGGCTGCTCCAGCTTCAGCTGACGCAGCAGCCAGTCGAGGAAACAGGCGTGCTCGAAATCGCGCTCCTGGCCGTGCAGGTTTTGCCCAAGGTGCCAGTCGGAGGTGTGGAACAGACGCAAGGCGTACTCCGCAACAAATAAAGTGATGGCCGCAAGAAGAATGATGGCGGCTCAAAGAGAGGAGAGTTTACTGGCAAACACTTGGGATGTGGTCAGGCACTCTTTGTAGCAGCTGGCGAAGCCTGCGTTCGG
>NZ_AKJT01000108.1 GCF_000282195.1 Pseudomonas sp. GM18
CCATGACACCGTTGGCCACTGGCGGCAGGTCGACTCGCCCTTCAACGGGCAGACGGTGTGGAAGGTGGCCGTCGACCCACAGGATGCGCAGCGTATTTTCGTCGGCACCGGTGCGCCGTCGCGTGCCGTGCTGTGGCGCACCCTTGACGGTGGCCAGACCTGGGACCGCGCACCCGTGGATATCCCGGAGTTCTGCGAGGGTGTCAGTCGGCCCCGTTTGCTGGCCTTCGCCTATGACCCGACAGACCGCAACCAGCTATGGTTCGGCCTGGAAGAGGGCGGGTTGTTTCACTCGCGTGATGGCGGTGATACCTGGACGCGTGTCGATGATCGGCTGCTATGGGACTACAACTCGGATGTTCACAACATTCTGGTGCTGCCTAACCATGGCAACAAAGTCATCGTGGTGGTGTGCGTCAACGCTGTCTACCGCAGCCTTGATGAAGGCCTGACCTGGACAGGCATCGTGGCTCGCGAAACCTTCGGCCTTTACTACGTGCGCGCCATGAATGCGCCGTTGGGCACGCAAAGCAGCCTGTACCTGAGCATTTCCGACGGCACCCCCGGCACCACCAGCAAGGTCCTGGTCTCCCACGACGCGGCGGTCAGTTGGGAAGTGCTGCCTCTTCCCCAGCAGCCCAATTCCTGCGTCTGGGCCATCGGCATCAACCCGGCTGACCCTCGGCAAGTCCTCGCCGGTACCAAGTACGGCCACTTGTTCACGTCCGAGAATGGCGGCGAGGGTTGGCAGAAACAGTGGCGTGAGTTCAGTGAAATCGCTGATGTGCTTTGGACGCCCGCTGTGGCGCAGATCAAGGCCGGACACCAGTCCATCGTCAAAAAGAACTGAGGTATCGCGCGATGAAAGTCGAAGTCGTTCGTACTCACTTATCGCTATGGGTGAGTGATCCTGATGTGTCGGCACGTTGGTACGCCGACATCCTGGGCATGCATGAAAGTGCCCGGGGCGATAGCTGGGTCATGATGGCGTTTGGTAGCAAACACCATGACATCGCGTTGATCCGTGCAGCGCCCGGCGCCCATCAAGGGGGCTTGGGGTTACAGCACTACGGATTGGAAATCGCCGGTGATTTCACCACCCTGCGCCAGCTCTACGGCATGTTGCTCAGCAAGGGGGTCGAGGTGGTGAAGATCACTGATCACGAAATCGGCAACGGTGTTTACTTCAACGACCCCGATGGCAATCGCATGGAATTCTTCCTCGAGACCGAGCACGACGACGCGCGGGGCAAGGCCCGCTTCAAGGCGGCCGGCGCGCCGAGCCGGAATTTTGATCTCGACCCACTTTAAGAAGAGAAAATCTGATGAAAGCGCAAAACTTTGCCAGTTACCACATCCGCAAATGGTACAGCTTCACCGAAGAAACGTTGGCCAACGAAAGCGGACAACTGGCTGACGGTGAGCCGCTGTTCAAGTACGCCGTCGCTGCAGTGATTCACAACCCGTACGCCGGCCGTTACAGCGAGAGCCTGGCCGAGCTGGTGGAACCGTCGCCGCTGCTGGGTGAAGAGTTCGGTCGACGCATTCAAGAACTGGCCGGTGAGCGCAAGATTGTCAGTTATGGCAAAGCTTGCCTGGTGGGTAGCCAAGGCGAATACGAGCATGGCAATGCGTTTCTCACCAACCCCGCAGCCGATCCGATCCGGGTTGCTTTAGGCGGGGGAAAATCCTGGGTGCCGTCCACGGGCAAACGCGGTGGTCCGGGCGCCACGATCGATGTGCCACTGGCGCACAAAGATGCGCTCTACGTGCGTTCGCACTACGACAGCATCTCCCTGTCCTTTGGTGATGGTCCGTCGCCCGATGAAGTCGTGATCATCTGGGCATTCGCCACTCGTGGCCGATTGCATGCGCGTCTTGGCGGTTTGCAAGCCAAGGACATCAAGGGTAACGACGGCCTGGTTTAAGACCCGGTCAACTGCGGGGGAGTATGCCGATGACTGCACAAAGCTGTTACTTCACCACTGGTTCTTCATTGCGCCTGCATTATCTGCGTTGGGGAAGCGAGCAAGGTATACCGGTGCTGCTCTTGCACGGACTTCGGGCTTACGCTCAAACCTGGGAGTCATTGGTCGAGGCGTTGGGCGATGGTTACTGCTGCTACGCGCTGGATCAGCGTGGCCGGGGCTTGAGTGACTGGGCACCGAGCACCAGCTATCGAACCGAGTCTTATGTCAGCGATCTCGAGGATCTGGTGGCACATCTGGGCTTGCAGCGCTTTGTGTTGGTTGGGCACTCCCTTGGCGGCACCAATGCCCTGGAATATGCGCGGTTGAATCCTGGACGACTGCAGGCATTGATCATCGAGGACATCGGTCCTGGATCGTCGATCAGTGGCGATGGCGCTGCGCGTATTCGTCGCGAGATGAGTCAGACCCCACTGCTGTTTCCAGACTGGGAAAGCGCCCGCAGCTTCTGGCGACAATCGCGCCCCGGGTTGTCGGAGCAGGGCCTGGCCTCACGGCTGGCTCACTCCATGAAAGAAACGGACAACGGCATCGTTTGGCGCCACGATCAGCAGGGCATTGCCCAGGCCCGTCTGAGCATAACGCCTACGGATTTGTGGCCAGCGGTGCGAGCTCTGGATTGCCCGACGCTGTTTATTCGTGGGGCTCGCTCAGACTTTCTTCCTGCGGCGACGCTTGCGGCGATCAAGTCCGCCAACCCCTTGGCGCAGACTGCGCAGATCGCTGACGCCAGCCACTACGTTCATGATGATCAGGGCGAAATGTTCAACCGTGTCGTGTTGCACTACCTCCAGGGGCTGCCTACACAACAACTACAAAAAATCGGTGAATGACGATGAAGCAGGAGAGAACCCAGGTTGTTATCGTGGGCGGTGGCCCCAACGGGATTACGGCGGCTCATTACATGGGCTTGTATGGTGTCGACTGCGTCGTATTGGAACTCTCCGACGGCATCCTGCCTTATCCTCGAGCGGTAGGCATGGATGATGAAGCGCTGCGTGTACTGCAGGGCATTGGCGTCGCAGAACTCGCGGCGCGCGACATGATTTGCGATGTGCCGTTGCGTTACTACAATGCTCGCGGTGTTTGCTTTGCCGAGGTCAAGCCAAGCACCGCCCATTACGGCTGGCCGATGCGCAACATTTTCATGCAGCAGATGCTTGAAGGCACTTTGCGTGAGGCGCTGGGAAAATACCCGGGAGTGGAACTGCGCCAGGGGCATGAGATGCTCGACCTGGTGCAGGACGACCAGGGCGTGACCTTGCAGGTTCGGGACGCCTCGGGTGAACAATACCAGTTGCACGCCCAGTATGTGATCGGCGCCGATGGTGGACGCTCAAGCGTGCGTAAGAAGCTCGGTATCGAGTTGTTGGGCATGACCCACCCACGCAAATGGGTGGTGGTGGACACTCGCAACGACCAGCTTGATGCGCCTTACACCGCATTGCATGCCGACCCGCAACGTCCCTTCGTTTGTATCTACTTGCCATACCGGCAACGTCGATGGGAGTTCATGCTGCTGGAGGGCGAGGATGAGACGCAGATGTGCGAAGAGGCGACTATCCGGACACTGATTCGTGGGCATATCGGCGACGCGGAAGAACAGTTGGATATCGTCCGCATCCGGGCCTATACGCACAACTCTCGGGTCGCCGCTCGATTTGTCGAAGGGCGCGTTGCCTTGGTGGGGGATGCCGCACACATTTCGCCGCCATGGGCCGGGCAGGGGCTCAACTCAGGCTTGCGCGATGTCGCCAACGTGGTCTGGAAACTGGCCGCCATCATCCAGGGACGGGCCAACGCCTCCATTCTTTCCAGCTACGATCTGGAACGTCGTGGTCATGCCACGGACCTGATCGGCCTGGCCGATAACATGGGAGCGGTGTTAGGGCTGACCAATCCGCTGATGGCGGGGGTCCGTGATTGGTTGTTTCAGGCCGTCAACACGGTGGATAACCTGCGCTCACACCTGCTGGAGTTCAAGTTCAAACCCAAAGCGACCATCACCAAAGGGTTGGTTTATCACGAGCGAGCAGAGTTGCTCGAAGGTGATCTGGTCGGCCAATTATTCGTGCAACCCTATGTAGAAGATGCACTGGGACGCAAGCGACGACTGGATGAAGTACTCGGCGACTCTTACGCGGTGCTCGGTTATCGGGTCAATCCGAGAGAGCACCTCAGCGAAGCGTCGGCAGCCTACTGGGCGCGCTGGAACACGCAGTTCATTCAGGTCAATCGCTCACGCAGCGGCGAACGTAATCAACCGCTCACCAGTGTGGGAGCCATCAGTGTGGAGGATGTTGATAATCGTCTGGGTGATTGGTTCTCCACGGTACGAGACTGCATTGTCGTCGTGCGCCCTGACCGTTTTGTCGCGGCCATCACTACGCCTGAACGGCTGGATAGCGTGCTCGTCAAACTCGCCAGGCAGTTGTCATGAGCCAGAATAAAATTTTGATCACGCGGCTGCGCAATGCGACCCGGTCGGCTGTCGCCTTGCCGCCAATGGGTCATGAAGCACTCGACGTACTCGACGGTTATTTTCTTCAGTGCCTGGCACTGCAGCAGCGCTTGATCTCAGGAGAGAAGTTGACCGGGTGGAAGGTTGCATTTTCCGGCGCAGCTGCCCAGAAGCGCTTTGGTCTTAACGAACCGGTGTTTGGTGCATTGACCGATGTCATGCGTGTCGAGGCGCAAGGCTCCGTTGATCTGGCGCTATTGATTCAACCGAAACTGGAAGTTGAACTGGCTTTTGTCGTGGGCCATTCACTGACTCCAGGGGACTACAGCGATGATGAGATCCTGGCCGCCATCGCCGAAGTCGCGCCGGCATTTGAGATTGCCGACTGTCGCTGGGAGGGCTGGAGTTTTGGTGCCGGGGCTTTTCTTGCCGACAACGCAGCGGCGGGATTCTACTGCATGGGTCAAATCCAGAAATTTGATCCGGTTCAACACGCCAGTGTGACCTATAGCCTGGAAAGCGAAGGAATGATGCACGGGGGCGGTGATACTGAAGAGCGAGAGGATACGCCGTTGGTAAACCTGTGTTGGCTGATTCGGCGATTGCTGGCAGACGGTCATCCGCTTGAAGCCGGACAGGTGATCTTGTCCGGCGCTCTATTGCCACCGATGAATATCCAGCCTACCCGGTATCGGCTACACATGCTTGGCACGGAATTGGCTTTAAGCTTCAAGGCGCCTTCCGGCGCAACCTGACTGACTCTACTGTCATGGATGATCGAGCACTCGAGTATTTGCCGATAAAAAATCACGGCATCTGAGGAAAGATGATCATGTTCACCGAAGTTCGTACGTTCAACGATCCTCAAAAACATGCTGGTTCCATCCTCGGCTGGCAACAGATTTACGACCAGTTGGGGCGTGGCTGTCTTTCCAGCGAGCTGAAGCAGGTTTCGGCGGACCGCTTCCAGATTTTTCAGGAGGTTTTGGACAAGCGTATTGTCCAGCACGGCTGTGCTCCGAAAGGACGCTTTTGCATCGCCATGTCGCTAGGTTCCGGCAATGCTCCGGTCGTACAAGGGCACCAAGTAGGGGCACATAGCGTGGTGCTGCTGCGTGATGGCGAGGAGTTTGTCTTGCACGCGCCAGAGGGTACTCATTTTTTTGCGGTTAACGTCGACACTGTCAGGTTTGCAAAACTGGCCGCGCTCGAACTCTCGAACGATCAGCTCATACGCTTGAAGAGGGTGCCGCAGATCAACGTCGATGACGCCGTTTTACTACGCGTGCAGCAACGGATACATCCGCTGTTTCGCCACCTGCTGGAACAGAAGGGCGCAATCAGTGCCGCTTCGGAAAAAATGCTTGAAGACACGCTGCACAACGCCCTCCTTGATCTTTTCAGCAACGCCTCGGATGAAGTGCGCTGTCGTCGGAGCAACTTTGCCGTCAGCGCCTACCTGGTCAAAAGATGCCAAGAGTTGGCTGATGCCAGCGGTGACACGCCGTTGAGTATCCTTGATCTGTGTGAACAATTGCGTGTCAGCCGCAGAACGTTGCAGAACAGTTTTCAGGCGGTCACCGGCACGCGTCCGGTCGAGTATCTGAGGAACCTGCGACTCAATGCCGTTCGCCGTCGTTTGATCACCACACACGCTGCAGAGATCAATGTCGGAGAGATTGCCGTCGAGATGGGTTTTTTTCACCTGAGCCACTTCGCCGCTCATTACCGGGCATTGTTCGGGGAGTCGCCTTCGGACACGCTCAGGGCGACGTGAAACCCTGCGTGATAGCGCTTCCAGACACGTACACGATCAAGGCTTTCCAAGCCATCTGGCACCATTGCCCGATTGCTTAAGTGAGCTACTTGGTCCTGCCGCGATTCTGTGGCGCTTTAATGTAGCGCTCAGTGATCTTGCCTATGCCGGCATGTTTTATCACCTGCTGCTCTCCGCTTTAGCACACCTGGGTGTTCGCAAGCCCAAAGGCTCTCTCCCGGCAGTTGTAGGATTCATCCTCCTGGTCGCCTCCTTCATGACACAAAACGCTGTTCGCGATCTTCCGTCGCCTTACGCACCGCCGACGGCGGTAATCCAGACGCCTCTTGAATAAAGGAGATCTATATGACTCGACTCAGTGGAAAAGTGGCCATTGTCACCGGTGCCGGCCGTGGCATCGGCCGAGCCATCGCCAAGCTTTTTGCGGTGCAAGGTGCGATGGTGGCGGTTGTTTCACGCACGGCTGAAAATGTCGATCAGGTGGTTGTCGATATCCAGGCCGCGGGCGGCATCGCTCTCGGAGTCGTCTGCGATATCGCTGATCCTGATCAAGACAGCGCACGCTGATTTTACCGAGCGGCTCCGGACGTTTGCGCCACCGAAACCACAAGAAACGCCTTGGCGCGTCTTGTGGTTTTTTCAAGCGATGTTCACCGATGCAACAGGCTCCCGCGAGGCTGCGCGTGCAGCCAGGAAGGCAAGCACAGCCGCCATGCCCAGCAATGCAGCGCTCAACTCGAAGGTCGCTCGATAACCGCTTGAATCAAAGACCAGCCCGCCAACGGTTGCCCCCGATGCAATGGCCAGTTGAATGATCGCCACCATTAAGCCGCCTCCCGCTTCAGCAGCCTCTGGCAATGTTCTGGCCAGCCATGTCCACCATCCCACCGGTGCAGCCGTTGCAACCAATCCCCAGAGGCCCAACAAGACAGTCGTGGTTGCGGCCGAACTGCCGAACGAAACCAGCGCCAGTGCCATCACCGCCATCAAGATCGGGATGACGATGAGGGTACGATGCAGGCCATTTTTCAAGAATGGTTCAATCAGGAAGGTTCCCGCGAAGCCCGCCAGACCCAAGACGAGCAACATCAGCGACAGTATGGAAACACTGACGTGCGTGACCGTTTCAAGGAAGGGGCGCAAATAGGTAAACAGCATGAACTGCCCCATGAAAAAAACACTGACTGCCCCCATGCCTGACGCAATCGGCAGGCTTTTCATCAACCTGAAGACATTTCCAGTGCCTGAACGGTTCTGCGACTTCATCGCTGGAAGGCTAAACAGAAGCCAGACAGAGGCGACTATCGCGACCGGGATGACGCACAGGAATGCGCCGCGCCAGCCGATCAAGGCGCCGAGAAAACTGCCCATGGGGGCTGCAATCACTGTCGCCAGAGCGTTGCCACCGTTGACGATTGCCATTGCGCGAGTGATCTGGTCATCAGGCACCAGGCGCATGGCGGTTGCCGCCGACAGTGACCAGAAGCCGCCTATCGCCACACCGATCAACGCGCGGCCGATCATGAACACCCAGTAGTTCGGCGCGAATGCAACCACTGTTCCGGAAAGGATCATCAACAGTGTCAGTGAAAGGAGCAGCGGTTTGCGCTCGACCCGCGCAGCCACCGAAGCAGTCAGGAGGCTGGCAAACAGCGCAACCAACCCAGAGACAGAAATGCCCTGGCCCGCTTGCCCCTCGGTGATATGCAAGTCGGCAGCAATCGGCGTCAGCAGGCTGACGGGCATGAATTCCGATGCCACCAGGACGAACGCAGCGAGCGACATGGCGAATACGGCGCCCCACGATTGTTCAGTGCTCCGGTGGGCTGGGAGGGAGTGACGGGTCATTGATTGAGTCCTGTATTGCGCGAAGCGTCTCGGCCCCGGGAACGAGGCCACGAGCCAACCGGTGCCCGACCGGGGCACCGGCAAGCTACTTCAGGTTGCTTTTGAAGAACGTGGTTAACTTGGCGAATGGAATGAGGTTGACCCGGTCGTAAAGATCCACATGCCCGGCATCTGGAATGATGAGCAGTTCTTTGGGCTCGGCAGCCCGTTTGTAGGCATCCTCACTGAACTCGCGTGAGTGTGCCTGGGCGCCAGCAATGAACAGCAGCGGGCGAGGGGAGATAGTCTCGATATCGTTGAACGGATAGAAGTTCATGAACTTCACGTTGCTGGTCTGCGTCGGCATGGTGGTTGTCTGCGCCGATGCGCCAGCCGGAGTGACTTCGCCCCGCGACGTGCGATAGAAGTCGTAGAACTCGTCGCCTACGGCGTTGCCGGTCAGTTTGAGCGGTGTGCCGCCGGTGTAGCGGATTTCACCGCCCTGGAATTCGGCATAGCGCTGCTCGCTCGCTTCGCGAATGATCTGCTGGCGCTGTTCTGCCGTTACACCGTGCTTGAGGCCATTACGATTGGCCGCGCCCATGTCGTACATGCTGACGGTGGCGATGGCCTTCAGTCGCGGATCAATCTTGGCCGCACTGATGGCGAAGCTGCCACTGCCACAGATGCCGATGACGCCGATTCGTTCACGGTCGACAATCGGTCGAGTGCCGAGAAAATCAACGGCGGCACTGAAGTCTTCTGCGTAGATATCCGGCGAGACAGCCTGGCGAGGCGTGCCCTCGCTCTCGCCCCAGAAGGACAAGTCCAGCGACAGCGTGACAAACCCTTGCTCGGCCATTTTGCTGGCGTACAGGTTCGCACTCTGTTCCTTCACCGCCCCCATGGGATGGCCCACGATGATGGCGGCGTTTTTCGTTTTCGGGTCGAGGCCTTTCAGGGTGAACAGGTTGCCCACCACCTTCATGCCGTATTGATTCCTGAAGGTGACCTTTTCTACTGTCACTTTTTCGCTTTTGTAGAAGTTGTCCGCGCCGTTCGACAGATCGGCTCCCATTGAAGAAAAAGAGGTAACAAGCAGCCCTAGGGCAAGCAAAATGCCTTTCACGGGATAGTCCTTTTGATGAGTGGTTATTCGCTGGCGCCTTTCGCTTGGCCAGTCAATGTGGCGATGAACATTCTCCGGCTCTGCCCAGACTTCCTGTAGTGCATTGCGCTGGATTACTTGCCTGATTCTATGAGTCTCTGTTTTTTTGCAGGACGGTCGCGAGCGGGCGAGTTAGAGTTCAGCGAAGAGGTGCAAGACGAACATGACGATCAAACACGGCACTGCTGCTCAACACCTATCGCCACAAGAAACGTTTGCGCGGATCATTGGTGAGCAGATCCCGAAACCAGGTGACTACGGAACGCCTATTACGGGCCTCGGCTTTTTCCGGCGCGAACATCCATCGCCGCCCGTCGTCTGCATGGTCGAGCCAAGCATCATCCTCGTCGCCCAAGGTGAGAAGCAGCTATGGGTTGGTGGCGAGGGCTACCCGTATGACACGTCGCGATTTCTGATCACTTCATTGGACTTGCCTGCCAATTCAGAGGTGCTGGCGGCAAGCCCGGAGCAGCCATGCCTGGGGCTGACTTTGAAGCTCGATCTGCGCATGCTGGCTGAGCTGATAGTGCAGGGTGACTTGCCGCCAACCCGTGATCGATCAGTGGTGAAAGGTGTAGGCATTGGTTCAGTAACGCCTGCCATGTTGGCGTCGTTCGAGCGCTTGCTGGCGCTACTCGATGAACCCGAAGCCATCCCTGTGCTTGCGCCCTTGATTCAGCGCGAAATTCACTATCGTCTCTTGAAGAGTGATCAGGCTGCCAGGCTGCGGCAGATTACCTCGGTCGACGGCCAGGGTTATCGCATCGCAAAAGCCATCGACTGGCTGAAGTTGAATTACGCCTCGGCGCTTCGCGTCGAGGAGCTTGCGGCGCGAGTGCAGATGAGCACACCCACTTTTCACCACCACTTTCGCCAGCTCACCGCGATGAGCCCGTTGCAGTACCAGAAATGGCTGCGATTGAACGAGGCGAGGCGATTGATGCTCAACGAGCATCAGGAAGTATCAAGCGCAGCCTACAAGGTCGGTTATGAAAGCCCGTCGCAGTTCAGCCGCGAATACAGCCGCCTGTTTGGAGTCGCGCCTAAACGTGATATCGCAGTGTTGCGAGGGGCAGGCTAGCGACATTCAAAAATGGCCGTTGGCGGCTCTTCAATGTGCTGCCATATCTAGATACTTTGGGGTTCCTTTCTCAAGCACCGTGCGGCCTGCATGATCAATCTGCCGGTGCGGATCTGGACTTGAAGACACCACTGAGGACAAAGGCATAACGTTCCGGGCGGATGTAGAAGGTCGTACGGTCGCAGCAGCGGCCGTCGGCAAACCAGGAAGTGCGCTCCATGACCAGCAGTGCCGCGCCACGTTTGATGTGCAAGGCACTGGCCAGGTTTTTATCGGCTTCTTGCGCGCGGATCGCCAGATCGGCGCGGGTGACCGCCATGCCGGTGATCGACTCGAGAATGGAGTAGATCGGTTGATGCTCGACTTCAGTCCAGACCACGCTGGCCAATTCGGCCGGTAAATGGCTGCGGCCCAGCGCGATGGGTTCGTCATCGACGAAATGCAGTCGTTCCAGAAGCAGGCAGTCGTCCGCTTCTTCAAACAAACCACGCAATGCCTCTGGAACCGGCTGCAGGGTATGGCTGATGACGCGCATGCTCGGTTCGAGCCCTTGCAGCAACAAGGCTTCATGAAAACTACGCAACGCGTCCAGGCCGTGCCGCACCTGTTTGGCCGCCACGAAGGTGCCTTTGCCTTGCTTGCGCTCCACCACGCCGTCATCGCTGAGTTTGCCCACCGCCAGGCGAACCGTGACGCGGCTCACTGCAAAGCGTTTGCCCAGCTCCGCTTCTGACGGCAGCTTGCCGCTGGGCTCAAAGTCGCCGCGTTGAATCTCTTCCAGCAATTGATGGGCTATCTGTTCGTAGAGCGAGGTGGTGCTGTCGCGAAGAATGGACGTAGACACTGTCGGTTTCCATGGCCTTGGAGGAGGGCGGTGCGCCTTCACTTCTAAGGTTATAAAAATAGGTTATTGGGACTACTTGTATTAATACGTATTATGTCAGGAGTTCCCATTGTAAACGACCTGACGACACTTGCCATGCTCAAAACTCTCCCTTACGCACAGCAGCAAGCCGACGCGCTGACGGTCGATGACATCAGCTTCAGCTACCCCAATGGCCATCGCGTGTTTTCCTCTTTCAGTCTGAACGCCAGGCCTGGTGAGTTCGTCGCGATCCTGGGGCCATCCGGCTGCGGGAAAACCACCTTGCTGAATTTGTTGTCAGGCTTTCAGCAACCTCAGAGCGGTCAGATCAGTATCAACCAGACGGCGGTGCGTCCAGAGCGTTCGGAGTTGGGTTATGTGTTTCAGGCGCCGCAGTTGTTTCCCTGGTTGAGCGCCTTGGAAAACGTCCGTTTCGGTCTGCGGATGGCGGCTCGGATCAACGAATCGCAGCAGCGTTCTCAAGCCTTGCAGTACCTGCGTCTGGTCGGTCTGGAGAATGCCGCGCATCGGTTGCCGCATCAGCTTTCTGGCGGCATGCAGCAGCGGGTTTCCCTGGCCAGGACTCTGGCATTGGAGCCCAGCGTGTTGCTGATGGATGAGCCGTTCGCCGCGCTGGATGCCATCAGCCGCAACAGCATGAACGAAGAGACCTTGCGCATCTGGGCCGAATTGGGCCAGACGGTGCTGTTCATTACCCACGATATCGACGAAGCGGTGTTTCTGGCGGATCGGGTCATCGTGCTCAACATTGCCCCCGGCGGTATCCACAGCGAGCTGAATATTCATCTGCCGCGCCCTCGCTCCAACCTGAAAACCCGCCGCCTGCCGGCCTTTCTCGATTACCGCAATGAGCTGATGGAGCGCATTTCCCAGGTCATGGAAGTGTCTGCGGCCTCCGCTTACCCAACCCGCCAACCTGAGTTAACAGCATGATCAAACATTCGCTGCTTGCCCTTTCCTTGTCTGTTGCCGCCCTGGCAAGCAGCGTATTCGCCGTGGCTGGTGAAGAGAAACCCTTGCGTGTGGGTTACGTATTCGCCATGGCCAACGCCCCGGCGTTGATCGCCGACAAACAGGGCTACTACCGCGAGGAAGGTCTGAATGTCGATCTCAAGGCCTTGGGCGATGGTCCGGTGATCCAGCAGGCGCTGGCCGCTGGCGAGCTGGATGTGGCCTATGTCGGTACGCCGCCGGTGTATCAATGGTTTTCCCGGGGGCTGCAAAGCCGGATTCTGGCCAAGGTTAATTACGGTCAGGCCGCAGTGATCGTCGACGCCAAGAGCCCGATTGCCACCCTGGATGAACTCAAGGGGAAAAAGCTGGCCGGGGTCAAGAAGGGCAGTGGCATGGATGTGCTGTTGCGCGGCTATGTGCTGAAAGAAAAGGCCGGGCTCAATCCTGACAAGGATCTGGACATCATCGACATGCCACCCGGCAATATGAACGCGTCGCTGGAGCGCGGCATCGTCGACGCGGCGTTTTCCTGGGAACCCTTTGTCAGCCAGTCGTTGCTGCGTGGGTCGAGCCGGATCTTGCTCGACGTCAATCAGGCGCTGCCGAATTACCCGTGGTACGTGGTGATCGCCTTACCGAAAACCTTGCAGGAACGACCGGACGATGTGGTGAAGCTGCTGCGTGCGCACCGCAAGGCCATCGCCTTCCTCAACGAGCATGCCGATGAGTCGAATCGAATCATCGCCGAGGCGTTCAAGCTTGAGCCGGTGCAAGGTGCTGACGGCAAGACCATCGCCCCGCAAACCATCGTCGCCCAGGCACGTACCCGGTTGGGTTGGTCAGCGGACTTGCAGCCTGCGGATATTCAATTCATCCAGCGCCTGATGAATTACTCCCACGACTTGGGCTTTATCGATACCACGCTCAAGACTGAACAGATCGTGGACACCTCCTACCTGCAAAAAGCCTCGCACTGAGTCCGTCATGTCCTTGCCAAAACCGAATTGGGGCTGGGCGTCGCTGCCATTCCTGCTGTTGATCTGGATGGCCCTGGCCAGCCGCTTTCCCACTTACATCCTGCCGCAACCATGGGATGTTGCTCGCGAGGCTGTGCGCTGGCTGGGCGACAGTTCGCTGTGGCAGCACCTGCGGGCCAGCGTCCTTGAAGAGGTTGGCGGCTTCTGCGCGGCAGTGGTCGTTGCGGTGCTGCTGGGTACTGCCGGTGGCTTGTCCTCGCGGTTCCGCGATTTCATCTCGCCGCTCAACAGCCTGTTCATGGCCATCCCGCCGATCGCCTGGGCGCCGCTGATCATGATCATTTTCGGCCTGGGTTATGTCTCCATCGTGCTGGTGATTTTCATTGCCGCGATGTTCCCCATGGCCGTGACCATTCAGGAGGGCGTGCAGAGCATCCGCGGCGGAGAAGTCCGCGCGGCACGCACCTTGGGCGCCAACCGCTGGCAACTGCTGGCCCACGTTTACCTGCCAGCCTCATTGCCCTTCGTGACAGCGGCCTTGCGCATCGGCTTCAGCCAGGGCTGGAGGGCATTGGTCGCGGCGGAAATGATCGGTGCGTCCCAGGGCATCGGCTGGATGGTGTCGACGGGTGGGCAGATCGGCAACAGCAGCCAGGTGTTGCTGGGCATTGTCGTGATCGGCCTGATTGCCTGGCTGATGGAGAGTTTTGTGTTCAGGCGTATCGAGCGTCATTACCAGAAATGGCGAGTGCAATAAGCATCGTCATTTGGTTTCAACCCCCTTCAAACCTTCAGTGGACCACTGCACGAGGTGTCATGTGAGTAACGTTTTCGATCCCCGCGAAGCCGGGTATTACATCGCCCCTCAAGGCCTCTATGAACGCAACAAAAAACGCCCGTTTCTGGGCAGCATCCACTGTGATCGTGACACGCTGATTGCCGGCCAATGGGATGAAATCACCCTGGTCTACGAGGTCGGCGGCAGCGGCCTGGCGGACGGCGCCTGGTTGAAGCTGGCCTTCAAGTTCTACTCTGACTGGGCCTTGTTCCAGACGTCGAATCCGACTGGCCCCAACTATGTCAGCGCCGAATATCAAACCGGCGAGCTGGTCCCCGGTCAGAGCCAGGCCTCTGTGCAGCATCTGAAAGTGCGCTTCGACCAGAAGGGGCATGAACGACCGTTTCAGAAAGCGATCATCATCGACATCATCGACGGTTACCTGAATCCGGGAGACAAAATCATCATTCGCCTGGGTGATCGTCGTCAGGGCGGCGCGGGTACGCGGGTGCAGAGTTTCGTCGAGAAAGACTTCCGTTTCCGTTTGTTCATCGACCCGTTGGGCAGTTCGAAATTTGCCGAGGTGCCGGGTGATCCGCTGCTGAACATCGTGCCGGGACCGGCGCAAAGCGTGCAGTTGATCGTGCCTCGTCTGGTCAGCGCGGGTGAGGCGTTCGACGTACTGCTCAGGGTTGATGATGCCTGGGGCAACACCTGCCGCAATTTGCCGCTCCAAGGTGTCCTGACGCTTGTTGATCCTGAAGGGGGCGAGCGCCAACAGCCGTTCACCTTGGCGGCTGAAGGCTGGGCGACTGCCCGGCTTGAGGGTTTTGATCTCGGTGCGGTGGGGGAGTGGCGTTTGTCGGCCAATGTGGAGGCGCCGTTTGTGCGCGGGGCTCAGGCGTTTGTCACGGTCGATCCGGTCGGCACCGGATTGCGTCCGCTGTACGCCGACCTGCATGTGCACTCCGATGACACCGTGGGCACCAACGACACCTTGTACAACCTCAGTTACGGTCGCGATGTCGCCGGGCTCGATGTACTCGGTTACACCGCCAATGATTTCAATATCACCGAGCAGCGCTGGGATCAGGCGGTCAAGCTGATTCACGAGCTCAATGAACCTGGACGATTTGTTTGCTATCCCGGCACCGAATGGTGCGGCAACTCCTGCGCGGGCGGCGACCGTAATGTGGTGTTCCTGCATGACCGCAAACCCGAGTTTCCCTTCGACAATCAAGGCCGATTGGTGCGTTCCTTCGAGTGGAACGAGTTCACCGCAGGGACCATCAAACCGGGTGCCTGGCCGGTGGATGAGTTGTATGCCGCCTATGCCAAGGACCCCGAAGGGCATTTGATGATGCCTCACGTCGGCGGGCGCCGTTGCAACCTCGACTGGCATCATCCTGAGCTGGAACGGTTGATCGAAGTCGGTTCGGCCTGGGGGCAATTCCATTGGGTCTACGCCGAAGCCCTGCAGCGTGGTTATCGGGTTGGCGCCGCAGCGAACAGCGATGAGCATCAGGGCCGTTGCGGCGGCGGTGTTCCGGCCACGGCGGTGTTCGGCTCTCGCGGTGGGCTGACCGGCGTGGTGGCTGAGGCCTTCGATCGAGCCAGTGTCGGCAAGGCACTTCGCGCCCGTCGCACTTTTGCCACCACCGGCGAACGTTCATTTGCGAGCCTGCGCCAGGGCCAGCATTTTATGGGTGAAGTTTTCACGGCCGATGCAAATGCCACGCTGGACTATCGACTGCTCGGAGAGGCGGGCTGGGAGCAGGTCGATCTGTTCGATGGCGACAAACTGATCTGGTCGCGCAACCTGCACCAGGAGCTGGGGTTTTCCGGCCAGCGCATTCGTCTACGCCTGGGCGGCGCACGGATCAAGGATCGCTATCGCGGTGCCTACTGGACCGGCGAGATTCGCGTGACGGGTGCGGTCATCAATGGCTTTCGCGCCTTGGGTCTCGACCACCCCGAGCAAACTGTATGGCGCAAGGATGCAACGGTTCTGGCTTTTCGCACCGACACCAATGGCGACACCGACAGCATCGAAATCGACCTGTCGCAATTGGCCGGCGCCACGCTGCAGGTTCATAGCCGCATCGATAACTACATCAAGGTCGGCGACCCGTCTGAGCCGCAACCTTATGTGCATGCGCCGACGGTGCTGATGGAGGTGTCCGGCGATGAGTTGCTGGCGCAATCACAAGTGATCGAAGAACTGCCGGGCGCGGAGTTGAAGGTGTCCCTCGAAAGGACAACCGCTGCACCGCTGCCTCGAGAACTGCAAGGGCAAATCGAGCTTGCCCGGTTGAATCTGCAACCGGGTCGTGAGCATCCATTGTTCATCTGCGCCCGTCAGCGCGATCAATCCCGAGTCTGGACCTCGGCGCTGTTTCTAACGTTATAAACGCTCATGCCCCGCGACGTTTTCCTCGAACGTTCGGCGACTGCTCAATAATGATTGAGCAGTCGCGTAATGTCGGCTTACTTCGATCCTGCACCGATCTGCCAGACGTAGGGCGGTTCGGTGCCGTTGATTTCCCAATCGCCGATGATGCGTTCCTTGTAGATCAGCGGGTTGTGTGAGGCCGCGGTGCGCGCGTTGCGCCAGTGCCGGTCGAGGGCCTTGCCGGTGCTGGTGGCCGAGGCGCTGAGGGCGTTGAACAGGTCACTGGTGGCGCGCAGCACCAGGTCGGCGATCACCACTTGGGCCTGGGCCGATTCCAGTTCGGCGGCGATGTTGGCCTCGCGTTCGGCGACTTCGTCGTGGGCGAAGCGGCTTTCGTACGCCACCTGCAAGGCGGCCGCCGCGCGCAGGGTGGTGGCGTGTGCGGCGTAAACCTGCGCCGACGCCTTGCCCACCACTTGCTGCACCTGAACGTCCTGGCTGACGTGGCTGGCATTGCCGGTGCTGAAGATGCGCGTGCGCTTGCGCACTTCTTCCGTGATGTCGTGCACCGCGGCACGGCCGGCACCGGTCTGAACCGCCAACAGTACCAGTTGGTAGAAGGCCGTCTGGTACTTGAAGCGGGTGGCGAAGTCCAGCAGGTTCTCGGGCTCCACCACCGCGTCTTCGAACACCGAGGTACCGCTGCCGGTGGTGCGCTGGCCAAAACCATCCCAATCGTCGCTCTGGGTGATGCCCGGTTGCTGCACACGAACGGCGGCGATCACGTCGGCGCCGGTGTCATCGCGCTGGGCATAGAGGTCGATCCAGTCGGCGAAGATGCTGCCGGTGCTGTAGTACTTGGTGCCGTTGACCACCCAGTGTTCACCCAGGCGCGAGACACGGGTGCCGACCTGGCCGATCTTCACGCTGCCGACTTCGGTCCAGGCGTTGCCCACCAGGTCACCCTCGACAAAGCGCTTGAACCAGGTGTCCTGCGGCGCGTCGGCCTGCGCATTGAGGCGGTCTTCGACAAAGGCAAAGTGACCGCGCAACGCCTGCGGCAGGTTGGAATCGGCTGCGGCCAGTTCGATCAGCAACTCAAACAACTGGGGCAGGGAAGCGCCGGCGCCACCGTACTGCACTGGCACGCGCACGGCGCCAAAGCCAGCTTCCTTCAGCCACTTCACTGGTTCAAAGGGCAGGCTACGGCTTTGCTCGCGCTCCAGTGCGCCGGCGGCGATGCGTGCAAAGATCGGCCGGAAGCGCTCGGCCAGGGCCTGGTATTCGGTATCGCTGGAGAGGGGGCGTGGCAGGTGCTGTTGCTGGACAGTCATGGTGCTGCTCCTTATGGAAGGCAAGAGAAGCAACAGAGCAGTCGATCTGTTGCGTACTGCTGTCAGTGCACAGGTCGTGCCTGGCGCTGCAAAGGCCGTTTTACCGGGTGCGCGGGGGTGTTGACGAAGCTCGCGGCTGTCGCCTGCCGGGTAACTTGCTGAAGCACTGACCGCCCGGCAACAGTAGCCGAGACGCGCTGTGTTGCGCGGACCCGGAGGCAACTGTTGGGCGCGCAACAGTTGAACATCAGCCTGTCCGCCAGGCGACACCGCACAAGTCTGCAAGAACTAAATAACCATTTGATTAATAAAGGTTTATTGAAGTGGCATGGTTGCTGCCTTAGTCCTTGTGCAGGTGCCGTGATGGCCTCTGCCATCACGAGGACGGGCAATGAGCAACACACTGAAAATGGTCGCAATGGAGTACATGCAATGAGCCAGGACAACATCAAGTTTGCCTACTGGGTTCCCAACGTCAGCGGTGGCCTTGTGGTCAGCAAGATCGAACAGCGCACCAGCTGGGACATCGATTACAACCGCAAGCTGGCGCAAATCGCCGAAAAGGCCGGCTTCGAATACGCCTTGTCACAGATCCGCTTTACCGCCGGTTATGGCGCCGAAAACCAACACGAGTCGGTGACCATCAGCCACGCGCTGTTGGCCGCCACCGAGAAGCTCAAGGTGATCGCGGCCATCCTGCCTGGCCCTTGGAATCCGGCGCTGGCGGCCAAGCAGCTGGCCACGATCGACCAGTTCACCAACGGTCGGGTGGCGGTGAATATCGTGTCGGGCTGGTTCAAGGGCGAATTCCGGGCCATTGGCGAGCCGTGGCTGGATCACGATGAGCGCTATCGTCGCTCGGAAGAGTTCATCCAGGCGCTGAAGGGCATCTGGACCCAGGACAACTTCAGTTTTCACGGCGACTTCTACCGTTTCCATGACTACACCCTCAAACCCAAGCCACTGCAGCAACCGCACCCGGAAATCTTCCAGGGTGGCAGCTCGCGCGCGGCGCGGGACATGGCTTCGCGGGTTTCCGATTGGTACTTCACCAACGGCAACAGCGTCGAAGGCATCAAGGCCCAGGTCGACGACATTCGGGCCAAGGCCGCGATCAATGGCCACTCGGTGAAAATCGGGGTGAACGCCTTTGTCATTGCCCGCGAAACCGAGGCTGAAGCCCGCGCGGTCTTGCAGGAGATTATCGCCAAGGCCGATCCGGAGGCCGTCAATGGTTTTGGCAGCGAGGCGAAGAACGCCGGCGCCTCCAGCCCTGAAGGCGAAGGCAACTGGGCCAAGTCCACCTTCGAAGACCTGGTGCAGTACAACGATGGCTTCAAGACCAACCTGATCGGTACGCCGCTGCAGATTGCCGAACGCATCGTCGCACTCAAGGCGGTGGGGGTGGACCTGGTGCTCAGTGGCTTCCTGCACTTTCAGGAGGAAGTGGAGTACTTCGGCCGCAAGGTGTTGCCGCTGGTGCGTGAGCTGGAGCGCGAGGCGGTGGCGACCAAGGCTGCGGCACTGGCGTAAGGGACGGGAAAGGTCATGCCTACATTCACCGATAACCCGCAACCTGCCGCGAGCACCTTGCCGCAGTGGCTGCAACAGCAGGCACGTCAGCAAGGGACGAGCATTGCCCTGCGCCATAAGCGCCTGGGGGTGTGGCAGGTGCGAACCTGGCGCCAACTGGCCGCTGAGGTTGAACACCTGGCAACGGCCTTGCAGGTGCGTGGTTTTGTGCCTGGCGCGAACTTGGTGATTGTCAGCCGCCCGCGGCCGGAGGCGTTGATTGCTGCCCTGGCGGCACAGTGGTTGGGCGGCGTGGCCGCACTGTTGGATCCGCTGGAGGCTATGGACGCGCAGGTGCCGCTGTTACATGAGTTGCGCAGTGAATGGGTGTTCGCCGAAGGCCATGAGGAGATTCAGCGCCTGCGCGCCGCCGGACTGGCGCCAAGGCTGCTGATTTACGCCGACGGCCGTGGCCTGGCTGAGGTGAGTCAGGTCGGTGACACCCTGGCGTTCGCACAACTGCTGCAGGGCAGCGATCAGCGGCTGCAACCCCAGGCCCGAGCCGAGCGCACAGCTTTTGCCTTCTACCGTTTGGGCGCGGGGCAGCGCATCGAGCAGCAGCGCATCAGTCACGCCGAGTTGCTACAGGAAGGCCGGCGCCTGGTGCACAGCGAGCAATTGGGGCGGCAGGAAGAAGCCCTGGCGGCGCGAGCGTTTGCCGCGAGCGGTCAAGCGCGCTATTTGCTGGCGCCTTGGTTGATTGCCGGCTTTCGCCTGAATTTTCCGGAGAACCTGGCGACTCGCGACCAGGACCGTCGTGAGCTGGGCCCGACGCTGGTGGCGGGCACCCGGGAAACCTACGAGCGCCTGCATGCTCAGGTCCTGGCCCGCTTGCCGGAGCCAGGCAGCTGGCGCCGGCGGCTGGTGGATTGGGCGCTGGTGGCGCACCCCGGTGCGCTGCAACGGCACCTGGGGTACTGGCTGATCCGCCGGCCGCTGCGCGACGTCCTCGGCTTTTCCCGCACCCGCGCGCCGTTGTTGGTGGGCGAGGCGCTGGCGCCACACACCCTGGCGTTTTTCCAGGCCTTGGCGATTGAGGTCCGCACTTGGCCGGACCCGGCGCAGTGGCACCGCCCCACGACGTGGCCAGCCCCGCTGGTCAACGGCTGGATCGAAGACAGCACGCAACCGGCCTGACAAGGACATGATTCATGGCACAGACACAGGCGACAAAGGTTGAACATTTGCTGGTGCTGGAAAACATTGGCTTGTCGTTCAAGGGCGTCAAGGCAGTGACCGACATCAGCTTTGCCGTGGCCGCCGGGGAGATTTGCGCCTTGATCGGCCCCAATGGCGCGGGTAAAAGCTCACTGCTGAATGTGATCAATGGCGTGTACCAGGCCCAGCAGGGGCGCATCCGCTTTGCCGGAGAAGAGCACCGGCGCATGCGCCCGCATGATGTGGCGGTGCGCGGCATTGCCCGCACCTTTCAGAACATTGCCTTGTTCAAAGGCATGAGTGTGCTCGACAACGTGCTCACCGGACGCACCCTCAAGCGACGCAGCAGCTGGATCGAGCAGGCCCTGCACATCGGCCGCGCCGCGGGCGAAGACGACCGCCAGCGTGAGGCCGCCGAACGGATCATCGACTTTCTGCACATCCAGCCCTGGCGCGACACTCTTGTCGGCAAGCTGCCCTATGGCTTGCAGAAACGGGTGGAGCTGGCCCGTGCCCTGGCTGCCGAACCGCGCTTGCTGTTGCTGGACGAACCGATGGCCGGGATGAACGCCGAAGAGAAGCAGCAGATGAGCCGGTTCATCGTCGACATCAACCGTGAGCTGGGCACCACGGTGGTGTTGATCGAGCACGACATTGGCGTGGTCATGGGCATTTGCGATCACGTGGTAGTGCTCGACTACGGCCGCAAGATCGGCGACGGCCCGCCCGATGAGGTGCGGCAAAACCCCGAGGTGATTGCCGCCTACCTCGGCACGCGCCACTAACCCCCGAGTCTACAGCGCCGCCAGCGATCTGCTGGCCGGGGACTCTTTGCCCGCAAAACAGGAAGGCCTATGGAATTTTTCTTCGAGGTGTTGATCGGTGGACTGCTGGCCGGGGTGATGTACGCCTTGGTGGCCATCGGTTTTGTCCTGATCTACAAGGCGTCCGGCGTCTTCAACTTCGCCCAGGGCGCGATGGTGCTGTTTTCGGCGCTGACCTTTGTCAGCCTGCTGGAGCGCGGGGTGCCGTTCTGGCTGGCGTTCGCCATCAGCCTGGCGGCGATGGTGCTGCTGGCGGTGGCTGTGGAGCGGGTGGTGTTGCGTCCGCTGGTCAACCGCTCGCCGATCACCTTGTTCATGGCCACCCTCGGCCTGTCCTACGTGATCGAAGGGTTCGCCCAGGCGTTGTGGGGCGCCCAGGTGCATGGCCTGGAACTGGGCATCAGTGACGAGCCACTGGAACTGGGCGGCATGCTGCTGTCGCAGTTCGACATTTTTGCCGCCGTGACCGCCGCGTTGCTGGTGTTGGCGCTGTCGCTGCTGTTCAACAAGACCCGTATCGGTTTGTCGTTGCGTGCCGTGGCCGATGACCCGCTGGCGGCATTGGCCGTGGGCGTTCGCCTGCAACGGGTGTGGGTGCTGGTGTGGGCGGTGGCCGGGTTTGTCGGTCTGGTAGCCGGCCTGCTCTGGGGCGCGCGGCTGGGGGTGCAGTTTTCGCTGTCGCTGGTGGTGCTCAAGGCCTTGCCGGTGCTGATCATCGGTGGCTTTACCTCGATCAGTGGGGCGATTGTCGGCGGCTTGATCATCGGCGCCTCGGAGAAGTTGGCCGAGGTGTACCTGGGCCCCGTCATCGGCGGTGGTATCGAGAACTGGTTTCCCTATGTGCTGGCGTTGCTGTTCCTGTTGGTGCGGCCGGCCGGGCTATTTGGAGAACGCGCGATCGAGCGGGTTTAAGGAGATGCGTCATGTTTTATCAGGAATCTGGTCAGTTCAGTACCCGCTATGCCCAGGACCGCCGGGTGTTTCGCCTGCGCCAGGACCGTTACGGCTTGATTGCCTTGCTGCTGTTGGCCTTTGTCGGTGTGCCGTACCTGGGTAATGACTATTGGTTCAGCGCCATTCTGATTCCGTTCCTGGTGCTGTCGCTGGCCGGGCTGGGGTTGAACCTGCTGACCGGCTACGCCGGACAGCTGTCGCTGGGCTCGGCGGCCTTCATGGCGGTGGGCGCCTTTGCCACTTACAACATTGAAGTGCGGGTGCCGGGCTCGCCGTTGTTGCTCAGCATGGCCCTGGGCGGGGGAGTGGCAGCGCTGATGGCGGTGCTGTTCGGCCTGCCCAGCCTGCGGATCAAGGGTTTCTATCTGCTGGTGTCGACCCTCGCCGCGCAGTTCTTTGTGACTTGGGCGCTGACCCGCTTCAGCTGGTTCTCCAACAACAGCGCTTCGGGGGTGATCAGCGCACCGCGCCTGGAGATTCTTGGTGTGGATCTTAACTCGCCGGTGGGCCGTTACTTGCTGACCCTGGGTGTGGTGGTGGCGTTGTTCTGGCTGGGCAACAACCTGGTGCGCAGCGAACTGGGACGTAACTGGATGGCCGTGCGCGACATGGACACGGCCGCCGCAGTGATGGGTATTGCCTTGCTCAAGACCAAGTTGCTGGCGTTTGCCATCAGCGGCTTCTTTCTCGGGGTGGCCGGAGCGCTGTGGGCCTTCACTTACCTGGGCACCGTGGAGCCCCACGGTTTCGACTTGAATAGGTCCTTCCAGATTCTCTTCATCATCATTATCGGTGGCCTGGGCAGCATCCTCGGCAACTTCCTGGGCGCGGCATTCATCGTGCTGTTTCCGGTGCTGCTGTCGAACCTGGTGGCCTTATTGCCGACCGGGCTGATCGATGCCGGGCAAATTGAAAACCTGCAGAAGATGGCATTTGGCGCCCTGATCATTGTGTTCCTGGTCAAGGAGCCGGAGGGCCTGGCGCGCCTCTGGCAAAAGTTTCGCGAGCGCGCCCGGTTGTGGCCGCTGCGCTACTGAGCGACCGCGTAAGCGCCGGTTGCTCTGAATCCCTTTGAGTGGCCCTTCACTTGATTGCTTCATTACTTGATAAGGAAAACATTGATGTTGAAACGATCTCTACTCAGTAGCCTCGCCCTGGCTGTCAGCCTTAGCGCTGCCACATTGACTGCGCAGGCGAATAACGAACAGTACTTCCCGCTGCAGAGCTATCGAGTCGGGCCTTACGCGGCCGGCGGAACCGGGTTTTTTGGTGGTTTTATCGACTACCTCAAGTACGTCAATGCCAATGGCGGGGTCAACGGCGTCAAGCTGACCTGGAGCGAGTGCGAAACCGAGTACGTGGTCGAAAAGGGGGTGGAGTGCTACGAACGCCTGAAAAAAGGCCTCAATGGCGCGCCTGCCACCGCTACCAACCCGCTGTCGGTGGGCATTGCCTATGCCACCCTGGAGCGCTCGACCGCGGACAAACTGCCGTTGATTACCATCAACCACGGTCGCACCGATTCCACTGACGGCAGCGTGTTCCCCTATGCCTTCCCCTTGCAGTTGAACCCGTATTCCGAGGTGTCGGCGATCATCAACTACATCGGCCAGCAGGCCGGTGGCCTGGACCAGCTCAAGGGCAAGAAGATCGTCACCCTGTATCACGGATCGCCCTACGGCAAGGAAACCAACGAGGTGTTGCAGACCCTGGCCGACAAGTACGGGTTCAAGCTGACCCTGCTGGAAGTGCCCCATCCAGGTAACGAGCAGCAGTCGCAATGGCTCAACATTCGCCGGGAAAAACCCGACTGGGTGATTCTGCGCGGCTGGGGCGTGATGAACCCGGTGGCGTTGAAAACCGCGCAGAAAGTCGGCTTCCCGGCGGATCACATCATCGGCAACATCTGGAGCAATTCCGAGGACGATGCTCTCCCGGCCGGTGCCGCCGCCAAAGGCTTTATCGCGATCACCACGCACCCCTCGGGCACCGATTTCCCGGTCCTGCAAGGCATCCAGCAGCAGGTGGTAGCCAAGGGCAATGGTGACCTGGCCGATCCGAAACGCTTCGGTACCGTGTATTACAACCTCGGCGTGGTGAACGGCATTCTCAATGTCGAAGCCGTGCGCATTGCCCAGGCGAAATTCGGCAATCAACCGCTCACCGGCGAGCAGGTGCGCTGGGGCTTCGAGCACCTCAAGCTGGACGATGCGCGCCTCAAGGCGCTGGGTGCGCTGGGCCTGGTGCAACCCTTGCAGCTGTCGTGCTCGGACCATGAAGGGGGCGGTGCGGTGCGCTTCCAGCAGTGGGATGGCAACCAGTGGAAACTGATCAGTGACTGGGTGCAGGCCGACCGTGCCTTGCTCAGGCCGATCATCGAAGCCTCGTCGCACCAGTACGCCAAGGAAAAGGGCATCACGCCGCGCGATTGCAGCCAGGACAGCTGAGAGGTGAATCGGACGTGTGGCGCGCTGTAGGCACTGGCTTGACTGACTGGCATCAGGCAGGTGTCCAGTCATTTTTTTGGGGGGAGGAAGAGCAGCATGAACCATGTACCGATCTTGCAGATCGACGCAATTGAAGTCCTTTATGAGCAGGCAATCCTCGCCGTGCGCGGGATATCCCTGGCGGTGCCGCAAGGGCAGATCGTGGTGTTGCTGGGGGCTAACGGTGCTGGCAAAAGCACCACGTTGAAGGCCGCGTCCAATCTGGTGAGGGCCGAGCGGGGCGAGGTGGTGCAGGGGCGGATTCTTTATCGAGGTCAGGATGTCACCCGCAGTACGCCCCATAGCCTGGTGGCCAGAGGACTGGTGCAGGTGCTGGAAGGCCGGCATTGCTTTGCCCAACTGACCGTGGAGGAAAACCTGCTGACGGGCGCCCTTGCGCGTCAGGTGTCCCTTGGGCAACTGAAGGCTGATCTGGAGCGTATTTACAGCCAGTTTCCGCGACTCAAGCTGCGGCGCAAAAGCCTGGCCGGCTACACCTCTGGCGGTGAACAGCAGATGGTTGCGCTTGGCCGGGCATTGATGGCCCGGCCACAACTGGTGCTGCTGGACGAACCTTCGATGGGGCTGGCGCCGCAGATCGTCGAGGAGATCTTCGAGATTATCCATCAGCTCAATCAGCGCGATGGCGTGAGCTTTTTGATTGCCGAGCAGAACATCAACCTGGCCCTGCGTTATGCCCGGTACGGCTACGTGCTGGAAAGCGGCCGGGTCGTCAGCGAAGGCACGGCCGAGCAGTTGGCAGCGCGCAGTGATATTCAGGATTTCTACCTGGGGGGCAGCGCCGTGTCGAGCGCCCAGTCACCCGGTTCATGGAGCTTGTAGTGCATGGGTCCGCGATCACATGGCGCTGGCATCGGTTTCGTGTTCGTCTGCAAATGCCATGAGCACCTCCAGATCGAGCACATCCAGCTTTATCCGGGCGATAAAAGCAGAGAAGGCCAGGTTAGCGGCGAGTAGACGCAGATCGGAGGCCCAGGCCGGTAGATGGATTGGACTCTGGAGCCAGCCGGATTCGAAAAGTGGAGCCAAGCGTACGGTATCACCCAGACTGAGGCGCCCCGCAAACAAATGGCCCACCAATTCCGGCCGGTTGTCGCGGATCGCGATGCGCAACAGGGTATGGACGGCGAGCAAACCGGTCAGGTAAGCGGCATCCTTGGTAAACGCCGAACCGCCATGCAGGTCGGCGCCGCGGAAAATCCGTTGGGTTGAGCGGAAGGACTCCTCTTGCGACTGACCGGCAGCAAGAAACCCTTCGAATACCTGGATGAAATCGGCGCCATCCAGCGCCTGCTGGACCGCAAGCACGCGCAGGGCAAGGCGACGCAAGCGGTTGATATCCATGCTGCCGGTGAACAGTTCTGCCAGGGTGGCAATGCCCTCCTGAGTCTGAGTCGTGCGTGGCGCCCCCAGGCCCAGGCTTTTGAGGTTGGGTTGGAGCGCGCCGTTTTGTGCCGTGGCGACATGCACGAAGGCCTCGTGGTGCAATAACTGATTCTTGTCCAGTTCCGAGAACAGAGCGCTGGCACGTAGGCGTATACGGTTCGTACCGGCGATGGCCTTGGCGGCCAGGGTCGGGTCGAGAATGACCGTGATCCGGCCTGCGCCGAAGAAGCGGTCCAGTTCCGGCTGCATCCAGGCGGCGAAGGCCTCGGCCGGGATCTCGGCCTGACTCGGCGGAATCCGGGCACCGCCCAGAAGGGCGTCGGTGGTCTTGAGGAAGAAACGGGCCGCGTCCAGCATGCTCAGGTTCTGGCTCTGATAATAGAAATCCGGGCGCCGGTACAGCGCTGACGAGTATTGAGTAAAGGCGGGAGTGCCGATGGCACCCAGCATGCGTCCAGCCGTGGCATAGCTACGCGCGGTCATGGCGAGGTAATTCCCGGCCGGATGCCCCTCATCGCATCGGCCGATAAAGGCTTCCAGGGCGGCGATGTCGGCGCTGTGCTCGCGTGGGCGCAATTCGACTCTGGGCAATTCTGCTTTCCCGCCGCGCCAATGCGCGAGGAAGACTTCCTCGACGCCATCCGGCCAAGACAGGGCATCCAGCACGCGGATCTTGCGGGCCAAACCGGGCAGAGCGGCATCGAGTTCAGACAGGGAGGCGGCGCTCATGGAGATCCCCTTGAGAGACGAGGTTCACTCGAAACAGCTTAGTCGTTGCCGACGTATTGCGTTGTGACTGATCAAGGGACCTGCTGTCGGCAGGGGTTATAAACATTTTAATCTGCAAAATGTTTTATTGACTAAAAAATAATACCGGGTAATTATTTCCCTGCATCTGCTCTCACGCAGAGTCATTTTTCAGGGGAAACCCGATGAGTCAGAACACCGTGCCGTTGCTGGCCAATCTTTACATCGAGACGAATGAAGCGTCACTTGACAGGCGCTCGGCGCCTTTGTTTATGCAGGGTTTTCCGGCCGAGCCAAAACGCCGCGTCACCTGGAACAACTGGATGCGTCCACCGTTCAATCAGTGGGGGTTCCGCAATCTGGCGCGCCTGCGCCCCTCCATTGATGTGGAGGCGGGTGGCGGACCGGTCAGTGTCCTGAAGGAAGCACCGCAAGCGCTGGATGAACTGCACTTCGACAGTGAGTGTGGTTTGAGCGTCAGTGTCATCGATCACCTGGTGGCCAGTCAGACCGACGCTTTCTTGGTGATGCAGGGCGACACCGTGCTGTTCGAGCGTTACTTCAACGGCCAGCGTTCCCGCGACCGGCACGTCATGTTCTCGGTGACCAAGTCGCTGATCGGCACCCTGGGGGAGCAACTGGTCTGCGATGGCATCCTCAATCCAGAGTTGCCGGCGGCGTATTACGTGCCCGAACTATTGGGCAGCGCGTTTGGCGATGCCACGGTGCGCCAGCTGTTCGACATGGCCGTGGGTATCGACTACAGCGAAGTCTATGACGATCCCAACTCCGAAAGTTCGCAGTACGGCTACGCCTGCGGTTTCCAGCCGGCACCTGCGCAGTACGCTCAGTTCGAGTCGCTGTATCAGTACCTGCCGTCGCTGAAAAAACGCGGCAGCCACGGCGGCTTTTTCCATTACGTGACCGCCACCACCGAGGCCCTGGCCTGGGTCATGGAGCGCGCCTCGGGCAAGGCCTGCAATCAATTGCTGCAAGACCTCTGGAGCCAGTTGGGGTGTGAGCGCGACGGCTACTTCATGGCCGACCCTTGGGGGCGCAGCGTTGCCGGTGCCGGTTTCAACGCCACCTTGCGAGACATGGCGCGGTTCGGTCGGCTGCTGGCCAACGACGGTCGCCATGAGGGGTTGCAGTTGCTGTCGACCGAGACGGTTGCACGCATCGCTGCCGGCTCCGATCCGGCGATCTACGCCAAAAATTCCGAGTTCTCCCAATGGACTCCTGACGCTTCCTACCGCAGCCAGTGGTACGTCTTCAACGACCACAGCCAGGCGATCATGGCCGGTGGTATCCACGGCCAATACCTGTTCGTCGATAAGCCGTCCGGTGTGGTGATCGTCAAGCAGTCATCGCTGACCGAGGCTGTCAGCCCGTTCGATGCTGACAGCGTGCGCATGCTGCGTGCCATCGCCGCGCACCTTCGCCACTGAAACACCCCATAAAGACAAGAAATTTGCGTCCTATTCGCCTGGCTCGGCCAGGTGTTGGCGGCGCTCTGCGCCGCCATTCACTGCCCTGTAACAACAATAATCACACAGGAGCTTCATATGGTTTTCATGACGCGTTTCTCTCGAACGCTCTTAGCGGTCGGCTTACCCCTGACCGCCCAAGTCGCGCTGGCGGGCTACACCTTCGAGGATGGCAACCTCAAGGGTGAGGTCAACTTCACCGCCGGCGGTGCGACCCTTTCCACCCGTAACGTCAACTTCGGCAGCGGCCGCGTCGATGCGCGCAGTGGCAAGAAGGACGGTACGAAAATCGACTGGCAGGAGCTCTACGTCAAGCCCGGCGTCAAGCTGGAATACGCCCTGCAGCCAGACTTCAGCCTGTTGGCTGGTGGTTCGCTGGTGGCGGCGACCACCTTTGGCGATGGCGATGCCGGCGGCTTCACCCGAAGCTCTGATGGCGACGTGGCCACCGAAGAACTCTACGGCGGTTTCCGGGCCGGCGAGTGGACGCTGACTGCCGGTCGCCAGAACTACATGATCGGGACGGGCTTCATCGTCATGGACGGTAACCTCGACCAACTCAAGGACGGCGCCTACTGGCTTGGCCCCAGGACCGCCTTCAAGGATTCGGCCATTCTGGCCTGGGATCATGGCGCATTGAAGACCCAGGCCTTCACCTTGCGCACCGACGATGATCTGGGCGACTTCCGCATGACCGGCGCTAACCTGGATTACAACCTCGATGACCAGGTGACGCTGGGGGCCATGGCGATGAAGGTCAATGCGCTGGGGCCCAAGGGCAGTACACTGCCACGACGCCGGGACGGGATGCAGGTGTACAACGTGCGTGCGTTGAAGGCCAAAGTACCGGGTGTGCCGGACCTGACCCTGAATGCCGAGTACGCCGTGGAGCGGGGTAGTGGTGAAGGCGTGGATTACGATGCCAACGCCTGGTACGGCCAGGCGGATTACGCCTTCAACACGTTGCCGCTGACCCCGGTGATCGGCTATCGCTACGCCAGTTTTTCCGGCGACGACAACCTCGCCGACAACCGGCAAAAAGCCTGGGAGTCATTGAGCAAGGGCTTCGTCGACTGGAGCACCTGGCTGGTGGGGGATGTCGTCGGCAACTACCTGCTGTTCAACAGCAACGAAAACGTTCAACAGTTCTCGCTCAAGACCCATCTCAATGAGACGCTGACCCTCGGCGCGATCCACTATCAGTTCTGGCTGGATGAGAAAAACTACATGGGTGCGCCGGTCAGTGATCGGCGATTTGCGGACGAGAGTGTGGTTTTCCTCGACTGGACCCCGACGCCATCGTTCTATACGTCACTCTCCTATAACTGGGTCAAGCCGCTGGCCGCTGCCAAACAGGTGTTCGGCGATGACCAGAAATTCAGCGCGCTGGAACTGTACTTCACCTACCGCTATTAAGTGCCGCGAGCCTTCGCGGCCGCGCAGGAGTGCTTCACCATGAACACGTTTTTGCGTAACACCTTATTGGGCGCTGTAGTGTCGTTGCTGGCCAGCGGTGTGTGCCTGGCTGAAGAGCGCACGGTGCGGATCTACAACTGGATCGAATACCTGCCACCTGAGGTGCTCAAGAGCTTCCAGGAGGAAACGGGCATCCGTCCGGTCTACGACGTTTTTGACAGTGTCGAAACCCTGGAGTCCAAACTGCTGACCGGCAATTCCGGGTATGACGTGGTGTACCCCGGTAGCGCCAACCTGAGTCACCTGATCACCGCCGGTGCTGTCCAGCCGCTGGACCGCAGCCAGCTGCCGAACTGGCAGCACCTGGACCCGGAATTCATGAAAACCCTGGAAGCCGCGGGTGATACGGGCAACCGCTTCGCGGCACCGTACCTATGGGGCACCACGCTGATCGGCTACAACGTCGACAAGGTTAAGCAAGTCCTGGGCGCCAATGTGCAGATGAACACGTGGGACATGATCTTCAAGGAAGAGAACCTCGCCAAGCTGGCCAGTTGCGGCGTCGGTTTCCTCGACGCGGCCAACGAAATCGTGCCTATTGCCTTGCACTACAAGGGCCTCGACCCCAACAGTCAGAAGCGCGAGGACTACCCGCAGGCCCAGGCGGCGATGATGAAGATTCGCCCGCACATCACCTACTTCAATTCCTCACGCTACGGCATGGACCTGGCCAACGGTGACATCTGCGTAGCCGTCGGCTGGTCGGGCGGCGTGGCGCTGGCCAAGCAACTGGCCGATGCCGCCGGCAAGGGCGTCAAGGTCGAGATGGCGTTACCCAAGGAAGGTGCGCCGATGTGGTCGGACGTGATGATGGTGCCGACCAACGCCCCCCATACCAAAGAGGCCCATGAGTTCATCAACTACATCCTGCGCCCTGACGTCATTGCCCGGATCAGCAACAAGATCGGTTACCCCAATCCGAACAAGGACGCCACCGCGCTGGTGAACGCCGACATCCGTAATAACCCCAACATGTATGTGCCGGACGAAGCGCGCAAAACACTGTTCGCTTTGGAGCCTATGCCGGCAGCCGTGGAGCGGATCCGCACTCGCACCTGGACCACCATCAAGACCAATCGCTGATCATTGTGGCCCGGCGTCGCGACGCCGGGCTCGCCGCATGCAGCCAGTCTTGGAGGAGGCTGGCGTTCTCAGGCCTGCATTCCGTAAAACAGCAGTTCGGTGATACGCCTTACCTGGGCGGAGTGTGACTCGATGTCCGGCTGCTCCTGGTTAACCAGCCTGAACAACAGCAGGTGTGAGTAGTCGTTCAACAGGAAGGCGGCCAGGTCGACGTTGAGGTCGGCGCGCAGCTTGCCGGCCTGCTGCAGTTCTCTGAGCAACCCGCTGATTTCGGCCCTGAGCGCATCGTTCATGGCCCGATAACCTTCGGGCAGTCCGTTATCACCACCAAACAGAATCAACGGCAACAGTTCACGCCAGAGGCTGGGATGCATAACTTCCAGGGCGTAACCGGTCAGCAGGCGCTCCAGGTAGCACAGGGCCTCGACCGGATCTTCAATTTCAGGAATCTGGCTGCGGGTGTCCTTGAGCGCACGCTGGTCGGCGTCGTGCAGGATTTCCAGGATGATTTCCTGTTTGTTGCCGAAGTACTTGAACACGGTGGGCGCCGACACCCCAGCCTGGCTGGCGATCTGTTCAATGGTAGTGTTCTGGAAACCTTGACGCTCGAACAGTTCGATCGCCGCCTTGCTGATGGCTTGGCGTCGTTCGACTTTCTGGCGTTCACGCAGTCCGCTCACGGGAGATCCTTGTCGCTATGAAAAAGGAGGGCACATGCCTAATGCCTGTCAGTTAAGCAACATCAGCTACGACTCACTCCCTGTAGCAGCTGGCGAAGCCTGCGTTCGGCTGCGCAGCAGTCGTGAATCCGGTTGATACCGTCTGCCTGATGCACCGCAATCTCTGGTTTTACGACTGCTGCGCAGCCGAACGCAGGCTTCGCCAGCTGCTACAGATTGCATTGCGGCTTAACTGACAGGCATTAGGGCACAGGTCGCCCAAATATCTCTGCAAAATACTTAATTGGGTAAAATTTTTAAAGCGATAATTTCTGTAGTGCGAATCAAGCCGATGCCTGTCGGTATTTTTTCAGTCGATAGGCAAACTGCGCACGACTCAACCCCAGCAGTCGCGCGGCAGCGGCCAGATTGCCTTGGCTTTTTTGCAGCGCTTCATCGATCAGGCGCGACTCCAGTCCTTCAATGGAGAAGCCGTCTTCCAGACGAGCCAGGGTTTCCAGCAAGGCTGGGCGAGGCTGTGAGTCGGAGGGGCTGTGGTCGGTGGCGGCGAGGCTGCCATTGTCGTCCAGCGAGTACGCCTCCTGCGGCATCGGTTCGTTGCGAAACAGGTGGACCAGGTCGATGGCCTGGCCGTCTTCGCTGGCGATCAGGCCGCGCTCCACCAGGTTCTGCAATTCCCGTACGTTGCCGGGAAAGTCATAGCGCAACAACACCTTGAGTGCGCGCATGGTCAGGCCGGCGGGTTTGCGGCCGTAGGCCTGACAGAAGCGCCGCAGGAACGCGTTGACCAGCAATGGAATGTCGTCGCGACGTTCGCGCAGTGGCGGCAGCATGATGGGGTAGACATTCAGCCGGTAGAACAAGTCTTCGCGAAAGTCTCCGGCCGCCACGGCTTTGCGCAGGTCGACATTGGTGGCCGCCACCACCCGGACGTCGACCTTGATGGGCTGGCCACCGCCGATGCGCTCGATCTCCCGCTCCTGCAATGCACGCAGCAACTTGCCTTGGCCCGGCAGGCTGAGACTGGCGATTTCGTCGAGAAACAGGGTGCCGCCCTGGGCGCGTTCGAAGCGTCCGGGGCGCGAATGGGTCGCGCCGGTGTAGGCGCCACGCTCGACACCGAACAGTTCAGCCTCGATCAGATTATCCGGGATGGCGGCGCAGTTGAGCGCCACGAAAGGTGCTTGATGGCGCGGGCTGAACTGATGCAACTGACGGGCGAACAACTCTTTGCCGACCCCGGACTCGCCGCTGAACAACACTGTGGCGGGCGTCGGCGCTACGCGCTGCAAGGCGAGGGTAGCGGCATTGAAGGCCGCGCTGGCGCCAATGGGTTTTTGCCCGCCGGGTATTTCGCTGTCGTCTTCCAGGGGGGCGGACGCAGGGGTTGAGCGCTGACTGGGGACGACGCTGGAGGGCGAGGCGGTGAGATAGCTGAGGTCCTGTTCGACATCGCCCCATTGCTCGGCGGTCTTGCCGATCACCCGGCAGCTCTCATGGCCCATGCCCCGGCATTCGGTCTCGCGGAAGATCACCAGACGGCCGAACAGCCCGCTGACGTAGCCGATGGCATAGCCCAGTTCAGTCCAGCACACCGGATCCTGACCGATGCCGAAGGCGGCGATATGTTCATCGGCCTCACAGGAATGGTGCCAGAGGAATTCACCTTCGTAGAAGCCGGAGTCGGCGTCGAATTTGAAGTGCAGGGGCTCGACCTTGGTCATTCCTTCGAGTGTATGCAGACGCGTGCCGGCCGAGAAAACTGCCGCGGCGTCGGCGTCTGGCCAGCGCTCGCGGATCAATCGCGCATCGCGTGCGCCGGAGAGATAGCCGGTGCGGGTAAACAGGCCACGGGTCTGTTCCAGTCCCTGGCGCTCGATAATTTCGCGTCGCAGTGCGCCGAAAGATGAGCTGTGCAATAGCAGCATGCGCTGGTCGTTGAGCCAGATACGTCCGTCAACAGGGGAAAAGAACAGGCATTCGGTCAACTCGGCCAGGGTTGGTGAGTTGCCTTCGGCCAATTGGGTACTGTCTCCTCGGGGCGAGAAATGCTCCTCCTGCACCGCGAGATGAGGAAGCAGCGAATGGGGATTGTTCATTGTTATGCCCCTGAGCGAGTCGACTGATCGAAATGATCAATCAGCAAAACAGTTATTAAACATAACTTTATCATTTGGACAATAGGCGAGCTGCCAAGCACCTTGGCCTATTCACAAGCGCCCCTCTAAAGCCCGCAGGCCAGAGCCTTCGCCACCTGAAATGCGGCACAACGCAGGAAGTCGGCACAGCCCTTGCTCTACTGCTTTCACCACGCAGACGCTTTGCATCGTTTTAGCAAGGCCGCGTCAGGCAATGACAAACATAAGAGCCGGGAGACCGAAATGTCGGTAAGTGAACCATCTGATTTTCTGCGGGACGAGCCATGGCGTGAACGCATCTTCAATGGCGACTGGCTACGTCCATTGGGCGGCAGCCATAGCGTCATCGAACCGGCCACCGGCGAGGTGTTGACCGTCACCGGTTTGGCTGATGCTGCGGACATCGCGTTTGCCAGCCTGAACGCCGCTCGTGTTCAACCGGCCTGGGCGGCATTGGGGCCACGGGAACGCGCAGAGATCTTTCGTAAAGCTGCCGCACTGGCCCAGCAACACATTGCCGAACTGGCGTTGTACATCGCCCGGGAAAGCGGCGGCAGCCTGTTCAAGGGTGAACATGAGGTCCGCGAGGCGATCGTGTTGCTGCATCAGGCGGCCGGGCTGCTGTCGCAACCCCATGGTCTGGTTCTGCCGAGCGAAGCGGGGCGCTTGTCCTATGCACGCCGCTTGCCCCATGGCGTGGTCGGGGTGATCTCGCCGTTCAACTTCCCGCTGGTGCTGTCCCTGCGTTCGGTGGCGCCGGCGCTGGCGGCGGGCAATGCCGTGGTGCTCAAGCCCGATCCGCAGACCCCGGTCAGTGGCGGTTTCATCATTGCTCGGTTGTTCGAGGCGGCCGGTCTGCCCAAGGGGTTGTTGCAGGTGTTGCCGGGGGCCGCAGCGGCCGGTGAGGCGCTGTGCCGCGACCCGCATGTGCGGATGATCGCGTTCACCGGCTCCACCGCTGCGGGGCGCAAGGTCGCGGAGCTGGCCGGGCGTCATCTGAAAAAAGTCGCCCTGGAGCTGGGCGGCAAGAACTCGTTGATCGTGCTCGAAGATGCCGATCTCGAACTGGCGGCCAGCAATGCCGCCTGGGGGGCCTGGCTGCATCAGGGCCAGATCTGCATGGCTACGGGACGCATCCTGGCCCATGAGTCGATTGCGCAAGAGCTGGTCCGTCGGCTGGCAGAAAAGGCACGGGCAATCACGGTCGGTAATGCCGCTCGCGGCGAGGCGGTGCTGGGGCCGCTGATCAACAAGCACCAGTTGTTGCGAGTGCATGAAATCGTCACGGAGAGCGTGGCGGCCGGGGCAACGCTGGAAGCCGGCGGCGAGTTTGAACGGCTCTTCTACCAACCCACAGTACTTTCCGGCGTGCGCCCCGGCATGCGCGCATTCGACGAGGAAATCTTTGGCCCGGTGGCCACAGTGGTGAGCTTTGCCAGCGACGATGAGGCCATCGACCTGGCCAACCGCACCGAGTATGGCTTGTCCGCCGGGATCATTTCGCCTTCGGTCGGGCACGCGATGGCGATGGGCGAGCAACTCAATTGCGGTCTGCTGCACATCAACGACCAGACGGTGGCCGACGAATGCATCAATCCCTTCGGCGGACGTGGCAGCTCAGGAAATGCCGGCAGCGTTGGCGGCCCGGCCGACTGGGATGAATACACCCAATGGCAATGGGTGACGGTCAAGGATAAGGCGCCGTGTTACCCGTTCTGACGGGCCGGTCTTTTACCGGGTCGACAAGGCAGGTCGGCCCACCGAGTACACAAAAATAATAAGAGGACTCAACATGAAACTCGACAACAAGATTGTGCTGGTGACCGGCGTCTCATCGGGTATCGGCGCCGCCACGGCAAGCCTGCTGCGCAGCCACGGCGCTCAGGTGATTGGCGTGGACCTGAAGGCTCCACACATGACCCTGGACGGTTTTGTCCAGGGCGATCTGAGCAGTGCAGAGAACATCGACCGGCTGTTGGCGCAGTTACCGGCGCAGATCGACAGCCTGTGCAATATCGCCGGGGTGCCGGGCACTGCAAACCCGCAACTGCTGGCGCGGGTCAACTACCTGGGATTGCGCCACTTGAGCAGCGCGTTGCTGCCACGCATCAACGCTGGCGGCAGCATCGTCAATATCGCCTCGATCCTCGGCGCCGAGTGGCCGTTACGTCTGGAACAGCACAAGGCGTTGGCGCGCATCGAAGGTTTCGCCGCCGGGCAAGCCTGGCTGGCCGAACACCCGGTACCGGACCAGACCTGCTACCAGTATTTCAAGGAAGCCTTGATCGTCTGGAATTACCTGCAGGCCCAACCCTGGTTTCTTGAACATTCGGTACGCATGAACAGCGTCGCGCCAGGTCCGGTTTTCACGCCGATCCTCGGCGACTTCGTGAGCATGCTCGGTGAGGCCCGAACCCAGGCCGATGCCCATCGTATGAAACGCCCCGGTTATGCCGATGAGGTGGCGGCGGTGATCGCTTTCCTGTGTGCCGACGAGTCGCGCTGGATCAACGGCGTCAACCTGGCAGTCGATGGCGGGTTGGCCTCCACCTACATCTGAAATGCACACCTGTAGACAGCGGCGCAAGCCGCTACCTGTGGCGAAGCCATGCCAAAAATAAAAATAATGAGGAGCGTCCATGGACATTAAACGTTGCTTTCGTTTCAAACATTGCACCCTGTTCCTGGCGTTATGCAGCGCCGGTGTGATGGTCGAAAGGGTCGAGGCCATGCAAATGGACCTTGGTGATTCCGACTGGAAACTGCGTTGGGACAACACCATCAAGTACAGCCAGGCCTGGCGCCTGCAGGGGCAGGACAGCCGATTGGTCAACGCGCCGACCGCCAACGGTCTGTACCCCTCGATCCAGAGTCAGGGCGATAAAAACTTCAGCAGTGGCCTGGTCTCCAATCGTCTGGACCTGTTTTCCGAAATGGACCTCAGCCGGCAAAACTATGGGCTGCGCGTGAGCGGCGCGGCCTGGTACGACGATATCTACAACCAGGACACCGACAGCAGCGAGCAAACGTATTTCCTCAGCGAAACCCGCAAGCTCCATGGTCGCGACGCGGAAATTCTCGACGCCTTTGTGTTCCTGCGCGGTGACCTCGGTGAAGACTCCCAGGGCGTGATGCGTCTGGGCCGACACAGCCTGATCTACGGCGAAAGCCTGTTCTACGGTGGCAACGGCATTGCCAATGCCCAGGGTCCGACCGATGTGGTCAAGTTGCTCAGCGTGCCGGGGACCCAGTTCAAGGAGATCCTGCGTCCGGTCAATCAGATCTCCGGGCAGTTGCAGATCAACCCGCAGCTGTCGGTGGGCGCTTACTACCAGTTCGAGTGGGAACGTTCCAATGTGCCCGGCGCCGGCAGCTACCTGAGCGATGTCGATGCCATCGGTCACGGCAGCGGTTCGCTGCGCGAAGTGTTCGGCAACGACACGGTGAATGGCGGCGATTTGAAACCGCGAAATTCGGGGCAGGGCGGTATGCAGATCCGCTTCAAACCGACCGGCACCGAGCTGGAGCTGGGTTTCTACGCTGCGCAGTATCACGACAAAACCCCGACCGGCCTGTACGCCTACCTCGACGGTGCGGCTGCGGCGGCCACCGGGCTGCCAATCCTCAGTTCTTATCGTCAGGTCTACGCCGAAGACATCAAGACTGCCGGCGTCAGCTTCTCCACCGCTTATGGGCCGTTCAACTTTGCCGGTGAAACCTCCGTGCGCTGGAATGCGCCGCTGGTGAGCAATCTGCAAGTGGTGACCCCTGGCACGGCGGCCGATGGCGGCGATGATGCCCTGTTTGCCAGGGGTAAAACCGCTCACGCCAACCTGTCGGCGATTTACCTGTTATCGCCCACCGCATTTTGGGACGGCGGCTCGGCACTGGCCGAATTGGCCTGGAACCGCACCCTGAGCGTGACCGAGAACGCCGCCGCACTGGACTCCAACACCACCCGCGATGCCACGGCGCTGCGGGTATTGGTGGAGCCGGCGTACTTCCAGATTGTCGACGGGATCGACCTGACCGTGCCGATCGGCATGGGTGTGGTACTCGATGGGCGCTCTTCGGCGGTCAACAAATCGGGCTTCGGCAATACCCATTCCGGCGACTGGAGTGTCGGGCTCAAGGCCACTTACTTGCAGCGCTGGGATGTCGGGCTGAACTACGTGAACTTCTTCGGCGCCCCGAAAGCCGGGCTGCGCGAGGACGGCAATTTCAGTTACGGGCAGTCGTTGGCCGACCGCGACTTCGTCTCGCTCTACGTGAAAACCTCATTCTAATAAGGTGGATTCGCCATGCAGAACAAAGCATTTCTCAACACTTGCGTCCTCACCCTGGCCCTTGCTGGCATGAGTCTGGCGCAGGCGACGGTGTCGCCTGAGCAGGCTGCACGTTTGAAGTCTGAACTGACACCCCTTGGTGGCGAGCGCGCCGGCAATGCCGATGGCAGCATCCCGGCCTGGCAGGGCGGTTACACCAAGGTCGCGCCGGGCTACAAGCCGGGTGACAAACGTCCCGATCCATTTGCCGGCGAGAAACCGCTGTATTCGATCAAGGCCTCGAACATGGAGCAGTACGCCAGCGAACTGGCCGAAGGTACCAAACTGCTGCTGAAGAAATACCCGGACTATCGTCTGGACGTGTACCCGACCCATCGCTCGGCGGCAGCCCCGCAATGGGTCTATGACAACACCGGCAAGAATGCCACCCGCGCCACGCTGGATGTGGCGAGCGAGAAAGTCGCCGGCGCCTATGGCGGCATCCCGTTCCCGATCCCGGAAAACGGTACGCAGGTGCTGTGGAACTATCGGTTGTCCTGGCAGGGCGGCGACACCATCAGCTCGCCATTCGATACCTGGCTGATGACCGCCGGCGGCAAGAAAGTCCAGGCGACCCGAGCCCAGTACACCTACCAGTTTCCCTACTACGTCGAAGGCGGCAGCCTGGAAAACTTTTCCGGCAAGTACCTGGTGGGCAAGCTGCTGACCGAGTTGCCGTCGTCCAAGGCCGGTGAAGACCTGATGACCCATTGGGACCTGGACCCGGCCAACCGTGCGGCCTGGCAGTATCTGGTCGGTCAGCGCCGGGTGCGTCGGGCGCCGAACATCGCCTACGACACTCCGGACTTCGTGACCTCGGGGGTCGGTCTGTTCGACGAAGCGTTCATGCTGTTCGGGCCTACCGATCGCTATGACCTCAAGCTGATGGGCAAGAAAGAACTGATCGTCGCCTACAACAATAACCGCGCCGCCCTGGCCAAGAGCGACGACCTGGTCAAACAGAACTTCCTCAATCCTGATCTGGTGCGTTGGGAGAAGCATCGGGTGTGGGTGGTCGAGGCCACGCTCAAATCCGGCAAACGCCATGTGGTGCCGCGTCGCACTTACTACATCGACGAAGACTCCTGGCAGATCCTGATGGCCGACGGGTATGACGCCCAAGGCAAACTCGGACGGCAGATGTATTCGCTGACGCTGCTGGCGCCGGACCTGCCGGCCCTCACCGCGCAGGTCATGTGGGGCAGCTACAACCTCGACACCGGCGCCTACTTCCTCAACTCATCGAGCAACGATCTGGCGGTCCAGTACCAGAAGGTCGCGAAACCTTCGGCGTCCTATTTCACGCCGGATGCCATGGCCAACGAAAACATGCGTTGAACCTGAGGGAGGCCGTGGCGGGTGAGGGTGCGCGCTGCGGTCGCCTGTGACTTTGCGAGTGGGATAAAGACATGATGGGGCAAAAACGCTATGCGGGCTTCGGCCTGCGCCGGGGCGCCTGCGTCCTGGCATTGGGTTTGATGGCGTGTGTGTTCAACGCCCAGGCGAGCACGTTTGCAGTACTGCAGCAGCCGGCACTGCCGACCGCCAAGGCCCAGCGCGCGGCATTGCTTGGGCTGACCCGGGCCGGCGAGCGTCTGGTGGCGGTCGGCGAGCGCGGGATCGTGCTGCTCTCGGATGACGCTGGAATCCATTGGCGCCAGGCCAGTGTGCCGGTCAGCGTCAGCCTGACGGCGGTGCAATTCGTCGATGCCGAGCAGGGCTGGGCGGTCGGTCATCTGGGCGTGGTGTTGCACACCGAGGACGGTGGTGAAACCTGGCGCAAGCAACTCGACGGTGAACGCGCCGCCGCGCTGGCGGTGCAGGCCGCTGAGCGCGATGCCGATCAACCGGGCGGCGCCGGCAACCTGGCGCAGGCCCGGCAGATGCTCGACGACGGACCGGACAAACCGTTTCTCGACCTGTACTTCAGTGACCGCCTGCACGGCTACGTCGTTGGCGCCTACAACCAGATCTACCGTACCGACGACGGCGGGCGAAGCTGGCAGCCGTGGATGCAGCATGTGGACAATCCGCAGGGCCTGAACCTGTATGGCATCCGTGCCTCGGGCAACGATCTGCTGCTGGTGGGGGAGCGCGGTTTGCTGTTGCGTTCGACCGATGCCGGGCATTCATTCCAGGCCTTGAAGTCACCTTATGAAGGCAGCTTTTTCGGCTTGCTCGGCACTCGCGGTGGCGCCTTGATTGCCTACGGTTTGCGCGGTAACGCCTGGTGGTCCGATGACCGTGGCGGCAGTTGGCGACGCCTCGACACCGGCATCGAATCAACACTGGCGAGCGCCATCGAACTGCGCGATGGCAGCCTGCTGTTGGCCAGCCAGGGCGGCGAACTTTTATTCAGCCATGACCAGGGTCGTAGCTTCGACAAACGCCAGAGCCGCAGCGGCGGCACTGTCGCGGCCGTGCAACAGGCGGCCGATGGCAGTCTGGCCAGCGTCGGTTTGAGCGGTGTGGCCGCTGACCAGGATCCACGAGCCTCTGGCAAACCTTGAATATTCACGGTGTAGCGCTATCGGGCCACGGCCCGTGCAACAGGAGTCAGACTTGAAAGACGACAAACCCCAAACCGTGATCGGCCGCCTGGCAGACTTCGACCAGGCGTCGGGCAACTTCGCCGAGCGGGCGATCTTCAACCATCGACCGCTGGTGATCCTGCTGTGTCTGCTGGTGACGCTGGTGCTCGGCTGGCAAGCCACGCGCATCGGCATCAATGCCAGTTATGAGAAGACCATTCCCACGGGGCATCCCTATGTCGCCAACTTTCTGCAGAATCGCAGTGAGTTGAGCGGCCTGGGCAACTCGCTGCGGATCGCCGTGGAGGTCAAACAAGGCAGCATTTTCACCAAGGACTATCTCGACACCCTGGCCAGGCTCAACGATGAGCTCTATCTGCTGCCGGGTGTCGACCGGCCCTACATGAAATCGTTATGGACCCCGACCACGCGCTGGACCGCCGTGACCGAGGAGGGGCTCGATGGCGGCACCGTGATCCCCGACGACTACGATGGCTCGGCGGCCAGTATCGAACAGGTGCGGACCAACGTCGCCCGCTCCGGTGAAGTCGGTCAATTGGTGGCCGGCAACTTCAAGTCCAGTGTGATCTTCGTGCCGTTGCTGGACATCAGTCCGCAGACCGGCAAGGCGCTGGACTACGGCGAGTTTTCCCGGCAACTGGAAGCCCTGCGGGACAAGTACCAGAGCGACGACCTGCGAATTCATATCACCGGTTTCACCAAAATCGTCGGCGACCTGATCGAGGGATTGACCCAAGTCTTGTTGTTCTTCGTGGTGGCGGTGCTGGTGACGGTGTTGGTGCTGTTTGGCTACACCCGTTGTGCGCGCAGCACGCTGGTTGTGGTGACCTGTTCGCTGGTGGCGGTGCTCTGGCAGTTGGGTCTGCTCGCCATCCTCGGTTATGAGCTGGACCCGTACTCGGCGCTGGTGCCGTTTCTGGTGTTCGCCATTGGCATGAGCCATGGCGCGCAGAAGATGAACGGCATCATGCAGGACGTCGGTCGCGGCACCCACCGGGTGGTGGCCGCGCGTTATACCTTCCGCCGACTGTTCGCTGCCGGCATGACCGCGTTGCTCTGCGATGCGGTGGGCTTCGCCGTGTTGCTGCTGATCAATATCCGGGTGATTCAGGAACTGGCGATCACCGCCAGCCTCGGCGTGGCGGTGCTGATCTTCACCAACCTGATTCTGCTGCCGATCCTGCTCAGCTATATCGGTGTCAGCCCGGCAGCGGCGCAACGCAGCCTGAGTTCGGAAACCGCCGAGCTGCAGGCGCAGATCAAGCATCCGTTGTGGCGCGTGCTCGATTTGTTCACCCAACGGCGCTGGGCCATCGGCGCCATGCTGGGCGGTCTGCTGCTGGCAGCGTTCGGTTTTGCCGTGAGTCTGCACCTGAAGATCGGCGATCTCGATCCCGGCGCTCCGGAGTTACGGGCTGACTCGCGCTACAACCGTGATGCGCTGTTCATGACCCAGAACTATGCGGCCAGCTCGGATATTTTCGTGGTCATGATCAAGACTCCGGAAGATCAGTGCACCCGCTACGCGAGTCTGTCGGCAGTGGATGCGTTGGCCTGGCGACTGGAGCAATTGCCCGGCGTGGAGTCGACCACCTCGATGGCGGCGCTGAGCAAAATCGCCACGGCCGGTTACAACGAAGGCAACTTCAAATGGTATGAGCTGATCCCTAACGACGGTGCCCTGGGCGCAGTGCAAACCCGAGCACCGCGGGAGCTGTTCAATCAGGGCTGCTCGATGTTGTCGCTGTACGTTTACCTGGCCGATCACAAGGCCGATACCCTGAATCGGGTGGTGGAGGCCAGCGAGAAATTCATCAGCGAACATCAGGTGCCAGAGGTCAAATTCATGCTGGCCGCCGGCAGCGCCGGGATCGAAGCCGCGACCAATATCGTGGTGAAAAAATCCATGCGCGAGATGCTGTTCTGGGTCTACGGCGCGGTCAGCCTGTTATGCCTGCTGACCTTCCGCAGCTGGCGCGCAACCCTTTGCGCGATGCTGCCGCTGATGCTCACCTCGATTCTGTGCGAGGCGCTGATGGTCGCATTGGGGATGGGCGTGAAAGTGGCGACACTGCCGGTCATCGCACTGGGCGTGGGCATTGGCATCGACTACGCGCTGTATGTCTTGAGTGTGATCCTGGCTCGAATGCGTGCCGGCGACACCCTGGCACAGGCGTATTACCAGGCGCTGCTGTTCACCGGCAAAGTGGTGTTGCTGACCGGCATGACCCTGGCGGTCGCAGTGTCGACCTGGGCGTTCTCACCGATCAAGTTCCAGGCCGACATGGGGATTCTGCTGGCGTTCATGTTCCTGGTGAACATGCTCGGTGCCCTGATCCTGCTGCCAGCCCTGGCCTGGCTGCTGTTGCCGCAGAAGGTCTTCGCAAAAAAGCCTGAAGCGAGCCGGCATGGGCTGTTGGTCAAGGAGGGCTGAAGGGCTGTAGCAGCTGCCGAGCCTGCGAGGTTGCGTTCGGCTGCGAAGCAGTCGTCAAACCAGAACTTGCGGTACTTCAGGCAGACCG
>NZ_AKJT01000109.1 GCF_000282195.1 Pseudomonas sp. GM18
TCGTTCCCACGCTCCGCGTGGGAATGCCTCAAGGGACGCTCCGCGTCCAGTGACGCGGAGCGTCACGGGCTGCATTCCCACGCAGAGCGTGGGAACGATCAGTCAGGTGAACTCGAAGGTATCCGCATCCAGATTCGCCGGAAACCGCGTACGATAAGCCGCCAGTTCCGCCGCGTCGAGCACGACCTTGAATACGCCATCGGCATCGCCTGCGCTGAGCAACGTCTCACCCTGAAAATCCAGGACCTGGCTGTCACCGGTATACGCAAAGCCTTTGCCATCGGTACCAATGCGGTTCACCGCCGCCACATAGCAGAGGTTTTCGATCGCCCGTGCCGGCAGCAAACGGTTCCAGTGCTGACGCCGTGCTCCCGGCCAGTTGGCGGTGTACAGCAACAAGTCAGTGTCTTGCGCATCGCGGCTCCAGACCGGAAAGCGCAGGTCGTAGCAAATCAGCGGCCGTACTCGCCAGCCCTTCAATTCGAACTGCACCTGACGCTCGCCCGGGGTGTAGTGGTTATTCTCGCCCGCCATGCGGAACAGGTGACGCTTGTCGTAGTGCCACACCTCCCCGTCCGGCCGTGCCCATAACAACCGATTGCGATGGCTGCCGTCAGCGGCCTGGACGATGATGCTGCCAGTCACCACCGCGCCCAGCTTCGCCGCCTGAGCCCGCATCCATTTACTGGTGGGGCCATTCTCCGGCTCGGCGAGGGTTTCCGACTCCATGGAGAAGCCGGTAGTGAACATCTCCGGCAGGATGATCAGGTCCGCGCCACGAGCCTGTTCCAGCAACGGCTCGAAATGCTCCAGATTGGCCTGACGATCATGCCAGGCCAGGGTGGTCTGGATCAGGGCGAGATTCAGATTGGGCAGAGCACTCAGATCGCGCATAGTTTTGCCGCTGCTTCGCGCAGGGTCTCCTCGCGCTTGGCAAAGCACAGACGCACCAGGCGCTGGCCTTCGGGTGGAGTCTGGTAGAAGACCGAGATCGGGATGCTCGCGACGCCATGTTCGCGGGTCATCCACATGGACATCTCGACGTCATTGAGGTCCGGGCGAATCTGCGAGTAATCGACCAGCTGGAAATAAGTACCGGCCACGCGGGTAAAACTGAAGCGCGACGGCGTCAGCAGATCGCAGAACAGATCGCGCTTGGCCTGATAGAAGCCAGGCAGCTCTTCGACGTGTTCCGGGTGCTCGGCCATATAATCGGCCAACGCGTATTGCAACGGCGTCACGCCGCAGAAACTGACGTACTGGTGCACCTTGCGCAGCTCCGCGCTAAGGGCCGGCGGCGCCACGACATAACCGGTTTTCCAACCGGTGACGTGGTACGTCTTGCCGAACGAACTGACCACGAAAGCGCGCTGATACAGCTCTTCATGGGCCAATACGCTGGCGTGAGGCACGCCGTCGAACACCAGGTGTTCGTAGACTTCGTCGCTGATCACATAGATGTCGCGGTCGCGGATCAACGCCGCCAACTGATCCAGCTCGGCGCGGCTGATCAGCGCACCGCTTGGGTTGTGTGGAGTATTGAGGATGATCATCCGCGTGCGCGGGCTCAGAGCTTCGGCGAGCTTCTGGAAGTCGATGGCGAAGTCCTTCAGGCCGAGTTGCACATGCACACAGCGACCACCGGCCAGCTCGACCGAGGGCTCGTAGCTGTCGTAGCACGGATCGAACACGATCACTTCATCGCCGCTGTGGATCACCGCCTGAATAGCGCAGAAGATCGCCTGGGTGGCGCCGGGGGTGACCGTCACTTCGCTGTCGGCATCGACATGCGCGCCGTAGCTGCGAGCGATCTTCGCCGCGATCTGCTGACGCAACGCCGGCAAGCCGGTCATTGGTGAATACTGGTTGTGGCCACTGGCGATATGCCGACCCACCGCATCGCGCAGGGCCTGCGGGCCGTCGAAATCGGGAAACCCCTGGGACAGATTGATCGCCCCGGTTTGCGCCGCGAGCTGAGACATCTGCGTGAAGATAGTGATGCCGACATTCGGCAGCTTACTGGTGATCATCGGTGATTCCCTGCTCTACACCCGGCTCTAACGGCGGCACGGGAGAGCCCGAGGATAGCCCAAACGGCGCCCATAAAAAAAGGGCGCTCTGGTGAGCACCCTTCTTATCACCGACCCCTGTAGGAGCTGCCGCAGGCTGCGATCTTTTCAGCCATCACACAAGCCAGGATCAAAAGATCGCAGGCTTCGCCAGCTCCTACAAAAGCGGTTGATCATTCCCACGCGAGGATGTGGAAATGATCACCTGAATCAGCGCTTGTCGCGGCGCTTCTTGTCGGCCTTCTTGTGGTGCGACATCAAACGACGCTTCTTGTTGACCTGACGGTCGGTGAGCGTGTTCTTGTTACCTTCGTACGGGTTCTCGCCGCCCTTGAACTCGATGCGGATCGGCGTACCGACCAGCTTGAGCACACGACGGTAAGTGTTTTCCAGATAACGGACGTAAGACTTCGGCACCTTCTCGATCTGGTTACCGTGGATCACGATGATCGGCGGGTTCGCACCACCCAAGTGGGCATAACGCAGCTTGATCCGGCGGTTGTTGACCATCGGTGGCGCGTGCTCGCCAACCGCATCTTCCAGAATCTGGGTCAGGCGGTTGGTCGGCCAGCGGGTAACCGCGGACTTGAACGAGTTCTGTACCGACGCGTAGAGGTTGCCTACGCCAGTACCGTGCAGGGCCGAGATGAAGTGGATGTCGGCGAAGTCGACGAAGAACAGTCGACGTTGCAGCTCGACCTTCACGAAGTCGCGCTCGCTCGGCGTCATGCCGTCCCACTTGTTGATCGCGATAACCAGCGCACGACCGGCTTCAAGGGCAAAGCCCAGCAGGTTGAGGTCGTGGTCCACCACGCCTTCGCGGGCGTCCATCACGAAGATCACCACGTTGGCGTCTTTGATCGCCTGCAGGGTTTTGACCACGGAGAACTTTTCGACTTCTTCGTGGATCTTGCCGCGCTTGCGCACACCGGCGGTGTCGATCAGCGTGTACTTCTCGTCGTTACGTTCGAACGGGATGTAGATACTGTCGCGGGTGGTGCCGGGTTGGTCATATACGATCACCCGGTCTTCACCGAGCATGCGGTTGACCAGGGTCGATTTGCCGACGTTCGGACGGCCGATGATGGCGATCTTGATACCGTCTTTTTCGCTTGGGCCAGGAATGCGCTTGGCTTCCTCACCTTCGGCAACGACTTCTTCTTCGCCTTCTTCCGGCTCTTCTTCGTCTTTCGGGAAGTCGCTCAGGGCGATTTCCAGCATCTGGGTGATGCCACGACCATGGGCACCGGCGATCGGGATCGCGTGGCCCATGCCCAACGGGGCGAATTCAGCGCGGGCCATTTCAGGGTCGATGTTGTCGACCTTGTTGGCGACCACGTAGGAACGCTTGTTACGCTTGCGCAAGTGCTCGGCGATCATCTGGTCGGCCGCGGTGAAACCGGCCTTGGCATCTACCAGGAACAGAACGACATCCGCTTCTTCAATGGCCAGCAGCGACTGCTCGGCCATTTTTTCGTCCATACCGTGCTCGTCACCGGAGATACCGCCGGTGTCGACCAGAATGTAGGAACGCCCTTGCCACTTGGCCTCACCGTATTGGCGATCACGGGTCAGACCGGACAAGTCGCCGACAATGGCGTCGCGAGTCCTGGTCAGGCGGTTGAACAAGGTGGACTTGCCGACGTTCGGTCGGCCCACCAGGGCGATTACGGGAACCATGCGGCTCTCCACTTCGTTATTTCAGAAAATACAAAAGCCGCTGCGAGGCAGCGGCTGGTGCTCGGGGCAGCGCCTGGAAGCGCTGCGAGCCTTGCAGAACAAGGCCGCTTGGGGGTTAAACCCCAAGCATAGTCTTTACTTGATGGTCAGGGCTTCCAGTTTGCCACTGTTGCCATACACATAAATCGTGTCACCCATCACCAGCGGACGGGCACGCAGGCCATCGCTGTCGATACGCTCGCGGCCGACGAAACGACCGTCCACCTGACTCAGCAGGTGCAGGTAACCTTCCAGGTCACCGACTGCAACGTAGCTGGAGAACACTTCCGGAGCCGACAGTTGACGGCGGGCCAGCGAATCGTTGCTCCACAACGCAGTGGTGGAACGTTCGTCGACGCCTTCAACAGTGCCCGAAGACAGGCTCACGTAGACGCTGCCAAAACCCTGAGCGACACCGGCATAGCTGGAAGCATCACGCTGCCAGAGCTGACGACCGCTTTCCAGGTCCAGTGCCGCGACGCGACCCTGGTAGCTGGCGACATACAGTGTACCGCCGGACAGCAGCAAGCCACCGTCGATATCGACCACACGCTCCAGTTCCGAACGACCTTGTGGAATCGCTACGCGCTGTTCCCACACCGGCACGCCGTTGGACACATCAAGAGCAACCACTTTACCGGTCGACAGGCCAGCCACCGCAAGGCGGTTGGTGACGATCGGTGCACTGGTGCCGCGCAGGGTCAGGACCGCTGGCGTGCTGTCATACAACCAGCGCTGGTTGCCGGTAGCGGCGTCCAGACCGATCAGACGGTCATCCTGAGTCTGAACCACAACAACGTCACCGTTGGTGGCCGGCGGCGCGAGAACTTCGCTGGTCACGCGAGCGCGCCATTTCTGTTCACCGCTGCTGGCATCCAGGGCAACGATTTCACCCTTGAGCGTGCCGATCATGACCAGACCGTAACCCACGCCAACAGCGCCGGAGACAGGCAGTTCGAGATCTTTCTTCCATTTGACGTCGCCATTGCTGCGATCCATCGCCATCACCACACCGGTGACGTCGGCGGCATAGATGGTATCGCCATCGATCGCCGGAACCAGCATGTTGTAGGTTTCGCCCTGACCGTTACCGATCGAACGACTCCACTGCTTGTGCAGAACCACTTCTTCTTTGAAGTCGGTCAGCTCGGCCGGTGGCAACTCTTTTTTGCTGTTGCTGCTGCAACCCGCGGCCAGAATGGCCAGAGCCAGCAATGCTGCATGTTTCCAACGGATCACGTCACGCATCCCCTTTGGCCAGGTCGTCCAGCTTGATTTGTAGGCCACCGACCGCCGCTTCATCCGACAGTGCCGCCTTGGCTTTTTGATACGCCGCGTTCGCTTCGTCGGTACGACCCAGTTGCACCAACAGGTCGCCCTTGAGTTCTTCGCGAGTGGCCAGGAAGGCCTTGTCGGCATCGCCTTCGAGCAGTTTCAGGGCTTCATCGACCTTGTTCTGCGCGGCCAGCACCTGCGCCAAGCGCTGACGGGCGATTTCGCCCAGTGCCGGGTTGGCCGGTTTGTCGACAATGGCTTTCAGCTCGCTGGCTGCGTCGTCCAGCTTGCCGCTGTCGACCGCGACTTTCGCCACGAACAGGCTGCCGTATTGCGCGTATGCGGTGCCGCCGAACTCGCTGTTGAGCTTGCCGGCCAGTTCCGAAACACGTGCAGCATCAGGCTTGCCGTCAGGCGTCAGCGTGGTTTCCAGCAATTGCTGATAGAGAATCGAGGCGCCTTGCGACTGATTGCTCTGATACTTGTGGAACGCCTGCCAGCCGAACACGATGACCAGCGCCAACAGGCCGCCAGTAACCAGGGGCTTACCGTTGCGAGACCACCATTCCTTCAATTCCGCCACATGTTCGTCTTCGGTACTCGACACCCCAATACTCCTTAATCGCTAATTCGGCTGTTTAGACAGCTTCAACCCTGCACGACGCAGGTGGCCAGGTGTGCTGCAAGCGCATCCCAGGCAATGCTTTGTTGTTCGCCCTGGCCACGCAGGGGTTTGAAACCTACCACTTGCTGGGCCATTTCGTCGTCACCGAGGATCAATGCGTACAGCGCACCGCTCTTGTCGGCTTTCTTGAACTGGCTTTTGAAGCTGCCGGCGCCGGAATTGACTTGCAGGCGCAGGTTGGGCAGTTGATCACGAACACGCTCGCTCAGGGTCAGACCGGCCAGCTCGGCGGCTTCACCGAAGGCGCAGAGGTAGACGTCGACCTGACGGGAGATCTCTTCGGGGATCTGCTCCAGGGTTTCCAGCAGCAGCACCAGACGCTCGATACCCATGGCGAAACCAACGCCCGGGGTCGGCTTGCCGCCCATCTGCTCCACCAGACCGTCGTAACGACCACCGGCACATACCGTGCCCTGGGCGCCCAATTGGTCGGTGACCCATTCAAAAACGGTCTTGCTGTAGTAATCCAGCCCGCGAACCAGCTTCGGGTTGATCACATAAGGAATGCCGGCGGCGTCCAGACGAGCCTTGAGGCCCTCGAAGTGCACGCGGGATTCTTCGTCGAGGTAGTCGGCCATTTTCGGCGCGTCGGCCAGCACCGCTTGAGTGTCGGCGTTCTTGGTATCCAGAACCCGCAGCGGGTTGGTCTTCAGACGGCGCTGGCTGTCTTCGTCCAGTTGATCCAGGCGAGCGGACAGGTATTCGACCAGTGCTTCGCGATAACGACTGCGGGATTCGGCAGTGCCCAGGCTGTTGAGCTCGAGCTTGACCGCATCGCGGATACCCAGCTCGCCCCACAGGCGCCAGGTCAGCACGATCAGCTCGGCGTCGATGTCCGGACCGTCGAGGTTGAAAACTTCACAACCGATCTGGTGGAACTGGCGATAACGACCTTTTTGCGGACGCTCGTGGCGGAACATCGGGCCGATGTACCAGAGTTTCTGCACCTGGCCGCCGCCGGTAATGCCGTGTTCGAGCACTGCACGCACGCAGGCCGCCGTGCCTTCAGGGCGCAGGGTCAGGGAATCGCCGTTGCGGTCTTCGAAGGTGTACATCTCTTTTTCGACGATGTCGGTCACTTCACCGATGGAGCGTTTGAACAGCTCGGTGAACTCGACGATCGGCATGCGGATCTGCTTGTAACCGTAGTTATCCAGCAGACGCGAAACGGTGCCCTCGAAATGACGCCACAGGGGAGTCTGTTCGGGCAGGATGTCGTTCATGCCACGAATGGCTTGCAGAGACTTGCTCACTTTAAATCCTTAAATTCATTCGGCTCTTTAGTCAGAGTCAGCCGCGAGCGATTACAGCTGCGTCGGCTTCGACCTTTTCGGCCGCTTTCTGACGGATCAAGCGTTCAAGCTCATCCACCAGATTGTCATTCGTCAGTTTCTGCGACGGCTTGCCGTCGATGTAAATCAGGTTTGGCGTGCCGCCGGTCAAGCCGATATGGGCTTCCTTGGCTTCGCCCGGCCCGTTGACCACGCAACCGATCACCGCGACATCCAGCGGCACCAGCAGGTCTTCGAGACGCCCTTCCAGCTCGTTCATGGTTTTGACCACATCGAAGTTCTGCCGCGAGCAGCTCGGGCAGGCGATGAAGTTGATGCCACGGGAACGCAGGTGCAGGGATTTGAGAATGTCGTAGCCGACTTTCACTTCCTCGACCGGGTCGGCCGCCAACGAGATGCGAATAGTATCGCCAATCCCTTCGGCAAGCAGCATACCGAGGCCCACGGCGGATTTCACTGTGCCTGAACGCAAACCACCGGCTTCGGTGATGCCCAGGTGCAACGGCTGGACGATTTCCTTGGCCAGCAAACGGTAGGCTTCAACGGCCATGAACACGTCGGAGGCTTTTACGCTGACCTTGAAGTCCTGGAAATTCAGGCGTTCGAGGTGTTCGACGTGACGCAGGGCCGATTCGACCAGCGCAGCGGGAGTCGGCTCGCCGTATTTCTTTTGCAGGTCTTTTTCCAGGGAACCGGCGTTCACGCCGATACGGATTGGAATCCCGCGATCACGGGCGGCGTCGACCACCGCACGCACGCGGTCTTCACGACCGATGTTGCCCGGGTTGATCCGCAGGCAATCGACGCCCAGTTCGGCTACGCGCAGTGCGATCCTGTAGTCGAAGTGGATGTCGGCCACCAACGGCACTTTGACCAGTTGCTTGATCTTGCCGAAGGCTTCGGCGGCGTCCATGTCCGGCACCGAAACCCGAACGATATCGACGCCAGCGGCTTCCAGGCGATTGATCTGGGCCACGGTGGCGGCCACGTCATTGGTGTCGCTGTTGGTCATGCTCTGCACAGCGATGGGCGCATCGCCGCCAACAGGCACGTTACCGACCCAGATTTTCCGGGATTCGCGACGTTTGATTGGAGATTCGCCGTGCATGACTTATTGACCCAACTTCAGGCGAGCAGTCTCGCCACTGGTGAACGGAGCGACATCAACCACCTGCCCGTTGTAGCTGACCTGCGCGCCACGGGCGAAGCCCAGACGCACGGCAAAGGGCGGCTTGCCGCTGACGGAAACACTTTCGCCTTTACGCTTGAGACCACTCAACAGCACTTTACCCGTGCCGTCGGTCACTTGCGTCCAGCAATCGGCGCTGAATTGCAGTTGAACCTGGCCCTGGCCCGCAACCGGAGCTGCTGCCGGAGCAGAAGCTGGAACGGTCGGCGCAACCGGAGCCGTCGCAACCGCTGCCGGTACAGCTGCAACAGCCGGGGCTGGCGCGGCCGGTGTCGCGACAACCGGAGCAGTATTGTGTGCCGGAGCCGCAGGCGTTGCTACCGGGGCTGCTGGAGCTGGAGTCGGGGCCGGTGCGCTTGCTTGGGCGCTGGCTGGCTCCTCTGCCGATGTCTCGGCCTGCGGCAACGCCAGAGGCGTTTCACCTTCAGCCTCACCTTGCGCGACGGCCTGGTCTTCCGGCTCGTCCAGCGGATGGATCTGGGTGGTGCCGTCGGCGCCTTCGACTTCAACGTGTTCCGGAGCCAGGCTGACCAGGTCTTTAGTGCGCAATGAGGTTTGATCCTGCCACCAGACGAAGCCACCGCCAATCACCGCGATCAGCAACAACAGGCTGACAATTCGCAAAATGGTGTGGGAAACCCGAACAGGCTCTTCGATACGCCCCAGGCTGTGGACGTTGCTGCCCTGGGAGTCGGTGCCGGTGGATTGGTCGAACTGCTGAACCAGAACAGCCTGGTCCATGCCCAGCAATTTGGCGTACGCGCGAATATAACCGCGAGCAAAGGTGTGCCCGGGCAGCTTGTCAAAAGCGCCGGCTTCCAGATTACTCAGGGAATTGACGGTGAGGTTGAGCTTGAGGGCCACTTCGGCCAGCGACCAGCCATTGCTTTCGCGGGCCTGGCGCAAGGTCTCACCGGGGTTAACGCGATTCGCTGCTACAACTTCGGGATGCGCCGCTTTCATCATTGCTCCGACAGGTATTGCTGATATTCCGGCGTACCGGGATAGAGTCGTTTTAATTGCAGGCCGAAACTGGCGGCCTTGTCGCGATCTTCGAACACTTTTGCCAGCCGAACGCCGAGCAATAGACTACGTGCATTTTGCTCGCTAAGCAGGCTAAAACGGTCGTAATAGTCACGCGCGGGCACATAATGCCTGTCTTCGAATGACAACTCAGCCATTTCCAGCAAGGCACGTGGCTGCTGGCGGTTCAAACGCAGGGCTTTTTCCAGTTGCTGGCGGGCCAGGTCACGCTGGCCCAGCTTTGAAGCGGTCATGCCGAGGTTCTCGAAAACCCGCGAACGCTCAGGATACAGGGTATCGGCGGCGGCCTGTTCAAAGCGCTCGTACGCCTCTTTGTAACGTTTTTCTTCGAACAGAAAACTGCCGTAGTTGTTCAGGATTCGCGCATCGGCGGGACGGGAAGACAACGCCTTGCGAAAATGCTGATCGGCCAGTTCCGGTTCCATCTCGGCCTGGAACACCAGCCCCAGGGCCGCATTGGCGTCAGCATCCGAGTCATCCAGTTCCAACGCCTTCTTCAGCGGGACCTTGGCGCGCTCGGTCATGCCCTGCTGCAAGTACCCCAGGCCCAGCTGCACGTAGGCGGCACGCGCTTCATCACGGCCCTTGCTGGTCTTCATCGGGTTGAAATCGCCCGACAGGACACAACCAGCACAAAGGCTGGCCAACAGCACAAGCAGCGCGAAGCGCAGGGACATAGAGATCCTCTCTTAATTATTGTTCGCAGCGTTTTGCGGCATATCGTTGTCGGCGCTCAACTCACGCACGGCGATATAACGTTCGCTGCGACGGGTGCGATCCAGCACCTGCCCTACCAATTGGCCACACGCGGCATCGATGTCTTCACCGCGGGTGGTACGCACGGTGACGTTGAAGCCTGCATGGTGAAGCTGATCCTGGAAACGGCGAATCGCATTGTTGCTCGGACGCTCGTAACCGGAGTGCGGGAACGGGTTGAACGGAATCAGGTTGATCTTGCACGGAACGTTCTTGAGCAACTCGATCATTTCGACCGCGTGTTCGACCTTGTCGTTGATGTCCTTGAGCAAGGTGTACTCAATGGTCAGTACGCGCTTTTCGCCCAGGGACGACATGTAGCGCTGACACGACTCCAGCAGCATCTTAAGCGGATACTTCTTGTTGATCGGCACCAATTGGTTACGCAATGCGTCATTCGGTGCGTGCAGGGACAACGCCAGGGAGACATCGATGTGCTTGGACAGCTCATCGATCATCGGCACCACACCCGAAGTCGACAGGGTTACACGGCGCTTGGAGATGCCATAGCCCAGGTCATCCATCATCAAATGCATGGCGGCCACGACGTTGTCGAAGTTCAGCAGCGGCTCACCCATGCCCATCATCACCACGTTGGTGATGGCACGGTCGACGGTTGCCGGGACGCTGCCAAAGGATTTGTTGGCAATCCACACCTGGCCGATGACTTCGGCGGCGGTGAGGTTGCTATTGAAACCTTGCTTGCCGGTGGAGCAGAAACTGCAATCCAGGGCACAGCCTGCCTGGGACGAAACGCACAAGGTGCCGCGCTTGCCCTGGGGAATGTAAACGGTCTCGACGCAGCTGCCGGACGCCACGCGCACCACCCACTTGCGGGTGCCGTCGCTGGAGATGTCCTCGCTGACCACTTCCGGACCACGAATTTCAGCAACAGCCTTGAGCTTTTCACGCAAGGCCTTGCTGACGTTCGTCATGGCGTCGAAATCATCGACGCCAAAGTGGTGAATCCATTTCATTACCTGACCGGCACGGAAACGCTTCTCCCCGATTGAGTCGAAGAATTTTTCCATTTCCTGTTGAGTCAGACCCAGCAGGTTGGTTTTTACAGTCGATGTAGTCATGGATTCACCTTCACTCTTAAGCCAATGCTTAGCGAGTGGTTACTTCAGTAGCTGCGAAGAAGTACGAGATTTCGCGAGCAGCAGCGGCTTCGGAGTCCGAACCGTGTACGGCGTTGGCGTCGATGGAATCAGCGAAGTCAGCACGGATGGTGCCGGCAGCAGCTTCTTTAGGGTTGGTAGCGCCCATCAGCTCACGGTTCAGAGCGATAGCGTTTTCGCCTTCCAGAACCTGAACGACAACCGGACCGGAAATCATGAAAGCAACCAGGTCGTTGAAGAAACCACGAGCGCTGTGCTCAGCGTAGAAGCCTTCAGCTTCGGCTTTGGACAGTTGCTTCAGTTTCGAAGCTACAACGCGCAGGCCTGCTTTTTCGAAACGAGTGGTGATCTCGCCGATGACGTTTTTAGCAACAGCGTCAGGCTTGATGATGGAGAAAGTACGTTGAACAGCCATGGTGTAACTCCAGAAACGGTAATTTGCGAAAAATTAAACCCGCGAATTATACGCGGGTTCTTTGGTATTGCCTAACTGCGTACGGTGCAGACTCAGTCTGCTTCTTCGATCCAGGCGGCCTGAATGGCTTCAAGCACTTTCTCGCCACCGCGGGTCGGATCGTCACTGAACTCCGGCAATGCCAGCACCCACTGGTGCAGATCGACGAAGTTCACGTAACGCGGGTCCACATCCGGCTTTGACTCCGCCAGCTGGATCGCGATTTCCAGCACATCAACCCATTTCAGGCTCATGAAAGCTCCTTGAATCAGTGCGGCGCTTCGGCTGCATGGTTGAGCGAGTATTTCGGAATTTCGACGGTCAGGTCTTCAGTCCCGACTTTTGCCTGACAGGCCAGGCGTGACTGGGCTTCCAGCCCCCAAGCCTTATCAAGATAGTCTTCCTCCAGCTCATCAGCCTCTTCCAGCGAATCGAAACCTTCGCGAACGATGCAGTGGCAAGTGGTGCAAGCGCAGACGCCGCCACAGGCGCTTTCCATCTCGATATGGTGTTCATGGGCCAGTTCGAGAATGGAGATGCCGGGCTCAGCCTCCACAACCATGCCTTCCGGGCAGAACTTCTCGTGTGGCAGAAAAATGACCTGCGGCATCAATTATTCCTCGATTTCATTCAGATTGCGCCCCGCCAGAGCGGCTTTCACCGTCGAGTCCAGGCGGCGGGCTGCAAAGGCATCGGTCACTTGCGACAGACGTTTGGTCTGCTGCTCAATGGCGTAACCATCGGTGCCTTTCATCAATTCGGTCAGTTCCTGCATCTGCAATTCGATGACCATGCGCTCTTCGGCGTCGAGCAAGCGTTCGCCGTCGACCTCCAGAGCACCCTGCACTGCTTCGATCAGGCGCTGGGCATCGACCTGCTGCTCACGCAATACACGGGCGACCTTGTCGTCGTTGGCGTGCTGGAACGAATCCTTGAGCATCTTGGCGATTTCGCCGTCGGTCAGGCCGTAGGACGGCTTGACCTGAATGCTGGCTTCGACACCCGAACCCAATTCGCGGGCCGAGACACTGAGCAGACCGTCGGCGTCGACCTGGAAGGTCACGCGAATCTTCGCCGCACCCGCGACCATCGCCGGAATACCGCGCAATTCGAAGCGGGCCAGGGAGCGACAGTCGCTGATCAACTCACGCTCGCCCTGCAATACGTGGATCGCCATGGCCGACTGGCCATCTTTGTAAGTGGTGAAGTCCTGGGCCCGAGCGACAGGGATGGTGGTGTTGCGCGGAATCACCTTCTCCATCAGACCACCCATGGTTTCCAGCCCCAGGGACAACGGAATCACGTCGAGCAACAGCAGTTCGCCGCCGTCACGCTTATTGCCAGCCAGGGTATCGGCCTGGATCGCGGCTCCGATGGCCACGACCTGATCCGGATCGATTTCGGTCAGCGGTTCGCGACCGAAGGCTTGCGCAACGGCTTCGCGAACACGCGGTACGCGAGTCGAGCCGCCGACCATGACCACCGCGTGAACGTCTTCCAGCTCAATGCCGGAATCACGCACCGCGCGACGACAGGCTTTCAGGCTGCGAGCAACCATCGGCTCGATCAGCGCATTGAACGCTTCACGGGTCAGTTCGGCCTTCCAGTCGCCATACGCAACTTCGACGGACGAGGAGTTGGTCAGGGCTTCTTTGGCCGCACACGCGGTTTGCAACAGATTGCGTTGCGCGCCCGGATCGAGGTCGGCCGACAGACCGGCACCCTCGATGATCCAGCCAGCAATGGCGTGATCGAAGTCATCGCCACCCAGGGCGCTGTCGCCACCGGTAGCCAGCACTTCGAACACACCGCCAGTCAGACGCAAAATCGAAATATCGAAGGTGCCACCGCCCAGGTCATAAATGGCAACCAGGCCTTCAGCCTGTTGATCCAGACCGTAAGCCACCGCCGCAGCGGTCGGCTCATTGAGCAAGCGCAGCACGTTCAGGCCAGCCAGTTTGGCCGCATCCTTGGTGGCTTGACGCTGAGCATCATCAAAATAGGCTGGAACGGTGATCACTGCGCCGACCAGCTCGCCACCCAAGGTCGCTTCAGCGCGCTGACGCAACACCTTGAGGATATCGGCGGAGACTTCGACCGGGCTTTTCGGGCCTTGCACCGTGTCGATGAACGGCATGTGTGACTCGCCATCGACAAAACGGTACGGCAGCTGATCGCCCAATTGCTTGACGTCGGACAAACCACGTCCCATCAAGCGCTTGACCGACAGCACAGTGTTCAGAGGATCGGTAGCGGCAGCCAGTTTGGCCGATTCGCCGACTTCGACGCGATCGGCGTGATAGCGCACGGCAGACGGCAGGATAACCCGCCCTTGCGCGTCGGCCAGAGGCTCGGAAAGACCACTGCGCAATGCAGCGACCAGCGAATTGGTAGTGCCCAAGTCGATCCCCACAGCCAGACGACGCTGGTGCGGTTGAGGACTTTGGCCGGGTTCGGCGATCTGCAGTAGGGCCATCGTGATCAGGACTTATCTGTATATCAGGCGTGCGACCGGAGCGGCACTGGGTTAATCGTCGAGGCGCTCTTCTAACTGGCGCACTTCGTAGGTGAGCTTGTCGAGGAACTGCATGCGCCGCATCAGGCGTTCGGCCCGTTCACGTTGCGCTGCATCATTCCAACAGGCTGCGAAGCTTTGGTTCAGTTCATCCTGAGCGGTTTTCAGGCGACGCTTGAACGCTGCAATACCGGCCATATCGGCACTGTCTTGCAGGTCTTCGAGCTCTTCACGCAACTCCATCTGCTGCAGAAGAAACTCCGGATCATGCACCGTGACCTCCAGCGGCAACTCGCCACCACTCAATGCGAGCAAGTATCGCGCGCGCTTAGGGGGGCTTTTGAGCGTCTGGTAGGCCTCGTTGAGGCTCGCGGATTGCTCGAGCGCCAGCCGCTGCTCGCGCTCGGAAGCGTCGGCAAAGCGGTCCGGATGAACGCCGCGCGCCAACTCACGGTAGCGCGTAGCCAGCTGATCGAGGTCCAGATTGAAACTCGGTTGCAGCTCAAATAAAGCGAAATGGCAAGGAGTACCCACAAGTAGCCTCAGATATTGAAGCTTTCGCCGCAGCCACATTCACCGCGCACGTTGGGGTTGTTGAACTTGAAGCCTTCGTTCAACCCTTCCTTGACGAAATCAAGCTCGGTGCCGTCCAGGTACGCCAGGCTTTTCGGGTCGATGATCACTTTCTCGCCGTGACTTTCGAACACTTGATCGTCCGCGCCTACCTCGTCGACAAACTCCAGCACATAGGCAAGGCCGGAACAGCCCGTGGTGCGAACACCCAGACGAATCCCATCACCCTTGCCGCGCCCGTTGAGGGAGCGTCGCACGTGTTGAGCAGCCGCTTCTGTCATGCTGATAGCCATCGGTGACTCCTTACTCGTCGCCAAATCTTGAAAGTCAGATCAAGCCTTTCTTCTGCTTGTAGTCGCGAACGGCCGCCTTGATAGCGTCTTCAGCGAGTACGGAGCAGTGAATTTTCACTGGCGGCAGGGCCAGTTCTTCGGCCAGTTGAGTGTTCTTGATGGTCTCTGCTTCATCCAGAGTCTTGCCCTTCATCCACTCGGTCGCCAAGGAGCTGGAGGCGATTGCCGAACCGCAACCGTAAGTCTTGAACTTGGCGTCTTCGATGATGCCTTGCTCGTTGACCTTGATCTGCAGACGCATCACGTCACCGCACGCCGGAGCGCCGACCATGCCGGTGCCGACATCAGGATCTTCTGCATCCATCTTGCCGACGTTGCGCGGGTTCTCGTAGTGGTCGATGACCTTTTCGCTGTAAGCCATGATTCTTAATCCTCACTCATCAGGAGTCGCTCTTGAAACCCTGCCAATCGTGGATTCGCAGGGCCCGGTTGCGGCGACTTGAATATCAGTGTGCCGCCCACTCGATTTTCGAAATGTCGACGCCGTCTTTGTACATGTCCCACAGCGGCGACAGAGTGCGCAGCTTGGTGACAGCCTCGCAGACTTTCTGCGCGGCGTAGTCGATTTCTTCTTCGGTGGTGAAACGGCCGAAGGTGAAGCGAATCGAGCTGTGTGCCAGTTCGTCGTTGCGGCCCAGGGCGCGCAGCACGTACGAAGGCTCAAGCGATGCCGAGGTACAGGCCGAACCGGACGAAACCGCCAGATCCTTGAGCGCCATGATCAGCGATTCGCCTTCAACGTAGTTGAAGCTCAGGTTCAGGTTGTGCGGTACGCGGGCGGTCATGCTGCCGTTGACGTACAGCTCTTCCAGGCCTTCAACCTGCTTGAAGAAACGGTCGCTCAGCGCTTTGATGCGTGCATTCTCGGCAGCCATGTCCTCCTTGGCCACACGGAACGCTTCGCCCATGCCGACGATCTGGTGAGTCGCCAGGGTACCGGAACGCATGCCACGCTCGTGACCGCCGCCGTGCATGGTCGCTTCGATGCGCACACGTGGCTTGCGGCTGACGTACAGTGCGCCGATGCCTTTAGGACCGTAGGTTTTGTGGGCAGAGAACGACATCAGGTCGACTTTCAGTTTAGACAGGTCGATCTCGACCTTGCCGGTGGACTGAGCGGCGTCGACGTGGAACAGGATACCCCGGGAGCGGGTCAGCTCACCGATGGCAGCGATGTCGTTGATGGTGCCGATTTCGTTGTTCACGTGCATGACCGATACCAGAATGGTGTCGTCACGCAGGGCAGCTTCGACCATTTCCGGAGTGACCAGACCATCTTCACGAGGGTCGAGGTAGGTCACTTCGAAACCTTCACGCTCCAGTTGGCGCATGGTGTCGAGGACAGCCTTGTGCTCAATCTTGGTGGTGATCAGGTGTTTGCCTTTGGTGGAGTAGAAATGCGCCGCACCCTTGATTGCCAGGTTGTCGGACTCGGTGGCACCGGAGGTCCAGACGATTTCGCGTGGGTCGGCGTTAACCAGGTCAGCGACCTGACGACGAGCGTTCTCGACGGACTCTTCGGCTTTCCAGCCGAACACGTGGGAACGGGACGCCGGGTTACCGAAGTTTCCGTCGACCAGCAGGCATTCACTCATCTTTTGCGCGACACGCGGATCAACCGGGGTGGTCGCAGAGTAATCAAGGTAAATCGGCAATTTCATGGACTATCTCCTAAATCAGGCTGGCTGGCGTGCCGCTAGCTCTTTGGCTGTCATTCGACGGCGGACGCTTCAATCTTGTCCAGGCGTGGCGTCTTGCTGTTGCAACGACGCTGGTCCTGACGCTGGGCTACTTCTTGCACCTCACGGCGAGTTACAAGGTCAGCCAAGCTGATACCGCTCAGAAATTCGTGAATCTGCAGGCTAAGATCGCACCACAAATGGTGAGTCAGACAGGTGTCGCCGGAATGGCAATCGCCCTGCCCCTGGCATTTGGTTGCATCGACCGATTCGTTGACCGCATCGATTACCTGGGCGACCTGGATGCCCTGCATGTCGCGGGACAGTTGGTAGCCACCGCCCGGACCGCGGACGCTGGACACCAGATTGCTACGGCGCAATTTGGCGAAAAGCTGCTCGAGGTAGGACAGGGAGATGCCTTGGCGCTCGGAGATATCGGCCAGGGACACCGGCCCGTGCTGCGCGTGCAACGCCAGGTCAAGCATGGCGGTCACGGCGTATCGGCCTTTTGTAGTCAGTCGCATGGACAATTACCACGGAGTTCGGAATGGGGCGAGTATGCAATTCCCGAGTATTTAAGTCAACTATAAGACCTAGCGCTTTACTCAGGTTTACCCGCAAAAGAGCGCGCGCATCATAGCAGGGTCTACGGCGTAATGGCACACCACTGAGCGCGGTGCACATATGCAAATGCGACCTGCGCAGGAGCTGCCGAAGGCTGCTCCTGCACCGGGATCAGCTGGCCTTGCTTTCATCCTTGCCCTTCACACAGGCAAAGTCTTCTTCGCGCAGCTCGGGCAGATCCTTGGCACAGTAATTACTGCCCAGATCCTTCAGCGCACCGCACATACCCTCCAGACGCCCGTCGACTGCCTGCAAGTGATCGAGCAGTTGGCCGATCGCCCGGGCCACCGGGTCCGGCATGTCTTCGCCGACACCGTAGGCATCGAAACCGATCTTCTCGGCCATGGCCTTGCGCCTGGCATCCTGCTCATCGTCGGACTTGACGATAATCCGCCCCGGAATCCCCACCACCGTCGCCCCCGGCGGCACCGCCTTGGTGACCACAGCATTGGAACCCACCTTGGCCCCGGCACCGACAGTGAATGGGCCGAGCACCTTGGCGCCCGCGCCAACCACCACGCCATCTTCCAGGGTCGGGTGACGCTTGCCCTTGTTCCAGCTGGTGCCACCGAGGGTCACGCCCTGATAAAGGGTGACATCGTTGCCGATCTCGGCGGTCTCACCAATAACGATGCCCATGCCATGATCGATAAAGAAGCGACGACCGACCTTGGCCCCCGGATGAATCTCGATTCCGGTCAACCAGCGACCGAAGTTCGACACCAGCCGCGCCAGCCATTTCAGCTCTGCGCGCCACAAGAGCGACGACAGGCGATGGATCCAGATAGCGTGCATGCCCGGATAGCAGGTCAGAACCTCGAAAGCATTACGCGCCGCCGGGTCACGATGAAAAACACTTTGGATATCTTCACGCAAACGCTCGAACATCATTAATCCTTCCGCTTTAGAAGCTCGCCACGGGCCGCCTTCTGGGTTTCCGTGAGGATGCCACGCAATATATTCATTTCCGCCCGGCTGACCGAGCTGCGTCCGTACAACCGGCGCAGACGCGCCATCAAGTGCCGTGGTTTTTCCGGGTCGAGGAATTCGATGGCCACCAGGGTTTGCTCCAGGTGCTCATAGAATCGCTCCAGCTCATCCATGGTCGCCAACTCACCACTCTTGGTGGATGCCACTTCCTCCTTCTCGACCTTGCTCGGCTGACCTTGGGCCGCCAGCCAGGACATGCGCACTTCATAGCTCAACACCTGCACCGCCGCCCCAAGGTTCAGCGAACTGAACTCGGGGTCTGATGGGATGTGCACGTGATAATGACATCGCTGCAGCTCGTCGTTGGTCAGGCCGGAATCTTCACGGCCAAACACCAATGCGATCTCGGCACCCTGCCCCGCTTCCTCGACCACCTTCGCACCGCATTCGCGGGGATCGAGCAACGGCCAGGGAATGCGACGATCACGGGCGCTGGTACCAAGCACCAGATTGCAGCCGACCAAGGCATCCTCCAAGGTGGCGACGACTTGCGCATTTTCAAGGATGTCCCCGGCTCCGGATGCACGCGCATCGGCCTCGTGGTGCGGGAACAACCGCGGCTCGACCAGCACCAGTCGCGACAGGCCCATGTTCTTCATGGCACGCGCAGCACCGCCGATATTTCCGGGATGACTGGTATTGACCAGGACGACACGAATGTTTTGCAGCAAGGGAGGCGCTCTCGAACACATTATCGGGAGCAGAATCTTACAGCTCCTCCTACCGTTAAGCCATGAAAGCGAACGCCGACCTTCTCCTGTAGAAACTTTCTGATAGAATGCCCGGCTTTCTTTAACAACCTTAGGTGACACATCCATGCAGCCCATGCTGAATATCGCGCTGCGCGCCGCCCGCAGCGCCAGTGAATTGATCTTCCGCTCCATCGAGCGCCTGGATACCATCAAGGTCGACGAAAAAGACGCCAAGGATTACGTATCCGAGGTGGATCGCGCCGCCGAACAGAAAATCATCGACGCACTGCGCAAGGCCTACCCGAACCACTCGATCATGGGTGAAGAAACCGGCCTGCACGCTGGCACCGGCATCGAAGGCGAAGAATACCTGTGGATCATCGACCCACTGGACGGCACCACCAACTTCCTTCGCGGCATTCCTCACTTCGCCGTCAGCATCGCCTGCAAATACCGCGGTCGCCTGGAACACGCTGTTGTTCTGGACCCGGTCCGCCAGGAAGAATTCACCGCCAGCCGTGGTCGCGGCGCTCAACTGAACGGTCGTCGCTTGCGCGTCAGCGGCCGCACCAGCCTGGACGGCGCCCTGCTGGGTACCGGCTTCCCGTTCCGTGACGACCAGATGGACAACCTCGACAACTACCTGGGCATGTTCCGCGCCCTGGTTGGCCAGACCGCCGGCATCCGCCGCGCCGGCTCGGCAAGCCTCGACCTGGCCTACGTGGCTGCCGGCCGTTTCGACGCCTTCTGGGAGTCGGGCCTGTCTGAATGGGACATGGCTGCAGGCGCCCTGCTGATCCAGGAAGCCGGCGGCCTGGTGAGCGACTTCACCGGTGGTCACGACTTCCTCGAGAAAGGCCACGTCGTTGCCGGCAACACCAAATGCTTCAAGGCAGTACTGACGGCGATCCAGCCGCACCTGCCAGCTTCGCTGAAGCGCTAAACGCCCAAGCTCAAAAAGCCGCAACACTTAAAACAAACGCCCCGACCTGTTCGGGGCGTTTGCTTTTGTGCGACCAATACAACCAAGTTAAGCCCTAACGCTATCCGCAGCAGCTGGCGAAGCCTGCTGCTACAGGAAGTGCGCCGCAGCTCTTTAAATACAGCCATAACGAAAAATGCCCCGTATCTTTCGATACGGGGCATTTTCTTGAAAAGCCAACCTGAGCAGGCCAGCTTTTCGGCATCGGAAGCTGGACTTAAGCCAGTTTTTCCTTGATGCGAGCTGCTTTACCGGACAGGTCACGCAGGTAGTACAGCTTGGCTTTACGTACATCACCGCGACGCTTGACAGCCATGCTGTCGATTTGCGGGCTGTAGGTCTGGAACGTACGCTCTACACCAACACCGTTGGAGATTTTACGAACGGTGAAAGCACTGTTTACGCCGCGGTTACGCTTGGCGATAACTACGCCTTCGAACGCTTGCAGACGCGAACGATCGCCTTCCTTCACTTTCACCTGAACGACAATGGTGTCGCCCGGGGCAAAGGTAGGGATCTCTTTAGTCATCTGCTCTGCTTCGAGTGCAAGGATGATTTTGTTAGTCATGCTGTGCTCCTAAGGTAAATCGTCGGATCTACCATCGATACGTTGTTAACTATCGTCCCGCTCGCGGATGTATTCCTCGAGCAGCTTCTTCTCTTCTCCAGAAAGCGAGCGGCTTTCCAGAAGATCGGCGCGTCGTTCATAGGTCCGACCAAGGGACTGCTGTAAACGCCAACGCCGGATGTGCGCGTGATTGCCACTTAGCAATACGTCGGGAACACGCTGATCCGCATACACCTCCGGTCGGGTGTAGTGCGGGCAATCCAGCAAACCATCCGTAAAGGAATCTTCCTCGGCGGAGTCCGCATGCCCTAAAGCTCCAGGCAGCAGTCGTGTAACCGCATCGATCAGGACCATCGCCGGCAGCTCACCGCCAGACAATACATAGTCGCCAATCGACCACTCTTCATCGACATGAGCATCAATAAAACGCTCGTCAATGCCTTCATAGCGGCCGGCAATCAGGATCAATGCATCCAGATTCGCCAACTCGCGCACCGCCGACTGAGTCAGTTGACGGCCTTGGGGGGACAGGTAAATTACCTTCGCCGCCTCCCCGGCTGCTGCCTTGGCCTGAACCAGAGCATCTTCCAGGGGCTTGATCTTCATCACCATGCCCGGACCACCGCCAAATGGGCGATCATCCACAGTGTGATGTCGATCCGTCGTGTAGTCTCGCGGATTCCAACAGGTAAGCTGCAACAGCCCCTGTTTCACCGCCCGACTGGTGATGCCGTACTCGCTGATGGCGGAGAACATCTCGGGAAACAAACTGATCACTTCTACGCGCAGGTTAGCCACGTCTAGAAGTCCGCATCCCATTCCACCTTCATCTCGCCTGCGACAAGGTCGACCGCCAACACGCATTGCTCGGTATACGGCAACAGGCGTTCACGATCATCCAGGCTGCCAGCGCAAGGCTTGACCACCATTACATCATTGGCGCCGGTTTCCAGAAGATGATCGATTTTCCCGAACAGTTGCCCGTGAGTATCGATAACCTTCAGACCTTCCAGCTGGTACCAGTAGTACTCGCCGTCGGTCAATTCAGGGAACAGGTTGCGCGGCACGCAGATCTCATAACCAGCCAGAAGACGAGCTTCTTCACGATCATCAAGACCCTTGAGCTTTGCGACCAGGAACTTGTCGTTCCCGCGTCCACTGACCAGCTCGACCTGTTTTACGTTGCCTTCGCGCTTGAGCGTCCAGGTTTTGTAGTCCAACAGGTTTTTAATCGGATCAGTAAAGGAATACACCTTCACTTCGCCGCGAACGCCGTGAACAGAATAAATCTTGCCGATAACGATCAAATCATCAGCAACAGCTGGCGTCGCGTTCATATTGCTCAGGCCGCAGCCTTAGCAGATTCCTTCAACAACTGAGCAACGCGCTCAGAAGGTTGTGCACCAACGCTCAGCCAGTAGGCTACGCGCTCTTGGTTCACGGACAGACGAACTTCTTGACCACGAGCAACAGGGTTGAAGAAACCAACCTGTTCCTTGTGCGAACCGTCACGCGGGTTGCGGCTGTCGGTTACGGTCAAGTGGTAAAACGGGCGCTTTTTGGAGCCGCCAAGGGCAAGACGGATTGTTAGCATGTGAACATCGTTCCTGTAGTCGGTGCTGCAAATCTAAATGCACAGCGGGCATAGGTGCCCGAAAGGCCGCATATTCTAAGGAATATCCGGACTTTTGCAAATGTCTTTTTCCGGCGCCTATCGGCGTGCCATCCAGATTTGCTATAGAGCCATCGTTGAAGATGGCCAGTCAGCTCCCGCCAAGTGCGGGTTTGCTGGAGATCCCACGTCCGTGTGGGGCTGCGCCGACATGACTGCCGGCGCGAGTTCTTTACATTTTCGGCATGCCGCCGCCGGGCAACATACCGCCCATGCCGCGCATCATTTTGGCCATTCCGCCTTTGGCGGAGAATTTCTTCATCATCTTCTGCATCTGCTTGTGCTGCTTGATCAAGCGACCGATGTCCTGCACCTGGGTGCCGGAACCCATGGCGATCCGGCGCTTGCGCGAACCACTGATCAGCTCAGGGTCGCGGCGCTCGGCCGGGGTCATGGAATTGATGATGGCTTCCATCTGCTTGAACTGTTTCTCTGCCGCACCCTGGGCATTGCCCATCTGCGCCAGGTTCACACCACCGATATTCGGCAGTTTGTCCATGAGGCCGCCGAGGCCGCCCATGTTCTTCATCTGTTGCAACTGATCGCGGAAGTCTTCGAGGTCGAAGCCCTTGCCCTTCTTCAGCTTCTTGGCCAGTTTGTCGGCCTTGTCCTTGTCGAGGGTCGCTTCGGCCTGTTCGATCAGGCTGAGCACGTCGCCCATGCCGAGGATGCGCGAGGCGATACGCTCAGGGTGGAACGGTTCGAGCGCTTCGCTCTTCTCGCCCATACCGATGAACTTGATCGGCTTGCCGGTAATGGCACGTACCGACAGTGCGGCACCGCCACGGGCATCGCCGTCGACCTTGGTCAGGATCACACCGGTCAGCGGCAATGCATCACCGAAGGCCTTGGCCGTGTTGGCGGCGTCCTGGCCGGTCATGGCATCGACCACGAACAGGGTTTCGACCGGATTGATCGCGGCATGCAGCGCCTTGATCTCGCCCATCATCTCTTCGTCGATGTGCAGACGACCGGCGGTATCGACGATGACCACGTCGATGAATTTCAGCTTGGCTTCTTTAATAGCCGCTTGCGCGATGTCGACCGGCTTCTGGCTCAGGTCGGACGGGAAGAACGTCACGCCGATGTCGTTGGCCAGGGTTTCCAGCTGCTTGATCGCCGCCGGACGGTAAACGTCCGCGGACACGACCATGACCGACTTCTTCTTGCGCTCCTTAAGGAAGCGCGCCAGTTTGCCGGCGGTGGTGGTTTTACCCGCACCCTGCAAACCGGCCATCAGAACCACGGCCGGTGGAACGGCGCTCAGGTTCAGATCTTCGTTGGCCGCGCCCATCAGGCTTTCGAGTTCGGCCTGGACGATCTTCACGAAGGCCTGGCCCGGCGTCAGGCTACGCGACACCTCGGTGCCGACAGCGCGTTCCTTGACCGAATTGACGAAGTCTTTGACCACCGGCAAGGCGACGTCGGCTTCGAGCAACGCCATGCGCACTTCACGCAGGGTGTCTTTGATGTTGTCTTCGGTCAGCTTGGCCTTGCCGGTGACATGGCGCAGCGTCTGCGAGAGACGGTCGGTTAAGTTTTCAAACATTGCGCGATCCTTTCAGGCCCTGTGTAGACCGGGATAATGGCGGCCCAGACCGGAATCAACTTGTGCTCGGCGAGCCTGCGGCGTGGGCAGGTCGCGGATTATAGCGAAGACTGCGTCTGGCGGACACCTCGCCGTCAGCTTGCATGGTCTTTCGTGCCGTATGGGTTCTATGCCAAACTCAACGCCTTTCGGGCCTGCCTAACAGGATTTATGCTCCCCTTGTCACCCAGTTTGCTTACTACTCTCGCCGCCGCCTGCTTATATGCCGCTGCGACCTTCTATCAAGGCACTCGTCTGGCCTCCGGCGCCAAGGCGAACAAACGCCTGCTGGTCACGCTCGGCGTACTGGCCGTGCTGGCCCACAGCGCCAGCCTGATCACCTATCTGCTGACTCCGGTCGGCCTGGCCCTGGACTTTTTCAGCGCCGCCAGCCTGATTGCCGCAGCGGTCATCGCCCTGACCTTGCTGGCCTGCTCACGGATTCCAGTGGAAAACCTTCTTCTATTGCTGTTCCCGCTGGGCGCCGCAACCGCGCTGCTGGCACAGTTCGCCCCTGCCGGCACAGTGCAGATCATTGATGAAGAGCCAGGCATTCTCGCCCACATTCTTTTGTCTATCCTCGCTTACGGCATGTTCACCATCGCGGTGTTCCAGGCCTTGCTGCTGCTGATTCAGGACCATCAGCTCAAGCACAAGCATCCGTCCGGGCTGATCAAGAACTTCCCGCCGCTGCAAACCATGGAAAGCCTGCTGTTCGGTTTCCTCTGGGCCGGCTGGAGCCTGCTGTCGTTGTCGCTGATTTCCGGCTGGCTGTTCGTCGAGAACCTGTTCGCCCAGCACCTGGTGCATAAAACCCTGCTGGCGTGCCTGGCCTGGATCGTGTTCAGCGTGCTGCTCTGGGGGCGCAACCGTCTCGGCTGGCGCGGACACAAAGCCATCCGCTGGACCCTTGCCGGTTTCTGCCTGCTGATGCTGGCGTATTTCGGCAGCAAGCTGGTCCGCGAATACATTCTGCACATCTGACGGGCGGCATTAATGGACGACTTGCCCATAGGGCCGATGCTTGCGGTGCTGGCCCTGCTGATTTTATGGTCGGGGCTGTTTACCGCCATCGAAGTTGCACAACAGCAGTTGCTGGCCCAGCGCACAGCCTCGCGCTCCAGCGACAAACCCGTGGCCAAGCTGAGTTTCCCGCTCAACAGCCTGATCCTCTGCAACACCTTGTGCCGCGCGCTGGTGGTGGTCATCAGCACCTTGCTGGCAATTTTCACCTGGGCACAAAACGGCCCCTGGATTGCCTGCCTCGGTGCCGGCGCAGCATTGCTGGTATTCGCCGACTACCTGCCACGCGCCCTCGCCGCCCGCTATCCGGATGCCGTCCTGGCCTTGGGCAACACACTGCTCGGCATACCGTTGAAAATCGTCTATCCCGCCGCGTGGCTACTCAATGGCATCAGCCAACTGCTGATGCGGCCATTCGCCCGCAAGGTCAACGTGGTGCAGCAAAGCGAAGATGAGGCACCGGCAGATCGGCACGACGATCACGAACACGCGGCCTATCGCCCACTGTCAGGTATCCACGCACTGGATAACATCACGGTCAACGATATTCTGGTGCCACGCAGCGACGTCGACGGGATCAACCTGGACGACCCCCTCGAAGAAATCATCGAGCAACTGCGCCACAACAAGCGCACCCGCCTGCCGGTATTCCACAGCGACATCAACCAGGTTGAAGCGGTGCTCAACACCCGACAGATCCGTCATTTGCTGCCGGATTCAAGCCTGACCGTGGAAGCGCTGCTGGCGGCCAGTCACGAACCGTACTTCGTGCCGGAAAGCACACCGTTGCAGCTGCAATTGCTCAACTTCCACAAACAGCAGCGGCGCTTGGGCATGGTGGTCGACGAGTACGGGGAAGTGCTGGGTATCGTGACCCTGGAAGATATTCTCGAAGAAATCGTCGGCGAGTTCGAAAACCAGCACAGCCTGGATAACCCGCACATTCACCCGCAGGCCGATGGCCGACTGGTGATTGATGGTGCAGCGTCCATCCGCGAGTTGAACAAGAGCCTCGGCTGGCATTTGCCCAGCGATGGTCCGAAAACCCTCAACGGACTGGTGACCGAAGCGCTGGAGACGATTCCGGACAGTGCGGTGTGCCTGAAGATCGGCCGATATCGGCTGGAGATTCTGGCGACTGAAGAGAATCGCGTCACGCGCGTGCTGATCTGGCATACCAGTTCAGCACCTGCCCTTTCCAAAATCTGACACGCTCCCTCGCCACAAAAGCCATCGCGTCCTCCAAGCCGCTTGTTGAATCATTAGCTGCCTTCCTATAATCGAGCCGCTTACCAAGCCCTGCCATACCCCGTGCTACCCGCACTCTGCGTTAAACCCACATCCCTGGGTATTCGACCATAATAATTCGCTCCACTGGGGCACATGACTGTCAGGGATAACCGCATGACGACCAGCACAACGTTCAGCGACACCGCGCCTGCCCAACCGACGAACTCCGCCACCCGCGTGGCCACTGCAAGTTTCATCGGCACGGCCATCGAGTTCTACGACTTCTACGTCTATGCCACCGCCGCAGCATTGGTGATCGGCCCGGTGTTCTTTCCGCAAACCTCCGGCACAGCCCAGATGCTGTCGGCGTTCCTCACCTTCGGTATCGCCTTCCTTGCACGGCCGCTGGGTTCGGCACTGTTCGGCCATTTCGGCGACCGCATCGGACGCAAATCGACACTGGTGGCCTCGCTGCTGCTGATGGGTGTGTGCACCACGCTGATTGGCGTGCTGCCGGGTTACGACAGCATTGGCGCCTGGGCGCCGATCCTGCTTTGCGTGCTGCGCTTCGGCCAAGGCCTGGGGCTGGGCGGTGAATGGGGCGGCGCCGCATTGCTGGCCACGGAGAACGCGCCCAAAGGCAAGCGCGCCTGGTTCGGCATGTTTCCGCAACTCGGTCCTTCGATCGGGTTTCTGGCGGCCAACGGCCTGTTCCTGACCCTGGCCATGAGCTTGAACGACGAGCAGTTCCGTTCGTGGGGCTGGCGGATTCCGTTCCTGCTCAGTGCCGCGCTGGTGATGGTGGGCTTGTACGTACGCCTCAAGCTCCACGAAACCCCGGTGTTCGCCAACGCCGTGGCTCGCCAGGAGCGGGTGAAGATTCCGTTGGTCGAGCTGTTCAGCCAATACTGGGCACCGATGCTGCTGGGCGCCGGGTCAATGGTGGTGTGCTATGCGCTGTTCTACATCTCGACGGTGTTTTCGCTGAGTTACGGCGTGTCGACGCTCGGTTACACCCGGGAAACCTTCCTCGCGCTGCTGTGTTTCGCGGTGCTGTTCATGGCCGCCGCGACACCGCTGTCGGCCTGGGCCAGCGATCGTTTCGGGCGCAAGCCGGTGCTGATCATCGGCGGCGTGCTGGCGATTCTGTCCGGTTTCTTGATGGAACCGCTACTGACCCATGGCTCGACCTGGGGTGTGGCGCTGTTCCTGTGCATCGAACTGTTTCTGATGGGCGTGACGTTTGCGCCAATGGGCGCGCTGCTGCCGGAGCTGTTTCCGACCCACGTGCGCTATACCGGCGCATCGGCTGCCTACAACCTGGGCGGCATTGTCGGCGCCTCGGCGGCACCGTTCTTTGCGCAAAAACTGGTGGCAATGGGCGGTTTGAGTTATGTCGGCGGGTATGTGTCGGGGGCGGCGGTGCTGAGCTTGATAGCGGTGCTGTGCCTGAAGGAGACGCGCAATAACGATTTGAATCGGGCTGTCTGAAGTACAAAGCTTCGCGGGCAAGTCGGATTGCCCGCGAATGCCGCGACTCGATTACAGCTCTACAACAACAGCTTGGGACGCACGGGTCGCTTTTGCACGAGCGGCCTCGATCGACTCATCACGCGCCAACGCCACCCCCATCCGCCGCTGACCATTGACCTCAGGCTTGCCGAACAGACGCAACGCGGTATCCGGCTCGCTCAACGCGGCTCCCAGGTTGGCGAATGCGGTCTGAGTCGACTGCCCTTCAACCAGAATTACCGCCGACGCCGATGGGCCGAACTGACGAATCAATGGAATCGGCAAACCCAGGATCGCCCGTGCGTGCAGTGCGAACTGCGACAGGTCCTGGGAAATCAGGGTCACCAGACCGGTGTCATGCGGGCGCGGCGAGACTTCGCTGAACCACACCTGATCACCCTTGATGAACAACTCGACGCCAAACAGGCCACGACCGCCCAAGGCTTCGGTGACCGCTTTGGCAACGCGCTCGGATTCAGCCAAGGCAACCGGGCTCATGGCTTGTGGCTGCCAGGATTCCTGGTAGTCGCCCTTCTCCTGACGGTGACCGACAGGCGCACAGAACGTAGTGCCACCGACGTGACGCACGGTCAGCAGAGTGATTTCGTAGTCGAAGTCGATGAAGCCTTCGACGATCACGCGACCTTTACCGGCGCGGCCGCCCTCTTGAGCGTAATCCCAGGCCTTCTGCACGTCATCGACACTGCGCAGCAGGCTCTGCCCCTTGCCGGAGGAACTCATGACCGGTTTGACCACGCACGGGAAGCCCAGGTCTTCGACTGCCTTGCGGTAATCCTCGAAGGTGTCGGCGAAGTGGTACGGCGATGTCGGCAGGTCCAGCTCTTCAGCGGCCAGGCGGCGGATGCCTTCGCGGTTCATGGTCAGCTGCGCGGCGCGAGCGGTCGGGATCACGGTGAAACCTTCGGATTCCAGCTCCACCAGGGTCGCGGTGGCGATGGCTTCGATTTCCGGCACGATGAAGTGCGGCTTCTCGGCTTCGATCACCGCACGCAGGGCGGCGCCGTCGAGCATGTTGATCACATGGCTGCGATGGGCGACTTGCATGGCCGGCGCATTGGCGTAGCGATCCACGGCAATCACTTCAACGCCCAGGCGTTGCAGCTCGATCACCACTTCCTTGCCCAACTCACCACAGCCACACAGCAATACGCGGGTCGCGGTTGGCGACAATGGAGTTCCGATACGGGTCATCTCAGGTCCTCAAAGGAGCGGATCATCGAGGGAAGCGCGCTTCCCATGGGGAGAAAGCGCGGCATTTTACATGAACCTGAGGGTTTGGCTTCAGCTGACGACAGCCTGTTTGCGCAGGCGCCAGGCCATGGCCAACCAGACCACGGTGACGCCCACGAACTTTGAACCCAGCGCAGTGAGGATCACGCCCGGTGTGAGCGCATCGATCATGCCGAAGAAGATGAAGGTGTCCAGCGGGATGCTCAGGGCCGAACTTATCCACAGGCGATCGTGCAACGGGCGCTTGGTGATGCTGAACACCAGCCAGTCGATGCACTCGGACACGGCGAACGCCGTGGCGCTGGCAAGGGCAATCGACGGGTCGGAGGTGACGTAGGACAGCACCAGCGCCACCAGCATCGCCGCGATCGCGCCATGACCGAAGCGGGTTTGCACCAAGTCGCGCAGCACGAACACCAGACCACCCCAGGCCGACCAGATGATGTCCAGGTGCGGGGCGGTGGAAAAGGCGTAATTGATCAGCACGACGCTGCTGATGTAGCCGATCAGGAAGAGCATGGGACGTGGGGATACCTGTCAATTTTGTGCACAGGGTACTTTAGTCACTCAAAGGCTTAAATCAAAAGATCGCAGCCTAGTAGCAGCTGCCGAGCCTGCGAGGCTGCGTTCG
>NZ_AKJT01000110.1 GCF_000282195.1 Pseudomonas sp. GM18
GGCTGCGATCTTTTGATCTCTGATCATTCCCACGCTCCGCGTGGGAATGCCTCAATGGACGCTCTGCGTCCGCTTTGGGACGCGGAGCGTCCCGGGCTGCATTCCCACGCAGAGCGTGGGAACGATAATGGTGTCGGTTACAGGTTTTGAAGGGTATCGAGCAACACCTTCACCTTGGTAATCGATTCCTGATATTCCGCCTGCCAGTCCGAATCCGCGACGATCCCGCCGCCACCCCAGCAGCACACCTGCCCATCCTTGACCAACAGACTGCGAATGGCGATGGAACTGTCCATCTCCCCGCGCACGTCCAGATACAGCAATGAACCGCAGTACAATCCACGACGCGTCGGTTCCAGCTCATCGATGATCTGCATGGCGCGAATCTTCGGCGCGCCGGTAATCGAACCGCCGGGGAAGCTGCCGGCGATCAAATCCAGTGCATCCTTGTCATCCGCCAGTTCGCCGGTGACGCTGCTCACCAGGTGATGCACATTCGGATAGCTTTCCAGGCTGAACAACTCCGGCACCCGCACCGAGCCAATGCGGCAGGTACGGCCCAGATCGTTGCGCAGCAGGTCGACGATCATCAGGTTTTCCGCGCGGTCCTTGGGGCTGGCCAGCAGTTCGGCGGCGTTCGCCGCATCTTCGGCAGCGGTCAGCCCGCGGGGGCGGGTGCCTTTGATCGGGCGGGTTTCGACGTGGCGTTCGCTGACTTTGACGAAGCGCTCCGGCGACAGGCTCAGCACCGCGCCGCCGTCGGGCAGGCTCTGGAAGCCGGAAAACGGTGTCGGGCAGGCCGCCCGCAGCGCGCAATAGGCCGCCCACGGATCGCCCTGGCATTGGGCGCGAAAGCGCTGGGCGAAGTTGACCTGATAGCAGTCGCCGGCCTGGATGTACTGCTGAATGCGTTCGAAGGCTTGCCGATAGTCGTCGGCGCTCAGGTCGGCGTTCATCGGACCGTCCAGTTTGAACGGCTCGATGTTCTCGGTGGCGGGTTGAGTGAACAGTTCGATCAGCCGTTGTCGTTCGCTGTCGATCAGCGTCGGGTGGAACACCAGTTGACTGGTGGCCAGGCGGTGATCGCTGATCAGCGCCCAGTCGTACAGCCCGAAGCGGGCATCAGGCAATTGCAGATCGTCCCTTGCCTGGCTTGGCAGGTTTTCCAGATGCCGGCCGAAGTCGTAGCTCAGGTAGCCGATCAGGCCGCCGGCGAAGGGCAGGTCGTCAGGGACGGTTGCTTCACCGAGCTGTGTAAGGTTTTTGCGAAGGCGTTGCAGGAAATGGCTGCCGCTTTCATCCGGCAACACCGCCAGTTGCTCCAGCGGCCAGGCGCTGAGCAGGTCAAAACGCCCACGCTCGGCGCTCGGCCGGCCGCTGTCGAGCAGCACGGCACCGGGGGCATGACGAATCGCCGCGAAGTACTCGGCGGGGTTGGCGCGATAGGGCAGCGGGTGTACGGAACAGGTCAACATGGGCGGGGCAGATCAGCCATCGAGGCGGGGGAGCGATTGTAGTCCTCTGCAGGATTTGCTCCTAGAGGGGATGTCGGCAACAGATACATCTGTGGCTAGGGGGCAAGCCCCCTAGCCACAGGTCAGCCCTCAACCGCCGGAATATGCCCAAACAATTCCTGAACGAACTCCACGCGTTCCTGCACCGTTTCGGTGATCCCGCGGGCCTTCAGCTCTTCGAGTCGCGCTTCGACCGCGTGGGTACGCAACGTCAGTCCGCAATCGTTGGCAATCTGAATGTTCAACCCGGGCCGGGCATTGAGCTCAAGAATCAGCGGCCCTTTCTCCTGGTCGAGCACCATGTCGACACCGATATATCCCAACCCGCACAACTCGTAGCAGCCGGCGGCGAGTTTCATGAAGCCGTCCCAGTAGGGCAGTTGCACGCCGTCCACCGCGTTGGTGGTGTCCGGGTGTTTGTTGATGATGTTGTTCAACCAGGTGCCGCGCAATGTCAGGCCGGTGGCCAGATCGACACCGACGCCGATGGCGCCCTGGTGCAGGTTGGCCTTGCCGCCGGACTGGCGGGTCGGCAGGCGCAGCATGGCCATCACCGGATAGCCCATCAGCACGATGATGCGGATGTCCGGCACACCTTCGTAGCTGATGCTTTTGAAGATCTGGTCTGGGGTCACGCGGTATTCGATCAGCGCACGGTCGCGGTGCCCGCCCAGGGAATACAAGCCGGTGAGGATGCTCGAGATATGGTGCTCGAGTTCCTCATGGGCGATGATCTTGCCGGACACTGTGCGATAGCGCCCCTCGAACCGGTCGGCAACCACAATGATGCCGTCGCCGCCGGCGCCCTGGGCCGGTTTGATCACGAAGTCGGTGCGTCCGCCGATGATCTCGTCGAGGTTGTCGATTTCCTTCTCGGTGGAGATCACGCCGTACAGCTCCGGCACGTGGATGCCGGCGGCGATGGCGCGTTCCTTGGTGATGATCTTGTCATCGACGATCGGGTACAGGCTGCGCTTGTTGTACTTGAGCACGTAGTCTGCGTTACGCCGATTGATCCCCATGATGCCCCGGGCCTCCAGGGCTTTCCAGGTCTTCCAGAGACCAAACATCAGGCGTCAGCCTCCTTCAGGAAAGCCTTGAAACGCACCAGTTCGGTCAGGCGATAACCGCGATAACGACCCATGGCCAGCATGAAGCCCACCAGAATCAGCAGGACCGCCGGGAAGGTGAACACGAAGTACACCAGCTCCGGCACGCTCATGATCAGGTGCCCCAGGGAGGCGGCGAACAGCGTGCCGATCGCCACTTTCATGGCATGGCCGCCGCCGCGCTCTTCCCAGGTGATCGACAGGCGTTCGATGGTCATGGTCAGAATCACCATCGGGAACAGCGCCACTGACAACCCGCGCTCCAGCCCGAGTTTGTGGCTGAACAGGCTGATGGCTGCGATCAGCACCACCACGAAGGTCAGCACCACCGACAGCCTCGGCAGCATTTGCAGTTTCAAGTGTTCAAGGTAGGAGCGCAGCGACAGCCCCAGCGCCGTAATGATGGTAAACAGCACGATACCGAAGCCGAGCTGGGTTTCCCGGAAGGCGAGGGCGATCAGCACCGGGGTAAAGGTGCCGAGTGTCTGGATGCCGATCAGGTTGCGCAGGATCAGGATCACCAGCACGCCGATCGGGATCATCACCATGATCATGAAGGTCTGCTGGGTTTCCAGCGGCAGGCCGTACAGCGAGTAATCGAGGAAATTGGCGTCGGAGTTCTCGTCGGTCAGCTTGGCCAGGCGAATGGCGTTCATTTCGCTGTTGTTCAGGCTGAAGGTGACGTTGGCTTTCTTGCCGCCATCGACGGTGATCAGGTTTTCATCGCCGGTCCACCACAGCAAGCGGTCGGTGGGCAGGCCCTGTTCGCCGGTTTCCGGGTTGAAGTACAGCCAGTCGGTGCCGTTGAAACTGCGCAACCAGAGTTCAGGCATTTGCGGCTGATCGGCCACCAGGCGGATGGTGTGGACCTTTTCCACCGGCACGTGGGCAATGGACAGTACCAGTTCGACGATTTTAGCTTTGTTCACGGTGGACGGATCGCCGGCCAGCAGCAGTTTCACGTTGTCGTCGTTGAGGTTGTTGACACGCTTGATGGCTTCGCCGATGAAGGTTTCGACGTCGGCCGAATGCTGGCGGATCGGCGCGAGCAAGGCTTCGGCAGCGATTTTTTCCGGGCCTTCGACGGCGATGCTGTCGCGGAAGGTCGCCCCTTTGACCTTGGATTTTTCGCCGGTGTAGCGCTTGGTCAGCACCAGACGGTAATAAAGGGTCTGGTTGCCCTTGGCCCGACGCGCCGACCAGGTGACCTTGCGGTTGCCGTCGACACGGTTCACCGCCACACCGTAGTTATTGGAAATGAAACTCTCGTTAAGGCTCACGTAGTCGCGGCTCAGCGGCGGCACGAACATCTGGATCTTGATCGGGTCTTTGGCGTTGGCGACGAACTCGACCTTGGCGTCGATGTTCCACAAGTCATCGGTGGCGTCTTCAGTCACCGGAATACCGAGCACAAAAATCTGATAGGCCGTAACTGAAATGCCCAGCACCACCAGGATGGCGATCAGCAATTTCAGATGGAGGGTAAGAGAGCGCATTGGAATTACTCTGCGGTATGTGCGTCGGTGGCGCAGGCAGGTTTGCCAGCAGCGTATTTAAGACTTGGGTCAACCAGCGCATCGAAGCGCTTGAGCGCCTCGGAGCCGATCAAGAGCGGGTATTGGAAGGCGCTGCGGTCGGTCAGGTTCACTTCGATACTGCGTAAAGCCGACCCCATGCAGATATCCAGCTCGATGACCGGACGGGCGGTGTACTTCTTGCCTTCTTCCGGGTCGTAGTCACCGGCCCGGCGCTTGATCTTGCTGACACGGGCCAGTGGTCGTTCGATCGGGTGCGAATGCGCGGCGTCGATGGCCAGATAGAAGCGCACCCAGGATTCGCCATTGCGTTTGAAACGTTTGATGTCGCGGGCGCTCAGCGAGGCGGTTTTCGCCCCGGTGTCGAGTTTGGCGGCGACTTCCAGATTAATGCCGTCCAGCGACGCGTACTCATTGAGGCCGTACACAGTCTTTTCCCCTGCCGCGGCAAAACCTGACAGGCCAAGAAGACAAAGAAATGTGGTGAAGAGCTTGAGTCTCATAAATCCTGATGCGCAGCGGTCCGTTCTTCAATTCAAGGCCCTGGCATTGCTGCACAAGCTCCCTCGTCTGCCTATCCTTTTTTTATGACAGGCAATGCAGATGACAAGCAAATGCGGGCGGCATTCTAGCACGGTGGTTTTATGGCGCCAGCGCTGGCGGACGGCTGTAATCGGGGGTGCTGCTTCGTTATGGTGCAAGCAGTTATTAGACGATTGTCGACAATATCTATTTATCCTTTGACGTAATTGGTCTTATTCGCTAGTTTTTGCGGCATTGCTTTTAAAGGTGTCGACAATATGCTGGATCAACTCGATCCCCCGGTCACGGTTCAGGATGACTCGGAAACACTTTCCGAAAACGTCTTCCGACGCATTCAGGCGGCCATCGTCAAGGGTGAGATCGCCCCGGGCAGCAAGATCTCCGAGCCGGAGCTGGCGCGCACCTACGGCATCAGCCGCGGGCCGCTGCGTGAGGCGATCCACCGTCTGGAAGGCCAGCGCCTGCTGGTTCGCGTGCCGCACGTCGGGGCGCGGGTGGTGTCGCTGAGCCATGCCGAATTGCTGGAACTCTACGAAATTCGCGAATCCCTGGAAGGTATGGCTTGCCGTCTGGCGGCTGAACGCATGACCGTTGAAGAAATCGACGAACTTCGCCGGGTACTGGAAACCCACGAGCGCGATGCGGCGTTTCAGGCAGGCGTCGGCTACTACCAGCAGGAAGGCGATTTCGACTTTCATTACCGGATCATCCAGGGCAGCGGGAACCGCACTCTGACCCAGATGCTCTGCGGCGAGCTCTATCAACTGGTGCGCATGTACCGCATCCAGTTTTCCACCACGCCCAATCGGCCACGCCAGGCGTTTGCCGAGCACCACCGCATTCTCGATGCCATTGCCGACCGTGACGGTGAACTGGCCGAGTTGTTGATGCGCCGTCACATCGGCGCCTCCAAACGCAATATCGCCCGTCACTACCAGGACGGCGCTAACCCGACAGCCACTGAACGAGGTGAGTCATGAGTTCCAACAAGAGCACTCCAGGCCAGCGTTTCCGCGATGCGGTCGCCAGCGAGCATCCGCTGCAAGTGGTCGGCACGATCAACGCCAACCACGCGCTGCTGGCCAAGCGCGCCGGTTTCAAGGCTATTTACCTGTCGGGGGGCGGGGTGGCTGCCGGCTCCCTCGGCGTGCCGGACCTGGGCATTACCGGCCTGGATGACGTGCTGACCGACGTGCGCCGTATCACCGACGTCTGCGATCTGCCGCTGCTGGTAGACGTGGACACCGGTTTCGGTTCCTCGGCGTTCAACGTCGCCCGTACCGTCAAGTCGATGATCAAGTTCGGCGCGGCGGCGATTCACATCGAAGACCAGGTCGGCGCCAAGCGCTGCGGTCACCGTCCTAATAAAGAGATCGTCTCGCAGCAGGAAATGGTCGACCGTATCAAAGCCGCCGTCGATGCCCGCACCGACGACAGCTTCGTGATCATGGCCCGCACCGATGCCCTGGCGGTGGAAGGTCTGGAGTCTGCGCTGGATCGCGCGGCCGCGTGCATCGAGGCTGGCGCCGACATGGTGTTCCCGGAAGCGATCACCGAGCTTGAGATGTACAAATTGTTCGCCAGCCGCGTGAAAGCGCCGATCCTGGCCAACATCACCGAATTCGGCGCGACGCCGCTGTACACCACCGAGCAGCTCGCCGGTGCCGATGTGTCGCTGGTGCTGTACCCGCTGTCGGCGTTCCGCGCGATGAACAAGGCCGCGGAAAACGTCTACACCGCGATCCGCCGCGACGGCACGCAACAGAACGTCATCGACACCATGCAGACGCGCATGGAGCTTTACGATCGCATCGATTACCACACCTTCGAGCAGAAGCTCGATGCGTTGTTTGCTGCAAAGAAATAATGAAACACGCATTCCCGTAGCAGCTGCCGAGCCCGCGAGGCTGCGTTCGAGGCCGAAGGACTCGCGATACCGGGCGACCGTGTATGCAGTTTTACGACTGCTTCGCAGCCGGACGCAGCCTCACAGGTTCGGCAGCTGCTACAAAAATAAGATAACCGTGTAGAAATTGCAGATTCCCTAACAAATTCAAAAACTGGAGACAGCAATGGCCGAAGCAAAAGTACTCAGTGGCGCCGGGCTCCGTGGCCAGGTTGCCGGGCAAACCGCACTATCCACCGTGGGCCAGTCGGGCGCCGGCCTGACCTATCGCGGTTACGACGTGCGCGAACTGGCGGTTGACGCACAGTTCGAAGAAGTGGCTTACCTGCTGCTGTACGGCGAACTGCCGACCCAGGCGCAACTGGCCGCCTACACCCAGAAACTGAGCAAGCTGCGCGACCTGCCGCAAGCGCTGAAAGAAGTGCTGGAGCGCATCCCCGCCGACGCCCATCCGATGGATGTGATGCGCACCGGCTGCTCGTTCTTGGGCAACATCGAGCCGGAGAAAGACTTCTCCGAGCAGCACGACAAAACCGACCGCCTGCTGGCCGCGCTCCCGGCGATCATGTGCTACTGGTATCGCTTCAGCCACGACGGCAAACGCATCAATTGCGTGACCGATGAAGCCTGCATCGGCGGCCATTTCCTGCACCTGTTGCACGACAAGAAGCCGAGCGAGTTGCACGTCAAGGTGATGAACGTTTCGCTGATCCTCTACGCGGAACACGAATTCAACGCCTCGACCTTCACCGCCCGGGTGTGCGCCTCGACCCTGTCGGATCTGTTTTCGTGCGTCACCGCCGCCATCGGCTCCCTGCGCGGCCCGCTGCACGGCGGCGCCAACGAAGCGGCGATGGAAATGATCGAGCGCTTCAGCTCGCCGGAAGAGGCGATCAAAGGCACCCTCGACATGCTCGCGCGCAAAGACAAGATCATGGGCTTCGGCCACGCGATCTATAAGGACAACGATCCGCGCAACGAGGTGATCAAGGGCTGGTCGAAAAAACTCGCCGATGAAGTGGGTGATACGGTGCTGTTCCCGGTGTCCGAAGCCATCGACAAGACCATGTGGGAGCAGAAGAAACTGTTCCCGAACGCCGACTTCTACCATGCCTCGACGTATCACTTCATGGGCATTCCGACCAAGTTGTTCACACCGATCTTCGTCTGCTCGCGCCTGACTGGCTGGGCGGCGCATGTGTTCGAGCAACGCGCCCACAACCGCATCATCCGCCCGAGCGCCGAGTACGTCGGCGTCGAACAGCGCAAGTTCGTGCCAATCGAACAACGCTGAATGGTGAGTGCCAACCGCTGATCCGAGATTCACCGAAATCCCTGTAGGAGCTGCCGAAGGCTGCGATCTTTTGATCTTGATCTTAAGAACAAAGATCAAAAGATCGCAGCCTTCGGCAGCTCCTACACTGGAATGGCGTACGTCTGTAGGAGCTGCCGAAGGCTGCGATCTTTTCTACGCTCGACGCGCCACAAAATCC